>NZ_LMCG01000005.1:0-552157 GCF_001623065.1 Pseudovibrio sp. Ad46 | reverse complement strand
CTTTGGTGTTCTGAAAAACGTAAACTAAGTCAGCTATTCCGTAACAGCGTCTTGTTACCAAGACACTCGCGAATAACCGCCGTCCACGTTTCTCTTTCTTCTTCCGTATTCAATTGTCAATGAACAGGGCTTTCACCCACACTCAAAAGAGTAAATCACTCACCAACTCAATCATTTCCGATCGAGCCTGAGCGATCAATCCTTTCGAGGAACTCAAGAGCGCATCGTGCCTTCGCCGGCAGCGCCGTCGCTCTCGATGAGCTGGGTTATAGGCCTGAGCCCTCCAACCGTCAACCTGAAAACGACAAAAAAACCCAAAAACATCACCCACCTATGTGTAAAACATACCTAATCCGCAGAAACGCGCCGTTTCGATTCCACACCATCCCTGTGGGAGATAAATCTATCTAATCAATCTCCCCCAACGAGAGGTTAAAGGGCGCCTTATTTCCCCGTAATCACACCAGCCATTCTCCATGCTCCAACTCCCGGCCACCAAAGACTCAGGGAGAACATTACAGGAATAGACCGCGATCAAATCAGGCTGCACTCTCTCAGAACGCTGGCAAGCAGACTTCGGAGCAATCCGCGTTCTTTGAAAACTGAATAATGAATGAGGGTGTATGGTGGTCGTGGCACAGGCTGTAGCACCTGAACTCGCCGAGATGACCGCTATGCGATGAGAGACGCCCAATGGAAAGCCCCGCCATTGCGTTCGTTTGCGTGATTTTGCGCGAAACAGCGTTTTTATGCGCTCAAATGTTCAAGACAGCAATAAAACAGCACGTTTGAGAAGATGGAGGACTAAGAACGGCATCAGCAAACCCCTCCTGCTCCGGCCAAATGAGAGACAGGACTTATCCTCCCTCAATCAAATCTTATAAACGCAAACCAAAAAACTATCCCCGCAAAGGAGGCCCTACTGCTTATAGAAATGGCGGAAAAATTCTGCGAGATGATTTTAGTTGCTTCTTATCAGCTGGCTTCATGGGGAGTTTAACATGCTCTCAAATCCCGGCACCTTGGATTTTCAGTTGAGCTATGTTCTGGCCGGAACATTGGAGGTCCCTATGAAGACCATTATACTCGCTGCGACCACACTGCTTTTTGCAGGCTTAGCTCTTCCTTCTGCTCAGGCCGGACAATGTCCTCCTGGCCAGGAAGGTTCAGCCATTGACGATAGCGCTCCAACGGAAAACTATTTGGTAGAGACTGAAGAACTTGATGCTATTGATCTTGGCAAAGAGAAGGTCAACATCCCTAATCATAACCTTCGTATGCGGACCATCACGGTTCAACCGGGAGGACACGTTCTTTTACATGGTCATGAAAATCGACCGGCTCTGGCACTGGTCACAGAAGGCGAGTTTGTTGAGTATAGTAATGAGTGCGGTGTGCCGGTCATTCATAAGCTTGGTGAAGTGATCAACGAAAACTCTGAGGTGCAGCATTGGGTCAAAAATAAAGGTGACACGCCAGCTGTTCTGACGGTCACCGATATTGTGGACTTAACCGATACTCAGCAGGGAAACTTTAAGTAGCTTCAGTTTCCAGCTCAGGTTCAACTTCGCGCAGGTTGAGGTGGATGCCTGCCATAGCGCAGCGGGCTGAGCCGCCTGCTTGTTCAATGGTATCCAGCTTCAACTGAACAATCTTGGTGCTCTGCTCAATCAGATCGATCTGATCCTGATGTAAAGAAGAGTATGCTCCCTCGGACATAGCAAGAAGCAAGCCTTCTGTTTTGCTATGCAACTCAATGGAACGTCCTGCACAGGCTTCAATTTGCTCGTTGTTCAACTGAACAACCTGACGTCCAGACTGCTCTAAACGGCGAAGGATCTCTGCTTTTATTGCAGGATCAGTGATCAAGTCTGATCCAATCAATGCGGTGCCAGTGCCAATGCAAAGAATTTCATTGGTGTGAGTAACAGGCTTGCCATCAGTGTGTTGCGCCTGAAAAATCACTGGCTCATATTTGAAATGATCACAGAACTGTTCCAGAGCCTGCTGATTTGCATGACTTGACGGGACTGCATATACAACGCGCTCAACGTTATCGAACACCATTGCGCCCGTTCCTTCGAGGAACTGCTGCTCATCTTCCAGCTCTGAAAAATCAACTACATCCTGAACGCGGTATTCGGATTTAAGAAGCTCGATTACATCACTACGACGTTCTTTTCGACGGCTCTCCGCCTGCATTGGGTAGATGGTGACATAACCGCCTGCATGCGTTGACAGCCAATTGTTCAGAAAAACAGAGTGTGGTGTGTCACGAGACTTATCTTCGAACAGATGAACATCAACACCATGCCTACTCAACTCATCTGCTGCGGCTGAAATCTCAACATATGCCTGTTCTGCAAAATCGATGTCTTTTTGAGATTCACCAATAAGACTGCGAGAACTGCTCTGAGCTGCATCTTTGCTTGTGCTGAAAAACAAAGGGCGGATCATAACAACGGCAGATGGAGCCTGAACGGATCGGAGAGTAGGTCTGTGGTTCGTCATTGGTTCTGCTTCTTTTTGATGAGTTACACAGTGCACCATTCATAGGGCGCAGATTATTTTTGGGAGGATTGGAAGCGGTTTTCATTTTTGATTGGCGATTTCGCTTCTTCTTACCGGGGCTCATCTCCTCCTGATGGCTCGCGGCTTGTTTTCTGAACTGGTCTTTCAGAAAGTACGCACTAAAAAATATACAAAATTGTGTAAATATTGAGGCATTACTCAAAAAGCATCGCAGAGACAGCATAGTAAAACCGAGAAATACGTAGATTTATACTATTATTATCATCACGTTACAGAAAACATTAGCTGAGTTTGGGAGAATTACGAACTAGACGATTTTCATGCGATCATGATGATGAAACTCAATGAGAAGCCAGCCTCAACTCGTATAAGGCGTGGTAGAAATTGATAGAAAAACATTTGAACCGGATAAGAACATGCATGCGCTGATCGTCTATTGCCATCCAAACTCTGAAAGTTTCAGCAAGGCTGTCCTTGAACAGGTGGTAGAGACACTCAGGCTTCACGACGTCAGCCTGGATCTCATTGATCTTTATGAGGAGGGTTTTCAGCCAGTTTTAACCAAGGGCGAGCTGGATAGCTATTTGGATACCTCCCTCAACCAGCAAGGTCTTGAGCACCACATTGACGCGTTGCAGCGCTGCGACACGCTTATCTTCATTTATCCAACCTGGTGGTATGGCTTGCCTGCCATGATCAAAGGATGGCTTGATCGCGTGCTGGTGCCGGGTGTTGCTTTTAAGCTGACTGAAGAGGGCGCGATCAAACCAAATTTGCAGAACATTAAGAAACTTGTCGTTTTTACCACTTGTGGTGCGCCAAGATGGCTTAGTTTTCTTATGGGCACGCCCGGCAAGAAAACCGTTTTGCGCGGCGTGCGTGTGCTTTGCAACCCATGGGTAAAAACCAGATACGCTGCCCATTACAACATGGACAGCTCTACTGAAACCTCAAGGCTTCGCCATTTAAAGGTGATTGATCGAAAAACCCGAAGCCTTTGCAAAGCTTAGCCCCTTCTCTCAGGCCAAACTGAAATGGTCTGCGGAAAGCGACTGACTCTAGAGGTGTCTGCCATGTTTCCTCGACGCTATTGGATGGATTTTAAAACCACAGACTTTGAGAATATTGATGCTCAAAGGACGATTGCGATTTTGCCGACAGCTGCTGTTGAGCAACATGGTCCCCATCTCCCGCTTGGCGTGGACACATACATTAATGAGGGTATGCTAGAGACCTTGTGCGCTCGTGCACCGGAAACGCTGGACTTCCGTATTTTGCCTTTACAATGCATTGGGAAGTCTGATGAGCATATTCATGCGCCGGGGACACTGTCGCTAAGAGCCGACACAGCGGCAAAACATTGGATTGACATTGGCACTTCGGTTGCGGCCTGTGGCATCCGGAAAATGATCATTGCCAACTCTCATGGTGGGAACCTGGACTTGATCGGCATTGTCGCGCGGGAGCTTCGCATTCGCTGCAAGATGTTGGTTGGCAAATGTCATTGGTCCAGCTTTGGAGCACCAAACGGGCTATTTAGCGAGGAAGAACTGAAGTTTGGGCTGCATGGAGGCGATGAGGAAACTTCGTTAATGCTGCATTTTCGGGCAGACCTTGTTGACATGTTGCATGCACAAGACTTCCGCTCAACAGCTCAAGATCTTGATGAGAATGCCCGGCTGGGGCCAACCGGGCTCCCTTCTTATGGCTGGATTGCTTCTGATTTGAACCCGCATGGGACAGTGGGAAATGCTGCAAATGCAAGTTCAGAGAAAGGGCGTTTGACCGCCGAGCATCAAGTGGATGGCTTTATTGAGTTTTTACAAGAGACAGCGGATTTCGACATCAATCGGTTTGATTAGTGTTTCTTGTTGCTAGCTTTGGCGAAACTCTTTGAAGCAACCAGGAGAACCTGTTTTAATTGGTTTTAGTTAGTACTGTATGTGGAGTTGAGCAATGCAATTTCTAAAAGTGATTTCAGTTTTATTGCTCACACTTTTCAGTACGCCAAGCATCAGTTTTGCAGCAGACAGTCTCAGCCTTTCAGGCGGGCAACAATGGCTTGTTTTTGCCAGCAAACAGGATGCAACCGAAGCTGTGCAGCTGGCGGAAAGTTTTCAGGAAGCTCTGCAAGGGACACCCTATCAGGATAAAGTGCGGGTGGTTCGCTCAGAAAACGGCTGGTTTGGTGTGGTTGTTGGCCCTGTAAACTTTAAAAATCTGCAACTGGCACGCCAGCAGATTTCGATTGATTTGCCTGAGGATGCTTATCTGTCTCACGGGCGCCGCTCCTTGGAGACTGTCTGGCCCGCCAGAAACTTGCGTTTTGGAGAGTTTGAAGCGCAGAACCATTTTTCTCTGAAACTCGAAAAGCTGCGTGTTGACGCAGGCCTCATCACGGAACAGACTGACCCGAATGATGAATTCTCAAAGAATTCAAAGGTGCAGGTTGTTGGATGGACCGGGCAGAATAAAGTGTTCTCGTTTGAGACGGAGCCAAGTTATTTTCCTCAGTACGGCCAGAGCGTTGAAGTTATTCGCCTTGCCAGTGAGACTGAGTTTCCTCAGGTCGTGATCAAGCGGTTTACGGGTGGGGCGCATTGCTGTGTGGAGCAACAGATCATCACGCAAAATCGAGAGGGAAGCTGGGTGATGGTTCAGGGTGCGGTGTTGGATGGTGGATATGGCTATAGCTTTGAGGACTTGAATGGTGACGGCACACTTGAGCTTGTGAGTGCGGACAACAGCTTCTTTTATCTTTTCGCACCATACGCAGGCAGTTTTGCGCCGCTTTACATTGAAAAGCTCTACTACGACGAAATCACCGATGTGAATATGGACCCAGTCTATCAGCCCGCTTTTCGTAAAGAACTGGCCTATCTCGAGGAGTTAGCTGGCTCTGAGAAGTCGCTTTGGGGCGAGAATGGTTTCCTTGCAGGTTGGGCAGCTCTTCGGGCGCGGTTGGGAGACGGGATGGAGGCTGTCGCACAAGCCACAGAGAAAAGCCGGGGTGATCAAGAGGATTTCCGGAAGTATGCCTGCCCGGATGGAGCGCCAAGTTCAGAGTGCGATTACGAGAATGCAGTTGCCTTGCCGTTTCCAGTCGGTTTGACCGTACATTTGATAGAAAGAGGCTATTTGCCAGTTCAGCCGCTTCGTTAGGAAATGGCTCATACACGTGCCAAGATCTATCTCTTTGTTCGCACGCGTATTCCTGCCCAGAGGCCGGAACACCTTTTGGGAAAACGATCCAGCAAAAGCTATCTGAGAGCAACTCCCGGCCACATGGCTTCAACGCGGCGGAGTTTATAGAGGAAGTGCTCTTCGTCGCAGTATCCGGTATTGCGCTCCATCTTCATCGAAAAAACGCCAGACAAACCGAACGGTGCCAGAACGGTGAAGGTTCCGTTGGTCTCTAAGCGGACGCCGAGCGCATAGGTTTGGACGGGATCGCGTACCAAAGCTTCTGCAGTGCATGTGACTGGTGTTCCATTGCTCATCCGCTCACTGTCATGATGAATGACATGTCCCGCTTGATTGGACAGGTGCACCTGATATGGCCCAGCGCTCAGGATCTGACGGATATGGCGCAGGTAGGTGGCTTCTTTTTCGAGGGCTTGCTCTGATGGATCATAGTAGGTGATGTAGAGCTGGTGATTGCCAGCCATGGCGGGCTTGCCCTTCAACGCAGTCCAAAGAGGCCATGCGATGGAGGGGCCGGAGATGCACCAGTCCGGCAGGCGGAGGGATCTGATGCCCTTCATTGCGGAAATCAGATGCGCGTTGGAGCGCAGGACCAGCTCAAGTAACCGCTTGCGATCCTCCTCACTGGTGAGTTGAGGGTCCGCGAGCGTTGCCTGATCCAGGTACTCCAAGTTGGCATTGGCCAAAGCTAAGTGACGCACTAATTTTGGCATAGCCCTGATGACGCCTGCACCGGTTCATTTCAGAGTATCGGGTGATCAAACCGGATCACTGGTGATGCTCTGACACTTCATGTTTATGCATATCCTGATCCAAAGACTGGAACCCATGCCTCGGGGAGATGCTCTACTCTTTCTAACTACTAAAAGATTCCAATGAGATAATCCATTGGTGGGTTGGGCCTTGGTAAACAATGTTGAGGATCAATTGCAGGTCGCTTGTTGTTATGGCTCGGTTCGTTATCTCAATTCTTACAAGTGGTTGGCGTGCAAAAGCCCGCTTTTGAGATCGAAAAGCGGGCTTTTGGGTAGGCGGATAAAATTTGGGGGCAGCCTACCAAGGGATGATTGTTAGTTCCGGCCAGTGTTCTGTGAGACGGTTGGCTTTGCGGGTGAAGGTTTCTTCGTTGGGCAGGACTTTGTTTGGGAGCATCTGCATTTGGAAGATGGGTTCCAGTCCGAAGGGGGCTTCGATCTGCAGGCGGTCATCGTCGTGCAGGCGGGCGGCGACGGAGTGGGTTGTTGAAGCGTAGTAGAGGAGAGACTCCAGCGAGCAGCCTAGTTTGGGGTAGTCCATGCCGAAGTGCTTGGGGAACCAGAGGTGCACGCGGGCCTGATTGCGGATTTCAACTGGAAGCCCCAGCGGTTCGCAAGCTTTGGCGAGGCTGGTGATCACACGGTCTTCGGCCTCGTAGGACGTGTCAGCCTCATCATGGTAGATCAGGTCGTAGTCTTTGATGCCGTGTCCGGCCTCCCTGCCCGTCAGTGCGTTCCAGACACTTTGGTAGATTGCGCCTGACGCGAGCCAGGCATCTGGCAACCGGGCGTCACGCAGGGTCTTCAGCAGATCATAGAGCACGGTTGAGCGGATGACCTCTTCGATAAAGTACACGCGCCCCTGCTCACCTGCGCCATGGTGAACAGGGGAAACACGTGATGGCAAGGAGGTGATCTTCTCCTTGAGAGTTGAATGGCCGGATGAGGCGAAGGTCGTGAAAACTGACATGGACACGATTTTCATTTGAAAGAGATCAAGCTGTGAAGACTGCCGTAACGACTCGCCTGCAAAAACCAGAACTAAAAGTGAATTAACTTAGTACATAACAGGAACATTATGATAATCCACCCACCAGATCAATCCATGTAAATTTGGGGCTTGGCGACCTGTGAGAATTGACAGGTAGATTCGCATAGGATTTGTGCGGGGCACTTTGAAACTATGAAGATGTGGATAGTGGGAAGTACCTAGCTGCGTACTTTTCGCAATGTTACGCAGCGCATTTCACCCGAAGGGCTAGTTCCCATAACTACGTATTTGTGCGAGATGCTCGAAAGCATCAGTTTTTCCTTGAGATTTGGTGGCATTGGGCAGTAAACCGGTGTCGCGCAGCCTTTCGACCACACGGAGCATGAAGATGACCGAGACCCGCCTGACCATTAGACGGCCTGATGACTGGCACCTGCACTTACGTGATGGCGAGATGCTGAAGGCCGTTCTGCCGTCAACTTCTGCAAACTTTGGCCGCGCGATCATCATGCCTAATCTGGTCCCACCTGTTGTCACCAGCAAGGATGCTGCCGGGTATCGGGATCGCATTCTGGCAGCCATGCCAGAGGGGCACGACTTCACGCCCCTCATGACGCTTTATCTCACGGAGACCACCGATGCGGATGATCTGGAGCAGGCAGCCAAGTCTGGTCTGGTGACTGCGGTGAAGCTTTATCCTGCTGGCGCGACAACCAACTCACAAAGTGGTGTGCGCGACTTTGATAAGGTGGCGGGTGTTCTGGAACGCATGGCCGAGATCGGTTTGCCGCTTCTGGTGCATGGTGAGGTCACAACGTCTGACGTGGACATCTTTGACCGTGAAGCAGTGTTCATTGAGACTGTGCTGGACCCGATCCGCCGCAAGTTCCCTAAGCTGAAAGTGGTGATGGAGCACATCACCACGGAAGAAGGTGTCAACTATGCCAAGTCTGGTGGTGACAATCTGGCGGCGACGATCACGACGCACCACCTGATCATCAACCGGAATGACATTCTGGTCGGCGGCATCAAGCCTCACTTCTATTGCCTGCCTGTGGCGAAGCGTGAGAAACACCGCCTTGCGCTGCGTGCTGCGGCCACTTCTGGCGATGCCCGTTTCTTCCTTGGAACAGACAGCGCCCCGCACCTTGACCAGAACAAGCTGTGTGAGTGTGGCTGTGCTGGCATCTTCTCCGCACCAAATACCATGAGCTGTCTGGCACATGTGTTTGAGCAGGAAGGCGCGCTCGACAAGCTTGAGGCATTTGCCTCTCTCAATGGCCCGACGTTTTATGGCATGGCGCCAAACGAGGCGACCATTGACCTGGTTAAGGCCGATGAAAAGGTCAGTTACCCGCCGAGTATTCCAACACCGGACGGGCCGGTGACCCTCTTCAATCCGGGATTTGATATATTCTGGAAGGTTGAGACCTAAAGATGAGTTTCAATGCAGTTTGCACCTAATATGGCCGGGGCAAGCTGCTTTTTTTTGACGTGAATGCGTGCGGTGCCAGCTCCCTGTCATCCCACGCATTCCAGATCTTTGTTTTCGCGCGTATTCTTATCCGAAAACCGGAACCACTTTTCGGGAATACGCTCCAAACCACCTACTGTGACTTGAGGGACAGCGATGTTTTCCAATTCTTTTCCTGACCGCGAAGTGATGGCGGAACTGACCGCAAAAATGCTCATGGAAATCAAGGCGGTGAACTTCCGTCCAGAAGAGCCCTACATTCTGGCATCCGGTCTTGCGAGCCCGGTTTACATCGACTGCCGTAAACTGATCTCCTACCCGCGCATTCGTGGCACACTGATGGAGTTTGCCGTGGCAACCCTGCTGCGTGATGCGGGCTTTGAGAAGTTTGATGCGATCGCAGGCGGTGAGACGGCTGGTATTCCGTTTGCTGCGTGGATTGCAGATAAGATGGCACTGCCAATGCAGTATGTGCGCAAGAAGCCAAAGGGTTATGGCCGTGATGCGCAGATCGAAGGTGATATTCACGAAGGTCAGAACGTTCTGCTGGTGGAAGACCTGACCACCGATGGCGGGTCCAAGATCAAATTCTGCGAGGCACTGCGCAAGGCGGGTGCTGAAGTGACCGACACGCTGGTGGTGTTCTACTACGACATCTTCCCGGAAACGAAAGGCAAACTGGCAGAGCATGGCGTAAACCTGCACTACCTTGCAACATGGCACGACATCCTGCACGTTTGCCGCACAAACGATTACTTCTCAGCTGAGAAGGTGAGTGAAGTTGAGAAGTTCCTCAATAATCCGCTGGAATGGTCCGCAGCCAACGGCGGTGTCGGCGAACTGCCGCTCTAAGCGATGCTTTAGGCTGACACATTGGTTTCATGAAAACGCAGGGCTTTGGCTCTGCGTTTTTAGTTGGCAGGCTTAGCCGTATTAACAACTCTAATTCAGTTTCAAAGCCTCAGCCATCTAAACCATGCAACAATCGGCACCCTCACCGCGTCGCAAATTCAGATTTTCTAATGCCGGAGCGCCACCCTTCAAGAATGGCTGTTACATTGTGTTCTGTTGATGCTGTATTTCTGATCTCAAGATCGTAAATACGATCAACATGGACTGAATGGAAATCTTGCTCTGCACTCCCGATGGATCGGTCTCCTCTGGCGATTTCACGTTGCTTCAACGCTTCTAAATCACAATGCAAACCAACAAAGTAGACATCAAACGGCTGAAACAGCTCTTTTAGCTCCGGAAGCCAATCAGGATTGTCGAAAATATGCTCCATAATCAGATTATTGCCAGCATGGGCATACGCAGCTAGTGATGCATGAAAGCCTTCAAAGAATGCTTTTCTCAGGTTAGACCAATTAAAATCCCCATTTTTGAAGCGTTTCGTCGGCAGTACTCCCCCATCCCGCAGATGATCAATTGAAATATGCCAGAACGGCAGCTCAATCGCGTTTTGCAGCGCAACTGCAGTGGTTGACTTTCCGCTACTTGAGGGACCGTGCAGAATAATAATTTGCCCGTTCATATTGGTATTCCATAAAAAATCAAAAGCTTAGAAATGCGGACTGATCTCATAAATCCAGAGAGCCCGTGGATGGCGAGTCAGCCAACCAAAATCATTGCACACTTAAATCTGATACCAAACCAACCATAGTTTTTTACCCACCTGCGCTGCTTTGCCACAAAAGCAACATGAACCAAAAGCATATGAAAAACAGCAAAGTTTATGATAATTACGCAGATGTAGCTTTTATGAGGTGAAGACCTCGCGGGTACTCGGGTTCAGCTTAGGAATTATTTTGTGACGGGCTTCAACAAAGTCTGCAAAACCTGCGCGCTGAAGCATGGGGGTGTGCTTTCGTGAACATCTTCACACCGGGAACACCAATACAAGAGCACATAGGCAATTTGGGCAGGGCGCAGGGAAACAATAATGCACGTAATCAGACACCTTATGGTGCCAGCACTGCTGAGTACTGGACTGGTCTTTTCTGTTCCTGTTTATGCGCAGGATGCCGCGGCCCCTCAGCCCAAGCCGGCGTTGCAGGTTGCCCAAGATCAGCAATCCTATTGGTTTCCTGAGACTGACCTTAAACTGCATCCCAGAATAATCTCTCGTCAGCTGCCCAATGGTATGCGGTATTTACTGGTTCAGAGCCAATCCCCCAAGAACCAGATTGAGGTTCGTATGGCGGTTGATGCTGGCTCCTCTTTGGAAAAAGGGTCAGAACCAGGTGCTGCCCATTATCTGGAACATATGGCGTTTAACGGTTCTACCAATGTGCCGGAAGGCGAGATGGTGGCCTTGCTGGAGCGCGCAGGGCTGGCCTTTGGCGCAGGCACCAATGCTGCGACCACGTTGAATAACACCACATATCGTCTCTCTCTGCCTTCAGCAGATGCGGAGTTGCTGGACACTGCGCTGTTTATTATGCGTGAGACAGCAAGTGAACTGACGCTCTCAACAAGTGCGATTGACCGTGAGCGCGGTGTTGTCGCCTCTGAAGTGCGCGGCAATTACGGTCCGGACTATGATGCGCTGGTTGCCAGATTTGATTACCTTTATCCGGGCATTAAACAGCGCACCTTGCTGCCGGTTGGCACAATGGATGGCATTGATGCCGTTGACCAGGCAACCCTGCGCGATTTTTACGAGAGCTACTACACACCCGGTCGGACCACAGTGGTTGTGACTGGCGATATTGATGTTGAAGCAACAGAAGCTGCCATTCAAAAGCACTTTACGGATTGGGAGCGCCCTGCGAATGCAGAACAGCTGGACAGCGAAGAGCCGGATTTTGGGAGATTGAAGGTTGCTGAGGCTCCGCGTGCTGCGCTTTTTGTAGAACCGTCTTTGCCTACCGTGTTGAGCATCTATCTCGTCAAACCTTCTCAAGAGCTGATTGATAATCAGCAGAACCGTATTCAGAACACGCTGCGCAGGATCGGGATCAGTATTTTGAAAGAGCGGCTGCGCGATGCAGCCCTTGCCTCTCACGATACTATGGTCACTGCCGGCACGGATTATTACAGCGAAGACTTTGCCGACACCGTTGTTGCCAGCGCGACCGTTGCCACCAACAAGTGGCAGGACGGTTTTGCTTTGCTGGAGCAGAAACTGCGGCAAACACTGGCTTATGGCGTGACACAGGAAGAAGTTGACCGGCAGTTGGTGAACCGGCTCAACTCACTGGAAGTTGCGGTGAAAGCGGAAGAGACTATTCCAAACCGTGCAATCGCCAATGTTCTCGTGCGCGATGTGCTCAATGAGAGCGTCACCACATCCTCTGCCGATGATCTGGCC
Source organism: Pseudovibrio sp. Ad46 (assembly GCF_001623065.1). Taxonomy (NCBI): domain Bacteria; kingdom Pseudomonadati; phylum Pseudomonadota; class Alphaproteobacteria; order Hyphomicrobiales; family Stappiaceae; genus Pseudovibrio; species Pseudovibrio sp. Ad46. The sequence goes on along the minus strand of NZ_LMCG01000005.1, from coordinate 539,888 downwards.
TTCTTCCAGAAACACTTTTCTGATCTGAAAGCGCGGCAAGTCTCAAAGACACTGCTTGAGCTTTGGGAAGGCGCAAAACCAAACCTGTTTATGACGACTGCCGAGGCCTTTCCAAATGCTGAAGAGACCATTCTTTCCGTGTTTGAAGAAAGCCAGAAGCAGCCAGTTGCTGCCTTTGAAGCCAAGTCGTTGACCAGCTTTGACTATGAAAGCTTTGGCCCCAAAGGCAAAGTTGCCCAGCAGACAATCAGCAGTTTTGGGCAGATCCGCTCTTACACTTTTGAAAACGGCGTGGTGCTGAACTTTAAGCAGACTGACTTTGACAAGGGTAAGGTGTTTGTCTCCCTGCGCACGGGTCGCGGTATTGAAGATCTGCCTGCAGATAAAGATGGTTTGGCTGGCTTCTTCCAGAGTGCCTTTATTGTTGGCGGTCTTGGCAAGTACTCGGTTGCTGATCTGGACAAGGTACTTTCTGGTACTCAGGTTGGCGTTGGTCTTTCCTTTGGCGAAGATGGTATTTCCGGGCAATACGGAACAACGCCGGACGATCTGAAGCTGCAATTGCAGGTGGTCGCGGCGTATCTGACAGATCCGGCATATCGTCCTGAGGGGCAAGCGTTTTACCAAAAGAGCCTGAAAGAGACCTACAAGAACTCCCGCAGTTCTGCTGAAGCTGTTCGTGGCCGCGAGTTCTCCCGCATTTTGCATAGCGGCGACAAACGCTGGGGTGCAGGAAGTGAAGAAGCTTTGCTGGAGCGGAACTATGAGGAGCTGAAGCCAATCATCTCCCGCATCGCTCAAAAGGGCCCGATCGAGATTGGTATTGTAGGCGACCTTGAGGTTCAGACCGCTCTGGATGCGGTTGCCGAGACTTTCGGCGCTTTGCAGCAATCCTTTGAGGCTCCAAAGCATAGCTACGCAACTGGTATTGAGTTTCCTGAGGCGCAGGCTGTATCTTTGACCCATGAGGGCGACAGTGACGCGGCGCTTTTGCAGCATTATTGGAAAACCAGCGATGATGCAGATGCAACGCAGAGCTATACGCTGCAGTTGTTGCAGGGCGTCATAGAGCTTCGCCTGCGTGATAAACTGCGTGAGGCTATGGGCGCGACTTACAGCCCTTATGCGTTCAGCATGAACTCCAATACAATCAAAGGGTTTGGCTACATTGGAATGTCCAGCAAGTTGAAACTGGATGATGTGGATGCGGCGGAGACTGTTTATCAGGATATCGTCAAAGAGCTGCAGGTGAAGGGCAACATCACAGCGGATGAGTTGCTGCGTGCGCGCCAGCCTATTCTGGAAGCCATGAACAATGCCGAACACAGCAATGGATTGTGGTTTGAACTGGCAAGTCAGGCTATAAGCTATCCTGAGGCAATTCAGCGCTATCAGAATTACACGACAATTCTGGAGCAGATCACCCCGGACGATCTGGTCGTGGCAGCATCAGATTTTCTGGTGCCAGACCGGAATGTGACGCTGAAGATTCTGCCGCAATAAGGCGAACTGAAAAACGCAGGGTTTGGGCCCTGCGTTTTTGCTTGAGGTGTTTTAAGAGACCTGCTGGCGATACTGGATGACTGGCAGGCCGCCAATGCCCCAGTCTTCAAGAGCAACCTCATCAATCACCACAAAGGTCGTGCTTGGCTTTTTGTTGAGCACGCGGGACAGAAGCTCTGTTACGCCTTGGATCAACTCGGCTTTTTCGTCTGCGGTTGGGCCTTTGCCATCCGGTCCACCTTCCCTGGTGATCTTGATGTTTACATATGGCATCAGCTTGCCTCCGGCTTTGCGATGTAGGTGAAGATCTTGGTCATGATCCGCCAACCGTGCTGGTCTTTGGTCAGAGTGAGGAAGTCCAGATACTCGCGGTTCATCATGGTCATTGAGGCTTTGACGAAAGCCATTTGAGAGCCACCGAATTCCATAGAGTGGATGCGGTCCTGTCGCGGCTCCCCTTTGCTTGCGGGCGGGATACGGCGATCCACCATTTCGAAGTACTCGCTCAGGGACTTATGCATGTAGTCCCCTTCGATCATGTTGACGTAGCGCGCATCGGGGTGGAATACCTCAGCCAGAGCCTTGGTATCGGCGTGATAGAGGCCGTCAAAATAGCCTGTCATCACTTTCTGAACTTCTGCAATGGCTTGTGGGTTGCTCATCAGATCAGGCCTTCAGCTTTCATTGCTGCCTGTGCCGATGGGCGCTGGCTTGTGCGCTGGACAAAGGCAGCGAGGGACGGCCAGTTGATCAGATCGACGCCGACGAAATTCGACCAGTTGCAGACGACGAAAAGATAAGCATCTGCAACAGAGAACTCCGCGCCCAGGAGATAGGCTCTGCCGTCACTGAACAGAGCCTCCAGATAGTTGAACTTGGCGGCAACGTTCTTTGCGGCCTTTTCCTTGTCCTGTGTGGTTGCTGATGCGGTGAAGAACGGGGTGAATGCTTTATGGAGTTCTGAGCTGGTGAAGTTCAGGTACTCCTGCAAACGCGTACGGGCAACGGTTCCAGCTGCTGGAGCAAGCCCGTGTTGCGGGTGATTGTCTGCTAGGTATTGGAGGATTGCAGCGCCTTCGGTGAGCACTTCTCCTGAAGCCAGTTGGAGGGCCGGAACATAGCCTTTCGGGTTGATGGTTTTGAAATCTACGCCCGTGCTGGTCTTCCCTGCATCTGTGTCTACGCTGTCGATCTCGTAGGTGGCTGCGATCTCATTCAGCGTGATGTGTGTTGCCAGGGAACATGCGCCGGGTTTGTAAAACAGTTTCATTGGAAGCTCTTTCCTCAAGGTGTTTGTTATCAGGCTTTGAGGAAGTAATGCCTCTCATGATTAATTGATAATATTGAATATTCACGATAATGATTAGAAATTCAGATCATGTTGGATGAACGTATTTTATGACTTATGAGCAGCTGGTTGTTTTGCATGCGATTGTGACAGAAGGAACTTTTCGCGGTGCGGCGGATCGCTTGCACAAGTCTCAGTCCGCCATCAGCCACATGCTCAAGAAGTTAGAGGCCGAGATTGATATGGTTCTGCTGTCCAGAGAGGCGTATCGGCCTAAACTGACGCCTGCGGGAGAGGTCTTTTACCGGCAAGCCATCCGCGTGATGCAGCAGATGAATGAGCTGGGTAGTCTGGCGAAAACGCTGAATGCAATACAGGAGGCTGAAGTCTCGCTGGCGATTGCGGCAACGTTGCCGTTACAGCGCGTTCTTGAGGTTATTGGCCATGTGCGGGCGAAGTTCCCGGCAACCCATATTCACCTGTCCCGCGAGAGTATGAGTGGCCCGATTGAACGGCTGCTCCATGACCGGGCTGATATTATTATCGCCAGCATGGATGGTGTGCCCGTTGAACAGGTGGAAGCGGTGTCATTTGCGGATGTAACCATCCTGCCTGTTGCGCACCCCGCGTTTGAACCTGCGCAGAGTAAGCATATGAAAACCATAGCTGAAATGCAGACATATACGCAGATTATCGTGGCAGACAGCGGCAGCGGGGCCCTCAGCCAAAGCCGGGATTTGTTGCCAGGTGGCTTGCGTTGGACGGTGACGGACTTTGCCGCCAAGAAGGAGATCCTGCAGGCCAAACTCGGTTGGGGCGGCATTCCCAAACATATGATCATCGAGGAACTGGCCCGTGGTGAACTGGTTCAGTTGAACGTTGAAGGCTTCCAGCCACGCCAGTCCCGCCTGTTTCAGATCCGCAAGCGCGACAGAGACGTTGGCGTTGTCGCGCAAGCCATCTGGGATGACCTGATGGGAACCGAGGGCTGAGCAGGCACACTCCAGATCGCCTCATTACGGTCAGGCGAACTCCGGCTGTTTACTGAACGTGAGTGTTTCACCGTCTGCCGGGATCAGGAGTTTGTCACTGACACCAGACTTTTGCGCCAGATCCCGTAGCTGCGTTCGCTTTACAGGGCAATGGTTTATGGCTTCCAGATGGTTTGCGATAACTTGTCCCGGCGCTAGTCTGATGAACTCCATGATCTCATCCAGCGACATGAGGATGTCCTTGCCGATATCCAGACTTGCGTTGCCTGCTGCGACAACTGCGATGTCGGGCCTCAGGGTTTTGAGGCAGTGGCGGACATCTTTGGTGAGGACAGTGTCGCCGGAAATGTAGAGCGAAGGTGCATCGGGCAGCTCGAGAAAGTAACCCACGCCGGGGCCCATGAATCTCGCAATCCAGCCGTAGCCGTGAACCGTTGGGATTGGGGTGATGTAACCGTCGAAGAAGGGTTGGCGTTGCTCATCCTTCAGCGGCACGGTGGGAATTCCCCTTTTCCCAATGAAACTCTCATCATCCAAACGGCAGTAGGTCGGGATTTTCTTGGAGAGCAGAAGTTTCTTTGCTGCGCCATCCAAATGATCTGAATGGCCGAGCTGACAATGCGTTACCAGTGCCGCAGTAAGCCCTTCAAGGTGCTGCTGCGCACCATCAGGCAGCGGAACCATCGGATTTCTCCGGCTTTTATGTCGGATGAAGCTGTAGCTTGGCAGTGATCCAACCTTACCCAACATGGGATCAACCAGTATGCGGTGTTGCTTGTGCTCAATGATGAGGGTTGCATTGCGAAGAAAGTGAAGTTTCATCCTGACCTACTGCTCTAACCTGACCTTGGTCCGTTGATCCTAGTTTTTGGCAGGAAATTTGATATAGTCCGACTAGACACAAATCATACATAATCCGCCACATGAGATTTGAGCATGACTTCAACCATTGCGATTTTGCTGCTGGAGAACTTTCTGGGGCTCGCAGCCTTTGGGTCCGCAGACATGTTCAAGACTGCAAACCAGATTGCAGAGGTGCGTGGCGACGAGGTCATGCCGTTTCAGGTCCGGACTTACTCATTAGATGGCGAGCCTGTTCGATCTTCAAACGGTATTTTGGTGACACCCGATAGCTCCTTAGAGGAGATTTTTGCGCCTGATGTGGTGTTTCTTCCCGGCATTGGCACGACCTCAGCGCCGCAATGTACGATCAGCACAAACTGGTTCCGTGGTGTTGCTGAGCAACTTCAACGCCATTCTCAAAACGGCAGCATCATTGCTGCGAGTTGTACCAGCACGTTTCTACTTGCTGAAGCGGGACTGCTGGAGGGAAAGCAAGCCACAACAACCTGGTGGAAGCAGAAGGAATTTAGCGCGGCTTATGAAGGTGTGGAGCTGGCCGGTGATGAAATTCTCGTTGATGCAGGCAATGTCATTACCAGCGCTGCGGGCACTTCTTCTTTGGACCTTGCACTACATCTCATCAACCGGCTGGAAGGCCCTGCCCTTTCCAGATTATGTGCGCGATTTATGGTTCTTGAAGAAAACCGAGGCTTGCAGCAGCCCTTCATGATCCCGTGGCATGAAAAAACACGGGATGAGACGATTGAACGTGCGGACCAATGGGTGCAGAACAATTTGTCCTCACGCCCCCTCAAAGTACAGAAGCTTGCTGGCTTTTTGGGTATGAGCACACGCAGCCTGTTGCGGCACTTTAAGCGAGAACTGTCACTGTCTCCGCAGCAATTCATTTTGAACATCCGCTGTGAGCGTGCGAAGTCTCAGTTGGAGTATACGACGACACCAATAGCCACGATCTCTGAGGCACTGGGCTATTCTGACGAGAACGCGTTCAGACGCTCGTTCCTTTCGCAGGTTGGCGTCTCACCAGCCCAGTACAGGCAGAAGTTTCGCAGGCAAGCACCTTAATCAGCAGGTGCTTTTTCTGGCACAATTGCAATCGCATCCACTTCAAACTCAATGATTTCCGTTGCGAGGACCGGCACTGGAATGAGTGTGCTTGCTGGTGGGCTGGCACCAAAGATTTCGCGGCGCTTTTTGTTGACATAGTCCAGTCTGGACTGGTCATGATCTTTAATCAGTACGGTGATTTTCACCGTGTCTTCCACGCTGCTCCCAGCAGCTTCGAGCGCTTTGATCAGGTTGTCGAACGTTCGGTCGACCTGTTCCTCAAAGGTGTTTGATCCATCCTTGGAAATGCCCACCTGACCCGCCACATATGCGATGCGAGCACCCGGAGCGACAACGACAATCTGCGCGTACCCAGACTTAGTTGAATCTGACAGGGTGTCAGGATTGATGATGGTCTTCTGGTCAGTCTCTGCAGCCAATGCTGAGCCACTCAACAAGATTGCAGCGCACATTGCGAGGGCTTTGCCTGTGGTTTTCATGGGGCACTCATTTCCTGATTGTGTCGTTCTGTCGTAGGCGGCGTGTTGGCCAGCGGCGATTAGCTCAGCTTGCGCCTAAGGTCACTTTTTGCCGGATTTGCCTTTGGGTGGTGCTTTTGCCTTGGGCTCTACTTTGAAGCAGGCTTTCATCTTTTCAACTTCACCCTTCAGCTTCGGAATATCTGAGCGCACAGACTTTACCTTGCCGTTCTTGAGAGCGGTCTCGACCTTCTTGATCAACTTGTTTGCGGAGGCTTTGTGTTTGTTGAACTCGGCGACTTTGTCCGGATTATTCAAAGTACCCAGCTTGCCAGACAGGTTTTTGATGTTCTTTTGGGCATCCTCGACAGCAGCTTGATATTCTTTCTTCCGTTTTGCGATGTCCTCACTGTTACCAGGTCGCAAATCGAGCATCACGGTTTTGGCTTCTTCCAACTCTTCTTCAGCTTCGAGGAATTTGTCAGCTTCCAACGTCTTCAAAGTTTGATCCAGCCCATCTCTGGCTTCTGAGTAGATATCCTCAAACTCTTCGCGGGCGTTCTCATCCTGAATTTTTTCTTTTTCCTTACCCAGCTCGCCCAGTTCAGCCTTGGCAGCATCAATTTTCTCACGCAACTCGGCGTAGGCCTCTTCCGGATCTTTTGCTGCGGAGTAATAAGCTGCTTCCAGCGCATCCCTCATGAACTCAAGCTGGTCCACGGCGTCACTGATTGCGCCTCCAGCATCGCCACTGCCCATACTGGCCTGTGCTTTGTCGATATTACTATCGACTGCAACATAGGCCTGATCAAAGTGTTGGAGGTGCACCGCAAGCTCTCGGTCAAGTTTCGCCTTGCCGGCAATCTCAGATCGCCTGGCATATGTATCCTTCAATGTTTTGCGTAGGTAATTGATGTGATCCGCGACAGGCGTTTTGCCATCAATGCGCAGGTTCTCTTTGGGTTCGCGCTCAAAATTTTTCGTCGGACCAGTCCACTTGAGGTTACAAGCGCTTAGTACATTTTCCACCCAGGCTTTGACCTCTGGTGACATGGTTTGTGCGTCTACATCCGGCATTCAGCAACTCCAGACCAATGCGGTGACAGCTTAATTTCTTTGCGACCCATTATGCTTAGCTAGAAAGCTCATGCCTCCATATATGAGAGTTTGAGTGAAAACAGCTTGAAGGAGATCTCTCAAGCTTTGAGCAAACTTGAAGCGTTCACCCCATAAAAACTTGATGCTGACTTGAACAGGTGCCCCACGAAGTGGCCTGAGGTTTTGTATGACTAAAACGCGAGGAGCCTCTGAAAGATAACTCTAACGTTTGTCCTTAAGCATCTTCAAATGCGTGGAAGCCGACGGCTGAAGCGATTGGCAAAAACCCAATGCACCCGTTCATCGGACTGGTTTGGTGCCAAAGACCACATCAACTCAGGGAAACAAACATGCGACTGAAACTACTCGCAGCAGCGGTCATCGCAGGATCACTCGGCTATACCAGCCAGATCGACTTTACCGAGCTTCCAACAGGCGTGGCTCTCCTCTTTTCTGTCGGCAAAGCTAACGCCCAAAACCCTCATCTCAATCAATCAAGACGCGTATCACGGCGAACATCTCGCAGAACATCCAGACGCACCAACTATCGTCAGTCCATATCTGGCTGCAGCCCATACAATTCTTACTACAATTGTGGCGGCGTCTATTACAGACCTGTCCTTCAAAACGGCGTGACTGTCTATATCGTTGTTAATCCGTAATTTTTCTATTCTGGAGACCCCAAAATGATTAAATCACTCGGAGCTGTCTTGTTCGGTCTTGGCTTGTTGGTTGCGGCCACCGGACACAATGCGATGGCGCAGGATACAGCAGGAAAGAATGCAGCCCAAGGCGTTTTTGAAGCCTGTGAACCAGAGATAAAATCTCATTGTAAGGAAGTGACACCCGGAGAAGGTCGCATTTTTGCATGCATGTATGCCTACGAGGATAAACTCAGTAAGCAATGCTCCACTGCGATTGATGATTTCGCCGATGCCCTGGACTTTTTCTTCGCGAACGCCAGACAGGCTCTGGCAATTTGTGCTCCAGATATTGAAGCTCAGTGTTCAGAAACAGAAGTTGGCGGTGGTCGTGTTCTAACCTGCCTGAGTGAAAAGCAGGACAAGGTTGGCGCTGAGTGCAAAGAAGTGATCGAAGTCTTCAGTGAGAAGTTTGGCCTGAAAGATGAGGACTCTTGATTGCCGTAGCGTAGATTGCTGGCTGATTAGAAAAACAATTAATCAGCCAGCTCATCCACGTGAAATCTAATGAATAAAACTAACCCAACCACCATAGGCGCAATATAATTACATTAATTGACGTAATTTTAGTTGATAATAATACACGATAAATCTACCTAATCTATCATTTATGCCAGATCTTTGATGAATAATGCTTTTTGCATGTATTCACCTAAGGATATTTCGTTTTTCTGCCCCTACGTCAACTGTTAGAAAATTCACGTACGCATGATCATTACATAATGTGTGGGAGGCCATCGGTAGACGTCATTTCTACCGGTCATGAATAACTATTGTTTGTTGCCTGACCTGTGTTTTGCTCTTCTCTGATGGTCCATGAGCTTTTGAACTGGATGCTGTGACACATGAAGAACGCCAGATTGCTTATTGCGGTTGTTGCTTTCTGTTTCTCCGCTTTCGGCGTGAGAGCCTCAATGCCGGTTAATCCTGACCGGCCCTACTCAGACCCCACTTGTTCCTATGCCATTGAACGGTTGAAGGAGGCTGTGGCTGGCAGCCCCTTGCAAAGCAGCAAGGAGCAACAGCGGACTGTTCAATATGCCATTGAGCAAGTGGAACGTGCGTGCCTGGAAGATGCTGGGCGGACGGACGACCTTCCGAAGCCCCAGCGAAAATGAACTCATTCATCTGAATGTCCATTTTAAGCTGGAGAAACATAATGACAAATCTCTATGAGACCAGAGATGCCGCAGACAACGCGTCTACATCCTACCGTTTAAGGGATACGGGGCAGGATGCGCAGAGATCGGACAACAATATCTTCGAGACAGTTCAGGGCACTATTGCCAGTGACGGCGACCACGACTGGTATGAAGTTGAGCTGGTTGCCGGGCAGACTTACACCTTTGCTGCTATTGGCACTTTTGATGGCGAAAGCCGCTTGGTTGACCCTTATCTGCGCCTGCGGGATTCCGATGGGAACTTGTTGGTGGATGATGATGACGGCGGACCGGGCACGCACTCCACCATTACGTTTACCGCAGCAACCAGCGGAACTTTCTATCTTGATGTGGCGTCCTATGGTGATGAAGGCACCGGCCAGTACGGCTTGTCTGCTGTGGAAGGCGACAAAGCTTATTATGACGGCAATATGGGTGCTGGTGCCTTGCTTCGCCCTGGCCTCTCATGGAGTGGACCGGGTACAGCTGCGACAGTGACTTATGGCTTCCGTGAGAACAACAACGGGGTTGAAGACACGTTTGCGCATGTCACTGATGAGCAGATTGCAGCTATTGAGAAGGTGTTGGCCTCCTACTCAGAAATTGCCAATATCTCGTTTGATCGGGTGAACCCGGACGGATACACCGACGATGCGACCATGCTGTTTTCCAACTACAACTCCACCACGGATGGTGCTGGTGCCTATGCATACTATCCAGGTTCGCCGGACGCTGGTGAAAATGAAGGCGACGTTTGGTTGAACACGAACAGTGTTTCAACTGATGAGTTGCCAACCGGCTCTTACAGCCACTTTGCTGTGATGCACGAGATCGGCCATGCTGTGGGGCTGGCCCATCCGGGGGACTACAACGCTGGTCCGGGTGTTCGCATTACTTATGATGAGCATGCTCAGTTCCGTCAGGATACGCAGCAGTATTCTGTGATGAGCTATTTTGATGAGAGTAATGCCGATTCCAACCTCGGTTACGGCGGTTTCCCGGATACGCTCATGCCGCTGGATGTTCTGGCGCTTCAGCAGCTTTACGGGGTGAATATGACCACCCGTGCGGATGACACGGTCTACGGCTACAACTCCAATGCTGGTGGTGCCTATGATTTTTCCGAGGGCATGCCCAGCGCGGTGACCATTTGGGATGCCGGTGGTAATGACACCATCGACATGTCAGGTGCTGGTAAGGTCAACCAGATGATCAGCCTCATTGATGGCTCCTTCTCCGATGTGGGTGGTGGCCTAAGTAATCTGGCAATTGCTTACAATGCCGTTATTGAAAACGCGATTGGCAGTGGCGGTAATGACACCATCATGGGCAATGCGGCTGGCAATACTCTAGTTGGCAAAGCTGGCAATGATACGCTGCTCGGCAACGGTGGCAAGGACAAGCTGATTGGCGGAAACGGTCACGATACCCTGCGTGGTGGCTCTGGTAACGATGTGCTGAAAGGCGGTGCCGGGGACGACACTCTGGACGGAGGCTCTGGTGCGGACAAGTTGATTGCAGGTGCTGGTGACGACACGCTCACAGGCGGTTCAGGCTCTGACAACTTCTGCTTCTTCAATCTGGGAGGTGATGACACCATCAACGACTTTGAACTTGGCAGTGATCTCATCATGATCAAGAGCCGCATGGCAGAGTTTGCCAACCTCGCCATCTTTGATGATGGCGGAGATACCGTGATCACCTTTGGAACAAACTCCATTTCTCTGGTGAATGTGGATGCTGCACTCCTTGGCGAAAGCGACTTTGCTTTCGTGTAGTCAGCAGAAACTGGTCAGTGCCCTATCAACCCGGGGCACTGACTCAGTGTTTAAGAGGTCGCCTCAGCCATTGCCGGTTCCAAATGCTCTGCACCAAGCATGGCCTTAAACTGCTGAAGAGCATCAGTGGCGAGCCCGGCGGCTTCAAGAACAGCTGCTGAAAAAGATACCGGGGCCGTTCCTGGAGCGGAGATCACGCCACGATCCGAGATGGCGGATGCACTTGACTGGTAGTGTACAGCACCTTTGTAGTTTTTTGCATTTTGCTGCAGGAATTCTGCGTTGTTTGATGTGTGTCTCGCTTCATTTAGCAGACCTGCTCTGGCAAGTGCCAATGTGCCACCGCAAATTCCAGCAACAGCACCACCGCGTTCGTGGTGAGCCCTGAGCAGATCTGCGATATCCGGAGCCTGTTCAGTTTCCCAGATTGTTCCCCCAACAACGACAATAACGGTCGGTTCAAACGTTCTGATCTCATCCAGTTTACGCGAGACAATCGCAGCGAGCCCGCCTTGCGACTTCACTTCACCGACCTGAGGGGTGAAGAACTCAACCTGCATGCCGAAAAATGGGCCGCCAGTGCCAGCAATCAATGCGTATTCCCAATCAGCAAAGCCTTGGGTGAGGATCACTGCAATCTTCGTCATTTCAAATATCCTTTTGAGCAATCATCCGGGTTGATCGCCATCACTTATAATAGATTCTGTTCACTATATGTTCCAGAGACAGGATTGGCTATCCCTTTCTTATGAGAACGACAAAACAGATGCTCTTTCTTCCATATAAGCAGATTTCTTTGATCTGAACTACCACGTCAGATCCTAGGGATTTAGGTCTTGGCTGAGATGTGTTGCCCTGTGACTTCAAGTTGAGTTGGGGAGGCATAAATGGGGCAATGGAAACTTCCTGTTCAGGCTGCGATTGCGGCACTGATGATGGGGTGTGCCACGTTTGTTGCCTTTGCAATTGATGGCAAACCGCCACAGCATTATCCAGAGCTGGTCGGGCAATGGGTGGTGATCAAGAAAGATGCTGTTTACTGGCATCGGGATATCCAAAGTCAGGAGAACGGACCTTCTCATTTGCGAATAGATGAGCAAACAGGGCCGGTGCTGGAGGGAGTTTTCTTCTGGCAGGTCAGTCCCGGGTCCGGGCGAGATCATGATGGGCGGTCCGAGGTCTCAAAATCCAAAGAGCCTGTGATTGGGATGATCGGATGGGATGGCGAGTCCATTACACTTGTTGAGCACCCTGACACAGGCACTATGCAGGGGCGCATGATAAACTCTGACACAATGGAGCTGGTGCACTATGAGGCCGGACCGTATGCAACGATCTCGCGATATTTGCTCGTGCGACCTTAATTACTCCAGCCATGTTTTCAGCTTTGACTTCATGCTCATCAAAGCGCAATCAGGTTTGAGATCACCCAGGTATTCATCAGGTCAATGAAGAAGCCGCAGGTGAGTGGCACAATGAGGAATGCTTTAGGCGATGCACCAAACTGACGGGTGACGGAGGTCATATTCAACACGGCTGTAGCGGTGGAACCGAGCGCTATCCCGCCAAAGCCTGCTGCGATAACGGCTGCATCATAATCCTTGCCCATGGAGGTGAAGACGATAAAGAGTGCATAGCTAATGGCAAGCGCGATTTGCAGAGACATCACCAGTGCGACGAAGCCCATAAACTGCCAGACCACCAACAGGTCCATGGTCATCAGCGCGATGCTGAGGAAAATACCGAGGCTGATGTCTGAGATCATCGCCATGCCTTTTTCGCGGCCAACATTGTCGTAGTTGCGAAACAGCAGGCGGCCCACGTTGTTTATGATGATGCCTGCGACAAGAATTGGCACGAATACCGGAATAACGACACCAGCTTCCTGCAGGCCAAGATACATCATGTAGCCGATGAAAATTGCCATGTTTATGAAGAAGACGGCGCCCAGAACATCGTAGTAGTGCAGATTCAGCTTACCATCATCCTTGAAATTCTGCCCGACAGCTTCGTCTGTGCTAAGGGATCCTGCCAGTTTATGCCGTTTCATGAGGTACTGAGCAATTGGTCCGCCGATGATACACGCAGACACGATGCCAACAGTGTTACAGGCAATGCCGATCTCCTGCGCATTTGCGACGCCAAGTTCTGAAGCAAAAATTGGTGCCCATGCAAGCGTTGTCCCTACCCCACCGGATAGCGAGACTGACCCGGCGATGATGCCTGTGTGTACCGGATAGCCATAGACGCTGGCCGCCCCCATACCGACAAAATTCTGAACGCCAAGGAACACCGAGGAGATGATGATGAGAATGATAAGTGGTTTGCCACCTGTAAGAAGGTCACTCACCTTTGCACGAAGGCCAATTGCCGCGAAGAAGTAAATCAGAAAGAAATCAATCGGTTCTGTCGAGAATTTAAGTTTTACACCCCACCAGACCGTCAGCACAGTAACAAGAATGGCGCACAGCAATCCGCCAGCCAGAGGGTCAGGAATCGTCAGTTTGCGAAGGGCTACACTTTTTCGAACGAGCTCTCGTCCGACAAACAAAACAAGGATTGCAATTGTGATTGTCGTAAATGGATCAATCTCAATTAGCTCAGGTTGCGCACCTTCCATACGGGCCTCACTGTTCACCAGCCTTGGTTCTATCAGCATGACCTCACTTCCCGTTTAAAAGTGATCTGCGTATTTTAATCGGGGTGATCCATTTTATTTACTCTGATGCGGCAACAAAACCTTATGTATTGCGTAGATTTTCGAGAATTTCTTGTGTAAGGAAGACCTTCAATTTCAATATTACAGCGGCTCAACTGTCCCCATGACTAAACTAGACAATGAAGCACTTGCTGACGCATATAACCGGGCTCTGGATCTGGAAAAAGCAGGCAAGTTTGACGAGGCTGCTGAGGCCTACAAAGCAGTTCTGGAGTTAGATCCGGAAGATCATGGTGGCGTGGCCGTTCGCCTGGCAAGTATGGGCAAAGGAAATGCGCCGCTCAAAGCGCCGGATGCTTATGTGAGCACGCTGTTTGATCAGCATGCCGAAGTGTTCGACATGGTTCTGGTGGATCAGCTTGGCTATTCCGTTCCACTGATGGTGCGTGACAAGATTGAAAAGCTGGAACTTGGCTCCTTCAAACGTTTGCTGGACCTTGGTTGCGGGACTGGCCTTTCCGGCGAAGCCCTGAATAACCTGGTACCCCATAAAACCGGCGTGGACATTGCCGAGGGGATGGTTGAAGTTGCGGATGAGAAGGAAATCTACGACGACCTTTACGTGGGTGAAGTGGTTGAATTTCTCAAGGTTGAGGAAGAAGAGCGCTGGGACCTCATCGTCGCGACTGATGTGCTGCCCTACATGGGCGAGCTGGAAGAGTTTTTCGCCGGTGTAGCGGACAACATTGAAGCCAATGGTGTCTTTGCATTTTCCTCTGAGACACTTCCTGCAGAGGAGTTAGGCGAGCAGAACTTCATGGTGGGCAAGTACCATCGGTTTGCACATGCTGAGAGCTATGTTCGGAACTTGCTGGAGAGCAGTGGTTTTACCATTCTTGATCTTTCGCCAATCACCGTTCGCTTTGAACAGGGTGAACCAGTTCCGGGTCATCTGGTTATTGCAGCCTACAAGAAGAGCTGAGGGCGTAAAAATAACTAGATAAAGTCAGGTGACTATTAATTGTTAAAATTGTATTAATGTCGCGAATGACTTAGTTTTCCCCCTAGGAAATAAGCGTGCAGTTCTATAACTTGCACAACCGTAGATACGTCCGTCACATACGCGGAGCAACATGGGTGCCCATGACCAGTCTTAATATCAATGGCAGATCAATTGATGCCAAGCTTGGTGAAACACTTCTAGAAGTCGCTGAGCGTGGTGGACTAGCTTTGCAGTGTGACTGCGGGAATAGCACTTGTGAAAGCACGCGTGTTACTGTGATTTCCGGTGAGGTGGAAGCCAATGGCTCTCGACTGAAAAGTACCGTTCTTGCTTGTAAGGCAACGGTTGCTGGCGATGTTGAGCTGAAGCTGCCCGCATCCTCTGAATTGCAGTCGCTTAAGGGGCATGTCTCTGCAGTGCGGAAGGTTTCGGATGACCTTTTCGAACTGCGCCTGAGCTTTACCAAGCCGATTTCATGGCGTCCGGGCCAGTATTACCATGTTGAGTTTCGTGGTCAGGAGCGGGTGAACCTGTTTGCCAGTTTTGCTCTGGATGCCGGGACTGAGTTCAATACGCTGATCTTCCTCATAGAACGGGCCAACACCCCTGATCTCTTCGCAATGCTTGCGAAGAAGGGCGATGTGAAGGGGCGGGTTGGCATCACCGGTCCTTATGGCTCTTCCTTCCTTGGGCATGATGACGAGCCGCTGATTATGGTTGCCGGACCGAACAGCCTACCTCCGATCTGGGCGATGGCTTTGAGTTCTGCCATGGGGCAGCCGCGCCGTGAGAAAGTGCTCATTCTGGATCAATCCCTGAAGCAGGACCAGTTTCAGCAGGTGTTTAACTGGCTAAACCGCCGCGGCATACAGCCAACCTTTGCGGACTTGCAAGGTGATGGCGCAGCTGAAACCCTGCAGGTACTGCTGCCAGATCTGACCGAGTTTGACATGGCTTATATGGCTGGTTCACGCGATTTCATTGCCGGCCTTGAGCATGTTTTCATAGATGCGCAAGCCACTTACGGACGCATTCCAAACTTTCAACCGTGGGATGATGCAGTCGAGCAAGTTGATGGCTCCACCGCGATGGAACCTGCTGAGTGACGATTTAGCCTGCGGCTTTCTTGGTCAGTTTTGAGTTGTTGACCTGCGCTTCCAGCGTGACGCCGCGTGCTTCTTCCAGCATCCAGAAGAGCGCCTGATTGGGAGGTGCAGGCTTGCCAAAGTAATAGCCCTGCGCTTCAGAACATCCCATTGCCGTCAATTGCTCTGCGATCTCTTTGCTTTCAACGCCCTCTGCTGTTGTTGTGATGCCGAGGCTGTTTGCAAGATCGATGACGGAGTTGACGATGAAGCGGGAATCATCATCTTCAGTCATACTCATCACGAAAGACCTATCAACTTTGATCCTGTCAAAGGGGAAGCGGCGAAGTGTACTCAGTGAAGAGTAGCCTGTTCCGAAGTCATCCATGGAGATCTTAACGCCGATTTGTTGCAGCTTCGCCAGAGTCTGACGTACGCGCAGATGATCTGCCAGTAACACAGTTTCTGTCACTTCCAGTTCAAGCCGTCCGGGGTCCAGACCCGTACGAGCCAGCACATCATCAACAACGGGTAGTAGCTGCTCGCAGTAAATTTGACGTGGTGACAGGTTGACCGCCAAGTTCACCCGCTTGGGCCAACCGACAGCCAGAGAGCAGGCTTCATCCAGTACCCATGCCCCGATTTCCAGAATCAGACCTGTTTCTTCTGCCAGGGGAATAAACTCGAATGGTGAGATGAAACCGTAGCGTGGGTGGTTCCAGCGCAGTAGTGCTTCAAACCCCGAGATTTCGCCGGTTGCCAAGATGACCTGTGGCTGGAAATAAACCTCCAGCTCCCGATTTGCAGTGGCTTTGTAGAGATCGGTGATCAGGGTCTGACGCTGCTTGATTTTGGCAGCCATATCATCTTCGAAGAAGCGGAAGGTGTTTCGACCGTCATTTTTGGCCTGATACAAGGCAAGGTCGGCAAAGCGGATAAGCTCATCCACGTTTTGATATTCCTTGCTGAATGTCGCGATACCGACACTCGCGGCGACCACGATTTCATGTCCTTCGAGGAAACATGGAGAAGCGATGACTTTCAGTACTTCTTTGGCAAGCTGTTCCAGATCTTCACGAGAAGCAGGCAATTTAGACAAGATCGCAAACTCATCACCGCCGAGACGGGCGACCATCTCTTTGTTAGCCACCTTTTCTCGCAGGATTTTTGCGACATGGCACAAGAGCTTATCGCCAACTGCATGACCCAATGAATCATTGATGGTCTTGAACTCATCAAGGTCCAACCACAAAATGCCGAAGTGCTCATCTTGTGCCAGAGCAGCTTGTTTCATCTCTTGCAAGCGCTCATTCATCAGCAAACGATTGGGCAGTTTGGTCAAGGCATCGTGCGTTGCGAGATAGCTCAGGTGATCACTGATGCGCTGCCTGTCGGTGATGTCTTCGAAGATCGCAACCCAGCCGCCGCCATCTTGCGGTTCCAGCGTCATCAAGATGACCTGCTCACTTTGCAAAGTGAGTGTAAATGTGCTGCGAACGGTACTCGGCCAGTGTTGTTGTGCGACGGAGTTTTCGCCATCATCCTGCAAAAACTCCTGGGCCAGAGGCATACATTGGACCATTTCATCCCATGTCATGCCAATTTTACCTTCGCCTTGTTCACAAGCGAAGATGTCATCAAAGCGCTGATTGAACACAATCAATCTTTTCTGTGTATCGAACATACACAACCCATGGGACATATTGTTCAATGCAGCGTCGAATAACGTATTCTGCTTCACCAATTCCTGTTCTTTTTTGCGCAATTCCTTGTTCTTGCGCTGGATATTGAGGCGCAAACTGTCACGCTCCCGAGCGGAGGCCTGGAGCACTTTAACAGCGCGGGCGATCTCACCGACTTCATCCATCCTTCTGGTGCCCTCTACCCGCACATCAAAATTACCGCCCGCCACATCAGAGAGGGCATCTGCGATACGCTGCAGTGGCTGGGACATTTTGCGGGAAACAAACAAGGCTACGATGAAGATGATAAGACAGGCGGTAAAGCCCAACACAATAAGCCGCTGGAAAGTCTGAGCGCTGGTCTCTTCGCCCACATTGCGTAGGCGTTCCTGCGCGTCCAGCAAGACTTCCAGTGGCTTGAAGGCGCAAATCACGAGCGGTGATGGACCGTTGTCGCAGTACTCGAATGCAGTGTTCAGGATCTTAAGTTTACGCAGGTTTTCAGGCATTTGCAGCGCTTCGACCGGTGCATGTGGCGAGGCACCAACCAGCTTGTCCTGATAGAAAATCGCAATCTCGGCACCTGAGATTTTGCTGTATTCGTCAATCACACCAGAGTTGAAGGGAAACCACCGCTGCGCCACCAAGGCTCCACGCCACTGGGTACCCGGGTCGATGAGTGAGGAATAAAGGACCTGAGAGACGCCTGCATCAGGCTCCCCCGGCAATAACGGGCCAAATTGGGTGGCTGGAAGAAGCGTGTATCGGACGGCTGGACCTGTGCCCGTGGACGGCGTCCAAACAGTGCTAAGCGACTGTTTCAGATGAACTTTGAGGAGTTGCTTCTGGATCAGCCCCGGATCAGCGCGCTTGGATGCTCCGACGATCTGGCCACGGTAGTTCAGCAGGATAATGGCATCAAGCGGCGTGCCTTCCTGCACCAGTGACAGGATGTTCACATCCCCTGCCCAGACGCGTGTTTCTGCAGCTTTTACGATGTCACCGCGCTCACCAATGGCAGAAAGGCTTGCTGCTGTTTCGGATAGCTGAGACTGAATACGGTGTCTCACCAGCGCTACGTCACGCTCAAGCGTGGTGGAGAATTGGTTTACGGCGATCTGGGAGAGCTGTTCGCTTTGGAGTTGGAGCGTTCTTTCCCACTGAATTACAACGAGAAATGTCAGCGCAAAATAAGATAGAGCAATGGCGACAACAGAGATGATTGCTAGTTTAAGAGAAATTGAGTGCCGGACTCGTCTCATAGAAATTGCCTGCGCCGAACAGTTTGCTATTCGCCAAATGAACAAAAACCTCGTGCGTGAGGGCACAGAGGTCTCATGAACAAGGCCTGATTGTCGCGAAACTGTCTTAAGCAGGCGTGAGCACTACCAAACTATGAGTTTTGTCGGTTAATGCTCACGAAAGCAGGTTGGTTAAATGCACTTTAATTGCATCGTACTAGGCAGAGAGCTCTAGTTTTCTCTCAGCGTTCACCTCAACGCTTGTCCTAATTTCGTCTGCGTTTTCAATAATCTGCGTCAAGTTGATTGCATCCAACTCTTCCATGAAAGAGTTCAGCGCATGCTTCAGCTTGCCTTTGAAACGGCAGACACCCGATAACGGGCATGGTTTGGCGGGATTGCATGCAAAGCACTCCACCAGTGCGAAGTTATCTTCAACATTCCGGATGAGTTTGCCGATGTTGATGGAAGCTGGCGCATGAGCAAGCATCAGACCACCCAATCGCCCTCGTCTGGATTTGATGTAGCCCTTCCGGTTTAAGATCTGCACGACCTTGGCGACCTGAGGACGCCCGCTGTTGGTTGCCTCAGACAAGCGGTCAATTGTCCACTTATCGCTCCGGTTGACAGCCATGAGCATCAGTATGCGTACCGCTACATCTGTCATCCCAGTTAATTTCATAGGTACCTCGACCTTACTCTAAAGCTGAAATTGCTTCATCGAATTACAGTTAATAAAAACATTTGGGGTATTATTTTTATTGATTGACACCGGTCATATACTACAAAAGAGCAGTACTCACATGGGAACATTGATCTCCATCAAAAGTTATCAAAATATAAATACAATTACCAACTACACACATCCAAACCATTACGCTGGGTCAATTAGAATCTACATTCTATACTTAGCGTAAATAACTTTTTTTGCGTTTTTTTCTTTCGTGACCCCAATATTTCCTTACGTAATAACTGAAAGAAACGAAAACTATGATTTATTAAGCATGGATTTTTAATGAGCGAAACTATCGATGATCGATTGACGTATCACTGTATATCTTCAGCGGAGTTGGAAGAACTTGGAAACTCCCAGGATATCATCATGGCGATCATGCCGGAGGTCTTGGATGAGTTTTATAGACACATTCGAAACTTTCCTGAGACCATGAAGTTTTTCAAGAATGAAGAGCACATGCGTCATGCGCGGGAGAAGCAACATGAGCATTGGCGGCTCATATGCAGTGGAAAGCTGGATGATGACTATGCACAGTCTGTGCAGCGGATCGGCAGAACGCATCAACGGCTCGGCCTGACACCGCAATGGTATATCGGAGCTTACAGCAGGTTGGGAACGTTGCTCAGCGCAGCTCTTCTTGAGCAGTCTGGTGGCGGCTTATTCTCCCGTTCAAGCCGACCAAGCAAGAACCTGCCTCGCATCCTCAACAAGGTCATCTTGCTTGATATGGACCTTGCGCTGGCGGTTTATGACCAGACCGGGGAAGAGGCGCGTCAAGAGTTTCTGACGGACCTTGCAGAGCATTTTGAAGGATCCGTGGGCCAAGTCACGTCTTCCATTGCCAGCGCTGCAGATCAGCTACATGGGTCTGCAGTTTCTCTTTCCGGCAACTCAGAGCACACCAACGAGATCAGCTCCAGCGTGGCGGCAGCGTCTCTGGATGCCTCTCAAAACGTGGAGGCGGTGCGCTCTGCAACTGAGGAACTGGGGACTGCCATTTCCGAGATTGCTGAACAGGTTCATAAAACAACGATTACAGCCTCCAACGCGACACTCGCATCCACAAAGGCCTTCCAGCAGGTCAATCATCTGTCCCAAGTGGCAATCGAGATTGGTGACATTATTGATTTAATTACTCAAATATCAGAGCAAACCAATCTGCTCGCCCTCAACGCAACCATTGAAGCAGCGCGTGCCGGTGAGTTGGGCAAAGGCTTTGCTGTGGTTGCACACGAGGTGAAGTCGCTTGCTCAGCAAACAGCAAATGCAACTGTGCAGATCAGCGATCAAATCTCTGGGATTCAGGAGAGCACAAGCGAGTCCAAAGAGGCGATCTCTGAGATCAAAGAGATCATTGAAGAGATGAATGACAGTGCAAATGCCATTGCCAGTGCGGTTGAACAACAAGGCATCGCAACGCAATCCATTGCCGTGAACATCAAAGATGCTGCATTGGGAACCACGCAGGTGTCAGATAGCATCGGCCAGGTACAAAAAGCGGCGGATGAAACCGACAAAACCGCTTCAGGCGTGCTGGATGCTGCACAAATTTTATCCAATCAGGCTGCTGACCTGCGTTCGTCGGTTGGCACGTTCCTCGGCAACTTGAGATAGAAAGCCTTCGCACTTGCGTTAGCTGCACTACGAAAAACTGGTGTTTGTCCTTCAACCAAAAGACAAACACCAGTGCTCTGCATACTCTGAGAAATTTAAACGACATTCTTCATGAATTCAGTATTTTACAGTTTTAACGGACACCTTACGTAAAATGCATTTATTTCATTCAGGTCACATTTGCAGTGCAACACTTCCCTAAAACTAAATAGGACAAAAGATTTACAACATATAATAGAATCTTACTTGGTATTAACCTTTGGTTTAAAAACCATAAGTCGAATTGCGATTCATTATACTACCGAACTAGGCTTTCCTTTGCGTGAGCTGACGTAACTGTTTCTGGTGAACAAGGAATGGTGAACGCGGCAGGTTCTTAGGAGGACGGGACCTCTATCACGTCAATTCGGGCATTTTGCCTTTCGGGAGGATTTCATGAGCATTATTCGTAGGCCGATGAATCGGCGTAGCCTATTGAAGGCGGGAGCAGCCAGTGGTCTGGTTCTGGCGACCCCAACTATTATCAGCCGCAGCGCCTGGGCTGAAACCAATTTCCGCAATGACCCAACCAATTCCAAAACAGTCACTTTCGGTTTCAACGTGCCACAAACAGGCGCCTATGCTGACGAAGGCGCTGACGAGCTGCGTGCTTATCAGCTGGCCGTCAAGCACCTGAACGGTGAAGGTGACGGCGGTATGCTGAGCACCATGAAGCCGCTTTCGCTCAATGGTAACGGCGTTCTTGGCAAGAAAGTTGACTACGTCACCGGTGATACTCAAACAAAGTCTGATGCGGCTCGCGCCTCTGCAAAGCGCATGATCGAAAAAGACGGCGTTGTCATGTGGTCTGGTGGCTCGTCTTCCGGCGTGGCGATTGCACAGCAGTCTCTGGCGCAGGAAATGGGCGTCGTATTTATGTGCGGTCTGACCCACTCCAACGACACCACCGGCAAGGACAAGCGACGTTATGGCTTCCGCCACTTCTTCAACGCTTACATGTCCGGTGCAGCTCTTGGCCCTGTGCTTGAAAAAGAGATGGGTAAAGACCGTCGTGCTTATCACCTGACAGCTGACTACACATGGGGTTGGACACAGGAAGAGTCCATTGCCAACACCACAGAAGGCCTTGGCTGGGAAACCGTCAACAAAGTCCGCACTCCATTGGGTGCTGGTGACTTCTCTCAGTACATCGCACCTGTTCTGAACTCTGGTGCTGATGTGTTGATCCTGAACCACTACGGTAAGGACATGATCAACTCGCTGACCCAGGCTGTTCAGTTTGGTCTGCGTGACAAGCTTGTAAATGGCAAGAACTTTGAGATCATCGTTCCGCTGTACTCCCGCCTTATGGCACAGGGTGCAGGCGAAAACATCAAAGGCATTTACGGCACAACCAACTGGAACTGGTCTTTGCAGGACGAAGGTTCCAAGGCCTTTGTTAAGTCGTTCGGCCAGGAATATGGCTTCCCACCATCCCAGGCTGCACACACCTGCTACGTTCAGACACTGCTTTATGCAGATGCGTGTGAACGTGCGGGCACCTTCAATCCAGCAGAGGTTATCAAGGCTCTGGAAGATCACCAGTTCGACGGTATGGGTAACGGCCCAACTCTTTACCGCGGCTCTGATCACCAGTGCTTCAAAGATGTGCTGGTTGTGAAAGGTAACGAGAACGCGACTTCCCAGTTTGACCTTTTGGAAGTTGTTGAAGTGACGCCAGCTTCCCAGGTCACGTATGACCCAGAGATCTTTGGTGGCGAGCTTGGACCTTACAAGGTCTAACAGCACCGTTTGCCCGGCTGCAGTTTCTTGCAGTCGGGCAATGGCTCCTGCTTGAACCACTGATGTTCCGCATTGGATGCCTTGCACCTTCTCACGAATTTAAAGGGAGAAGAGCGGATGGACGCCATCGTTCTTCAAATTCTCAACGGCCTTGATAAGGGCGGTGCCTATGCTTTGATTGCGCTTGGGCTAACGCTTATCTTCGGTACGCTTGGAGTTGTGAACTTCGCCCATGGGGCCTTGTTTATGCTTGGCGCATTTTGTGCCGTAGCTTTCAATAAACTGATCGGCCTTGAGCAGGTTGTCGTCGATCCTACCAAGACCACGGCCTGGGGTACGCCTTTGGAAACCCGTGTCCCTTACATCGAGGTTTGGCTGGGTGACACTGGCACGACGATGCTCAACTACTCCGTTCCATTGTCTATCGCATTTGCCATTCCGGTCATGCTGCTGGTTGGGTATGTGATGGAACGTGGTTTGATCCGCCACTTCTACAAGCGCCCACATGCTGAGCAGATCCTTGTGACCTTTGGTCTGGCCATTGTTTTGCAAGAGATCATCAAAACTTATTTCGGGGCAAACCCTATTCCGCAATCTGCACCGGACATGGTGCGCGGCGCGATGGACCTGGGCATTTGGATCGGCTTTGATCCGGGAACTGTCGTTTATCCGCAGTGGCGCATTGTGTATCTGTTCTTCTCGCTTAGCGTGATTGGCGGGGTCTTTGCCTTCCTGCAGTTCACCACCTTTGGCATGGTCGTTCGCGCTGGCATGGCTGACCGCGAAACTGTTGGCCTTCTTGGCATCAACATTGAGCGTCGCTTTACGCTGGTCTTTGCTGTTGCTGCCGTCGTCGCAGGTCTTGCTGGCGTTATGTACACGCCGATCCTTCCACCAGATTATCACATGGGTATGGACTTCCTTGTGCTGTCCTTCGTGGTGGTGGTCGTGGGGGGCATGGGCTCTCTGCCCGGTGCGGTATCTGCTGGCTTTCTGCTGGGCATCTTGCAAAGCTTTGCGAGTATGAATGAGGTGAAGACCATTCTGCCGGGTATCGACCAGATCATTATCTATCTTGTTGCAGTTATTATTCTTCTGGTTCGTCCACGTGGACTTATGGGCCGTAAAGGTGTGATGGAGACCTGAGCCAATGATGACCAAGATTTCTCCACGCTCCGACCTGCTCATGCTTGTGCTGTTTACAGCTGCAATCCTGACAATGCCGATCTGGCTGGCACCGATTGGTGCCGGGTATCCAGACCTCTTGCAGAAGTTTGCGATTTTCGGCCTGTTTGCTCTGGGCTTCAACCTGCTGTTTGGCCTGACTGGCTATCTCAGCTTTGGTCATGCCGCTTTTCTGGGCATCGGGTCTTACGCCGCGGTCTGGAGCTTCAAACTGCTGGGAATGAACCCTATTCCAGCACTGCTCTTTTCCGTGGTGTTTTCCAGCCTGTTTGCGGTAGCTATTGGGTATATCTCGCTGCGCCGGTCAGGCATTTACTTTTCCATTCTGACGCTGGCGTTTGCGCAGATGAGCTATAATCTGGCGTACTCTGTGCTAACCCCAATCACCAATGGTGAGACTGGCTTGCGGGTGCTGCAATCTGACCCGCGGTTGTTTGACAGCTCTTCAGAAACCTCTGGTCCGCTGATCTCCAATCTGTTTGGGATTGAGATGACCGGGTACTCGGGTTTCTACTTCTGTGCTGTTCTGCTCATCATCGGGTTTTACATTTCACAACGCATTTTCCGCAGCCCATTCGGGATGATGCTGCGTGCGGTGAAATCCAACCAGAACCGCATGAGCTATACCGGCCTCAATACACGGCCTTACACTCTTGCTGCTTTCGTCATTTCCGGCACGTTTGCTGGTGTTGCAGGTAGCCTGCTGGCCGTGACAGATCCGCTTGCGGGTGCTGAGCGCATGCAGTGGACGGCATCTGGCGAGGTGGTTTTGATGACCATCCTGGGTGGTGCTGGCACACTGCTTGGGCCGATCCTAGGTGCAGGTCTCATCAAGTACTTTGAGAACATCTTCTCTGCATACAACGAGCAGACACTGCATGCCATTTTCTCCTTCCTGCCTGACTTCATGGAGGGAGCTGTGGTGAGCCTTGCAAGCTTGTTTGTGGGCGAAGGCTGGCATTTGACGCTTGGTTTGTTGTTCATGGTGATCGTGATCTTTCTGCCGGGCGGTATCATGGAAGGCTTCAACCGGATTACCAAGCTGTTCCGCCGGAGACCTTCGCGTGTTGGCAAGAGAGCAGGTCATTCGCATTCTCCAGCATCAGCCAATGCAGCGGAATAGAGAGAGGCAACCATGGAAATTCTTAGTGTTAAGGGCGTGAACAAGCGCTTTGGTGGCCTGAAAGCTCTCGATGATGTGAACCTTTCCATCGAGCAAGGGCATGTGCATGCCATCATCGGGCCAAACGGTGCAGGCAAATCCACATTGCTCAATTGCTTTGTAGGGCGCCTGATCCCTGATACGGGCTCTGTGACCTTTCTGGGCAAGGATCTCATTGGTGCTAAGCCGCATGAGATCAATCAGGCGGGTGTTTCCCGCGTGTTTCAGACGCCGGAGATCTTTGGTGATCTGACCTTGCAGGAAAACGTGATGATCCCGACGCTGGCCAAGCGAGATGGGGCATTCACTATGAACGCCTGGGCTCGTGTGGATGGTCAGGGCGAAATTCGCGACAAAGCCATGCATATGCTTGAGGATGTTGGCCTTGCTGAGAAGAAAGACATGAGGGCGGACTCGCTTTCTCGCGGCGACAAGCGGCGTCTGGAACTGGCAATGTGTCTGGTTCAGGACCCAAAACTGCTGCTGCTGGATGAGCCGACTGCAGGCATGTCGCGGGCTGATACCAACAACACCATTGATTTGCTGAAGCGTATTGGCGAACGCGGAATCACCAAGATTGTCATCGAGCATGACATGCATGTGGTGTTCTCCCTCGCCAGCAAGATCAGCGTTTTGGCGCAGGGTACTGTGATTGCTGAAGGGCAGCCGGAAGACATCAAGGGCGATCCACGCGTTCAGGAAGCATATCTGGGAGGGGCGCACGTATGACTATTCTCGAAGATCAATTCAAGGGCGCGACCGCTCCAGGTGTTACACCAGTGCGCTCCAAAGGTGGTGCTCCGGCTTATTTCTCAGCATGGGACCTGCACGCTTACTATGGCGAAAGCTATATCGTTCAAGGTGTTAGCTTTGATATTCGCGAAGGCGAGATCCTTGCGCTGCTTGGACGAAACGGGGCTGGGAAGACGTCCACTCTTCGCGCGATTGCCCGTGCCAGCGACCCTCAGCTGACACATGGTGAGATCTGGTTGGATCATAAGCCTATTCATGAGATGCCAAATTATCTGGCTGCCCAGAACGGGATCCAACTGGTGCAGGAAGATCGCCGGATCATTCCAGGGCTGACCGTGGAGGAAAACCTTCAACTGGCACAGATTTCAGAGCCACACGGGTGGTCGATTGAGCGTTTGTACGATCACTTCCCTCGCCTTGCCGAGCGTGCCAAGCAGGAGGCGGTGACCATGTCTGGCGGTGAACAGCAGATGCTGGCTGTGGCCCGTGCGTTGGCTCGTGATGTGAAACTGCTGTTGCTGGATGAGCCGTACGAGGGCCTTGCTCCGGTGATTGTTCAAGAGATTGAGCGCATTCTTGAGAACGTGAAGGAGTTGGGCATCACGACGATTATCGTGGAGCAGAATGCTGTGGCGGCCCTGCACCTTGCGGACCGTGCGGTGATTCTGGACATGGGCGAAGTGGTGTTTGATGGCACGGCGCAGGATGTGCTCGACAACGAAGAGCTTCGACAAACCTATCTGGCGATCTGACGTTTTTGCTTGCGCGTCAGCTCCGCAAAAGCAGGTTGCGTTAGTTCTTAGTCTGCAACTTGCTTTATTTTGCAGGGTGTCTCTGAGCATTTTTCAGCATGTTCAGAAATCCCGATCAAGTTCCCCCAAGGGCTATTGACCCTTTACCTGAGCCAGAGGATTCGTTCCTCTGGTCTTTTTCTTTTTCGGGGCATCATTTTTCAAAGAGTATCTAAGAACTGCTGATAGGTCAGAGGACCTTGGCGTGCAGGTTCATGACCCAGAAAGCGGTCTTGCCAGAAACTCAGGTAGAGGCTGGAGAAGTCAAAGGTTTCTGCCAGAATACGTTGTTTCTCTTCAAGCAGACGTTCACTGGTCAACTCACTCCAATCTTCAAGAACCACGACTGGCAAGTCCTCGAATAGCGGGTTCAGGCTTGAGGATTTGACGATGGGAATCGCCCCAAGAAACAGCGCTTCCCAAGTGCGGTGGCAGTCCATGCCGTCCCCAAAAGGGCTGATTGTGAAGAGGAACTGTGCGTTTTTACGCCAGGATTGCTCTCGGGGAAGATGGTCACCTTCGAAGTAAGCGGTAGAGTTATCCGCTATCTCCATCACCTCTGCTCTGTCTCCACGATGGGCTGCATGGTGCCAGTTGCAGTAGCCTCGGGCTTCTCGAACCTCCAACGGCGCGGCATCGGTAGCTACGACGCGCAGGCACTCTTCCTGCTCAAGCGGTGTCTGGAAGTCCCCCCAAGCGTGAGATTTGCGGGCTGTCATGGTGTGGTAGTCCAAGCCAATAGGCAGGTTGAAGACCTTTTCGTGCTCGATAGCCAGGTTCTGCGCGTACCATGCAACCAGCAGCGGATGGGAGAGCAGGTTCTTCAGATCGAGTGAGGACAGCGTGTTTGGCAGGGTCGTGTCCGGCCCAACGGGCAGATCACTGTCGCCGCTGAGCAGGACGAATGGCTGGCGAATGTGCAGTAGTTTGGTTTGGACGAAATGCGGCAGGGCATCAGTGGTGATGTAAAGCGTGGCACCTTCATGGTGATGCTCCAGCAACTCATCATCGAGCTCAGGCACCGAAGATTTCAGCTTCTGGTTCCGGCTTTGGCAGGCTTTGGCGAGGCCTCTGCTGGAGATAAACTTGCAGTGGTGTTCCTCTCTGTCTCGCGGCATCCACTGATAGGATTTGTATTGCAGCAATGAAAAGACCAACCAACCCTCCTGCGCTTTCCGATATCTAAGCGTGCACTGTTGTTTGGCGCCACTCTGAAATCTTTCCCACCATTTCCAGAGAACTCCCTATCCCCTTAGAGCTTGGTGCGTATTCTTGGCCAGACACTGCGGCCAGTTTTGGGGAATACGCCATAGAGTTGAATGGAATTTGAGAGATCCCATTGGTGCAGGATTACCATGATTTACCAAAGTGCATGCAGGATGGAACTGGCGCGCTAAAATCCATTGCAGTGCTTTTCAGCCAAGGATTTTACTGAAAGAAGGCCCATAGATGCGCTTCCTGTCCCAGCGCGATGAGGAACAGTCTCCTAAAAAAAACAAATCACAGCTTGAGGTGAGCTATGGCAATATTCCGCGCCATCGCACGCAGTTGCATCAGCGTCTTCTCGACCTGGGCTTGCCGACACAGCCTGTTATTCGTGAGGTGCTGGATTGTGCCCAGTACTACTCCCTCAAAGCCCATGAGGATTTGCTGGTACAAGGGCAAAGTGCGGACCGGTTTTTCATTATCCTTGAGGGAGATCTGGAGGTTATCAAAGAGGATCAGGATGGAGCCGATACTGTTCTTGGACACCTGAAAGCCGGTGATGTGGCGGGAGAACTGGCTTATATTCGCGCCCATGTAGGACCGCAAAGTTACATCGCAAGTGTACGAGCCAAGCGGGATACGGTTGTCGCTGCATTGAGCTGGAACCGGTATGGCACCTTGCCGACCTCGACTGAAACCAACTCCATGCTGTTTCGCTATTTTGCCCGGCAGGCGGCGCATCAGCTGGAACAAAGCAGCTCCCGCGTGTTGGAAGAGATCAAGATCCGATCCCGTCGATTGCAGGCCTATGCGGTTTTGCTGGTGGCGAACATGATCGCCATGTCGTCGTTTGCGTTGTTCATCAGCCTCTACAAAAATACGTTTGATGATTACGGCTACGGCTTCATTGCGATGACGGTTTACAGTTTGAGCCTGAACTTCATTCTCGCGGCTATTCTGTTTTACATCATGAAAAACCTCTATTTGCCGCCACGCATCTTCGGGCTTGAGTTCAGTCATCTCCCAAGCCAGTTTGGTTATGGGGTGGTTATGACTGTTCCGATTATTCTGGTGATGGCAGTTATCCGGTACATTGTGCACCCCTCAGAAGAGTCGTTTTCCTTCTACTTTCTCGCGCATCAGGTACAGGGGCCATTCATGGGGTGGCCAGAGGTGGCGTTTGCGATTTTTTATGCACTGGTGATGTGCCCTATTCAGCAGTTCATTGTGAGGTGTGGCATGCAGGTTCCTGTGACAGCCGCGCTGGGGCCGCATAAGCTTTCCTCTGTGTTCTGGGGCAACTTTGCTGCTTCTGTTGCCTTTTCCATCATCCATCTGCCCTATTCCAAACTGGCCGTTTTGCTGACGTTTATGGTGAGTTTTTATTGGGGCGTGATGTTCCAGTATCGCCGGTCATGGGTGGCGGTTTCCACCAGCCACGCGATTGCCGGGCTTGCGGCATTTTACTGGTTCGCCTTGCTGCGTGTAGCCTAACAAAAAAGGCGCCAGAGGCGCCTTCTTCATTGTCATCAGGATCATTCTCAGATCAATTTTCAGATGGTTTGTCTTCCTTGGCATCAATGGCCAGTTCACCACCGGAACCTCTTGCCGCACGGCCTTCCTCAATGGTCCAACCAGCCTTTTCGCGCATCCATTGGAAGCTGACGTAAAGGGTCGGGATGAGGAAGATACCGATAGTTGCTGAGAACAGCATACCTGCCAGCACCGGCACACCCACCGCAACCATGGCTCCAGCACCCGGGCCGGATGCAATGACCAACGGAACAAGACCTGCGGAGAAGGCAAGTGATGTCATCATCACCGGACGAAAGCGCAAGCGAGCACCTTCAATCGCGGACTCGTAGATTCCCATGCCATCAATGCGTTTTTCGAGTGAGAACTCGTTCATCAGGATCGCATTTTTACCCGCCAGTGCGATCAGAATGACCATACCAATCTGCGCATACAGGTCGAACGCCAGACCAAAGATCCAGAGGCTCAGCAAGGCACCTGCCAAGGCCGGAGCGACCGAAAGCAGAACGGGAATTGGTGTGTTCCAACTTTCATAAAGCGCCACAAGGAACAGATAGGCAAACAGGAAGGCAAGTCCCAGTACCAGTGCAGTTTGACCCGCAGCTTCTTTCTGTTCCAGTGCCAGTCCCGTCCACTCATAGGCATAGCCTTTTGGCAGGGCTTTGGCCGCGACACCATCCATCGCCGTCAAAGCTTCACCCAAGCCTGCACCGGGGGCTGCATTGCCGTTGAACGCGACTGCGCGGTAATTGTTGTAGCGGGTGATGGTGTTTGCCCCGCGTGACAGCTCAGTGTGCACGACGGAGGACAGTTCAACCATCTCACCTGTGTCTGAACGGACAAAGATGGAGCCGATGTCCTCAACACCAGAGCGATACTTCTGCTCTGCCTGCAGGCGGACGGTCCATGTGCGACCATAGAGGTTGAAATCGTTGATGTAATAACCGCCCAGCGTGGCTTGCAATGCGTTGTAAACACTTGCCACGTTCAGGCCAAGCACCTGAGCACGCTCACGATCCAACTTCACATTCAATTGCGGGGTGTTTGCATTGAAGGTGGTGAAGAAGGAAGCGATATCCGGCGCTTCATTAGCCGCTACAATCAGGGAGCGGGAGATTTGCGCAAGGACCGTTGGATCCTGACCTTCCAGCGCCTCCATGATGAACTCAAAGCCGCCTACCGTGCCGAGACCATCGATTGCGGCTGGATTGACCGGGAAGAAGGTTGCTTCGGGAATACCTGCCAAAGCTCCGTATGTTCTGTAAACGAAGGCGAAAGAAGACAGTTCACGTGATGGACGTTCTTCATAATCCTTGAGTTTGACGAAGAAAACGCCTGCGTTTGGTGATGAGCCGCCACCTGCCAGCAGGTCGAGCCCGATGATCATTGTGGTGGAGTTGACTGCCGGGTCTTTGCGGATGATATCGTCGGCTTTGCGCATGACCGCTTCAGTACGGTTGCGAGACGCACCCGGTGGCAGATTGACCAGCACCATGGCGTAGCCTTTGTCTTCATCCGGGACAAAGCCATCTGGGGTGTTGGAAACAACCAGGAAACCAAAGAGCGCGAAGCCCACCACGACAGGAAGCGAAAGCAGCGACATTTTTGCGATGCGCTTTATTAAGCCAGCATAACCATGGCCGACGTCATCAATCTTTTTGGAAACCTTGGCCATGACGCCTGTCAGATCTTCTGACTTCATCAAGATGGCGCAAAGAGCTGGAGACAGTGACAATGCGTTGATGGTGGAGATCACCATTGCCGCGGAGATGGAGACCGCGAACTCTCTGAAGAGTACACCGGACGATCCCGGCAAGAAGGCCACAGGCACGAACACGGAGAGCAGCACCAGCGTGGTTGCGAGCACGGGGGCTGCAATTTCGCTGACCGCTTTTGATGTTGCCTGAGCCGGTGTGAGATCGGGGTGCTCATGCATAATGCGTTCAACGTTCTCAACCACGATGATCGCATCATCCACTACGATGCCGATGGCAAGCACCAAGGCCAGCAGTGAGATGGTGTTGGCCGTGTAGCCCATCATGAAGGCCACTGCGACAGCACCGATGATGGATACGGGTACCGCTATCAGCGGAATGAGGGTTGCACGGAACTTACCGAGGAAGACGTAGACCACGATGGTCACAAGCACGAAGGCTTCCAGCAGCGTGTGGATCACCTTCGAAATCATCTCATTCACGAAGAGGGAGGTATCGAAGATGGAGATGTATGTGAGGTCTTCCGGGAAGCGCTCTGCCAGAAATGCGATACGCTCGTTGACCGCTTCTGACACAGCCACAGCGTTTGCACCCGGAGACAGGTAAATCCCCACCATCGCTGTTGGTTGCTGGTTGTATTCTGCCAATATGTCATAGGAGGCGCTGCTGAGTTCTACGCGGGCGACGTTTCTCAGGTGAACCACAGAGCCATCAGGATTTGCACGCAGAACGATGTTCTGAAACTCTTCAACCGTGTTCAAACGGCCTTTCGCCGTGACGGTGAGCTGGAGCTGCTGATCAGCGGCCAGAGGAGCTGCACCGATACGACCGACAGCAGCTTGTTTGTTTTGTGATTGGACCGCAGAGATTACGTCTTCTGCTGTCAGGTTGAGGGCTCTGAGTTTGACCGGATCCAGCCAGATGCGCATGGAGTAATCCTGCGCGCCGAATACGCTGGCATCACCCACACCTGGAATACGCTTCAGTTCGTCTACGATGTTGATGGTGACGTAGTTGGAAATGAAGAGGCCATCATGTGTCTCATCTGGCGAATAGAAGGAAATCGCTTGCAGGAGGTCACCGGCCTTTTTGGTGACGTTGACACCCTGATCCCGGACTTCCTGCGGTAGCTTGCTCTCAATGGTGCTTATTCGGTTCTGAACGTTCACCGCATTGATATCGGGGTCTGTTGTCAGATCGAAGTAGACTGTAAGCGAGTAGGTGCCATCACTGGAAGACGACGACTTCATATAGCGCATGCCGTCTACGCCGTTGACTGCCCCTTCAACAAGCTGGCCAACACTCTCTTCCACCGTTAGCGCATCCGCGCCGATGTAAGTGGCGTTAACCTGCACGGTTGGGGGAGCAATGGTCGGGTATTGTGATACCGGAATTGAATAAATCGAGATCGCACCGACCACGACTATGAGAATCGAAATCACCATCGCCAGCCGAGGCCGGCGAATAAACATGTCATAGATCATGGTTTATTGACCTGCCAGCTGTGCGTTGACTTTAATTCCAGGGCGAACTTTCTGGATGCCGGATGTGATCACCAGATCACCTTTTTCGAGGCCACTTCCAACAATAACAAGACCGTTGATCTGATCGACAACGGCGATGCGCTGTTGCTCAACCACGTCTTCGTCATTCACCTTCAGCACATACGGGCCTTCCTGATCCAGCAGCAGTGCGGATTGAGAGACAACCAGAACTGGGGTGGCATCTTTGGCGTTGGCAACGACATCAACCAGCTGGTGGTCAAACAGCAAGTGGTCAGGATTTTCAAAGATAGCATAAGCGGTGACAGTGTCTGTGCCCGGGTTGGCTTCTGCTTCAAGGAAGTCCAATTTTCCGTTGTGCTGGTAGAACTTGCCGTCTGACAGGCGAATTCGAATGAGTATGTTATTGGTGACGAAGTTGTTGGCGCGCTGAGATTGCAAGATCAGTGCTTGTGGAACCGGGAACGCCACGCGAATGGGGTTCAATGACGTGATGGTTGCCAGAGTTCCGCTGTTGGCATTGACGTAGGCACCTTCTTTAAAGGCAGCGGTTCCGATCTGACCATCCAACGGAGCACGGATTTCGGTGTAGCTCAGATCCAACTCGGAGAGCTTCAAGTCTGCCTGACGCAGAGCCAGTGCGGCGTTGGCCTCTTTCAGGTTTGCGCGGGCTGTATCGAGTTCGGAGACAGAGATCGTATCCCGGTTGACGAGCTGCTCCTTGCGGTCAAAGTCAACTTTTGCCAAATCAACCTTCGCCTGGGCACTTTCCAGATTGGCTTGGGATTGCTCTACTGAGAACTCATAGGGCTCCTGCTGAATCACAAAGAGCAGGTCGCCTTGCTGAACTGTCTGGCCTTCTTTAAATTCCAGCGGCTCCAGAAACCCGCCGACACGGGCAATGAGCGCGACCTGACTGATTGCTTCGGTACGGCCAGAGAAAATGCGTTCTTCTTCAATAACTTCTTCGCGTGCAGGTTCAACAATAACACCTGGAGGGGGGGGAGTTTCCTGAGCAAAGACTGCCGAGGAGAAAAGAAATGTGCCAAGAGACGCCCCCAGAAATGCGAGGGCGGCTTTGCGCGTTGATGAAAGCAGATTTCCATTCCGGCCGGCAGGGAATTCCATTTTATTGTTCATTTTTTACTCTTACACATTGAGAATTGCTGGCAGCACTTGCCTAACATTACCTTAGGGAAGTGACTCAATCCTTGATGGCTTTGGGCACAGCTCTATCCTTCGCTGCCAAGGTCCCCTGGCAACGTTCAAATCAAGTCAGACTGAGAAGTGCATTTGTCCTCCCACTTTCGTGAGGGGAAGCCCGTGACTGGTGTCACAAAAAGCGGTTTCTGGAAAATTTTACCCCTTGTTCGCCTGCGCCAAGTGCACAAGCTGAGTAGTTTCTGTCCAGAATTGCTGGCGGATTTCTTTGCTCAGGATTTGCGTGTCCGGCGGGATTTTTGTTCCGCATTCGTAGAACCCTCCAGTCTTGCCCGCAAAGTCCGGAGAGAGCAGCATGTGCATAGCTGGTAAGGCTGCATAGGGGGCAGATTTGCCGACCAGCGAGCTTTTCATGCCTAGCCAGAACCGCCTCATGGCGCTGTAACCCTGCATTTGCTTTGTCAGCACAAGGCCGGGTCCGAACGCGTTGATGCAGATGTCTGTGTCCTTCAGCTGATCAGCCAGTTCCATCAAGAAGAGCAGATTGCAGTTGGTGTGTGCTCTTCCTCGGTCCCAACTATCTAGCTCACAGTCAGGATCGTTGAGGATGTTCAGGTCGGGTATTTCGAACTTTGTCACCGGGCTTGCAAACGAGACAACCCTTGGCGCTGATTGGTCCTTGAGTAGCGGTGTGATCTTTTTCAGCAGCTGAAATCGGCTGAGGTAGTTAACCGCAAACCCAGCCTCAATCCCCTCTCCTGTGATGCCGCGAAACCCCGGTGTTTCGGCAGCGCAGAGGACGATGCGGCTCAGGTTCGGCAGCTTTTGCGAGATCTCATCGGCGAGACGATCCACCTCTGAGATGAGAGAGAGGTCTGCCACAAAACCACGGTGGGAGCGATGGGGGCCGGCGTCGCCAACATCCTTGAGGACGGCACTTACTTTCTCCTTAGAACGCCCTACAATGACGAGGGTTTGGCCAGCATCTGCCAGACGGATCGCAAGCGCTCTGCCGATGCCATCCGTCGCGCCCGTTACCAGACAGGTGTTGTTGGTTGCCCGCCATTCCTCCAAATACCCGGGAGGTGGTGGCACCGGAATGGCCTTGGCTTTCTTCATGTCAGAAGTAGAGCAGAAACCCTTTAATCAGTTGCAGAATTTTTCGATAAACTCACTGAGGGAAAGCGTAAGGTTTTCTTGCTGGGTCAAGACAGCGCCGCTCACACGAAAGTTTATGCGTGACGAGCTTGAGTGACTTTGCAGAAATGCCCACATTTGCTAGTAGATTTTATCTGGGCGCGCTATCGGGATTGAGGGATCTAATTTTATGCAGGAAGCAATAACCGATTTCAGGGGCGCTTTGCGACGTCTGTATTTCGGGCAGACCACTGCTGGACGTTCCTGGCGTATCGGCTTGCTGATGTTTGATGTGGTCACGATCCTCTACTTCGTGCTGTCTGCAACGCTTCCTCAGCTGGAGAGCTATCCGCGGCTGGACTGGGCTATCGGGTTCATTCTGCTGATTGATTACGGGTTCCGCCTCACAATTGCGCTGAGGCCTGCCCGAGCGGCCTTTGACAGCACGGCCATTGCAGACCTCATTGTAATCCTGTCTTTGTTTGCTGAAGCCCTCATCGAGAACCTCGGCTTCCTACGCGTGATCCGCATGTTGCGGTTGCTGCGCTCCTACCATGTGGTGAAGGATCTGCGGGAGACGTTCTCGTGGTTCAAAGAGCATGAAGAGATCATCAACTCAGCGATGAACCTGCTGGTCTTCGTGTTTATGGTGAGCGCGATTGTTTATGTGATTGAGGCGCACCTGAACCCGGACATCAACTCCTACATGGATGCGCTGTACTTTACCGTCACAACGCTGACGACGACTGGTTATGGCGACATCACCATGACGGATACGATGGGCCGCGGGATTACAATCGTCATCATGGTGTTTGGCGTGGCACTGTTTTTGCGGCTGATCCAGACCATTTTCCGTCCGTCTAAAGTAAAATATGCCTGTCCTGATTGTGGCCTTAATCGTCACGATAATGACGCCGTTCACTGCAAGCATTGCGGCAATACTTTGCACATTCCCACGGAAGGGGAATGGCAGTAGGCCCTCTCGCGGTAAGCTGTAAATGACGGCATCAATTTTGAGAGTAAGACCGCCTTTGAGGCGTATGTTAGCATAAACAAAATTAATCTCGGCAATTCCTGGATTCATCCATGAGTTTCAATAGGTTTAATCCGAGAGAGCGGCAAGAAGTGGAATGGGCATGAGCCTTCTTACAAGTGCGATTACGTTTGCTACCGTGGTTATTTCCGAGTTGGTTCCCAATGCGACAATGGCAGAGGAAGCGACCTGTGGTGTGACTGCTCCCTGTGAAGTTGAGAGCGGTGAATACTATGTTGCACTTCCGGATTCTCCTGCTGATGATGAACAGATTGGCGCCATAATCTACCTGCACGGGTGGAAGGGCAAAGCTGATCGCGCCATCGAGAATAAAGCTTTGCGTAATCTTGCAAACGAGCTTGGCGTTGCTCTCATTGTCCCGCAGGGCATTGGCGGTTCCTGGTCCTATCCGGGCTCCCCGAGTCAGGATCGTGACGAGTTCAAGTTCTTCGATGAGATGCTGACAGACGTTTCTGACCGCTTCCCGATTGATCGTGAGAAGATCCTGCTCTCAGGCTTTTCCATGGGTGGTTCCATGGTTTGGAATCTGGCCTGCTATAAGGGTGAGAACTATGCTGGCTTCGCGCCGATTGCCGGTGCCTTCTGGGATCCTATCCCAGCAGCCTGCCCTTCTCCTTTGACCAACCTTTACCACACCCACGGGGTTGAAGATAAAACCGTTCCGATGGTGGGCCGAGCTATTGGCGCGAACTGGCGTCAGTCCGATGTGTTTGACAGTCTGGATGTCTGGAAACGACAAGCTGGTCTCTATGATATTGAGCCAACATCCATCAGCGCTGGTGAGTTGCAGTGTGATGTTTGGTCTGCCAAAGGCGAGAAGCTGGAGCTTTGCCTGCATGATGGCGGACACTCCATGAAAGCCAACTGGATCCGGCGCGCATGGCTTGATCTTGCCAACACAAAGCACTGGTAAAACCCACAGGTCCATCACGGTAGAAACTTCAAATTTCACGGGCCATCACGATACTGTGTGATTTTTCAGATTGTTGTGGTGGGCCTTTTCTGAGTGCTCTAACGTCTCTCCAAAATCTGCTGGATTGCTGTACATGACAGGGTCAGTCACCCTCCATTTGCGGTCAATCTTGCCTCAAAACCAATGGATTAGACGGTTTGAATTCTCTAGTAGACGGTGAACAGCACCAGTCCTCTACCACCAAAGGACCTTTGGATGGCCTTGTGGTGCTTGACCTTTCGCGCATTCTGGCAGGCCCAACCTGCACCCAGTTATTGGGTGATATGGGCGCTGAAATCATCAAGATTGAACACCCAACACGCGGGGATGACACCCGCAAATGGGGGCCTCCCTTCCTGAAAGGCAAAGGCGACACGGATACTGGCGAAAGCGCGTATTATCTCAGCTCCAACCGCAACAAACATTCTCTCGGCATCGACATGCGTTCTGAAGAAGGCGTGGAGATGCTCAAGGAGCTGGCGGCGACCGCTGACATCGTTATCGAGAATTTCAAGGTTGGTGACCTTGCCCGCAAGGGCCTCGGTTATGACGACCTGCGTGCGAAGAATGATCGGCTGATCTACTGCTCCATTACCGGTTTTGGCCAAACTGGCCCTTACTCACATAGAGCGGGCTATGATGCGCTGATTCAGGCCATGGGCGGGATCATGAGCATCACGGGCCTTCCTGAGGAGGAAGGTGGCAGCCCAACCAAGATCGGTGTCGGCATTGCTGATGTGATGTGCGGGATGTATGCCTGCAACGCCATTTTGGCAGCTCTGCACCACCGCGAGAAAAGCGGTGAAGGTCAGCACATCGACATCTCCTTGCTGGATTGTCAGGTGGCATGGCTGATCAACCAAGGCCTTTCCTATCTGACCGACGGTAACATCCCCAAACGGCTTGGCAATGCGCACCCAACCATCGTCCCTTATGAGACCTTCCCGGCCTCTGACAAGGACTTCATGGTGGCTGTTGGCAACGATGCGCAGTACCAGCGTTTCTGTGAGATTCTGGGGTGTCCTGAATTGAACACTGATCCTCGCTTTGCAACCAACGCTGACCGCGTGCGCAATCGTGCTGAACTGGTGCCTTTGCTGCGTCAGTTCACAATCAAACAGGGTGCGCAGCATTGGACGGATGAGCTAGAGGCTGTTGGCGTTCCGTGTGGTCCGGTGAATGATCTGGCTGGCGTGTTCAGCGATCCGCAGATTCTACATCGGGGTATGAAGATTTCTCTACCACACAAGCAATCTGATGATGGTCAGGTAAGCTTGATTGGTAACCCGATCAATTACAGCAAGACGCCTGTTACATACCGGAAGGCACCGCCGACCCTTGGCGAGGACAGTCTTGAAGTGCTGACCAAGTATCTACAAAAAACCAAAGAAGAAATTGACGATCTCGCTGCTCGCGGTGTCGTGTCACTGGGAGATTCATAATTATGCGCGGCGCTGATCTTATTGCTCAAAAACTGCATCAGGCTGGCAGTCAGTATGCCTTCGGGATTCCGGGTGGCGAAGTGCTGGCCCTTATGGATGCCCTGAACCTTGCTGGTTTAAAATTCAATCTGGTGAAGCACGAGAATGCTGGTGGCTTTATGGCTGAAGGCGCATGGCATGGCCTTGCACGCCAAGGCACGGATGCTCCTGTTGTTTTGCTGGCAACGCTTGGGCCGGGTGTGACCAACGCCGTCAACGTGATTGCCAATGCCTTTCAGGATCGCGTTCCGCTGATCTTCCTGACAGGCTGCGTAGATACCGCTGAGGCTGAGACCTATACTCATCAGGTGATGGACCATCAGCAACTGCTGCGTCCTATTGTGAAAGCCAGCTTCAAAGCAGCTCCGGGTGCGCTGAATGCCATGATGGATAAGGCGATTTCCATTGCCATGTCTGGTCAACCGGGGCCGGTGCACATTGATGTGCCGATCTCCGTTGCCGAAGGTGAAAGCGGCGAAACACAGAAAACACCGAACTATGGTGTTCGTGCTGCCCAGCTGCCATTTGGTGATGTGCTGGAGCAAGCGCGTGATTTGCTGGGCTCTGCTCAACGCCCTATCGCAATTGCTGGTGTTGATGCCGTCAATGTGGATGCAGGCAATGAGATTGAGGCGTTCTGCGAGGCCTATCAGATTCCGCTGATCACCAGCTACAAGGGCAAGGGGCTCATTCCTGAAGGCCATAAGCTTTCGCTTGGTGGAGCAGGCTTGTCGCCCAAAGCTGATAAGAACCTGATGCCTTTGCTGGCTGATGCGGACCTTGTTGTGCTGATCGGCTATGACCCCATTGAAATGCGCGTGAACTGGCGTAATCCGTGGAGTGAAGAGACATCAGTAATTGAGCTGACGCCTGTGTTGCGCAGCCATGGCATGCACTATGTGAGCCATACACTGGAAGGCGATGTGAAGCCGACCCTGATGGCTCTGACACCAGAAGATGAGGCCGGTATTGTTCCTGAAGAGAGCGATTGGCTTCGTGATCGTATTGCGCCAGCCAAGGAAAAGCTGAAGGCCGACTTTACTGCTGAAGAAAGTGGTTGGGGCCCAGCCACTGTGTTCCACGGCCTGCGGGAAGCCCTGCCGGATACCACTGTTGCAACTGCGGACAGTGGTGCGCACCGCATTCTGGTAAGCCAGATTTGGAAGAGCCACTCCCCGCGCACCATGCTGCAGAGTTCTGCCCTTTGTACGATGGCATGTGCCTTGCCGCTTGGCATCGGGCATAAGATGGCAAAACCAGAAGACCCGGTTGTTGTATTTGTAGGTGACGCTGGTCTGGAGATGGGTCTTGGTGATCTGGCGGTTCTACGAGATATGCAGGTGCCGTTTATTGTCTGTGTGCTGGTCGACGAGAGCTTGTCTCTTATTGAGCTGAAGCAGCGTGCGAACCAGAACCCTAATCTGGGCGTGGACTTCTCTGCAACCAACTTCCCTGCACTTGCTGACGCTTATGGCGGACATGGTGTTTGGGTGGATGATGCTGAGAGCCTTAAGAAAGAAGCGAAGGCAGCACTGGAGCGCGATACCTTCACCGTGCTTGCTTGCCGTATTGACCGTAGAGCCTACGACGGTAAGCTGTAGAACCATTCGCATTTTCGAGTGTGTCGCGGGAAAGGTGACACACTCTTTTTTTGATTTCTAAAGAGTGCCTCAGGTGTTGTCTGTGGCACGGTCTGCAATGCGCTGGAAGATCACATCCAGTTCCTCGCTTAGCGAGACCAGATCCTCAGAGGCGGTGGCTCGGTAAGGCTGGAAGACAAAGCTTGGCGTCTTCCATGACAGCGTTGCTGTGCCATCCGGATTTTCCGTCAGATAGAAGCGAACTGGCGCCTCAATACCTGCCTGCACACTTGCTGCCAGCATACGGCGCGCAAAGTCATTGCGGAACACACCAATCACGTAGTTGCCCGGAATCTCAAAGCCGTTTGCTTTAGCACCCCGGGAGGCACTTGCCATGCTGACGAGCAGCATGTCTTCTTCGCGAATGGCTTTTTTCAGGGAGTCCAGTAGCTCATCAATCGCCATGGTGGTTTCGATAACCCGCCAGCCATTGCGCGGCAGCACCTTGCCCTGCTGCGCTTGCTCTGTGGTGATTTGAGCCTGGGATGGTTGAAAAGCGGCCATAACGAACATCAATGTTCCAACAAAGCCGAGCATCCCCGTAAGGAGTTTCATGGTTCAATCCTTTTCGTAATGAAATGAGTTTAAAAGCGGGAGTTGAACAGGCTGTTGTTCAAGCTCCCTTGATTTTAATTGGCCAAGTTTTAGTCGTATCCGGCAGCTGGCTTCTATTTTGCGGTAACAGGTGCAGGATCCATTCCGATCAAATGACGGACACGGGTTCCAACCATGGACCCGGCAAAGGCGAAGACGAGCCACAACCAGCCATGTATGGAGCCGGAGGTTATGCCCCCGAGATACGCTCCGATGTTGCATCCGTAAGCAAGGCGCGCGCCGTAGCCGAGCAAGAGGCCTCCGACCACTGCAGTTCCAGCATCTCTGAGATTAATTTTTTTCACTGGATTGAACTTTCCGGCCAACCCAGCAGCAATCAGAGCCCCGAGCACAATGCCGAAATTCATGACGGATGTGGAATCGGCGAA
Source organism: Pseudovibrio sp. Ad46 (assembly GCF_001623065.1). Classification (NCBI taxonomy): domain Bacteria; kingdom Pseudomonadati; phylum Pseudomonadota; class Alphaproteobacteria; order Hyphomicrobiales; family Stappiaceae; genus Pseudovibrio; species Pseudovibrio sp. Ad46. Next base: position 498,921 of record NZ_LMCG01000005.1, on the reverse strand, counting down.
GACAGATCTTTTGATCGCCCCAACCTGCCATTGCCAGTAAGGCCAGGTCTCTACCGGGATACCAATGGCATAGAAAAACTTTGCGCCCCAGAGTGCGAAGCCGGATGTCACGCCCCATGGGCGCTGCAACACAATGAACGTAAGAACGCAAACCAACGCCAACATCAACGCACCCAGAACATAGCCCCATTGGCCCTGAAAAAACCCGGTGGTTTTGCGGGATTTCTCTAGTTCACCCCATTGTTTTTTCTCGATAAACACCGAGAATATCGCAAAGGCGACCAGTGGCACAATGGTGATCAGTAGCGCAGGGACGACCCCATAGCCACGCACAAGCGAAAATGCCGGTAATCTTGGAAGAGAATTCCAGAATGAAAGGTGCGCTGTTGCAATTACGCTGCCTAAAATGAAGAAGGCAAGAGTGATCACCATGCGTGATGAGCCGCCTCCGACAGTGAACAATGTGCCTGATCCACAGCCTCCGCCGAGCTGCATTCCGATGCCAAAAATGAAGGCTCCGACAGCTGCTCCAACACCGAATGGAAACACGAAGCCACCGGTGCGTATGCCGATGTCTGGCCCGTATTGGAGGAGTGGGAAACTTATTAGACAAACCAATGAGATAAGCAGGAATTGAGCACGAAGGCCCTGCCCTCTTCGCTGGGTGACAATACGGCGCCATGCTGCCGTAAATCCGAAGCTCGTATGGTACAGCGCAACGCCTGCCAGAGCACCGATCAAGGCACCGCCAAAAACGCGCCAGCCGTTGTTCTGGAGTCCCAATAGAGCAACACCGGCCAACGCGACCAGCGCTCCGATGACGATCACAGATTGCGGTGATTGAATCTGTTGATCGATTTTTGTTTGTTGATAGCTACTCGTATTCGCCATGAATTCGCCACGTACTTAGTCTCAATTGGAGTAAGGACATTACACAGTGGGGACTAACTAGAAAATCAAGAAGCAGTGAACACTATTTCATCCGACAAACAGAAGATTATCACAAGGTAATAAATACTGGTATAATAGAACTTAATATCTAAAATCTTACTTATTATCACTATTAATAATAGTAGGTTTTTACAAGCAAGCTTCTATTTGACGCATATTTTTTCTTAGTGAATAGAATAGTGTTTTCTATTTCTTCATGAGGTTGAACTATATTTTCTACATAAACAAAGCTTGCTGATATTAAACACCATTTTGTGTGTTGAACGTCATCGCCAGTTTTGAAAGGGTTCTGATCAACAGATTTCCTGGCAGACCTGTGTCGTTAGTAATGTAAACCCAATGGCTTATCTCATAAGCGATTGCACATTGCACGAAATACCGGTCGCCTCAACCACGGGTCGCATCCATGCGCATTGATGACCAGTTCGAATACACGGTAACACTCTCCGATAAGAGTGCATTAACACACTGGAACAACACAATTCTTGCGTTTTTAGCACATAGTGCTGCAACGCCGGAGCATCTTGCGAAAACACTGGAGGCCGATCCAGACTTCGCTCTGGCTCAAGCCGCGCGTGGCCTGTTCTGCTTACTGCTTGGCAGACGTGAAATGACAGCAACTGCTTTTGAAGCTTATGCAATTGCTGATAAATGCCGCAGAGATACACAGATTACGGACCGTGAAGAAGCTGTTGTTGAAGCTTTGAATGACTGGCTTCAGGGTACGCCGACCAAGTCTGCTGATCGCCTTGACGAACTGCTTCTTAAATACCCACGCGATGCATTCCTTCTGAAGCTCGTCCACGCTATTCGCTTCGTTCTTGGCCAGCCATCCCGCATGCGCTCCTCGATTGAAGGTGTGATCTCGTCTTACGAAGACGACCATATCGCAAAAGGCTACGTGCACGGTTGTTACTCCTTTGCGCTGGAAGAGACTGGTGATTTTGACCGGGCTGAACGGATCGGCAAAGAAGCCGTTGCATTTCAACATGATGATGCCTGGGGCCTGCATGCAGTTGCCCACGTGCTGGACATGACCGGCCAGACCGAAGAAGGCATCAAATGGCTTGATGACCAGCCAAAGGCTTGGGAACACTGCAACAACTTTGGTTATCACGTTTGGTGGCACCTTGCGCTGCTGCACCTTGATCGTGGCAATGTTGAGCGTGTTTTCGAGCTTTATGACCAAAAGTTCCGTAAAGATCACACAGACGATTATCGCGATATTTCCAACGCAGCTTCTATGCTGGTTCGTCTTGAGCTTGAGGGCATCAAGGTAGGTAACCGCTGGGAAGAGCTGGCGAGCATCAGCGAAAAGCGTGTCGACGATTCCTGTAATGTTTTCGCAGACTTGCACTACATGCTTGCTCTGCTGGGAGACAACCGTCGTCAGTCCTCTGACCGCCTGTTGACTCGAATGCGCACATTTGGCGAACAAGACACCAACGAGATGGGTCTCGTAACGAAGACAGCAGGTTCTCCAACAGCATCTGGCTTGATGCAGTTCAAGAACGGCAATTACTTCAGCGCTTACCACCACCTCGCAGAAGCACGTCCGCTGCTGCGTACCGTTGGTGGCAGCCACGCTCAGCGCGATGTATTTGAACGCCTCACCATTGAAGCCGCTTTGCGCGCTGGCCTTTGCCAGGAAGCAAAACGGATGATTGATGAGCGCACACGCTTGAGAGGCGGATCAGACACCTATGGTGAAACCCGCATGGCTCAAGCAACCCGCATGACGGAAGCCACCGACCTCATGCAAAGTGAACACCTACGATTCCGTATGGGATAAATGGAGGTGCAGCTTCGGGGGATTTCGGAGCTGCATTTCATCATCTATAGTTTTTAGTTTCAGAGACATCGTGAACCAGCACAGTATACCGCCGACCCCTATGAAAACGGCCAGCCGACCAAGAGATCCACGCCTCGATTTTTTTCGAGGGATCGCAATGTTCATCATCTTCATAGCCCACCTTCCTGCAAACGGGTGGGCTCTTTGGATTCCGGCGCGTTTCGGGTTCTCCGATGCAACCGAGATATTTGTGTTTTGCTCTGGCATGGCCTCCGCAATTGCCTTCGGGCGCGTCTTTGAACTGCATGGCCTGGTCATGGGCAGCGCGCGTGTTCTTTATCGCGTCTGGCAAGTTTATTGGGCCCATATCTGCCTGTTCCTCGCCGTTGCGGGCATGCTTGCCTTCCTGCAAATCAACGGCTGGACCAGCGACGACTATGTCGGGAAGCTGAACCTTTGGCACTTCTTCGAAGATCCGATCTTCCAGCTGCCAGGTTTGCTGACCCTTACCTATGTGCCGAACTACTTCGATATTCTGCCAATGTATCTGGTGATCCTTGCGATGTTGCCGGTGATCATGATTGCCTATTACAAGGCCGGACGAGGTGCGGTTGCAGCAATCATCATTGCATTTTGGCTGATCGCAACCTTCCGACTGGTGGATTTCCCTGCTGAGCCATGGTCCGATCGCCGTTGGTTCTTCAATCCATTTGCATGGCAGTTGCTGTTCTTTACCGGATTTGCCTTCATCAAGGGCTGGATTCCGGCTCCTCCAGTCAAGAAACGTCTCTTGTTCCTGAGCGCCTCGATTATTATTCTTACGATTCCGTTTGCTTACTTCCGCATTCTCAATGAGGTGCCTGAGCTCCGCAGAATTGCAAATGATATCAGCGACCTCACCGTAAAATCCGAGATGGGCCTCCTGCGCTACATCCACTTCCTTGCCCTTGCTTATGTGGCTTGGGTGGCTGTTGGAGAAGGCGGGCAACGGCTGCTCATGGGCGGTTTTGGTGGCAAAGTTGTCCGGGTCATCAAGAAGGTAGGCCAACAGTCTCTCGCTGTTTTTCTTGCGAGCCTCATTCTTGCGCAAGGCATTGCAATCTTCCGGGATGAGCTCGGTTTGAAAGGCACGGTCACAGGTGGAATCATGGCAAACTTGCTTGGTTTTGCAGGCTTAATTGCCGTCGCCTATACCGTGGCATGGTTTAAGGGTGAGCCATGGAGAAAGCCAAAGGAAAAGCCAGCTTCCTAAAGCAGTTCGCATTTAAGTTGAAACACCTGAGCTGCTTTAGTCTTTGTTTTTGCGTATCTTTATCCGAAAACCGGCTTCCACTTTTCGGAGATACGCTGTAGCTTTGCCAGTTCAATAGAAACCCAGAAATCAGAAAGCCGGTTGCGTGCCATTTACGCAACCGGCTTTTTCCTGGAAACCTGATGGCTCTCACCACCTTCAGCTTATTCTTTTATCGCGTGGCCGCAGCTCGGTTTGCCTTGGCAAGTTCCAACTCTACACGGCGCTGCTCTTTATTGAGGCCTTGCAGTTCAAGCGGCGTTTTCTTTTCTTCAGGCAACACCCAAAGTCCGGAGTGTTTAAAGTACATACCGAGCGCTGGTTTTGAGGTGATCATTGCAAACGGTATTGTTAGCAATGGTCCAAGGATTACCGGAAGCAGAAGCCACGTATCTGCAAAGGTATAATCCATCATCCAAATCACACCGCAAAGGCCGAAAAGAGTTTGAGGCCAGAACTTCTTCACTGCCAAAATGAACGGAATACCATGGGGTTGTCTTTCCTGCCCTCCCCATTGCGTTTTTCGTCCTGCGAACAGTTGTGCAATAAAGATGCTGTGCGCAATTGCCATGACTGGTGCTAGCAACATGGAATAGACCAGTTCGAAGAATGCGCTGATAAACACCGAGAAAGAGCCGCCATACTCCCGGCGTTCGTTCCGAACCGTCAGGACATGGGCAAGCGTCGCAAGTTTGGGTGCAAAGACCATACTCATGATGGCCACAATCAGGATCGTGCCGTAAAACGGGTCGAATGTTATCGTCTCGGGCGCTGAAACGGATGCGGTTAAAATCGCCATTGCGATAAAAACAAGCCATGCCGGAGAGCCAGCAAACATGAGGATTGCAAGGCCAAGTTGGATTCGTCCCAACAGCTTAAACCCGGGCTCTCTGAGCAATTTAATGTACTGAAGGTTTCCGTGACACCAGCGCAGATCTCTGCGGATAAACTCGATTAAATGAGGTGGGTTTTCTTCATAGCTGCCACCTTCTACCGGCCATACGCGCACCTCATAGCCCGCGTCTGCCATCATCGCAGCTTCAACCTGATCATGACTGAGGATCGGGCCGCTCAATGCGTCATTTCCTGGCAGAGGCTCTAACATGCAGAACTGCGTGAAGGGCTTTATGCGAAAAATCGCGTTATGTCCCCAATACGGACCTGACGAGCCTTGCCACCACGCCGCGCCAAGAGTGTAGGAGCGCATTCCCAAGCGCATTCCCCACTGGAAAACACGGGTGAAGAACGAGTTGGTTGAAAGCCCCAGAACAAGTGTTTGCAAAATACCCAAACGCGGATTTGCATTCATTTTGCTTACAAGGTGGCATAAAGATTCTGCTGAGAGGAAGCTGTCAGCATCCAGCGTGATCGCATATTCATGCCGTGTTCCCCAGTTGCGGCAGAAATCTTCGACATTTCCTGCTTTGAAGCCGGTATTCTTTTCACGTCTACGATAAAGCACTTCAATCCGATTTTGCCATCGTGCCCGCAGCAGGGAGAACTCCCGCATTTCTTGCCGGGTATGCTCAGGATCATTGCTGTCACTCAGGATGTAGAGAGAGAAGCCGTTGAGCTTTTCCAGACGATCCAGATCTTGAAGCATCGCTTCCAGCTTGGCAGCCACTTCAGGCGAGTCTTCGTTTCGCACGCAGGAAAGCAAGGCGGTTTGCTTGTTCTGTAAGGGCTTTTTTAGGTCAAGTGTACCCAGCGGCGTGCCAGCGTATACCTGAGCGGTGGAGTTTGAAGAAAACCTCATGAGCACTAAGCCAATGACAGCATGCCAGAAGCCGATGACAAGCCATGGTAAGGTTACCAGAAATGCGAGAAGCATCATGACTTTTGAAAGGGCAAAGCCGTTGAGGAACAGTGTGAGTGACATGATGGTGGTCAACACTGCTAAAGAGGTTAGAACGAGCCCTCCAAAGATCAGTCTGCGCCTGAATAAACGCTTATTTTCCTGATGCTTGTCAATGATGTTGGTGGAGAGCAGCTGGTCAACAAGACTAGTGCGGGCGTTCTCTTCAGGAACCCGTGATTGTTTTGTCATGTCCTACCCAAATTATTATTGTTTTTAGAGGCACCTACATTTCTGCTAGTTTCCTTTGTTCACGTTTCCCTAGAGTATATTTGTGAAAACTTAGCGATCCGGGGAGCGCGTTTCTTGTCTGAGTTAGCCAGAGCGCTTTGGTACACTGCGCCTCAAACCATTGAAATAAGAGAGGAAAAACTCTCTAAATCATCTGGTAACCGTGTTTACTTAAAAACTCATGCTTCCGCGATCAGCCGAGGTACGGAGGCCATTGTCTATCGTGGCGATGTGCCAGTAAGCGAGCGGGAGCGGATGATAGCTCCGTTTCAGGAAGGGACCTTTCCGTTTCCTGTTAAATACGGCTACGCAAACGTTTCTGAAGTGATTGAAACAAAAGATAATTTAAAAGCGGGTCAGCGCGTTTTTTCTCTTTTTCCGCACCAAAGCAACTTTCTGCTCCCCGCAGATGCGCTCTATCTTATCCCTTCTGATTTACCGAGCACCCGCGCCACTCTGGCAGCAAACATGGAAACAGCGCTGAACATCATGTGGGATGCAGCTATTCTGCCATGCTCCAATGTTGCCGTGGTTGGTGCTGGCACTGTTGGCTCGCTGGTTGGCTATCTTTGCGCTCGTATCGCAAGTGCGAACGTGACTATGATTGACGTCAACCCGAAGCGGCAGGACATTGCAGACGAGTTTTCCTGCGCATTTTCCTTGCCGGAAGTTGCTCCCGAAAATCAAGATGTTGTCGTGCATTGCAGCGCCTCTGAAGCTGGCTTGAACACTGCGATCCGAATTGCAGGGAGAGAAGCCAGAATTGTGGAGGCGTCCTGGTATGGCTCGCGCCCTTCCGGCCTTGTTCTTGGCGGGAGTTTTCACAGTCAGCGCCTCAGTCTTATCTCATCTCAAGTCGGTCAGGTTGCCCCCATCATGAGGCCACGCTGGACGCACCGCAGGCGAATGGAGGCGGCAATCTCTCTTCTGAAAGATGACGTACTCGATACTTTGCTCGCGCCTCCCATCGAATTTGAAAAAGCGCCGAAGGATTTGAAAGACGTTCTTTCAGGCAAGAAAGATACTTTATGCCAACCCATTGTTTACACTTAATTTTATGAGGATTTTGAGATGTATTCAGTCGAAATCAGCAATCACATTATGATCGCGCACAGCCTGAAGGGAGAGGTGTTTGGTCCTGCCTCTCAGCTTCATGGCCTTACTGCACACGTTCACGTCGCTATTTTTGCAGAGGAACTGGATGAGAACGGGATTGTCATCGACATTGGCAATGCGCTTGATGTACTGGCAGAAATCCTGCATCCGTTCAACTACAAGAATCTTGATGACCTTCCTCAGTTCAAGGGGCGGAACACCACGGTCGATTTTCTCTGTAGCTACATTTACCAGCGCGTGTGCGATGCTGCTTATCTACATAAACTGGGCCGCGAACCGAGCGAACTTAGCAAGGTACGCGTTTCAATTTCTGAGAACCCTAATGCGCGTGCGTCTTATGAGGCGCCGTTGACTGCATCCGAGGCTCATGAGTAACTTACATCCTTCTTTAGGCCAGACAGCAGAAGCACCTGCCAGATCTTGCTATTTTGTCTTTCCGGGTGATCTGAATACGCCCACAGGTGGTTATCGATATGATCGTGAGATCATTCGGGGTCTGCAGAAACACGGCTGGAATGTTTCACTCATTAGCCTTGAAGGCACCTACCCGGTCCCATCTGATGCTGACAAAAAGCTGGCGCTTGAAGTCATTGTAGAAATAGAGCCCCCAGCTTTGATCATCGTGGATGGTTTGGTGCTTGGGGCTTCATCTGATCTGGCGCAGAGTATCGCTGAGCGTTCCAATCTCATTGCGCTGGTTCATCACCCACTGTTTCTGGAAAGTGGGATTGCCCCTGAGCTGGCAAAGGTGCTCCGCGCGGCTGAGACGAAAGCACTCACGTTTGCAAAGCATGTGATTGTGACCAGTCCTTCGACACAAAAGACGCTTATCTCTCAAATGGGCGTTCCAGCGGAAAAGATCAGTATTGTTCTGCCCGGTATTGATCGGCCAACTGGCTCGGAGAGCGCTGCAACCTCGAACGATACTCTGGCAGCCCCAAAGTTGCTTTGTGTTGGGTCGTTGGTACCGCGAAAAGGGCAATTGCATTTAGTTGAAGCGCTGGGGCAATTGAAGCAATTGGACTGGCATCTGGATCTCATTGGAGAAACGCGGTTTGATCCAGAATATGCGAGCCAAGTGCGATCTCAAATCAAAAAGCATGACCTCACAGAGCGTATTCGCGTTCATGGAGGTATTCCCAAAGCTGAACTAACGGGTTTCTATCAATCAGCCGACCTCTTTGTGCTCCCAACATACTATGAGGGATACGGGATGGCTTTTGCGGAGGCTATGAGTTTTGGGCTCCCGATTATTGCAAGTGGCGAAGGCGCTGTCGCATCGACGGTTCCGCCTACAGCTGGCTTTCATGTTGGTGCGGGCGATCCTCTAGCTTTGGGCAAGGCCATCGAAACACTTCTTCAAAACAAAGAGTTACGCTCTCAACTTTCAACTGGGGCCCTTGCTGCTGCTCGTGCATTGCCAGATTGGAATGACAGCGCAAAGGCCTTTGCTTGCACACTGGAGGCTCACAGGTGAGTGGATTTTCCTCTGAATGGCTCTCATTACGTCGTAAAGCAGACCGGCGTGCGCGCAACAAAGACGTCATGAAAAAGTTTTGTAGCTGGTTGGTCGAGCATGCTCCCAAGAGTGGCCCGCTCCGGCTCATAGATGTGGGCGCTGGAACCGGTTCCTTTCTGCAGGATTTGGCCGAACATATTGAGTCAAACAGGGAGCAAGTGTGGTTACTGATCGATAACGACCCTGAACTTCTCAAAGTTGCAAAACGCATCTCTCCTCCCTTGCCTCATACCAGAACGAAAACAGATGTTTGCGAACTGACTGATGCCGGGTCACTGGATATTCTGGAAGGGCATCATGGGGTTGTTACCTCGGCCTTTCTGGATCTTGTGAGTGCAAACTGGCTGGATAGCTTTGTTGCCCGTATGCGTCAGCTGAAACTCCCGTTTCTTGCAGGGCTTTCGTACAACGGTATCCTACTGAGCAAACCACACCACCCGACAGATCGGCTTATTCAGCGCGCATTCAATCAGCATCAAGCAACGGACAAAGGGTTTGGGTCTGCATTAGGGCCGCTTGGTGGATTTCATGCTCGTGAGCGATTGCTTAAGGCGGGTTACACCTGCTTTACCGGACGTTCTGACTGGGTGTGCGCACCTGAAGACGATGCTTTGCAGCTGGAGCTGATTAAGGGGTGGGCCCAAGCGGCACGCGAAGTTGGGGTATCAGATACAATCGTGGATGATTGGTTGGAATTTCGTTTAGCAGCACTTGGCAAAGGTAAATCACAACTGCAGGTCGGGCATGTTGATATTGTTGGCCTTCCGCCTCAATAAGGCTATGAAGACCTTTGCTTCCAGCGCTCAAAATTAGAGGCCTATGTTCTTCAAGATCAATGCTTGTGTGAGCATGAAGAGGCGTGGGCAGCGGATTTCCTGTTTGTTGTAGAGCTCTCTTAGCTCCTGGAATGACAGCTCGACAACTTCAATATCTTCGTCTTCATCCAGATCGCGCCCTTCAATATTCAGGTCGCCGGATGTGTACTCGGCGAGGAAGAAATGCGCCCGCTCTGCAAGACGTGCAGGGTTGATGAAGACATTCGCGACCTTGGTGAGATTGGTGAGTTGGCACCCAAGCTCTTCCTGAGCTTCGCGTATACATGCTTCTTCTATGGACAGATCGCTGATCTCGATTCCGCCAGCGCATGCCTCCAGGATAATCTCTTCCTCCATAATGTAGGGCGCGACTCGGAGTTGCTTAACGATCAGGACTGTTTTCGCTTGAGGGTCATAAGCCAGCACAGCAATTGAATCGCCGTAAACCCATACCGGATCTGTCGTGATGTGCTCGCGTCCATCTTCGTGAACAACACGCACTTCGACTTCCTCAATCCGCCCTTTAGCTTCCCAAAGGGTCGTGCGTCTGATGAGCTCTGGCATGCGTGTGTCCTTATTCGGAAATTCACGCAAATTTATACGGGCACTTGCCAGTGAAAGGAAATGCTTTTCAACCCTTTGGAAAAGTTAATTGTTCAGGCTCAGATCTGCCAGCATATCAACACCCAAAGGATGCCAAGTGACATTGGGGCGGATAGCCTGTGCGAGATAATCAATCGCAGGCAACTGAAGACCTCTTGGTCCTGATCCGATGATGAGCGGAGCGATCATCAAGTGAAGACGATCGATCATTTTCAGCTCGATAAAGCGAGACAGCGTCCAAGCACCGCCTTCAACGAGGATGCATCGAAACTCTCGCAGTAAATGCCGGATTTCAGCACAGGACAAACGGCCTTTTGCATTTGGCTGTAGCTGAAAGCATTCCACTCCATCAGGATAACGCGCATGGGCATCTGTTCGCGTAATCACAATGCGGCGGGCATTTGTATCCTGCAGGAGTGTACTGTCGCGAGGCATACGGCCATAAGGGTCGATGACAATGCGTGCCGGGTGACGTCCACTGACATGCCTGACAGTGAGCTGAGGGTTGTCCGCAACCGCAGTTCCCACTCCCACTACGACAGCATCACAAATTGCCCGGAGCCGGTGAAGATGGATCAATGCTTCAGAACAACTCACATAATTGGAGTCTCCGGTGACCGTTGCAATGCGGCCATCAACTGACTGTCCAAGCTGACCAATAACAAATTGCTTTTGCGCCATGCAAAGAGGTGCGAACACACTGCCATAGCCTTGCAGGTCTGGTGCACGCCTCTCCACCGACGCTGCTAAGACCTCCTGCCATTCATCAGGAGACAAATATCCCGAGGACTGTTCTAGCGGCTTTTCGCAGGTCAACTGAGAATTATTCGGATGATCTTGTTGATGTATTGGTGTTGTGTGGCCCCTGTCCATCAAGCCCCCTTGTTTTACCGAGTTCACAGCTCACCTCACCTAAGGTTAGCCTAGTGGTAACGAACCTTGATTAATCTGTCGATCAGGAGATTGCAGGGGCTCTTCAGGAACCTCTGGGATTATCAGGAGAATAGAGCATGGCCTATAAAGTTGCCGGGTATTCAGCCATGGCGAAGACGTATCACTGGATCGTCGCCATTCTGGTCTTAATCATGGTTCCCATGGGACTGGTGATGACGGATCTGGGGCCTGGAGCCCTTCAGAATACGCTCTACTTCTATCACAAGAGCATCGGTATCCTGCTCTTCCTGCTCGTGGTTTTGCGCCTTCTTCAGCATTGGATTACGCCTGCTCCACCGCCGCCAGCCTCTCTTTCACCAGCTCTGCGGATCGTCTCACGTTCAGTACACGGGTTGCTCTATCTCGTGCTGATCGTAAATCCGATATTAGGCTGGGTGGGCCTCTCCCTTTACGGAGCACCAATGCCATTTTTTGGCTTGTTTGATCTGCCGAGTATCGTTTCGCAAAATCGTCCAGTTTCAGAAAGCGTTCTGGATTTCCATGCAACTGTTGGTGTTGTGTTTGCATGGCTGATCACGCTGCACATTTTAGGCGCGCTCTATCACTGGCTCATCGCTAAAGATGGGATTATCGAGCGGATGACAACGGCGCCTTACCAGAAGCCTAAAGATTAGTTTGGCAGTGTTGCGTATTTTTCACGCAAGCCTTTAAGGTCTTCAAGACCTCATCAATCGACGCACATAAAATGCCGTCGGATGGCTTTGGGCGCTTAAGCATCGCAACTGGCATCTGTAGCTCACGAGCGGCTCTGATTTTGCCGTAGGATGCTGATCCGCCGCTGTTTTTGCTGATGAGCCAGTCTACCTGCAGCACCTTAAAAAGCTCGGATTCTTCGGACCAGCTCTCATTTGGCAATCCTTCAATGTACTCCGCGTTTTGAAGCACTTCACTCCCACTCGGGCGATTTAAGGTACGGATTACAAATGTAAGGTCCGGGCGTTGTTTCAGCGGTGCAGCAATCTTGGCACTGGCAGCAAAAAAAACCTTCGCTCTGGGTGGAATCAGATTCAGTGCTGCTTCTACGTTATCTGCAGAATACCAAATATCATCATTGGCTTGCTCCCAAGCGGCTCGTTCAAACCGGAGCAACGGAATCGCGAGGTGCCTTGTTGCTTTGGCCGCATTACAGGACATTTGAGCAGCATACGGGTGGGTTGCATCGATAACGGCAGCAATGCCCTGAGTTTGGAGGTAGTTCGAGAGGCCATCGACACCACCAAAGCCTCCGGTACGTGTCATCACCGCAAGGTCTGCTGGGTTTTTGGTTACTCCAGCGAGTGAAGCAATGACTTTGAATTCGGCATTCACAGCCAGTGCAGCAATCAGCTTTCTAACTTCTCGTGTACCTGCGAGCACAAGGATTTTGGGCTTCTCTGGCATCAAAACTGCTCCAGTTTTGCAGGCTCTTCAGCCGGGACATGACCCAATACCTGACCTTGCCGATCCACCACGATAATCTCAACGCTAACAGCAGCCCCACGAAGGATGCTTAAGGCCGCACGTTGGGCTCCCTGCGCAACGACCTCGCCCATACGAATATTTTCTGCAGCAGCTCTTTGAGTAACATAAGAGACTAGATTTGCCTCTCTTGTTTCCGCGAGAAGTTCTTTCGAAGCTCCGGCATGATCCAATACATCTGCCAGTGCATCAAAATCGACTGCTGAGCGAGCCGAATGCAGGTCCATAGCCCCTTGTGCAAGCTTCGTCAGCTTGGCGATTCCACCAGAGATGGTTAGCTTCCGAACAGGGTGCGCACGCAGATATTTGAGCAGGCCACCCGCGAAATCTCCCATATCAAGATAAGCCTGCTCGGATAAATCTGGATAGTGGGCACGCAACACATCTTCTGAGGTTGCTCCTGTTGCAGCTGCGACATGGGCTAAGCCCGTGGCACGCGCAACGTCTACACCACGATGAATGGATGCTATCCAGGCAGCACACGAAAATGGCCGGACAATACCTGTTGTGCCGAGGACAGAGAGGCCCCCGATGATACCAAGCCGCGGGTTCATGGTCTTTTGAGCCAGCTCTTCACCGTTTTGGATGGATATCTCAACATCTACAGCAAGAGTTACGCCGTACTCATCTGCCACTTGTTGCAGCTCACGGGTCATCATTTGGCGAGGCACAGGATTAATGGCAGGCTCACCAACCGGGATCGGCAGCCCGGGTTTCGTAACCGTTCCAACGCCAGGACCAGCGAGAAAGCGAATTCCGGTAACCTTTGGGTTGAAAGTCACTCTGGCCTGAATAAGCGCTCCGTGGGTTACATCAGGGTCATCACCAGCATCCTTGATGATGGCAGCTGATGCAGAATTTTCAGTCAGTTTTTCGAAGGCGAGTGCGAAGGATGGCGTATCACCACGAGGCAAGGTGATGCTGATCGGATCCGGAAAATCTCCAGACAACAAAGCTGTATACGCTGCCTTTACCGCAGCGGTTGCACAGGCGCCTGTTGTCCAGCCTGTTCTCAGTTTTTTTTGCCCAGTTCCAGCCATCCGGCGACTATACAGATTTAGCGAGATATACCAAGCAGAAGGCTTTGGACTTCCAATTGGTTTCCAATTAAATTGCTACGCAAAATCACATAAATCATGAGAACCACTTGTTTGATATCTCCCTCCCCCACTTTGAATTTCCGGTGCTTGAAGCTGGATGGGTTTGGCTTGCTGGTGCCGGCCCCGGAGACCCTGGTCTGCTGAGCCTGCATGCCTTGAATGGCTTGCGACAAGCGGATGTCATTGTCTATGACGCATTGGTGGATGAACGCATTCTTCAATTTGCGGCTGAAGGTGCTGAAATCATTTATGCTGGCAAGCGCGGTGGCAAACCTTCCCCCAAGCAGTCCAGTATTTCGATCAAGCTGGTGGAGCTTGCAAAATCCGGTAAGCGTGTCATGCGCCTCAAAGGTGGAGATCCGTTTGTATTTGGCCGCGGTGGGGAGGAAGCTCTTGCGCTGGTGGATGCTGGCGTTCCCTTCCGTATCATCCCGGGTATCACAGCTGGCGTTGGCGGGCTGGCATATGCTGGAATTCCATCTACTCACCGAGGGATTAATCAAGCAGTTACGTTCCTCACAGGTCATGACCAGAATGGGGTTGCGCCTGATGAACTTGACTGGGATGCTCTTGCCAAAGGATCACCCGTGATCGTGATGTATATGGCAATGAAGCATATTTCACTCATTACCCAGAAGCTTATGAGTGGTGGCCGACGTGCGGCTGAACCTGTTGCTGTCATCTGCAATGCCACTCAGCAGAACCAACAAGTGCTGGAAACAACGCTTGCTTCTTGCGCTGAGGATATTGAAAGTAGTGGCCTTAAGCCACCTGCGATTGTTGTCGTTGGTGATGTGGTGAATTTGCGTGAGCAACTGAACTGGATTGAGCCAGTTTTTGCGCGCACCTCGCAAACCTCTCAATTGAAAGAAGAGCCTGTCTTATGACCATTGCGAAGGGTTTCGTTATTGCAGCGCCGTCTTCCGGGTCTGGCAAAACAACGATTACACTGGCGCTGTTGCGTGCTCTTCGTGATACCGGGCTTCGTATCGCCTCCGGCAAATCGGGACCAGATTATATTGATCCGGCTTTCCACAGTGCGGCTTCCGGGCGGCCATGCCTGAACTATGACGCCTGGGCGATGTCATTGGCGCAACTTTCACTCAACGCCACGGAACAGGAAAAACACACTGACGTTGTGGTTGTTGAGGGAGCTATGGGACTTTTTGACGGTGCAGCTGATGGGTCTGGCTCTGTTGCAGAGCTTGCGGTTCATCTGGGTCTGCCGATTATTCTGGTGGTTGATTGCAAGTCTCAGGCTCAATCGGTCGCTGCCCTTGTCCATGGGTTTCTTACATACCATCCGCACTGCCACATCAATGGCGTCATTCTCAACCGGGTCGGGTCTCCGCGTCATGAGCGCATTTTGCGGCGTGCTCTAGAGCCTTTGGATGTCATTGTCTTAGGCGCGTTTTATCGCTCAAAGAGATTGGAGTTGCCTGAGCGCCATTTAGGGCTTGTGCAAGCCAGTGAGCGTGAGGATTTGGAAGAGTTCCTAAATGCAGCTGGTGAGGTGGCTGCTGAAAGTGTGGATGTGCCAGCCTTGATGCGCCTCGCGAAGGTGCTTGCTATTCCTGCCCGGGAAAACAAAAAGCTGACAGGCATTTCTCATTTACCTCCGCTTGGGCAACATATCGCGATTGCTAAGGATATTGCCTTTGCTTTCAGTTACGAGCATCTGCTCAGTGATTGGCAGAGGCAAGGCGTTACACTTTCCTTCTTCTCTCCGTTAGCAAACGAAGGCCCATCAGAAAATGCTGATGCAATCTTCCTAAGTGGCGGATATCCGGAACTTCATGCGGGGCAGTTGTCTCAAGCAGACATCTTTAAGCGCGGAATAAAATCTGCAGCAGCTGCAGACAAGCTCATTTATGGTGAGTGTGGCGGCTACATGGTACTTGGTGAAGCGCTGACAGATAAAAGTGGGCGGTCCCACGAGATGCTTGGTTTGCTGCCGATTGAAACCAGCTTTGCGAAGAGAAAGCTGCATTTAGGCTATCGGAAGCTGAAGGCAACAGAGGCCGCAAGGTCTGCTGGCTTTCCTTGGATGAACCCGTTGGGTGCGCATGAGTTCCACTATTCAACGCTGACGGTCAAATCAGAAGTACCGTCACTTTTTGATGCTCAGGATGCGGAGCATCACGATCTGGACCCTCTGGGCCACATCAATGGGCGTGTCATGGGGTCTTTCGCGCATGTGGTGGCAGAAAGAAGCGAAGAATGGTGGTCCGCTTCTTCCTAATTCCAGCAGTTACGCAGTCACTTTTGCTTTCTTCTTTGGACGAAGAACGTGAACGTGGTTGGCATCATAAAGCGCACTGTCACGAAACTCTTTCCCAGCCTTCAAGGCTGGCCCAACGAAGATGAGAGCCGTTCTTGTGATCTTCGAAGCTTTTGCTTTTTCACGAATGTCCGCCAATGTGCCATGAATGAATGCTTCATCCGGCCAGCCAACGCGGTAGGCGATGATCACCGGACAGTCTTCACCATAGAGCGGAGCCAGTTTCCGGTAGATCTCTCCAAGATTTCTGACACTGAGATGGATTGCCAATGTAGCACCAGAGCGGCCAAGCGTTTGCAGATCCTCACCTTCAGGCATGCCTGAGGACTTCATCGAGGTTCTGGTGACGATGATGCTTTGTGCGATTTCAGGGATCGTCAACTCGGTTTTCAAGGCTGCAGCCGCCGCGGCGAATGCGGGTACACCCGGAGTTACATCGTACTCAATGCCCAGATCATCCAATCTGCGCATCTGTTCCGCAGTGGCACCATAAATGGATGGATCGCCGGAGTGGACCCGTGCCACATCCAGATCTTTTTCGTGAGCCTTTGCAATTTCGTCGATGATTTCATCAAGGGTCATGGAAGCTGTATCCATGACCAATGCATCTTCTGGTGCGGCCTCGACAATAGCAGGCGGTACCAATGAGCCTGCGTAGAGACAGACTTTGCATTTTTCGATGAGCTTTAGCCCACGTACCGTAATCAGTTCGGGATCACCCGGCCCTGCTCCAATGAAATGAACCGTCACGCTGCTGTCTCCGTTTCTTTCTCTGGTGCATCGATCTTTTTGGCATAACCCCGTGGCGTGTAGACAAAATGCAGGGATTGGCCGTTGCCTCCCAAGCGGGTTTGACTACATCCCACAATAACCGTAGTCAGCATGTCGACATCATCGACTTGTAGATCCTTCAGCGTTGTTGTGGTGATGACCTCATTCTCTCGTCCGATGTTCGCACCGAGAATAACTGGCGTATTTTCAGGACGATGTTCCAGCAACTTCTCCCGTGCCCAAGCCAATTGCGTGCGGCGACGCTTGGAGACTGGATTATAGAACCCAATCACGAAGTCACCGATTGCTGCACCTTCCAGGCGCTGCTGAATTGTTTCCCATGGGGTGAGAAGGTCTGACAGAGAAATGGCGCAGAAGTCATGTCCCAGCGGCGCTCCGATGCGGTTGCTGAGAGCGATCATTGCGGAGATGCCCGGTGCAGATGCAACTTCAACGCGGCGAGCGGCATCGCTAACGCCGCCGTTATCCTGTGCGCGGTCTAGTAGTTCGAAGACCAGGGCTCCCATGGCATACACGCCAGAGTCTCCTGAACAGACCAGCGCAACGTTGTGGCCCTGCCCAGCTCTTTCGAGTGCGAAGCGAACGCGTTCTTCTTCTGCTCCCAACGGGAACGCATGGCGTTGCTTGCCTCTGATCAGGGATGAGACGAGGTCGAGATAGAGGCCGTAGCCGACGACTTCATCTGCCTCTGCCAACCAACTGGAGGCTTCTGGCGTACGCCAAGCCTCTTGCCCCGGCCCAATGCCGATGACGTGCAGGCGACCTCTGGCTCTGCCGAGTTTCTCGTGTTTCACCGGAACCGGCGCTCTAGCAATAGCAACTGTGGCGTTTGCGGTTTTCTGCTTTTCCAGCACCAGTTCACCGGATGTGCCGACACCTGCCAAGGCTGAGCCTTCACTCACACCATGGCATCCAACCTCAGCAAAGACGACATCAGACGGATTTTGCAGTCGATCTTTGTGTTCGTTGAGTTCGCCAGCCGTGAACAGGCGGAAGGGCTTGTTATGGCGGGCAGCGAGCTTGTTCATTGCCACTTCATCGGCCTTCAGGTCGATACTCGCGAAAGCTGCTACCGCTCCCATTGAGACGTTTGCTTGTTTCAAGCCTTTTTGAAGGAGCTCATCCAGCTCCTCAAGAGAACACCCTCGGGAACAGCCAAGACCGACCACGTGAGTTTGAGGATGGAACACGAGCTTTCCGTTGTGTCCATCATGGGGCTGCTCGGTTGCAACAATTTCCAGTTCGGCATCATCCGCAACAGGAAGGGTGGCAGCCTCCAACCAGTCTACCTGACCGGAGAGTTTTACGGTGTCGCCTGCCAGCATATGTGCCATAACAGACTTGGCATCTGATGGATTGGCGAGCGTCCAGCCTTTTGGTGGATCATCAAGCGCAACACCAAAGACAGTGTCGCCTGCAGTCGTGATCGCGGCATGACCTTGCAGGATCTCTGCAATTTCATGAGCTAAGGCGTTGGCACCGCGATGGCCGCCAAGCAGCGGAACGACGCTTGAGCCATCTTCTGACACTGCAATGACAGGTGGTTCGTTTCGCTTTTCTGCCAAGACAGGCGCGAGAGCGCGGATGAGAATTCCCGCGGCACAAATACCGATGATTGGTGTTCCTGACTGAAACAGGGACCGCAGATGGTCCATCGGCTCAGAGAAGGACAGATGATAATCTACATTCGGCTTTGAACCGTTTCTTGCAAAGCCGTGAATGAGGCTTTCATCCAGTACAGTGGAGAGCTTCTGAGCGGTTTTCAGAGCGACCGGGCTGATCACAACGATTGCGGGTGCAACGTCCATGCCTCTTCTCCCTTATATACAATTATCATTGAAAAATACGGTGCTGTTTCATTTGGATAGTCAGCCAGACGGGCCACGACCATTTCCGGCAGGGTCGCCCGTTCGACGTATCCTGCAGCACCAAGTAATCCCAGTTTTTCAAGCAGAGCCTTGACGCGCGGTAGATGACGCCCGACCTTCATGATGACGAAAGCGTCGGACTGCTCAATGCGGCGTTGAAGTTGCTCATCTTCCAGCGGACCGGGAATGATTGTCAGCACTTCATTGCGCGCAGCGAGGGGCCTGCCGAGCGCAGCAGCGCAGGCATTGACTGATGATACGCCCGGCACGATTTCGCAGGCAAAGTTACCGCGCAGACGTTCGTAGAGGTACATGAACGAGCCATAGAGAAATGGATCGCCCTCACACAGAACGACAACATCTTCTCCCGCTTTCAATTTCTCCGAGATCGTCTCTGCCGCCTGATCGTAGATTTCCTTTGCGGGAAAACGTTCGACCTTCATCGGCATTTCAATCGGGACTTCTGTTGTTCCCTCTTGAATATACGGTGCTGCAATTTGCCGAGCAAAACTGGGCACTCCAACTGCCGCCGGGTATGCAATAGTTTTTGCAGAACAAATGAGCCGGTGAGCTTTTAGCGTTAAAAGCTCAGGATCTCCTGGTCCAAGACCAACGCCATAGAGCATACCAGTCATGACTTTACCAAGCTCCATTGTGTTACCGGCATCAATGGACGCCAACCCGTGAGACCGCCAATGGGATCGGCTCTTGAGATTGCTATACGGCTTAGATCTCCACCGTACTTCTTCCAGCCCTCCGCCAGCACTTGCTCTCCTTCCAGAGTAACAGCATTGGCAACCAAGCGACCTCCTGATGGCAGCGCTTCAAAGCATGTTTTGAGTATACCCGCTGATGTGAGGCCACCTCCGACAAAAATCGCATTTGGCTGCGGCAAATTATCAAGTGCCTCGGGGGCTTTGCCCTCAATCAGCTGAAGCGTAGGAGTCCCGAGAGCTGCTGCATTTCCACGAATGAACACATGCCGTTTTTCCAACGGCTCAATGGCAAGAGCCTTGGTGTCCTTTGCAGCCCGCAGCCATTCGATACCGATGGATCCACTGCCAGCGCCAATGTCCCACAGGAGCTGCCCCGGAATAGGTGCAAGCTTGGCAAGCGTAACAGCCCGTACTTCCTGTTTGGTCATTTTTCCATCATGACGGAACGCAGAATCCGGCAGACCGGGCGTGCGTGACAAGACAGGCGTGTTTGGAATTGGTTTGGCTTCAATCGCAATCGTGTTCAGCTCGGCAGCTTGATCAGAATACTCTTCAGCCTCGCGGCTTATTACTTTTTCCTGCGGGCCACCGAGATGCTCAAGTATCGTCAGGGTACTCGCGCCATACCCTTCATCAGCCAATAGATCTGCAATCTCACCCGGAGCTGCACCATTAGACGTGAGTGCGATGATGCGGGCGCCGGGATAGAGGAAACCGCGCAGGGTATCCAGAGGGCGGCCATGCAAGCTGAGGGTTTCGACATTTTGCAGAGGCCAGCCTAAGCGGCTTGTAGCCAAAGCGAATGCTGAGAGATGCGGGATGACCTCGATCTCCTCAGCACTGAACTGACGATGAAGTGTTGCTCCGATACCAAACCATTGCGGATCACCCGTCGCCAACACCACTGTGTTTTGACCACGGTTTACCGCAAGTTCTTCAATGCCTTTAGAAAGTGGAGATGGCCATGCTTTCATCTCACAACTGATGTTGCTTGCACCATCTTGCAAAAGTTCCAGATGCCGTGCTCCACCATAGATGAGAGAGGCAGCTTTCAGCGCTGATTTGGCTGTTTCAGACAGGCCGTTAAAGCCATCCTCACCAATGCCGATGATTGTGAGCCAAGGTGCTGTTTGACTGCTCATTTTGATGTCTCCTGCACCTTTTCTTCAGGCAAGCCTGCTGCCATTGCATTGACTGCTGCAGCTGCAATTGCAGAGCCACCTCTGCGCCCCTGAAGTGTTAGAAACGGCATGCCGAGTGAACTTGTCGCCAGTGCTTGCTTGGATTCTGCGGCTCCCACGAACCCAACGGGAAAGCCGAGAATAGCTGCTGGCTTTGGTGCACCATTTGCCACTATCTCAAGAAGATGAAACAGCGCCGTTGGTGCATTGCCAATGGCGATAACAGCACCTTCCAGATGCGGTCTCCAATGCTCAACAGCCGCAGCCGACCTTGTTGTGCCGAGCTGTTTTGCAAGCTCGGGCACGTCTGGCTGGTTCAAAGTGCAGATGACTTGATTGTCTGCTGGCAGGTATTTGCGGATAATACCATGTGCAACCATCTCGACATCGGTCAGTACCGGGGCGCCGTTTCGCAGAGCCTCATTTGCTTTGGCAACTACATCCTCAGAATATGACAAATCCTGCGGAATGTCAGTCATCCCACAGGAATGGATCAGGCGGACTGCAACAGGCCTCAAGTTATCTGGCAGGCACTTTAAGTCAGCCTCTGTCCGTACGATTGAAAAGGACTGCCGATAGATTTCGGCAGGATCCTTAATGTAATCGTAGGGTGCCAGAACTTCTGGATTCACGTTCTGGCCCATTCTCAGGCATCATCCTTCAACATGGATTTTGGCCCAAGCGGGTGATCTGCATGAGGATACGGATGATGATGGTGATCATGTCCGTGGTCATCACCGTGATGATGGTGGTGTCCATGCCCGTGGCTGGGGTCATGGGAGTGACTATGCGCATGATCGTGAGCATCCGCGCCCTTGCTGTCACACTCTCCAGTACACGTCACATCACACAGCTTGCATTCAGCTTCATCACCCAAGCCTTCCACGTGATGGTGGTGGCTTTCCTGTGGCAAACCGATCTCAGCCTCAAACCCAAGAACCTGTTCTCTGTACTTACAAAGCTGGCAGTTCATGTTGTTTGAACCCTGAACAATCTCCGTCACACGCTCCTGCATAGTGTCGATGACCTTCGGGTGATCGTTCAGATAGCCTGCTTTGATAAACTCAACATCCGGGTGGCGTGCGGCAACTTCATCGGTGAAGTTGTAAATACGCTGTACAAGAACGCCAGTGAACAGGAAGTATGGGAACACAACGATACGCTTGTAACCAAGCTTAACAGCATGCTCCAGCCCCGGTTCAACGAGCGGGAAGGTTACGCCAGAATAGCATGTTTCCGCCCAACCAAAGCCGAAACCTTCCCACAACATGCGGGTGATTTTGGCAACGTTGGAATTTGCATCCGGATCTGATGCACCTCGACCAACCACCATAAGCAGGGTTTCTTCCGGCTTCACCTCAGGACCAGCTGCATCGATGGCTTCCTGAATGCGTGCTCCTGCGGCCTGTACCATACGCGTATCGACGGCCAGTTCGCGGCCATATTCGATGGACACTTCAGGGTGTTTGGCCTGATAGGTGTTGAGCACAGACGGAATATCGTTTTTGGCGTGTCCAGCAGCAAACAGCATGCCCGGAACTGCAAGAATGCGCGTGCACCCCTGCTCGCGCAGATTGTCCAGACCTGAATGGATCACAGGATTTGCGAACTCAAGGTATCCATAGTCTACTGGAAGATCCGGAAATCTTTCACGCATACCTTTTGCAAGGCGGGCAAATTCGGCGACTGCACCTTTGTTTCGACTACCATGTCCGCAGATCATGACGCCGAGTTTTTCTTCTGTTTTTATTGTCATTATGCTGGCTCTGCTTCTGTACCATCTGGGGAGAGAGCACCATCGCTCTCAGCATTTTCCGGCGAGTTCTCTTCAGAGGAAGAGGATCGTTTTTTTGCTTTGGCAGCCAGACCAGCGATGATTGCAGCGCCGGTGACTGCGGCTACGCCAATCCAATGGCTGTGGCCAGCAAGCTCACCCAAATGTCCCGCATGTGCAAAGGCAGCAGACGAGGAAAGCCCCATCACTCCTGCGAGGAGCGCGGGCTTCAAAAAATAAGACATGTTCTATCTCCAACATGCAGCGGTGCCTTCCATTGCCACTGGCAACAGGGGTTTATCGCTGTCATTTAAGGAGACGTCGCAAAGACAATAGATGGACCAACGAAATAGAACATCGGCCGCGCACCATAAGTCCGCAGCTTCACACATTATTTCGTCAGACAGCTTCGATTCTGGCCCCCGATGTGGGTCGACCGCCCCCGAAATCCATTTCAGTCCGTCACGGGACGCCGTCCATAGTTTTACGAGGAGCAAGCTAGTTGGCGACCCTGGAGATAGCAAGATGATAATTTGCGCAATTGGTCGATACCAGAGGTTTTCTTAGGTGCAAAAATACGGGTAACTTGATCGAAGTGTTTGACTTACACCTGCATCTGGCATTGCTATTATAGGCAGGGCCCTAGCCTATCACAGGGGTCGCTTTTGTGGAGAATGCGTTATGAAAAAAGAGCTTGTCCTCACCGTCGTTGCTGATGACCGCCCAGGTCTGGTTGGTGAAATCTCCAAGGTGGTTGCTGATCACAAAGCGAACTGGATCGACAGTTCCCTCTCGCGTCTGGGAGGCCAGTTTGCAGGGATTGTTCGTGTGCATGTTGAAAAGGCACAGGCAGCAGACCTTTCAGCAGCTCTGACCAAGCTTGAGTCTGTGGGGCTTACCATTGGCATTCACGTTCACAACACGGGTGATGCGCCAGCAGGTGCTCATGCGCTTCTTCATATTCTGGGACAAGATCAACCCGGCATGATCAGCCGTGTCTCCAGCGTGCTGGCAGATCTTCATGTGAGCATCGAAACTCTGGAGTCTCTGGTTGAACCGGGTTCCATGAGTGGTGATCTTATGTTCCGCGCAAATGCTCGCATTATTATTCCACCACATCTGTCGCCAGCAGAAGTCTCTGAGGCATTGGAAGGTATTGCGGCTGATCTGATGATTGACGTTGAACTCAATGAAGCAGCAGTAGAAGAGGATTGATCTCTTACACGCATCACGTTGTTCTCAGATCTCTCCCGGGTAATTACGTATTTACCCTCGATCCCTACCGGGATTTACGCTAGATATGGCTGTTTGGTTCAATTCCCGGGGAAGATCTGATGCAAGACACTGTTCGGACGATTACAGCGCTTCGCGGCCATGTATTCCAATTTAGCGGCGATCCGTTCTGCGATAATCCGGCAGAGGCACTGACAGACTGGTCTGATGGGCTGGTTGTTACCGAAAACGGTAGGATTACCGCAGTTGGCGACGCGGCAGAGCTTATTAAGGCGCTGCCAAGTGATGCTGTGGTTCATGATCACAGCGGCAAATTCATTCTGCCGGGCTTTGTGGATTGCCATGTCCATTATCCGCAGACAGAGGTTATTGCTTCCTACGGCGCTCAGCTGATCGAGTGGTTAAACACCTATACCTTCCCTGCTGAAGCCAAATTTGGCGACATTGACTACGCGCGCCGTGCTGCCGACGTTTACTTGCAGCAAAGCTTTTCAAACGGCATCACCAGTGCTTCCGTTTACTGCACCATTCATCCTGAGTCCGTGGATGCGCTGTTTGAGCAGGCTGCGCGATACAACATGCGCATCGCTGCCGGTAAAGTCATGATGGACCGCAACGCGCCAGAAAACCTGCGTGATACGGCGCAGACAGGTTATGATCAATCCAAAGCGCTGTTGGAGAAATGGCATGGGCAGGGTCGTGCGCTCTATTCCATAACTCCCCGCTTTGCACCAACGTCTACTCCTGAGCAGATGGAAGCAACCGGAGCGCTCTGGAAAGAGCATCCTGAAGTTTTGCTACAGACCCATACTTCTGAGAACCGCCAGGAACTGGAATGGGTGGGAGAGCTATATCCTGAGCATCCTGATTACGTTGGCGTTTACGAGCACTTTGGCTTGCTGGGAAAGGGCTGTGTGCTTGGGCATGGGATTTATCTGAATGACCGTGAAAAAGCGCTTATTCATGAAACCGGGACATCAATTGCGCATTGCCCAACCTCAAACACTTTTATTGGTTCTGGCTTGTTTGATGTGCGCGGTTCGCATTTTACACACGAGCCAATCACTGTAGGGCTGGCAACAGATGTGGGTGGTGGCTCCAGCTTCTCCATGTTGACCACAATGCGGACGGCCTATGAGGTTGCCCAGTTGCAGGGCTACTCATTGCACCCGGTACAGGCCTATTATCTGGCGACGGTTGGTTCCGCCAAAGCGCTCTATCAGGAAAACCGGATCGGTAACATCAAAGTGGGTATGGAAGCGGATTTCGCCATTATTGACCCGCTCTCAACACCACTGATCCGCCACCGTATGGCTTACGCCAATAATGTGATTGAGCAGCTGTTTGTTCAGATGATCCTTGGCGATGATCGTGCGATTGCAGCGACTTATGTGGACGGCAAGCGGGTCTATTCTCAAGCGGGATAACGCTATGATAAGAGCTGGTAAGCACATCAGCTCTGTTTTTCACTGTCGAGAGCACCTGCCTCTTTTCCGAAGTACATAAAAGACAGCAGGTAGCAGAGCAGAGTGACAGCTGCTGCGATGCCGAATACGTACTCATAGCTTTCCGTGAAAAGGAAGATCGAGCTGGAGATGGACATTCCTATTGTGCCACCCAGCATTTGAGATGTGATCATCACACCACTCGCCTGTCTCTTCTTCGTTAGCTCAACTGAGTCCACCGATGACTTCATTGATGGCAGAAACAACAATGGCATAGCCGCTCCCCATGCAAGAAGTGCGGGGAGCAGCAACCAATAGTTATCTTCGGCAATAAAGGCAGTTAGCCAGAGCGTTGAACTGGACAGCACCAATAGGCCCCACATGGCCGGCGCGCGAACACCAAACTTATCGACGCAAACACCACTCAACCCAGCTGTTGCTGCATTCATCACGACTGCCGACATCAATGCCAAACCTGCGAAGAACGGAGCAAAGCCGAGTTTATCCTGAAAGTACAAAGCTCCAAAAATGAACATTGCAATCTTGGAATATTGCGCCTGAAAGACTACGAATGCCGCGACTGCGAAGGAAGGCTTTTTGAAGAAACGCACTTGAATGAGCGGTGCTTTTATATGCAGTTCATTCCAGAGGAAGATGGCTAGCGCCGACACCCCAACAACGAATGACAAGACGATATCTCTTGATGTCCAACCCCATTCCGGCGCTTGCATGATGGCCAGAACGAAGAAGAAAAGCCCCACAAGCAATGTGATGATGCCGAGCCAGTCAAATGAGTAATCCGAAAGGCTTTTATCCTGTCCGTGAGCAATGCGCCCTTTCAACGGAGCAAATGCGATAACCAAGCAGACGATCAAGACAAAGGGTGGGTTGATCCAGAAAATCCATCGCCAAGAGAAATAACTCGTGAAGTAGCCGCTCACTAGTGGCCCCGAAGACAGAAAGATAGTGGCGATTGAGCCGAACACGCCTAATGCAAAACCTCTGCGTTCAGGTGGGAATATGCGTGAAATAGTGACAATGGGCAGAGGGAACATGATCGCAGCGCCAATCCCCTGTACGACACGCGCGCCTACGAGGAAGCCTCCATTTGGCGCAAAACCACAGGCCAGCGACGCCAGGCCGAAGATGATCATGCCAGAGAGGATGAGGTAGTTGATGTTCACCAGATCAGCAAGTTTGCCACCCAAAGCCACCAAAGCTGCGAACATCAGCAGATAGGAATTTACCACCCAATGGGCTTGAGTGAGCGTCATCCCAAACTCTTCTGAGATGGTTGGCAGAGCCAGACTGACGACTGTTTCATCCAACAAAGCGAGCCCAAGGATGAAACTCATTGCAGCCAGCAGCACCCACCGATGCACAACGGATGGCATGCAAGTATCTTTGGGGGGATGTTGGAGTAGCTCCGTCATTGGCACTAGCACCTCGCAGGCCAGAGCCGACAGGCACAGCCAATTTCAAGAGTTTCTAGCTATCACAGAGGAAGGAAGACACCTAAGAGCGTACTTTGGTACACGCTTAGCAGGGTGCTAAGACTCAAGAGACAATTATGCCGATCTCTCGAGCCTCAGCTTCGTTAATTCTGGTTTTTATTCACCCAGAGCAAGACCTTCGCGGCGTGGATCTACGCCACCTTGCAGGCCATCTGCCGTGATCACAATTCCATGAAGGCCGGAATTGAGGTCGCGAATATTGGTTTTGTAACCCATAGCATCCAGAGCTGGTTGCAGCTTTTCAGCGGCGGTGCCCTTCTCGAGGTCATAGGTACCAAAGCGATTGACCAGATGCGGCATAGAGATCGCCTCCTGAATGTTCATACCCCAATCCAGGTTCGCAACCAGTGTTGTTGCAACATAGCCAATGATGCGGCTGCCGCCCGGAGACCCAACAACAACGAATGGCTTGTCGTCCTTCATCACGATTGTCGGAGACATAGATGAACGTGGACGTTTGCCCGGCTCAACGCGGTTCGCAATCGGCACACCGTCACGATGCGTACGGAACGAGAAGTCCGTCAACTCGTTGTTGAGCAGGAAACCATTTGTCATCAGACGTGAGCCAAAGCCGTTCTCAATTGTGGTCGTCATGGAAACAGCATTGCCGTTTGCATCTACGATTGAGAAATGACTGGTTGATGGCAGTTCAATGCTCTCATCGTCAGCCAACAACATGGCGTGATCCCAGGTTGGATTCCCCGGTACTACCTGCTCTTTTGACAATGCTTTGTCGCCACTCAGCAGCTCAGCGCGCTCTTTGAGATAAGCAGGCGCAACAAGGCCTTTGGTTGGCATTGGCACATAATCACTGTCCGCCATGTAACGACCGCGATCAGAGAAGGCGAGACGGGATGCATCACCAATCAAGCGCCATGCATTCGGATCGCCTGAGTTCATGGAAGGCAGGTCATAGCTATTAAGCTGACCGAGGATTTGGCCAACAGTCAGAGCGCCAGAGGATGGTGGGCCCATGCCACAAACTTCAAAGGCGCGGTACTCTGCACAAACAGCGGCACGCTCTTTGATTTGGTAGTTTGCCAGATCCTCAAGAGCCAGTTTACCCGGATTGCCCTTAGCAGACTGAACAGTCTCAACGATGGACTTTGCAATATCTCCGGAATAGAAACCGTCCGCTCCATTTTGAGAAATTGCAGTCAGTGTCGCTGCATACTCTGGGTTTTTGAGCAGGTGCCCAACTGGCAAAGGAGTGCCACCCGGCAGGAAGTAGTTTTTCGTTGTTTCGAAACGAGAGAGGCGCTCTTGATCATTGGTGATCAAAGCGTTCAGGCGTGGCGAAACTTCAAAGCCGTCTGTTGCGAGTTTGATGGCAGGAGCAACCAGATCTGCCCATGGCAGAGAGCCCAATTTCGCATGAGTATCATACAGCAGCTTTACTGTGCCTGGCGTTCCTACAGATAGGCCGCCAACAACTGCATCATAGAATTTGAGTGGTTCGCCGTTTTCGTTTTGAAACAATTCTGGCGTTGCGGATACAGGCGCTGTTTCACGACCGTCATATGTGGTCAGCTCGCCCGCTTCTGCGTCGTAATAAACGAGGAAGGCACCACCGCCGATCCCGGAGGATTGAGGTTCAACCAATCCCAACATGAGCTGCACAGCAACCATTGCATCAATGGCGTTTCCGCCAGCTTTCAAAACATCAAAACCCGCTTTTGATGCATGAGGGTTTGCAGCAACCACCATAAACTTCTGCGCGGTTACCATTTGCTTGTCGGAGATTCCGCTTGCCATTTCCGGCGCAATACTGTCCGCCGCCTCCTGCGCTTGCGCAGGTAAAGCAAGCCCTGCTGCCAGTACGGCAGAGACCCATAGTTTCTTCATTATTTCCCCTCCTGAAGCGGGCAAATTCCCGCTGATTAGACTAGCTCTTCAAATTCACTTTCATTCTTCAATGCAAAATCCAAAATTCCACGCACATGTTCCGTGGTGCTATCAACGACCGGAGCTGAAATATCCTCCTGCCCCACCAACAGTCCAAGCTCTGTGCACCCCAGAATGACACTATCTGCACCCTGGTCCTGTGCTTTTCTGACAATCTGCAAGAGTGTGCGGCGAGAATCCTCATTAATCTGGCCCCGGCACAACTCATTATAGGCGATGTCATGGACGACGGCTTGCCCTCCATTGTCAGGGATCACTACCGATAATCCGTAGTTATCCTGCAATCTTCTGATGTAAAAATCCTGTTCCATAATGTAACGCGTTGCAAGCAAAAGTGGTTTCCTGCGTTTTACCTTTTGAATGGCATTCGCAGTTGTTTCAGCAATATGAATGAATGGGATCGTCAAACCATCCTGGATGTAGGAGGCGACTTTGTGCATTGTGTTCGCACAGATCACAATGCAATCAGCACCGGCACCTTCTAATTTCAGCGCCGCCTGTTTTAGCAGGTTACCCGCTTCTTCCCACTCTCCGTGTGCAAGAAGCAACTCGATCTGAGAAAAATCAAAAGACCATAAAACCAACTCAGCAGAGTGGAGTCCGCCAAGCCGTAAACGTGTTTGCTGATTAATCAGTCTGTAATAAGTAGCAGTGCTCTCCCAGCTCATTCCTCCTAATAAGCCAATCGTTTTCATATATTCCTCGACATACAATACTCGTCGTAGGAACTATGTTGGCAAATTGCGCCGACTTAGAGAAGGTCGTTTTTTGTGCAATTGAGCTGGGAGACCTAATTTAAGGCACTCTGCAGGTGATGTCCTCGCCGTCTTTCGCTTCACAACATGACCATTCGGTGTAATCTTCCAGGCATGCCTCACCACCTACAGAGCGGCGATTGCAGAGCTTATTCGTCTGGAAGGTGTAGCGATCATCCGCATCGATATCAGTAAATCTATGAATGGGTCCGTTGGGAGCCTCCGGTCCAATTGTGACCTGAACTTCGCAGAGTTCGGTATCAGTGGTATCCAGAGTGATAGATGTCGCATTCGCTTTCTGACCTAGCGCTAACACTAGGAAAAGAGCCGAAAATACGAAGAGGCCAAACCAGAGGGGGCGCTTAAAACACAGGGACATTATCTTCACCTTTAGTATTTTTCTATTAAAATTGAATAGAAATTACCTATTCAATTCCGAGGTAAAGGTAGCTATCGCCGGTAAACTTAAGCCGCAAAGTGGACGATGAATTTTCATAAGATTACAGTAAAGTAACCTAGGATAATTCTATTGCCACTTAGTCATGTTCACGCCCGGGTCAATTCCTAGTGTATTAATGCCGCGAGCAGCAATTTCTTTGAGCATATCCGCTTTGTTTTGCATATCTGCATAAAATGGAGGCACCGGCGGTGCGATAATTCCACCCATCCGAGTCACCTTGAGCATCGCCTCCAAATGTCCCTCATGCAAAGGTGTCTCACGCGGGACGAGAACCAACTTGCAGCGCTCTTTGAGCACAACATCAGCAGCACGTGTGAGCAGGTTGTCTGAGAAAGAATAGGCCACACCTGATAGTGTACGCATGGAGCATGGCGTGATGATCATACCATCAGTGTGGAACGAGCCGCTTGCAATAGCGGCTGTCATTTCATCAGGTGCGTAGGTGATGGATGCAAGCGCTTTGAGCTGCTCAACACCATCCTTGCCAAGCTCATGTTGGACAGAAGCAACAGCTCCTTTTGAATGCACCAGATGCGTTTCGACACTCAGCGCTTTCAGGATTTCCAGCGTTTTCAGAGCAAGTTGAGCACCAGATGCACCCGATACTCCGACAATAATACGCTTCGTCATGCAGCCTACTCACTTCCTTCAGGAGAATTCTTTATCTCTGAAGGGGTGATAGCATCCTTTGGTTGATCCTTGTTTTGTTTTTTAGGCAAGCCACCGGGGAACAGTTCATCCCAGCGATCTTCAACCTTCTTGGTCAGCTCTTCCGGCATACGCATCACTTCCGGCCAGTCAGTGCGCGTTTCTGATCCGATTTTGGTTGTTGCGTCAATACCGAGCTTGCCGCCCAGACCTTCCATACCAGATGCAAAATCCAACGTGTCGACAGGTGTGCGATCCAGAACAACGAGATCGCGAGATGGGTCCATGCGGGTTGCAACAGCCCACATCACATCGCTCCAGCTTCTGCAGTCTATGTCTTCATCAACGGTGATGATCAGCTTGGTCATGGTGAATTGTGGCAGCAGCGACCACATGCCCATCATCACGCGACGTGCCTGACCGGGGTAACTTTTTTTGATCTTGAGAACTGCAATTCGATAGGAACACGCCTCTGGCGGGAGCCATAGATCGACGACCTCTGGAATTTGCTGTTTCAGCAATGGCAAGAATACATCGTTCATGGTTTCGGACAGGACTGCAGGTTCGTCTGGCGCTCTGCCGGTAAAGGTGCTCATGTAGACTGGATCCTTGCGGGCGCGGATACCCGATACTTTGAAAACTGGGAACTGATCAGGGTCGTTGTAGTAGCCGGTGTGGTCCCCGAATGGGCCTTCCTCAGCTGTTTCTAATGGTTCAGCAAAGCCTTCCAGAACGATCTCGGAGGATGCTGGCACATGCAGGTCAACGTGCTTACATGGGATCAGCTCTGGTCGTCCACCGGACAAGACACCGGAAATCATCAGTTCGCTTACATCGGAGGGCGTTGGTATGACGGCTGACAAGATTGTTGCAGGATCTGCACCGATGACAACGGCAACCGGCATACGCTCGCCACGTGCCTGCCAGAGGCGATGGTGCGCAGCTCCACCGCGCATGGCGAGCCAGCGCAGGATTGCTTTGTCTTTGCCGATGACCTGCGCACGGTAGATGCCCAGATTGTATTGAGAAGGATCATCTTTCCCCGGAGGACGTGTGATGACGATGCCCCATGTGATCAGCGGGCCAGCATCGTTTGGCCAACACATCTGCACAGGGAACTGTTCAAGATCAACCGGCATGTCTATCAGTGGAGATGACCGCAAGCGTTTGGGACGAGCCGCCCAAGCTGCCTTAGCAACAGGTAGCGCATCGATGAAGCCTTTTAGACCCTTTGGCGGTTGCGGCGAGCGAAGATAGGCCAGAAGTTCACCTAGGGCCGGAAGCTCATCTGGTGCACAGCCGAGCCCTAGAGCGACGCGCTCTCGCGTGCCGAACACATTGGTCAGAAGCGGCATATTGCTGTGCGTTCCCGAACATGTGATCGTATTATCAAACTGAAGCACGGGACCGCCCTGCTCAATCACCTGACGATGGATTTCTGTCGCTTCAAACTGAGCTGAGACCGGCGCCTTTACTCTCACAAGCTCCTGCTGTGCTTCCAATACATTGAGAAAGCTGGAGAGTGTCTCGAACTTCTTTTCGGTACGCCAATACATGCCAATTCCAGATTACTAGGCAAACTCGGGATCTGTTCGCTGGGTTAACACACATTTGAAGGGTGTTGTCGCTCTGGTCCTTGACCTCCATCAATGATGAGTTCCGCTAGGATTAATAGGAGAGGATACTGATCAGTGGAGATTAAAGTATGTTCTTTAAACCGGACCGAGGCCTGTTTCCTCCTGCCCTGCAAAAAGCTCTCGGCATATTGCCGGTTCCTCCGCTTGGCTTTGCTCTGACCCGAGCTGTGCGTCGGCTTGCCCATAATCGCCCAGACCTCTTCGAGCGTTTGGACACATACAAACGCACGCATTTCATAATCGACCCGATTGATATCCCGCATGTCTTCCGCATGATCCCGAATGGCGAACATGCAACGGTTGAGATGTTCAAGCGTAAAGATGCGCCTGATGGTGCGGCGCGTATTTCTGGACCACTCATCGTCCTGTTAGGGCTGGTTGATGGCACCTACGATGGTGATGCCGTTTTCTTTACCCGCGATCTGGTGATCGAGGGTGACACGGACGCTGTGCTTGCGCTTCGCAACACCATGGAGGAAGCCGATCTCTCTCCTGCTGAGTTCCTTGGTTTCAATGGTCGCCCACGTGAAGTCGTGGATGGAGCGACCAACAAGACATTAGATCATCTGCGCCGACTACTCGACGCACCAACTGCCACTTCCTGATTGCCGCTGCAGGGTGAAGGCGCCCTGCGCGAACCAAGTGGTTCACTCTGTTATTTTCTGGAAGGTGTTTTATGCTTGGACAGCGCAACGATAATAATCCGTCACTGGAGCTTGTTTGCCCAGCCGGTACACCAGCTGCTCTTAAAGCCGCCGCAGAAGCGGGCGCACACAGCATTTACTGCGGTTTGCGCAACGAAACCAACGCTCGAAACTTCCCCGGTCTGAATTTCTCTGAAAAGGAGCTGAATGCCGGGGTTCGCCTCGCTCACAAGCACGGTTCGCACGTTCTTGTTGCTGTGAACACGTTTGCCCGGGCGGGTGACACACACATCTGGAAGCGCGCGGTTGATGCTGTTTCTGCATCTGGTGCTGATGCGATCATTGCTGCCGATATTGCAGTGCTTGACTACGCACAAGAGAAGCATCCGAACCTGCGTCTGCACCTTTCCGTACAAGCTGCTGCGGCAACACCGGAGTCAATCAGCTTTTATCAGGATACCTTTGGCGTGCAGCGTGTGGTTCTTCCACGTGTCATGTCCGTTGAAGAAATCGTCAAGCTCAATAAAGAGGTCACGGTCGAGACTGAAGTCTTTGTGTTTGGCGGCCTATGCGTGATGACGGAAGGGCGCTGCGCTTTGTCTTCATACGCTACAGGCAAGTCTCCAAACCTGACTGGCGTTTGCTCCCCTCCAGGCGATGTTTCTTACGACGAGGACGGCAGCAATCTTTATGCCCGTCTGGGCGGCTTTACCATTGATGGTTTTGGTGAAGGCGAAACTGCTGGATACCCAACGCTTTGTAAGGGACGCTTTAAAGCAGAGGGAGAAACCTCCTACCTGTTTGAAGACCCTGTTAGCCTGAATGCTGCAAGCTTGTTGCCGCGCCTTCAAAAAGCAGGTGTGACCGCAGTTAAGATTGAAGGTCGCCAGCGCGGTAAAGCCTACATTTCACAGGTAGTGAAAGCCTTCCGTGCAGCTGTTGATGCCATGGATGCAGGCGGCAATGCGGAAGAAGAAGTTTCAGCCATGTTGAGCGCAATGACAGAAGGTGGACGCGAAACCACCGGCGCCTACAAAAAGATCTGGAGATAAGGACCAATCATGAGCAAGATCGAACTTTCCATTGGTCCTAACTTCTTCAACTGGTCCAACGAAAAACTCGTCGACTTTTATGCGCGTGTAGCAGATGAAGCTCCAGTTGAGCGCGTTTACATTGGCGAAGTTATTTGTGGCAAACGCATGCCGTTTAACGACAAGGTGTGGCCTGAGATTTATGAGCGCCTCACCAATGCAGGTAAAACAGTTGTCTTCTCAACGATTGCGCTGCCCGTCACCATGCGTGATCGTAAGTCCATCAATGCCCTTTCAGCAGATTGCGAACTGGTAGAAGCTAACGATATTGCGAGTGTTCATAAACGCTCTGGTGAACCTTTCGTTGGTGGGCCGTTCCTCAACATCTACAATGAGCAGACAGCGAAGGTTCTCATAAACCTGGGTATGGAAACGTTCTGCCCGCCCGTTGAACTGCCGATCAAGTCTGTTGAAGCGATTGCGCAGGCTCTGCCAGATCTCACCATCGAGCTGTTTGCATTTGGTCGTCTGCCACTGGCTGTCTCTGGTCGCTGCTACCATGCACGCGCTCACAAGCTGCATAAAGATAACTGTCAGTTCATCTGTGACCGTGATCTTGACGGCATGGATGTGACGACACTGGATGATCAGAAGTTTCTTGCAGCGAATGGTATTCAGACACTGTCTCACAGTGTTCAAGCCATCACGCTTGGCCGCGACGAGCTTTTGACAAAAGGCGTTGGCCGCTTGCGTCTTTCACCGCATGATATTGATATGATTGCGATTGCCGAGATCTATCGTGATCTTGTTGACGGAAAGATTGAAAGTACCGAGGCCGTAGCACGTCTGCAAACACAACAGCTGCCAGGTGCGCTGGCAAACGGATATGTGACCGGAAAACCCGGACACCTCTGGGAAGCAGACTAAGATTTCAGGAAAGGCGGGGCTTCGGTCCCGCTTTTAGTTTGACGGGACCATTCCGCTCATCACGTCAAAGATCATTTTACAGATTTGCTCTGCGGCCTCAGCACGCAAGCTTTTCTGAAACTCGACAGCTTCCGCCGCTTTGCCTTCTTTGATGAACTTCAACAGCTCCCAATGCTCTTGCGCGGAGTTGACAGGGGCACCATGCGCTTTCAGCAGCATGTTGCGTGCGCGTTGCGATCTGTCCCAGAGCTGTAGGAAGACAGTTTCCAGATGCACGTTGCCGCTAAACTTGACGACATCCTCGTGAAACTTCTTGTCAGCAGATGTCCAAACGCTGAGGTCTCCACGTTCAAGTGAGAGATCCATCAGGGTAACAGAGTCCTCCAGTGCACGCGCCTGCTTTTCGCTAATTGGCTTTTCAGCAAGCTTGCGAATGGCAAGTCCTTCAACAACTTCAAGGATCTCATAGATCTCTGAGATATCGCCGACGGTGATTGGAAGAACGCGCATACCCTGACGCGGGCGCATTTCCACGAGCCCGTCTTTCTGCAGCATTAGCATGGCCTCACGCACTGGCGTACGGCTCATTTCCAGCTGGGTAGCCGCTTCCTGCTCGAGCACCTGCGTACCCGGACCGAGCCGGTTTTCGAGGATTGCTTGCTTCAGTTTGCGATAAGCGATGGAGACGTTAGACGTGGACGAAGGCATTTCCAAAAGGTGAGTTCGAGTAAAGATCGTTTTTCTCTATCACCCCCCTTCTGCATTGTCGATATTTCCGCTAAGTCATGATAAATTGCATTGCACATATAAAATTAATTTTATCTATAGAACCCATAGGGTTCGGCCATTTACTCTAATCAGAATTGATTATTTAAAACCACGCTTAATCCGTGGGTTATCCCTGCCAAAACGTGACTGCGTAATACACAAACAGGTATCGGGCAACTTTGCCGATTGCGACCAGCACCAGAAAGTTCATGAATTTCATGCGCAAAGTGCCGGCAATGAGTGTGAGTGGGTCGCCAATGATTGGCACCCATGCGAGCAACATTGAGGCTTGTCCATATCGCTTAAACCAGCGCACAGCTTGCTTGAATTGATGCTCTTTTACCGGGAACCACGACCGGTCTTTATAGTGAGACAGAAAACGTCCGCAATACCAGTTGAACACTGAGCCGGCGACATTGCCCAGCGAAGCCGATGCGATCAAGATCACCGGATCCCAGCCTCCCGCTAGTAACAAGCCGCTGAGGACTGCCTCTGATGAGCCCGGAGCTAGCGTGGCAGCTAGAAATGAAAACGCAAACAAGCCACCATAAACACCAAGAGCCACGAGCATCTTAAGAAAAACTCCAAATCACTTGAGCAGTAATATTTCACAGCATATTGAGCCATCCTCCTGTGCACGCTATGAAGGGGCTCGTTTTGCTTGAGCGCATTTTTCCGATCAATTGCAACTAATTAAATGGAAAGCGCTGAAGGAGCTCTATGCTAAGACAAACAATTCGGAAATAAGGCATTCCGACTAGTTCTGGGGGAGAACATGGATAAACAACAGAAAATAAGTGTTGTCGACATGCATACAGGCGGCGAGCCGCTTCGTATTGTAACCGACGGCTATCCGGAGATCCCCGGCGACACCATTTTGGCAAAGCGTCGCTATGCACGAGATAACCTTGACCACCTCCGGCATTTTTTGATGTTTGAGCCTCGTGGTCATTTCGATATGTACGGCGCGATCCTCGTTGAACCGTCTCACCTGGATGCTCATTTTGGTGTGCTCTTCATTCACAATGAAGGTTACAGCACCATGTGTGGTCATGCGGTGATTGCTCTGGGGCGATACGCAATTGATCATGGGCTGGTTGAGGCCAAGTCGCCCATCACTGAAGTGCGCATTGAATGTCCTTGTGGGTTGGTTGTTGCTTCCGTCGAGGTCGATAACGGTGTTCCTGATGCAGTCTCCTTCCATTCCGTGCCAGCATTCCTTCACTCCCGCGACGTGACGGTTGATGTGAAAGGCATGGGTGAGCTGACCGTCGATGTCTCCTATGGAGGCGCATTTTATGGTCTGGCGCCTGCTTCTGCGTTTGGCTTGGATGTACAGAAATCCCGAACACGTGATCTGGTTGATGCTGCAAACGCCGTTAGCAATGCTATCCGTGCAGCAGTGACGCTTCAGCATCCGGATGATGCTGATCTTGCATTCCTGTATGGAACTATCCTGACAGATGGAAATGACGCTTACAGCGCTGACCCAACTGCGAACATCTGCGTGTTTGCTGACAGCCAGGTAGACCGCAGCCCAACCGGGTCCGGTGTAACCGCACGATTGGCTGCACAAGCCGCTAAGGGTCTGATTAGCAAAGGGCAGACGCGGCGATTTGAGAGCCTGATTGCAACAAGCTTTGAAGGCACTTATTTCGCGGATGCCAAATGCGGACCACATGATGCAATCATCGCGCAGGTAGCAGGCAAAGCACATTACAGCGGAGAAGCAACCTTCTGGCGGGAAAATGATGACCCTGTTGGTAACGGCTTCCTGCTGAGATAACTCTCTGTAGTTTTTCAGGTTTCGATGAAGTTTCGAAAAATAACAGGCTCCGCTTTCTCACCAGAGAGCGGAGCCTGTTGTTTTTTGCTGGAAATGCCTGCGGGTTAAAGCTAGAAAATACGAAGAAATTCAAAAAGATAACCGAAACTTTTCGGTAGCAATCGGGGGTGATCAGCAATGGCAGTTGATCCTAAGCGTTTTCTGAGTGGCCTGTTTCATGCGGCCATTGAATCCGCTCAACCTGAGAAATGTATCCCGAAGTTCTTACCTGACACTCCCAAAGGACGGCTCATCGTTATTGGTGCAGGGAAGGCCTCTGCAGCCATGGCACGGGCCGTAGAAGATAACTGGCAAGGAGATCTCAGCGGTCTCGTAATCACTCGTTATGGCTATAACGTTCCCTGCAAGTCCATCGAAATTATTGAAGCTGCGCATCCAGTGCCTGATGACGCGGGATTGGCTGGTGCCAAGCGCATGTTGAAGCTTGTTTCTGATCTTTCTGCTGATGACACAGTTCTCTGCCTCATTTCCGGTGGCGGTTCTTCGCTCCTACCTTTGCCGTTTGAGGGGCTTTCGCTGGAAGACAAGCAGTGCATCAACAAGGAGCTGTTGCGGTGTGGCGCTACGATCAGCGAAATGAACTGTGTGCGGCGACATCTCTCGCAGATTAAAGGGGGACGTCTGGCTGCTGCGTGCCATCCTGCTAAAGTGATTAATCTACTGATCTCCGACGTTCCGGGTGATGATCCGATTAACATTGCGTCTGGCCCAACGGTTGCAGATCCAACCACGTGCGCAGATGCGATGGCGATTGTGGAGCGGTATAAGATTGGGTTGCCTGTAAGAGCATTGGAGGTTCTTGAAAGTGGCGTTGGTGAAACACCGGATAAAAGCGACCTGCACCTCGGATCTGTTGAGACGCATATGATCGCTACACCGCAGTTGGCGCTGGAAGCCGCAGCATCTGTTGCCGAGAAACAAGGTGTTCCAGCTTATATATTGGGTGACAGCGTTGAGGGTGAGGCTACGGATGTAGGTATTGTGATGGCCGGGATTGCCAAGCAGGTTGCCTCGCATGGACAGCCGTTCAAAGCCCCTTGTGTGTTGCTTTCTGGTGGTGAGACGACAGTCACGCTCAAGGGCAATGGTCGTGGAGGGCGGAATGTGGAGTTCTTGCTCTCACTGGCGGTTGCATTAGATGGCCAGCAGGGTGTCTACGCGCTCGCTGGAGATACAGACGGTGTTGACGGGATTGAGGAGATTGCAGGGGCTTACTGTGATCCCTCTACCCTACAAAGAGCCTGGGGCAAGGAGATCAATCCGCGGCTGTCACTTGCTGACAATGACGGGCACGGGTTCTTTGAAGCAATTGGCGACAGCGTCATCACTGGCCCAACTCTGACAAACGTGAACGATTTTCGTGCGATCTTGATAAGATAGTGCCCGAAGCTCTTTAAGTCTCTGCGAGCCTCGGGCAACAAATTAAGGACCCCAGGCTCTGACGCCCTCAACTTTTATTGGACGAACGCGAGCACATCCCTGACTCATAAGGGTACGTTCAACATCTGCATTCGAATATTCACGACCTTGAATCGCAGGAACTCTAACAGTCCATGGACCTGCCGCCGCTACAGGGTTCTCACCTTCAATCCGTGTTCTGTTGGGCAGACATCCCAAGATATAGTTGCGCATAGTGTCTACAACTGGGTTACGCCCCCTGCCACCAAATCGGAATTCAAGTACGTGATCGGATGCAGCATACGCAGGTGTTGTTGGCATTGCTGTCAGCCCGGTTACAATAATCAGCGCTGTAATGTAGCAATATTGTCTTAGTTTCATTTTTTTCTTCTTTATTCTGTTTAACAGAGAGAAGCATTTTGCTTCGCAAGCTAAGACGAGTACCGCTGACTTTTGTGAAACTGGATAAACTTACAACACGCCAATACGATTTCAGATAATGTAGATCATTCGCAATATCGATCAGATCGTTCAGGGCAGTAGACGTTTAAGCACCTCTCATCCATAATTGGATGATGCTTGATACGCTCAGTGACATCCTTACCCGCCTTTCCGTCAAAGGCACGCTTTACTTCCGCACCTCCTTTACAGTGCCGTGGGGCGTTGCCGTGCCTTCCTTTGAGAATGTAGCCCGCTTTCACTTTGCCCACCGAGGGGATTGCATGGTGCGGGTGAAGGAGACCGGCAAGAAGGTGTTGCTCGCTCAAGGTGACTTACTGATCGTTCCTCATGGTGCCGCGCATGACATCTATTGCGGGCGCTCTGAAGAGGAAGTCATCCTGCCGCTGGATCGTGTTCTGGAGCTTTCCGGTTATAACGGCGAAGGTGTGTTGGTTTACGGCGGGGAGCAGGATGAACGTGAGACGCAATTAATTTGTGGTCACATCTCGCTAGCTCGCAATGCTCGCCATCTCATCTTTGATCAGCTGCCTGATTACATCCATATATCAAACTATGGGGAAGCTGCTGGGCGTTGGATGGAGGCTACACTGCGGCTGATCGGAGATGAAACACATGGCACGCGCCTTGGCGGTGACCTGATCGCATTAAAGATGACTGAGGTTTTGTTTGCTCAGGCGCTGCGCAGTTTCATTGAGCAGGAAGGTGAAAAGCACCTCGGGCTTGCCGGGTTTGCTGATCCGCAGTTGAGTAGAGCGCTGACAGCCTTTCATAAGGCTCCTGCGCGCGAATGGAGCGTAGAGGGTTTGGCGCGGGAGGCAGGTCTTTCGCGAACTGGATTTGCGACGCAGTTTTCCAGCAAGATGGGCCTTACACCCATGCAATACCTGACGAGTTGGCGCATGCAGATTGCTCAGCAGGGCTTGGTTGATGATCGGATGAGCGTATCTGAAGTGGCCGCGCTTGCCGGATATGCTTCTGAATCTGCATTTACGCGGGTTTTCAAGAAGGAAGTGGGTTTAACACCTGCAGCGTATCGCACATCTCATTGAGAGAAATCAGCTCAATTGTTCCATATTGATATCCATTCTGAACGATCTGCATATTTCTTTGAACGTCCTGAAATTGAGCAAAACGGGGGCTTCTCCTAATCTGACTGTGCCCAAAACGAAAGACCGACACAGTCAAAAAGGAACCCTGTCATGTCCCTCCGTTTCGTTACAAAAAGCATCCATGCTTATCTGGATTATCCCGTTGCCTTTGCGTTGATCGGTTTGCCCTTCATTCTTGGTCTTGGAGCTGCCAACCCATTGGCACTCTGGCTATCTGTTGGCACAGGCACAGCAGCGTTGATCTTGACGCTTCTGACAGATCATCAGTTCGGTGTGCTCCGTGTGCTGCCTTACAGTTTACATCTGGCCGTTGATGGAGCGGTTGGTGCGCTCTTCCTATTGGCTCCCCTCCTCTTCGGCTTTACCGGCCTGGACGCCACTTACTACTTCGCAAACGGCTTAGCGGTTGCGATTGTTGTGAGCTTGCACAAACCAGAGACTGAGATGGCAACGGCTTGAGGCGAAGCCCCTCCGCTGCCTGCCCAGCCAATTAACCGCAGGTGTCTGAAAGAGGCCTGCGGTTTATCCTGTTTTTGCTGAAGCTCTTGCCAATGCAGGTTCCGAATAGCCTTTCCAGAAACTGTATTGCGTCAGGAACAAGCCAACGCGATAAATAAAGTCCGCAAAGATTACACCTGCCAGTCCGTAACTCATTGAGACGCCGAATACATAGGCCAGTGGCAAAAATATAAGCCATTGCGTGATTGCTGAGACCGTCCAGGCTCGCCCGAACAGTTGGGCCCCTTGCAGAACATAGTTCATCACTGCTCCTGCAATGTTGATTGGTAAGATTAAGCAGGAGAGAGTGAACACCATAATGAGTTGTGGTTCATCCAATGCTTCTCCCAGTAAAAGAGTCAGGACGTCCTCAGAGAGCACCATGACGAGCAGAGCGTAGATGACAATTGGGTAGGCCGCGCCTGAGATCATCTTCAGGCCAACTTGTTGAGCTCTCGACAGGTCTTTAGCCCCAACTGCCTGACCTACCTGACTGATCGCCACGCTTCCCAAGGCATTTGCCATATAAATCGGGATGAGTGTTGCTTGCGTGATAACCTGATAGACAGCCAGAGCTAGAACGCTCAGATGCCCGACAATCCAATAGCTTGAAAAGATCCCAAGAGCGTAGATTGTGCTTTGAGAGGCTGACAGGATTGCCTTCCTCAAAATCTCGATGATCAAAGGCACAGACAAGACCCCAAGCCTCAGTTTTTGCTGCGAGATCGCTTGTAGGGCTGCTGACACATAGAACACCGCTGCAAGCGCGAATGCGATGAAGGTGCCGAACCCAACTCCTGAAATTCCCAGTTTAGGAGCTCCAGCCCAACCAAATGCCAGTATGACAGTTGCAACGGCATTCACAATTTGCGTTCCAATGCCGATGTAGGAGACGGTCCATGCCTTGCCGACAGCAATAAGGAGGCCACGGGAGGCACCGCACATATAATAAAACGGCGTCGCATAGAGGAGGAATTCCAGGTATCGCCTAGAAGTTTCTCGAACCTCAGCGTCCGGATTCATGAAAATGAGTATGTCTTCGAGAAAATAGATTGAAGCTGCTGTAAGCAAGAGGCCAAAGCTTACGCCCAAGATCAGACAGATCACAAACGCGTCCAGCACTTCATTGTTTTCTCGACTGGTCAGAAATCCAGCAGTGAAGGATTGGATTGCGATGGAAAAGCCGTTGGAGAATGAAAACAGGACATAAAACATCATGCCGCAGATGCCGACTGCGGCAACAGCGGGTGCACCGAAATAGCTGGAGACGTAAGTGTCTGTCCAGTTGGTGAACAAGGCAGCGCTGCCAGTGAGGAAGAGCGGTAATGCCCGCAAATACATATGCTTAAACGAAATCATCGAAATATGGATTACCGGAGAAAAGGTAGGAACTTAACTTAGCCAGCATACACCGTTCATATGAGAGCGATAGATGAAAATAAGTAATTCAACCTATATTTTACCTTAGCTCTCAGCCTACCTCTGTTTTTCTACATTTTCTGAAAGTAACTGTTCCGATCAGCACAGTAGCTCCTCTGTAGAAGTGCCAATCTCAACTGCATTGAGATCTTCATTCCAAGATCTCTTCCACTCATGGTGAGGAGTATGCCATGGCTGAGACGACTGCATTTGATGAGTTGGTTCGGGCGTTTTCGTCCAGTTTTGATCTGGACCTGCCAGAGCCGTGTAATGGTGCCTATTTTTTCTGCGTCGATGAGCGCAGTCATCTGATTTTGTGCCAACATCATGAGGATTTTATCATGATGGCACTGACGAGTGGTCTGCGCAAAGTTGACCTTTCTGCTGACCAGGCTCTCATGCTTTTGAAAAGCAACGGCAACGCATTCACTCAGCCACATATCATCGCGTCGATCACCGGACAGCGCGTTTCTCACTGGACTGAGGTTTCTACGGGTGGTGGCGTTGAGCATATGCGCAAGGCGTTTGATCTGCTGCTTGATGCAAACGCACGACTGGAGCGCGCGCAGCCTTCTGCTGAAGAGAGCGCAGACGATGTAATCCATGTGCCTTTGCCCAAGTACGGCTCAGACATGGTGATCATTGGTTCCTGACCACTCTGGCAAATCAATGGAATTTACTGTTTTCACGTTGGTGTTCCGGCACTCCTGAACAATGGAGGCCAACACCGGGAATTAATGAGGTGTCCCATGGGTCGTTCTCCAATTCATTCAAAAATTTCGCAGCCTCAGGTCAATCCAGACCAACAAGGGGCCACACCAAAAAAAACAACCAGTTCTCATAAAGGGCATAAGCTGGGCCATGCCGAGCCAAAGAATGTGCATCGCTTGCTGGATCAGCTGGATGAGCTGAACGGAAAATCTACAAAGCACAACCCTCCAGCAAAGGCCGGGGCGAAAGACCCTCAATTGCGCCCACTCGCTTATCACAAGCATCATAAACCGGAGGGTGAGCCATCTAACCCTACGGATGGAATGTCACGCGCAGCAAAGAAGATTCGCTATGAAGGCTACCGATTACCTCCAGAGAAGTTGATGGGGCACGGTGCGAGTAGTACCGCGACATCCTCACAACAGAGTGCAAAGCCAGTTCCGACCAGAGCAGAATCCCCGCTCACTGCACATGCGAACACGCTTGATCACATGACATCTGATCCTGATCTGAGCGATTACGTTATTGTTGACACTCCCAAGCCTGAGGGAAGCCAGACGGCTGCTGTCAACGGCACGTCCCAAGCTGTTGGGCAGCCTAAGTTGGAGACTGTTGAGCAACCATCTGCACCTCAGCCACGCAGCGAACCATTGGAGTTAAAACCACATCCGGCAATGCTGGCTATGCATGAGTTGGATTTGGCGGTGAGCCCAGAGCTTGAGCAGCAATTCCAAGCGTATCAAGAAAAGAAAACGGCCTTTATCAATGACCCGACAGGTACTGCACATGAAGGACCGGAAGCAGCAAAAAAGCAACGACTGATCACAGGTCTGTTGGGTATGGCTCAAGACAAGGCTGACACATATCTGCGTATGCAGTTCAGAACCGGGCTGGACAATGATGCACGTGCGTTGGCTAAACAAGTCTTTGAAGATACCGCTCATGATCCTCGCTTCCTTGCCTTCCTGAAGGTCGCGGCACTGGCAGCACCAGAGGATTTATCCAGTAATCACAAAGAACTGCTGGTGTTCCTGAGCCAGAACTTGAAGGCCCTGAACAAAGAAGTTGTTGGCGATGTCAACACGCTCTTGCGCCAGA
This sequence comes from Pseudovibrio sp. Ad46, assembly GCF_001623065.1. Taxonomy (NCBI): domain Bacteria; kingdom Pseudomonadati; phylum Pseudomonadota; class Alphaproteobacteria; order Hyphomicrobiales; family Stappiaceae; genus Pseudovibrio; species Pseudovibrio sp. Ad46. The sequence continues at coordinate 455,116 of NZ_LMCG01000005.1, read as the reverse complement.
ATGCTTTTAGCAAGGGTTTGAGTGAAGCAGTCGATACTGCTAGAGCACACGCTGTGACCGAGCAGGATGTGCGTTATCTGAATGATATCGAGAAAGATGTTGTTGCTTATCGAATGGCAACTTCCAAGCAGCTGGGCGAAGCGCTGAATGCCAGCAATGATTTGCTGGCTGCCATGAGCTTTGGAGATGCGATCCTTTCCAGTACAGAGAGCCTTTCTCATGAGAATGGCCGGGCGCAGTACGCGTTGGCCAGCCTGCGTGAGGTGGCATCACAGCTGACTGAGCAGCATCTGGCGGATCATCACAGCGCCAAGAAGACTGAGACATGGATCGCTAAGCAGCCGTGGGCGGCGCTGATTTCCGTTTCCATTCAGAAAGATGGCGGATATTACGACATCAACACGGAGCTGCGTCACGATCCTGCTCCGAGAACAGTAGGCAACAGCACATTCTTCGACAACAGTGATGTGGTTCCGCAGCAGAGACTGACGAAGAGTGAGCTGCGCGATAAACCTCAACTGGTTCTGAATGGTCTGCGCTCCAAGGAGATGATGGAAGCCCTGAAACTGGTGCCGACGGGAGAGGACGGTGTCGATGAACTGCCGATCGTTAAAAAGCCAAGCGATCTGGCGATGGCTTGGGGCAGTACGCTCGTAGCGGCTAAGCAACGGGGTGATAACATCTCGGCCATGTTGCCAGACTACTTCATTCTGAAGCAGGTTCGCTATCACAAGATTGAAGGCTTCCTGATTGAGAACGATATGCTTGAGCCAGCCTGGGTGGTTGAATACAAGCCGACCTCTCATACCATGTCAGAGATCGGCAAGATGAGAGCGCTGCCGCAAGCTGCTGCCAAAAACCTCGCATCGCTGACTGTCAATCTGAATGAATTGAAAGACAGTCAAACCAAGCAATCCGGCGAGCTTTCTTCTATGAGAGAGCGTCTGGACACCTTCTTGGGCACAAAAGGTAATGGCCTGCTGATGAGTTTTGGCAAGGCCCATTTTGCGCTGGATAAGCTGATGGAGCATGTTCGCGATGACGTTCATGCACGGATTGAAAAATCGGGTGGGAGCCTGAAGAAGATCCAGAAATGGATTTCAGAGCAACCTTGGGTCGCTTTGTTTGATGTTTCCATCACGCGTCCTGAAGGAGGCAAGAAGAGCGAGTATCTGATTTCTGTCAAGCAGAAGACGGCTCCAGAACCTGCCAAACCAGATTACACAACAGTTACGGTTGAAGATCCGGAAACGCAGGAAGCAAGCGCAACAGCTCAGGAGACGCCTGATGAATTTCCGGTGCTGACAGGTTCCTTGCGGGCTTTATTACAACCGGAAACGCGGGCGCAATTGATCCTGAAGCCAACAGGTGAAATCAGCTTGGGTGCAGAGATTGTCGATAAGCCAAGCAAACTGGCACGTGAGTGGGGTGAGCTGCTCGCCAAGAACAGCCATGCTCAGGATGAGCTGCCAGATTTTCTGGAGTTGCGTGAGGTTCAGTATCACAGCGAAACCAGAAACGTCTTCCGGAAAGGTCATCTGAAAACGTGCTGGGTGCTGGAGTTCAAGCCGGACGCTCTGAATGCTGGTAGGAGCTAAAGCTTGGGGAGTGCGGTCAACTGACTGCACTCCTGATCTTTAATCGTCAACGCTTGTAGATGATTGGGAACCAGTCTTCTCGCAGGATTTGCCCTGGCTTCATATCATGACCCGGGAATGGCGGAGATGTGCGGCCCGGGCGCTCGATATAGCGGGCATCATCGCCCAGCAGGCGCAGCGAGAATGCGCGGCGGCGCTGTTCAGTGGTATTACCGCGTGCGCCGTGCAGGGTGTAGTAGTTGAACGCGACTGCATCTCCCGGTTCCATCTCCCATTCGCGGATCGGCATGCCTTCTGCATCCGGGTCCGGGATTGGCATGTACTCGTCGCTGTCGCCATAAAAATTCTGCTCGGACAGCCAGCGAATTGGCAGCACGGGCTTTTCCCAAAGATGAGAACCAGCGACGCTGCGCAAGGTGGCGCCTGTTACCGCGTCCATTGGCGACCAGAAGCTGACGGTCTGCTGTCCCCCAACAAAGTAGTAGGGTCCATCCTGATGCCATGGCGTTGCTTTGGAGGTTCCAGGTTCTTTGACGAGCACGTGGTCGTGGAATATCTGAACGGTTTGGGATTGCATCAGGTCTGCTGCTGCTTCTGCTGCTGGTGAGTTGTTCACCACCTCGACAAACTCAGGAATGCGCTGCCAGTTGCAGTAGTCATCAAAGAAGCGGCCGCCCTCGCCTTCTTTCAGGTTTTCTGCTGCATATTCTCCCGGTTCTGCCATGTTCCGCTCAATACCAGCCCTGATCAGATCTACATGATCCTTAAAGAGGCCCTTGATCAGTACGACACCTTCGCGCTGATAGGTATCGATGTGGTCCTGAGTGATAAGTGAAGATGGCATAGTCCCGTCCAGTCTGTTAGCGAAGCCGACAGTCTGGACGAAGAGTCACGCTGGATAAATACAACTTATGCTAGGCGATCTGGAGATTTTCTCAGGCAACCGTTGCGAATGGCTGACCGACTTTAACCAGAGTTTCTTTACCTGCAGCACTGTTGGCGACAAGATCTTCGCTGAAGTTTACCGCACCCGGCTCAAACACGACAACAACTGTTGAGCCACCAAACTTGAAAAAGCCTTTTTCATCCATCTTAGCGACGTGGCCGGAAGTCTTTGTATTTACAATGCTACCGACACCAAACGCGCCGACTTCCACGTAGCACATGGTGCCCGCATTTTCGGTCTTGAGCAGTGTGTAGCTGCGTTTGTTTTCGCCAAACACATCTGGACCAGCACCCAGAGCAATCGGGTTTACAGAGTGGTAGGCACCCTGAAAGTCTCTTGCATCAACAATTTCGCCCGCACAAGGGAAGTGATAGCGGTGATAATCTGCCGGGCACAGGCGCACGATTGCCAGTGAACCACCGATATAGCGATCTGCGATATCTGGCAGCATTTTGCGGATGGAGAATGGATGGCCTTTCACTGGGGTGAAGGTGTCTTCATCCAACTTAGGGAAGACTAATACACGACCGTCCGCCGGGCTGACGATGGTGTTTGCGCTAGTATCGAACGGGCGAGTGCCTTCTTTCAGGTGGCGGATAAAGAACTCGTTGAAAGACGCGAAGCTCTCCTGCGGGTCTGCAAACTCTGCTGTGTAGATGTTCAACTCATCAATCGCGCTCTGGATTTTGCCTTTGGAAAGCGGGCTGTCATAATACCAGCCCATGGCCTTGCTGAGCGCAGCGGAGCGGAACAGCAGCTTTTCGATCAGGCTTGAGCTGGAATCCTGATAAGCCCAACGGATCCACTTCTCCCCCAGAACCGTTTCTTCAAACTCTCCGCCGGTTTCACGGTCAATAACGATAATGGGTTGTTTCTCAGACATCTGGCAGCCTTGCTCGCAAATTACGAGGCTTTACTAGGTGAGATACTCAGAGAAGGCAAGCCGCGCGGCAAGTAACCATTCGTTTTATTTCAATATCTGCAAGTGGTCACAATTCTATCTTCACTAGTTCGCTCAATTCTCATGTCTAACGCCCGATTATGCCTCAAATCCAGAACATCAGAGACTAAGTTACAACCAACAATCCATCACGTTGCGGAGTTTCCTATGCCGGAGAACAAGCTCACTTCAGAACAGCACCACTGGGCGCAAAAGGTCTACAGGCGTTTGCAATGGAAGTTCCCGTTGGTGGAGGGGGATCCCACTGAGGAGGGTGAATTTGAAGACATCCCGCTTGATGATGTTTCCCTTGATGCAACGGCTGAGAGCAATGAAGAGGTCACTCAAAAAACCGATGCGGAACCAGATGATGAGCTGACTGCCCGCAAAAAAGCGCACGATGCAGAACTCAGCAATCTCTTCAAGCGTCTCAGAAAGGCTGCCAAGTCCATCAGGGTTGCCGGAAAACGCAAACCTGTCTTTACCGAAGAGGATGAAAGTCAGGATCTTTTTGAAGCAGCTAAGGAGTTGGGAGAAGAACAGATTGAGCTGGCTAAAGATCTGGTTGGCAAAGAGGATGAAAACGGTTTTACGGATCTTGTCTCAATCAAAGCGCACGCCGACAAGGCGGACCAATACCTGAAGACAATGCAATCCGCCTATCAAAAAGGGCGCGGTAATGCGGTTGAGGAGTTGGTTGAACTTAAGAAAACTGCAGCATTGCAACAAAAGCGCGTTGAGGATGTCTACAAAGAGCGCGAGCCTGTCTTGCTCTGGAATGTGGACCTTTCTGCGGTCGATAAGGCTTATGACGCAGCGCAAGACAACTTCACGGAAATGAACAGAGCGATCTCCGGTTATGTGGTGTCAGAGGTCGACAGGACTCTTGCAGTTGCAAAAGAGAGATACACTGTTCTGAAAGATGCGATGGACAGCGCGAAACGTTACGCGGATGCAGCTGGTACCGCGCTTTTGCTGAAGGTGTCGATCGCCCAGCGAGAAATTCGAGATCTGGCTGGTCAGCGCGTCACATTGGATAATAGCCCGCAGCAGCAAAATACCTTTGATAAGGCCTATGGTGAAGCAGCAGCTGCAGCAAAGAAAGCAAACGATGCAGTTCTCAGCAACCGCGGCATAGACTGTGAGAACGCGCTGGAGGAAACTGAAAAACTCATTTCGCAGATGCAGCAGGTGTTGTTGCAGGCAGTTGTTGGAACTTCAGAGATCGAGATCACTCCACCGGAAGGTTTTGATGAGGAGGAACTCAAGAGACTTTCAGGTGAAGTCACCGCTCAGGAAAGCACTGTCGAGAGACTTAACGGTCAACGGGATATTGTAAAGAACCACGGTGTCAACTTCCCCTCTTTCGAGGCAGCTTATCAATCTGCCCGTACGGCGATCCTAAGCGCACGCACCGATCTCCTGGCTAAGAGTGTCCGTCTTGCTCAAGAGAGCATCATGGACATTCGTGACTGTGCGGCTGACATGCGGGACTACATAACTGAAGCGGAATCAATGCTTCAGATTCAAACTCAGCAAATTGAGGATCTTCGCAGAACACTCGAACCACTGGCAGACGCGCGCAAAGACTTTGAGAGATACGCGCAGGCTGACGAGAAGTTTGGTGGCAAGCAGTTGGTCCGCTTTGATGCCCTTTGCGGTGAAGTGACTGCACTTATTGATTACGCAGAGGCCTGCGTGGGTGGCCAGCGGGTTGAGGAAGCTGATCAGGCTATTGGAAACTCACGCAATGGTTTGAAAAAACTGGAGAAAGAAACCCGTAGCTTGCAGTGGATGCCGCAGGTTAACACTGCGGCGACTGAAGCTGAAGCCCGGGAGATGCTGCAGAAGGCAATTGCACGTATTAATGTGGAACTTGAAGATTACGACAGTATGGGCAGTGTCTTCAGAGACAATGAAGAGCGGTTGATCTACACCAACCTGCATGACAAGGCTGCAGGCTTTGCCGAGCAAGCATCGGTCCTTATGGAACGGAAGAGGTTTGAGGCCTCAGAGGACGCGCTCGACAATGCTCGTATTACGCTCGATTCCATGGAAATTGCCTATGAGCGCGGCGCGAATACTGCTGCAAAAGTTGAGGGTTATCTTGCAGATGCCGAAGCTGCGAAAGACCGGATCAATGCTGTGTATGAGCAAGGGATTGCTCTGCAAGACCCTGACCATAAAAACGACTTCCTGAGCTACAACAGTATTGCAACGGATTTCGCCTTCCAGGTGGAAGGGTTGATTGCAGAAGGTAAAGTGAGGGATGCACGGGCTATTTTGAGCAATCTCAAGGTCGCTCTGGCAAATCTGGAACGCTGTGTTACGCAGAAGCCGCCGAAGAAAAAGAAAAGAAAAGCTGAGCCTGCACCGAACCCAGCACAGCAACAGGCACCTCTTGATCCTCATAGTGCGGAGCAAGCTGAGCTGGCGCAGCAATTTGATCAGACCCGCGCCGCTATCAATACGATCTTCAGTCAGGCACGACCGCATTGTGTTGATGAGTATGTGACTGATCTGGAAGCTGCTTATTCTGGCGCGATGCAGCATCATGAAGAAGGCAGTACGGCACTTGCCGGAGATGATCTGGAAAGCGCACGTGCATCTCTTTCTGAAGCAAAGAAAGATCTGATCATCCTGCAGAAGATACAGGACAACAGCCGACAGATCCTGAGCTCATTGTTGAATGGTTTGTCTGAAGGTGCGGCATACTATGAGAACATTGTTGCCGGAATTCATCAAAAACGCGCTGAGTTTGATGCCTGGAACATCGACCTGACTTCATTTGATAGCTCTTACAAAACCTCTCAGGAAACGCTGACTAATCTTCGCAAGGCCATCAAAGACCAACTCGCCGGCTTTGCCAAAACCATGATGGACAAGATTGAGGATGACCGGCGAGCTTTTGAGGAAGCCTATGAAGCAACACGCATCGATCGGGATAATCTGCGCTCTGAAATGATCCTGGAAGTCAGTGACAGACAATCCTTATTGTCAAAGCTGTATGCCGACCAGTATCGCTTTGACGGAAATGAAGCGCTTCTTGAGCGCTTTGCGATACATCACGCAAGGGCATTGGTTTGCATCCAGATCATGCTGGATCATCTGAAAATAGATGAAGGGAAGGAGGCGGAGAAGCAGTTCGACAAGTTCAATGAATGCGCATCGATCTTACAAGAGATGTTGCAGCAAGCTCCTGCGCCAGCTGTTGAAGAAGAAAGCAAAGACCAGACACCGGATCTTGATGCCAAGGAAGATGTTAAGATTGGCATTGAGCAAATCTATCGCGAACTCAAGTCCTATGACAGAAACAAGGACCTCTTTAAGAACTCCGAGGAGCTCGCTAAATTTGAGAGCATGGTCAAGAATGCCGAAGCTTATCTCAGCAAGGCAGAAGATCTCGCCCGGATAGATGAAGCCAGGGATGCTCTTGAGAATGCCCAGATTGCTATGGAGAGCGTGCGAATTGCGTTTGAACGTGGGCAACGTACTGCTGCGAAAATTGAGAGTTATCTGGCGAAAGTTGAGGAGCTGACTGATACCGTCAACAAACTTTTCGGCCAACGCAGTGCTATTCAGGATGATGACGATCTGGCCCTCTTTATAGACAACAACGAAACAGCCAGTGAGGCAGCTTACAAGATTGAGAGTTTCCTGAGCAAAGGCAGGGTTATGGAAGCAGAGGTGCAATTTGGCTTCCTTAACACCATTATCGCCAATATGGAGCGGAAGCTGAAGCAGCAGACAATCAAGAAACGTAAAGCCATTTTCAAGCGTCGTGGAGCTGTGCGCCACGGCAAGAAAAAGTAGTCTGCCGGTGTACATTTTCGCTGATGTTTCAGCATTTGTTGCAAGCGGTGTTTGAATACGTTTGGCAACATTTTTCTGTAATTCTGCCCTGAGTTGTTTGCATTTTAAGTCGGGATTGGAACGCAGAATGAGACGCTTTTTCACGACAGGTTTGTGCCTGGTCGCCATTGCTGGTTTGGCGGGTTGCCAGACAACAACGCCCGGGCAAGGTCGTCTAGGCGGTAAAGCGGTTAACTTTGAAGTGACCGAGAATTTCTTTGGCAGTGGCGGAGCAGCGACGACGGCCACATTGCCAGATGGCGAGGTGTTTACCGGTAAGCTCGTTACTGCGAAGAGCCAGACCACCAACATTGGAGAAAGCGACTTCGATGATGGGTTTGATGATTTCGACGACTTCGATGATTTTGACGGCTTTGACGACGGGCCGTTCTTCGTCTCCACCTTCTCAACCACATACAGTCCTTATGCCCGCGGAGTTTTGTTCAGCGCAAAGCGGAGCATGCGCTGTGTTGTAACGCTTTCCAATCCGGCTGATGGTTTCTCTGATGGTGGTGTTGGGCAGTGTAAGCTCTCCACTGGAGGGTCGTTCCCAGTCGAGTTTTAGAGAGCGAAATTTTTCTCACACTGTGCTTTTTGTGATTGCCGACCAAGTTGCCCCTGACCTACAGCCGGTTCAGGGGCTTTTGGCTGTGGTGACTGCGTTATTTGAAACGACTTCCAGACAGCCAAAACCGACATTTAACTATTCGGGATTGGTGAATTACAATGAAGACTATTTTCAAGATCGGTGTGTGCGTTGCTGCTGTTGCAGTTCTGGCGGGTTGTCAGTCCACCACAACCGGACAGGGACGTGTTGTCAGCAAAGACGGCAAGAACTCCCAGAGCGTGACTTTTCAGGTGACGGAAGAATTCCTCGATGATGGCGCGGCCTCCGCTGTGGCGACACTTTCCAGCGGCGAGTTTTTCACCGGTAAGCTGGTGACAGAGAAAAAGCAGACCGAGAGCGTCGAAGACGGGTTCTTCTATGACGATGACGACGATGATTTCTTCTCTTCCAGCTCTTCCACCACGTACAACTCAAGAGCCAAAGGCGTGCTGTTCAGCGCTGCTCGCTCCATGCAGTGCCAGATTACTCTGAGCAACCCAAGCTCTGGTTTTTCAGATGGCGGCGTTGGCGAGTGTAAGATTTCTACTGGCGAGACTGTGCCTGTACAGTTCTAAGCAGACCTTAGCTAAAGCAGTTCGCATTTAAGCTGAACTGCTTTAGCTGTTGTGCTTGCGTATCTTTATCCGAAAACCGGTTTCCACTTTTCGGAGATACACTGAAAAAGCCTGAGAAGCGCATTGCCTCTCAGGCAAGTTCAGCAGAGGTTATGCCTCTGCTCACTCTCTATGCTTGTTAGGTTTTGGTGAGGTCCAGCGCGCAAGGCTCGAGCAATTCCGATATCTTCTCGCTACATCCCTGCACATCTTCTATGTGGCTGCGCACAGTATCAAACAGCGTCAGCAACGCTTCATATTCCTGCGTGTGCTCCATGCGCTCACTCATCACCACACTCATGGAATAAACCAGATTTTTGAGGTGGTTGGATGAAAGGTTGAGCTGGTCCACTTCATTGCGAAGGGACATATGGGCACTTTTCTCATCTTCAGTTTTGGTCATCATTAAGCCTTCTCTGTTGGCTTGTTGAACAAACCACTCGACAGAAAGCTTTCGACAACCCACTGGCGAGCGGGAGGTTCGAAACCTGACAGAGACAGGCGGGTTTATTCCCCCGCGAAGGGTATTGTATTCACCGCCCTCCCGCCCATAAGCGAGAGTTTGCGTTTGAAGACCTAACTCCAGACACAAAAAGACCGCCAATAAACGGCAGCGGTGACCGCTCTGTGAGAGGTTTCGACGCCTCAAACTAAGGATGCGCCGTCTTGCTGCGGGTGTCAATGAGAGGAAATGGAATTACCCCATAAAGGCATGGGGTTGGGGTATACACGTTGAAGACAAGCCCATTAGAACATGTCAGTGTAGAAAACTGCTATATCAAGAAGTTTTTGCATCGAGCTCAACCTACATCGGACCTTCATTAATGGACATCATTACGATCAGCCCTTTGGATGGATTGCAATCCTATGTAAATTTAATGGCGTATAATGCTTCGCAAGAACTCGTAGGGACTTCTGAGTTCAATTTATACTCAGATGCTCAACTTATTGGAACACTGAATGATGGCCTTCCATTTAGTTTCCTTAACTTAGTTCCCGGTTACGCAACTTTCGGCAATATCAGACCAGCTGCTGTTTTAAGAGTCAATTGGTATGCTGAAGCAGCAGATTTACCCAAAATCTCTTTTACGCATACTTCTGATCAAGAATATCATGCAGGAACCATGCAGGATGAACTTGCAGCATTAGCTTCCCTTCGGCTCGGAGTGCGCCTCAAAGCAGGGAGCGAAGTAAGATCATTCGGGTGGAATGACCACGACCCGATGGGAACGCCACAGCCTGAGCGCACCGCTATACCGAGTGTTCAACAAGGAACACTTCAACCAATTGCCCCCTTTGTTCTTCAACCAGCTCAACTATGTGATCTTAAAATCCTCAATCGGCTTAAAAGTCTTTCTAGAGAAAAATACTCATCGCTTGTTAAATCAGCTCGGCTCTTCCAAGATGCTCTTTGGATACTTGAGAGTGCTCCGGAGCAAGCTTGGCTAATGTTGACAAGCGCGTTGGAGACTGCGGCAGTGTTTCACCAAACAGGCAAACTTAAGTCTGTAGATGCTTTTAAGGTCGCACAACCAGAAATAACTGAGTTTATCAAAGAGAACTCCAGTAACAAAGTTTTCAGCGAAATAGCCAAAGCTCTCGGAGGCAGTCAAAAAGCGACAAAGAAATTTTTGGATTTCACTGCACTTTTCAAACCAGAACCACCTGAAAAAAGACCTTACGAAAGGTTCCAGCTAGACTTCTCAGAACGACATTTTAGCGACACAATGAAAGCGATTTATAAATACAGGTCTCTTGCCCTTCATGACGGAAAGCCGTTCCCTGCTCCTATGTGTAGCCCTCCTTTTCAACACCAAGAATGGGATGCCCCCGCAGAAGTTGGAACAATTGGACTATCAATGTCTACACAGGGCGCTACTTGGGCGAGCAAAGATTTACCCATTTGCCTAAATTTCTTCGTCTATATCGTTCAGGCTACCTTAAATAATTGGTGGACCAGTATGGTGGATAAAGAAACCTGTTCGGCTTAACCCAAGTAGCTTTTTGTCTCTCAGGTTCATTCCACCTTTTCCGGCATGCCTTTGCCGTTGTTCCACCAGCGGTTTGGGTTGGTGCTGTTGGGGTTGTAGGCGGCGCGGCTGGCCCAGTCTTCGCGGAGGAAGATGACGGGTTCTTCGTAGTGGTGAGCGTAGATTATGGCGTCCATGACTTTTTCGAGCACTTTCGGGTCGCGCTCAATGGAGATTTTCAGCTCTACCATGGGGTAGGTCTCTGTCATGCCAGCCTGAAAGCCCTCAATGTGGGTTGTGGTGGTTGAGTTTGGTTCGGGCTGTGCTGTTTCCTTGCCAACCGCCGAAATACTGGCGTTGCGCTGGTAGCGCCCAAAGCTGAGCGGGTGCACTTGCATGACGGCGTCTAATATGCGGTCAGTGTCCTCCTCCAGCGTTTGGATTTCGATTGTCCAGACTGGCTCAAACCGGCCTGATTTAGCCTTGTATTCTGATAAGTCGTTCATCATCCCTCCCCTTACTCTGTGTCCTGCGTTTTGCCGCTAAATGTGCCGTAGAGGCCTACGATGCCAACCGCACAAATCAATAGGCCAGCGATGACATTGAACAGCGTACCTTCATAAAACGATGTGTAGGCGAAGTAGGCGCCGTAGATGCTGATGAAGCAGGTGATGAGCACGTACAGGACTTTGCGGAAATTGCGCATGAGACAGCCTCGCTGGCAGGAACCTGAGGGAGCCTAGCAGATTCCCTCCGCTTTGCATTCAAGTTTGACCAGAGTTCTGCCAATGAAAGTGTCGCTTTTTTTCAATACGTGGGCACCGTGCCTGACTAGGGTCATCCTCATGAAAACAGGAGGAAATCCATGCATTTGAAATACGTTATTCTGTACGTTGAGAGCCCTCGTGAGACCATCGACTTTTATTGCAAGGCATTTGATGTGGAGGCCGGTTTGATCACTGAGGGAGGGGATTATGGCGAGGTGAAAACCGGCGAGACGACGCTGTCCTTCTCCTCCTTCGAGTTGATGAAAAACCTTGGCAAAAACCCGTCGCAGGCGGATGCAAGCAATCCGTGCTTTGAGATTGCATTCCAGACTGACGATGTGGCTGGCAACCTTGCAAAAGCATTGGCAGCCGGTGCTGAGCTTGTGCAGGAGGTCAAAGACGAGCCATGGGGGCAGACAACATCCTACGTGAAGGATATGAACGGCTTTCTGATTGAGATTTGCTCGCCAGTGACGGCCCCGGTTTGAGGCTAAGGCTCACCCAAACGCGATGGACTGAGCCTGCCGTTTGAAGCCAGAGTTTGCGGCGAATTGCATGGGCGAGGTGCCGAACCAGCGCTGGAACTCGCGGGTCATATGCGCCTGATCGGAGAAGCCGTTGTCGAGGGCAAAATCGGCCCAACCTTCTGCGGTTTCAATAGCGCGCGCGGTTTTGCGGATGCGGGCGAGCTGGCGCCAGTAGACAGGCGAGCGGCTGGTGTGGCGTGCCAAGGTGCGCTGCAAGGTTTTGAGCGTCACCCCCAACGCTCCAGCGGAGGCGGCAATGGACAATTGCTCCTCCGCGATACAGCCCAGCGCTTCGGATACTCTGGTGTTGAGGCGGGTGTGGTCTGCAAGCAATTTGCAGATGGTGGTTTCATCCCAGGAGCCCAGCACGCTCAGTGCTTTGATCAGGTCGTGTTCGTTCACCTGCGTGCCCGGCTTCAGGCGAAAGCCGATCATGCGCTTAACAGTTATTCGTTCAGTTTGGTGCGGCTCATCGAACAGCTCTGACACGTGCCACGACGGGCGTTTGCCTTCTACTTCCGTGACGATCAGATCCCTGCACCCATCCGGCAAGATTGGGCCGGAGACCCCGAGTTCGCCTGAATGATGCCAGGCCTGAGCAAGCGTTTCAGGCAGAGACGCGCATGTGTGATTGTGCTGCAAACATTCCCTCCCCTGTTTGCTTGGTGGTGCCTTCCTTCATTCATAGTATGCTGCCTGTGTTCCTTCAATTGTAATTGCAAAGATTGGTTAGCTCATGGCTGAGATCACCAGGTGTTTGGAAGAACACAACGGCACCATGAATACACCGCATGAAGTGCTGTTGTTTATTGCCGAATAAGTTATTTCAGTGACTGAAATGCAGTAATTTTTTAAAGCGGATGGAAACGCTCAGTATCGCTAAATGCAAGCCAGTAGGCGGTTTACTCAGATCTCATGCGAGAATGAAAGAAACTGCTTAAGAGGAGCGTTTCCATGTCATCTCAATCAACGAAAGTGTCTGTTTCTACCTATCTCTTTCTTCGTTTGAAAGAGGTTGGTGCCAACCATGTCTTTGGGATTCCCGGCGATTATGTTCTGCCTTTATTTGATGAGCTGATCGACCAAGATCATGGCGTGGAGCATATTCTAGTTTGTAATGAACTTAATGGTGCGTATGCAGCGGATGGTTATTCCAAGATGTCTGGCTTTGGTGCTGTTGCCGTGACTTACGGTGTTGGTTCGCTTAGCACTGCCAATGCGGTGGGTGGATCATTCGCAGACAGCACACCAATGATTGTGATTGCAGGCACCCCGACAATTGAAGTTCTGACCACGCCTACACCACGCAAATTGCACCACGTTATAGATACTAATTTCGATGCTTGTCTGGAGGCTTTTCGTCCGATTACAGCCGCTTCTCATCGATTAACCCGGCTGGAGACTGCTTCGGCTGAGATTGATGATCTCATCCGCACAGCAATGCAAAGGAAAAAGCCTGTTTATCTTGAAATTCCTTACGATCTTCAACTGGCTGAAGTAGAAAAGCCAACAGAACCTCTTGATCTTTGGCTCAATCAATCCTCACAGGTGAACCTGAAAGCTGCCTTGTGTCATACAGTTGGCTTGCTCAACAGCTCACAGACCCGCAGTGTTGTGACGGGACATCTACTACAGCGAGAGAAGCTGATTGAAGAAACCAAGAGCCTTGTTGAATGCCTCAATGCCAGTGTCGCGACAACATTTGTTGGCAAAATTCCCGCTTTTGAAGGTCATCCGAATGCGGCAGGCCTGTATATGGGTGCCATGAGCTGCGACGCGACAAAGACGACTGTTGAAACGGCAGATTTGGCCCTTGTCGCGGGCATGACACTTAACGAATTCGACACCGGTGTTTTCACCAGTAAGCTTGGCGAAGAGCAGGATTGCATCTGGATGGATTTTGACCAAGTCCTCATCAACAATCATGTCTATGATAAAGTCTATTTGCGAGACTTTTTGCCGGCCCTGCTCAAAGAGGCAAAAAATGATCAGGCTAGAACACTCGAAATTTCCAAGACTGCGCGGCGCTTTAGCTTTCAAAGAAGCGACAGGTTTGATCCAACGGACAAAAATCTGACAATCGACCGTCTGTTTGTTCAGTTCGCAAATTATGCCAAAGCTGGTGATGTCATGTTTGGAGATACAGGCGGGTACATTAATGCCTCTCAGGCAGAGTATCCTGTTGGTGTCGATATTCATGGTTGCGGAAACTATGGATCACTGGGAGCCGGCTTCGCTTTGTTTTGCGGAGGTATTTTTGCAAAGGAAGCATCAGGACGACGGTGTTATATGATCACTGGCGATGGTGCCTTCCATATGACTGCACAAGAGCTTTCAACGCTGATCAAATATGAAACTGACTGCGTTCTCTTTGTTCTGGATAACAAAGGTTATGGGGCTGAGCGGCAGATCTATCCTGGTAAGGAACGCTCCTATAACAACACACCCGTCTGGAACTACGAGGAGTTAGGCTCAGCATTTGGCGGTGTAGAGGGCCAAACCTGTAACAGTTTCGTAGTCCGCACCGAAAAAGACATGGCTGAACTGCTAGACAATCTAGATAAGCCCAAAGGTGTCAACATTGTCCGTATCATTCTGGACCCTTGGGACTCCGCCTCGTTCAACGTCAAATTCAGCGAAGCACTGCGACATTGAATGGCTTACCGCTCTTCTTCTTCAGCCAGATAGCGTTCGAGTTTGGTGTGGTTGGCGACTTTGAGTTCGCGGCCGCGTTTTTCGACCAAGCCGTTTTCGATCAGTTGGCTGACGGCGCGGCGGTAGACGCGTTCTGAGCAGCCGAAGCGTTCGGCTTCGCGGAAGACGCGCTCGAACTGGATTGGCGGTTTGTTGCCGCGTTCACGGAGGAGCAGGTCTTTCGCAATGTTGTAGGCCAGCGGGTACATGAAGTGCGAGGTGACCCGGTCCATGACACCCTGATAAGTATCCGCCAGACATTGGCTGAGCCAGATGCCCACGTGAGGGTGTTGCACCAACAAGGCTTCCAGCTCTGCAATCGGGATGACGCGCACGCTGACCGGACCATCGCAGCGGATATCAAACTGGATAGGTTTGCCCGTCAGAAACTCTATCTCACCGTAAAGGCGATCTTCGATATTGAACCTGCCATGACTGAAGCGTCGCCCATTGGCTGCGGTATAGCTAACCGTGCAGAAGCCATCCTCTATCCAGTACAGATGTTCAAGGTTTTGGCCTTGCCGGAGCAGGTAATCTCCGGGCTCCATATGGCGTAGAAGAAACGGACCAGTTTTGACCCATTCTAATACTTCCTTATGTCCAATTTCTGCGAGCGATTTAATTGTCATTTTTGCATTATTTAATTCAGAGATACGGACAATTGTCCTGTTTTTGAAACGGAGATATTTCTACCCTTCTCCTTGCAAGCTGCATAGGAGAATCTGATGACACCGCATATCAACGCCCAGACTGGAGACTTTGCTGAAACAGTCCTCATGCCGGGTGATCCGCTTCGCGCAAAGTATATTGCAGAAACCTATCTGGAAAATGTACGCGAAGTAACAAACGTGCGTAATGTGCTTGGTTTTACTGGTGAATACAAGGGTAAGCCAATCTCAGTTATGGCACATGGTATGGGCATGCCATCCATCTCTATCTATGCACATGAGCTGATCAACTTCTACGGCGTGAAACAAATCATTCGCGTTGGTAGCTGTGGCGGTGTTGATGAAGAGCTGAAACTGCGTGATTTGATTGTCGCGACAAGCGCCAGCACCAACTCCGCAATGATCCGCGATCGCTTTGCTGGCTATGACTATGCTGCTGCACCTGATTTTGAATTGCTGAAGGCATGTTCTGATGCTGCTGGTGGCCTGGGTCTGTCGCCACGCTTTGGTAACATCCTTTCCGGTGATCTGTTCTACGGCTCCAACCCTGCACTGCTGCCAGCGATGCAGAAAATGGGCGTTCTGGCTATTGAAATGGAAGCTGCGGCTCTGTTTGCAATTGCTGCGGAATTCCGTGTGAAAGCGCTGTGCGTGCTGACCGTGTCCGATCACCTGATCACGGCTGAGGAAACCTCTTCTGAAGAACGCCAGACCAGCTTTAACCAGATGATGGAACTGGCTCTGGAAACTGCATATGCAACAACACCAGAAATGGCTGCGGCATAATGAATATGGAACTTGTAGGCTATCTGGCCTCAATCACTGTGATGACTTCCCTCCTGATGGGCAACGTCCTGTGGCTTCGTGTGATCAATATGGTCGGCTGTATCCTGTTCACCATTTATGGTGTTGCAGTTGATGCTTACCCGGTTGTTTTGCTCAACGGCATGTGCGTGTTCATCAACATTTACCACTTGGCAAAACTGAGAAGGCAACAACAACAAGCACTTACGCCAGCAGAAGCGTAAGGCACTCGCCTCCCATCAAGCCAAGGTAATTGTAAACTTGAGAGCCGGAGAGCGTTTCATCGCCTCCGGCTCTTTCTTTTCATCCCTCAATAGCCGAAATATTTCAGGATCTAGAACATACCGTTTTCATGCGAGAAATCTTTCGGAATTTCCTGCACGATATCCCAGTGTTCTACGATCTTTCCCTCATCATCATGCCGAACAATCTCGATCACTGCATTCCCCCAGTCCGCATACTCTACTAGAGCAAATGTGAGGTCCCCTTCAGACACGGTTTGGTGCACGGTGACATTGCTGAGTTTACCGTCACTGTTCTTGAAGAACCCAAGGATTGGCTCAATCCCATTTGGAACCTGCGGGTTATGCTGAATATACTCTTCACCAAAAAGACTTTTGAGAGTCGCGACATCACCCGCAATGCCTTTAGCAAAGAAATCAGTAGCCATTTCTTTATTCCGAGCAAGGTCTGCCTCGGAAACATCTGCATTCGGGTTCCCTCCGCCATCAATCATCGAATTGCCATTGGCGGTTTTTGATTTCGATGTTTCAATCTGGCTCGCATCCCAATGTTCTATGATTTTCCCGTCCTGGACACGAAATAAATCTCCAACAATCATTGTGTGTTCACCAATTGTGACGCGTGACTGCGTCGCAACAAGATTGTCTTGAGCAACAACGCGCACGACTTCTCTCGCAGGGGTAATTTCATTTTCCCGCATCTGCGTGATCGCTTCGCTCAGACCGTCAACACCGTCCTTAACCTCTGGGCTGTGCTGTATGTATTGCGGGTGATAATAGGTCTCAATCAGCTCAGTCTTTTGTGCGTCGAACACTTTTGCCAGAGCATTTAGCACCAGTTCTTTGTTGTTTTTTTCCAACTCACCGGCAAGGCCAGCAGAAGACAATAAGATCAAACAGACTGCTGTCAGTTTCGATAGAAATTTCATCGGACGCTCCATATGTAAACGTCGAGATATAGACGGCCTTGTGAGTTCTAGCGATAACACCTATTAGATTCAGGTTATGAAGATTTTCGATCACCTTACATTAGATGGCTCAACCCTTAGGCAGTTGGTAGAGTTGAATGAGACCCGCTCCGTAACCCGCGCTGCTACTCGTCTGGGAATGACGCAATCCTCGCTTAGTTACTCTCTAGAACGTGCTCGAAAGACCTTGGCTGATCAACTTTATATCCGAGTGGGCAATAGCATTGAGCCGACAGAACGGATGCTTCAGATCTTGCCGGTTGCGCACCGTATTTTGAGAGACTACGACACTCTCGCCATGCCTGCTTCGTACCTACCAAAGCAAGATGTAGGGACACTCAAGATCGCAGCGAATGCATTGGAGCGGGATCTCCTGGTCAAGCCGATGTTCAATGAACTTCGGAAACTCGCACCTTGCATGACTCTGGAGCTGCGCTCTACCGGATCCTGGCTGGAAGTTCGCGAAAATCTACGAAACCGAAATGTTGATTTGGCATTGTTCCCCACACTTTTGAAAGAGGGTGGAGATATTATTCAACGTAAGTTAGTCGATATGGAAATGGCAGTTTTCTATGACAGCTCTGTGTGTTCTGCACCTCAGACTTTAACGGAATATTGCGCTGCAAATCATGCGGTGGTTTCTCATGGTGAGATCAGGAGCTCAGGAATTGATCAGCTGTTAGCCGAGCAGGGCTTGAAGAGAAACATCGCGCTACGCGTTTCTGACTTTGATAGTCTGGGTGTTCTTCTGAAAGGTACAGATCTGATTGTCTGTCTTCCCTCAATGCTTCAATCCGGCTCCCTTAGCAGTCTGTCAATTGCGTGCCCCCCTTTGCCTGTGCCGCCAATGTGTCTCGCTCTGTTTGTGCATGAAAGCCAATTATCTAATCCGAGGCTTTCTTTCTGGAGCGACAAGTTGACGAGAGGCATAAACTCGAAAGCCTAAAGCAGTTCGCATTTAAGTTGAAACACATGAACTGCTTTGGTCTTTGTTTTTTGCATATCTTTATCCGAAAACCGGTTTCCACTTTTCGGAGATACGCTGTTCTCTGCCCTTAATCCAGCATCACGTTGCGGCGGGCTTCGTTGGTGCGTTTGGTGGAGAGGAGCAGGTTGGTTTCACTGGCTGAGATGCCGTCAATCAGACGGATGCGGCGCAGCACATCATCAAAGTGGACGAGCGTATCAGTTCCCAGCTCCATGATCAGGTCCCACTTGCCGTTTGTTGTGTGCAAGGCAGTGACCTCGGTCATCTTGTTGAGGTGATCGACGATGCGTTGGGTGCCTTTGCCCTCGATCTTGATCATCATAATGCCACGAACGGGTTGTTCAAAGACATCGCCCCGCAGCACAACCGTGTAGCCGAGAATATCACCAACAGACTTCAAACGCTCCATACGTGAGCGCACAGTCGAGCGAGAAATCTTCAGCTCAAGGGCAAGATCAGAAACGCTCGCACGCGCATTTCTACGTAGTGTCGCGATGATTTTTTGATCTATATCATCCAAAGTGCGTAACCTTACTTACCAATCTGGCCAATGCGACCACCATTTTGATCACAATGCCAGCTTTTTACCGCCACTTCCACAAGGATAATACCCCATATCGGATTTAATCGGGAAGTGGGAATGAAGAATACCGTTGTGCTCGTCGGGGCACCTGTACAGACAGGAACCAACATTCAGGGCTGCTTGATGGGCCCGGATGCTCTACGAACCGCCGGACTGCAAGACTCCCTGGAAGCACTCGGCTACTCCGTTATAGACCGAGGCAACATTTTACCAGAGGCAAGTCGGGATCGGGTTCATTCCAACAGCGCTGTCCACCATTTGAGTGAGACAATCAGCTGGACTGAGAAGCTCCATGACGTGGCTTTGGCGGAAATTCGTGAAGGTCATCTGCCTGTCTTCCTTGGCGGCGATCATTCCATGGCAGCTGGAACTGTCAGCGGTATTGCCCGTGCGGCGGCGGAAGCTGGCGAAGAGCAGTTTGTGCTCTGGCTGGATGCGCATCCTGATTTCCATAATCTCAGCACAACGACCAGCGGCAATCTGCACGGCACGCCCGCGGCTTACTTTTGTGGTCTCTCCGGTTTTGAGGGGTATTATCCGGAGCTGAACACAACGATCAAGCCAGAAAATATCTGCATGATGGGCTTGCGGTCCGTCGACAATGCGGAGCGGGCTGCCCTGCAGAAAACCGGCATTGAGACCTACGACATGCGCCGGATTGATGAGAACGGTGTGGTCAAGCCAATCAATGAATTTCTGGAGCGTGTGAAGGCCGCCAATGGCCGTCTGCACCTGAGCTTTGATGTGGATTTTCTGGACCCGGACATTGCACCAGCAGTGGGCACGACGGTTCCTGGCGGTGCGACTTTCCGTGAGGCGCATCTGATTATGGAAATGCTCTGCGACAGTCAGCTGGTCACTTCTGTGGATCTGGTTGAGCTGAACCCATTCCTGGATGTGCGTGGCCGAACAGCGACTTTGATGGCGGATTTGGTTTCCAGCTTGTTTGGCAAACAGGTGCTGGACCATCCAAACCGCGCCTGATCGCAAGCAACACAATAAAAGATAGGTATCCCCATATGGTCCAGTTCGTAAGCGTTTCTAAAATTTTGGATTTGGTCAACAAACACGGTATCGAGACTGTTTTGAAGGGCATGACCGAGTATGTGGAGGAAGATTACCGCCGCTGGTCTCTGTTTGACAAAACACCTCGTGTTGCAAGCCACTCCAAAGTTGGCGTTATCGAACTGATGCCGACCAGCGACGGGGAGCTGTACAGCTTCAAATATGTGAACGGTCATCCGAAGAACACCAAGGAAGGCAAGCAGACAGTGACTGCGTTTGGCATGCTTGCTGATGTGGACACGGGGTACCCGTTCTTCCTCTCCGAGATGACTGTTTTGACTGCTCTGCGTACTGCAGCGACCTCTGTTATGGCGGCAAAGCATCTGGCACGAGCAGATTCCAAGACCATGGCAATCATCGGTAATGGGGCTCAGTCTGAATTTCAGGCACTGGCGTTTAAGGCGGTGATGGGCATTACCAACTTGCGCCTGTTTGATACGGATGCAGAAGCGACTGAGAAGTGTGCTGCAAACCTTGATGGTAAAGGCTTCACCATCACCATCTGCCGCAGCTCTGAAGAAGCGATCACGGGTGCGGATATCATCACCACGGTGACGGCGGATAAGCAGAAGGCGACCATCCTGACCGACAACATGGTTGGCGCTGGTGTGCACATCAACGCGATTGGTGGCGACTGCCCTGGCAAGACCGAGCTGCACAAAGACATTTTGCTGCGGTCCAAGATCTTCGTTGAATACCCGGAACAGACCCGCATTGAAGGTGAGATCCAGCAGCTGGATGATGACTATCCGGTTGTTGAGCTTTGGGAAGTGATTACAGGAGCTGCTGAGGGCCGCACCACCGAGCGCGATATTACCTTGTTCGACTCTGTTGGCTTTGCCATCGAGGACTTTTCCGGCCTGCGCTACATCTATGATCTTGTGAAGCAGGACGAAACAACTGAGGACCTGGAGATGATTGCTGAACCGGCTGATCCGCGCAATCTCTTTGGCCTTTTAGAAGTTAAACAAGCTGCCGAGTAAGAGCAGCGGTCATCGTTAAACTATCCCTTGCCCGGGGTTTGTAAGCGCCTGCCCACCTAGCAGGCGCTTCTTTTTTGCTTGGTTCGCTTACAGGCTTAGCAAAGGCCGACGACTAAGGTTCGGCGCTTTTCCTGATCATTTACAGGATAGACTCGATGTGAACTTTCTTTGCTTCTTCCCAGATCGCATCAATGAAGATACTGATGGTCTCGCGCAGTTCAACGCTGTTGTTTGGATCGACCTGTTCAGCAAGGAGCTCATCAAACAATCCTGCTTCTACAACTCGGCCTTCCACGACCTCCGCAATCTCAGGGGTGTACTTTTGTGCGATGAACTCGGTGATCACATCAAGTGTATCCACGGCTGCCTGCCTGATCTCAATGTCCGGGACAGAGAAATCTCCAGTCAGCAAGTTTGCCGGAAGCACAGAGGCCACGTCATGGTTTTCCGGCTCTGCTGCTTTTGCTTCGACTTTCGAAATAAACGCTGCAGTTTCCTCATCTTGTATAGCGCCGTTAGAACTCGACGCTGCATATTTTGCAGCTGTTACTTCATGATCGGAAATTAACGCGGCGAGTGGATCGCTATTCAATTTTTCGTCTGCATAGTGAACACCGGTTACGACCTGTCTTGATGTCAGGCTGTGGTTTTGGCCAGCTGAGAAACCGCAGGCGTTGCAGGCCTGATCGTACGCTTGTGTTCCAAGGGTTGCGCCATACTTGTCCTGAAGGGCAGTCCGGAACGCTCCCTGATCTGCTGCTTTTTGAGAATCTAGGTTGCCCTGCAGAGCAAGCCAGGAGACAAAACGACCCTGTATAGACGTGCTTGCCTGACGGGTTTGCACATTCCCATCCGCAACCGTCAGCTTTTGAGAAGGCGCTGAATCGACCGCGATATTCTGAAAATTGCTCAAGCTAACTGAAGTCATAGTGTCCATCCCATTCTGCTGGTTTCTTTTGTAATGGGATCAGGCTAACGCTAAGTCAGAAACGCCCCTGTTTTATTCATCACAGCGCTCATGACACCTGAGTAACAACTCTGTCAGATAGGGGATGAGAAGCAGTCATTGTTGGCCATTTTTATGGAGTAAGGAGCTGAAAGGCTTTGACTTTATGAGAGGCAACGCGAACTGGACCACGCCCGCCTAAAACCGTGAATAACTGAATCAATTTCAGCCAACCCAAGCTGATTTGTTCAGTTTGGCGTTGTTGGAGAGTTCCGAATTAAGCCGCAACTCAAATCTGCCAGTTATTGAAGTCAGAGTTTAAAGGCAAGCATGACAATCGTGAGTGAGAGCCCAAAGCAATCTTTCTTCATGCTCTCACCAAGTTACACCCATGCCACTTTACCTATGCGGACTCTGGATGCATCCTCACTCACTTGTTGCGCTGATTGTAGCAAGCCCGCATTTTTGCTGTCTCACGAGAGCTTAACTTTGCTTTTGGGCGATAGATATCAAACTCAAATGTTTCGCTACGGCCAGCGTCAGCACGAAACCCCTGAGGTGCATTTGGTTTGATCTCTTTCAAGCATGAACCGTACGCTTTGAAAGAGATAAAGGCGCGCTTACTTTGTTCGCTTGAGCCACAAGCACCCAGAAGGCTGAGCATTGCGATTGAGGCCAGCACAAGGGGCGCAGATTTCATTTTCATAAAGCAGAGCTTTCGTTGTTTGGGTGACACTTCTTATGATTTGATCGCTTCACGTTTGCGACAAAGCCAGTGCTCTTGAATGCGCCAATTTTGGTTGCTTCAAAATGAGCGTTACTGAGCTTCTGACATGCCGAAAATCGACGGCATGGATACCACAAAAAGTGAGAGGCACAACATGGTGACGGCGCCAAATGCTCGTTAGAAGCAAATTACAACTTCAGGCGCAACCTTGCCGGAATACCCGCTCTGATATAAGACTGCGTCCTCTTATTATCGCTGAAATTTAAAGGGGGTCGTGCGGCTATGATTACTTGTTATGTGCATTATGAGTTGAACCCGGCAAAGGTTGCTGAGTTTGAGCATTATGCCCGGCTTTGGATTCCGTTGGTTGAGAAGTTTGGTGGCCAGCATCACGGGTATTTTCTGCCCCATGAAAGTGCAAATGATTTGGCGTTGGCTTTGTTCTCGTTTCCATCGCTCGCAGCCTATGAGCAGTATCGCAAAGACAGCATGGAAGACGAAGAGTGCCAGAAGGCCTTTGCCTATGCTGAAGAAACACAGTGCATCCGTCGGTATGACCGCCAATTTTTGCGGCCTGTGCTGAAGTAACCCGGGGCGTGGTGCCTGAGGTGAAGTCTACTTTGTATGTTTCAAAGAGTATTCGACCACCTTGTCGCCTGCGATAAGCAAGAGGAGTTTCTTAGAGTCCCGTTTTACTTCAACAGGGCATTTCTTGGAGGCTTCGGCTTTGATTTCCGTGAGTTTTTTGTCGAGGGAGGCGAGTTCGCGTTCGGCTTTCCGGAAGTCATTCCGTTTTTTGCTAGCTTTTTTCCAATGGGGGGCAAGCTTTAAGAGGTTGGCTTGGGCTTCATCATACTCTTTGTCTTCACTGAGTTTTTTGACGTCGCCTTTGTTTTTCTTGCTTGCCTCATTCAGCTGAGCGACCAGCTTGTTGTAAAGCTTGTCGAGGTCTTCAAAACCGCTGCTTTCGCGCTCCAATGAGTTTTTGAGCCGCGTCAGCTTTCCATGCGCTTCAGAGATTTTGGAGACTTTTGGGGAGTCCTCAACGGCTGCCTCATAACTTTTTTCAAGGAAGGTCTTATTGCCCAACTCCTTGTCAAACTTAGTAATGTCCAGCAGGTGGATGCCGTGTTTGTGGTCCATCTTCTGTTTGAGATCAGAGAAGCCACTGCGGAAATCAGAAAGGTTCTTAAAGGTCTTCAGGGTTTTTCCGGCCATTTTTTTCACCTGCTTTTGCTCTTTCAAAAAACGCTAATGCAAAACAGGCAGGCTCAAAAGGAAGAGGTCTTTCGTTAGTTAAGCAAAGCAGAACCGGAGGTGACAAAAGCAAGAGTTACAGCGAGACAATTCGTATTGGTCTGTCTGAAAGACTAAGCCGGAAACGGCACAGGTCTTCCCCCACGCACAAACGTTCCTTTGAGAATTTAAAGTGGGTGGGTTGAGTAAAATACTATTTCCTCAAAACCTGAAATATCCTAGTAGTTTTGCTGGGCAATGCAGCAAGGGCCGACCCTTTTGATTTTCCCAACCTCCGTTCACTCGCAGTGCTTTGAGCAAGACAAAGCGCGCGCAGCATTGGTTTGTCAAAAAATGAAAAGCTTCACCGCCGCTTGTCAAAAGATTGCAAAAGACTCCGTCGGTCTGTTCTGGATTATGGTCAAGACCATGGTTCCCGTGATGATCCTTGTGCGCATTCTGATGGAATTAGGGCTGGTTGATTATCTTGGCGTTGCGCTTGAACCGCTGATGGGACTGATGGGACTGCCTGCTGCGACGGGGCTTGTGCTTGCTGTTGGCCTGCTGGTGAGCACTTATTCTGCCGTGGCTGTGATGCTGACGATTTTGCCACTGGTGTCGCTGAGTGTTGCTGATGTAACCGTGCTGCTTTCTGTGGTGCTGATCGCCCATGCATTGCCACTGGAGCAGAGTATTTCCCGCCGTGCCGGGATCAGCTTTGTGTTTTCCTCCAGCCTGCGTTTCGTGGTGGGCATCACCTATGGCATGGTGCTGAACCTGTTCTACTCTGCGGGTGGCTGGCTGCAGCAGCCGATCCAGCTTGACTGGTTGCCTTTCGCCCCAACGATTGAAGAGACATGGCTGCAGTGGGGTTATTCCAGTGCATCTCTGCTCTTCACCATGTTCTGGATTATCATGGGGCTGATCATCTTCCTGAAGCTTCTGGAACTGATGAAGATCACTGACCTGATTGGCTGGCTGCTCTCTCCATTACTGCGCCTCATGGGCATCAGCAAGGCGGCAACGCCGATCACCATGGTTGGTGTTTTGCTTGGGCTTTCTTACGGTGGTGGTCTCATCATCAAAGAAGCGCAGGAAGGCAAGTTATCCTCTCGCGATGTGGTGTTGTCGCTTTCTTTCATGGGCATCTGCCATGGGTTGATTGAGGATCCGCTGGTGATGATGGCGTTTGGCGCGCACTGGTCCGGCGCACTGGTTGGGCGCTTTGTGTTCTGCGTTGCAGCGATGGCGCTGATTGGTCGTCTGATCCAGATGATGCCGGAGGACGCATTCAACCGGTTCCTTTACCGCCCAGCGAAAACAGCCAAGGCGGTTGGCTGATACCCTATCCTGTTCGTGATGCTTGGTTACGTTTCAGGAACACGCCTCGCTTAAGATGTTTTGCAGTGAGCCTCCTCTGGTCTGATTGCGGAACACGTGCATGAACGAAACACCTCCTCAAGAGACGCGCACTCCTAACGAGGCCTGGTTTGAAACCAGGTGGTGGTGGCGGGTGAAGATGTGGCTGCAGTGGACCAGCTGGCTGCAGTACCTGCCCAATCTGGTGGTTGTGGTGCTGTTGCTGGTGTTGGCTGGGATCGGTGCGCTGGTCGGGTGCTGGTCATTTCTGTTGGTGGATTTGCCGCTTATTCTTGCGGTGCTGTTGTTTTTTAATCTGGTTTTCGATGTGGTGACGGTTCGATATGGCTTTCACCCGGAAGAGCCGCTGCCAACCAGCCTTGAGCATCTGGATGCATTTGAGTTGCTGCGGGCGCGGGTCTCGTGCCGGTCCTTTCAAAAGCGGCTTATGAGCGAAGAACATCGCCAAATGGTGCTTTCATTGGCAGAGCGGACTAGCAGGCCAGAACATTGTCTGAGCCCTCACTCCATTCGCTTTGAGTATGTTGACAATCCGCTTGTGGTTTGGCCTGCAGTTGGGACGCATGAGTTTTTGGTGGCTATTGCACCGCGTGCGTATCATGAGATGGCGGTGGTGGATGTCGGACGCAGTTTGCAGAAGGTGGTGATTGAGGCCACACGGCAAGGGCTGGCAACCTGCTGGATTGGGCCGGGAGCGGACCACAAGAGCATCATCAAACATCTGGGCGCACGGTTTGATCCTGAGAAGGATCACATCATCTGCGTTTGCGGGTTTGGGTATCGCTCCCGCTACACCCCGTTGGCGATCCGCCTCATCCAGAAGGCACAGCGGCATCGGCTGGATGTGCAGGACTTGTTCTTTGCGGATGCTGGTTTTGCCAAGCCGCTGAACACGAACGCACGGCCCTATCGGGAGTTTGGGCGATGTTATGAGGTGTGCCAGTGGTCGCCCTCCTCCTACAATGCACAGCCGACACGGGGTGTCGTGCTTGCGGAGAATGCGAGGATACGGCGGGTGGATTTTTGTGCGGCGACGCATTCACGGTACTACGCCATGGTCGCCTTGGGGATCTGGTTGGCGAACTGGGAATGCGGGTGTGAGGCGCTTGGCAAGGCGGGGCGGTTTGAGCAGTTATCCTCTGAGGACCGTGGTGAAGGACCGTTTCCGGATCTGCCACGCTATGTCATCTCGTGGGTACCTGAGGAGACGAGCTCCTCAGGCTGAGCTTATCGGCTTAGACCCAGCGGACGTGCTTTGTGGTGTTGCTGGTGTGGTCGGCTGTTGATGGGCTGGCGTGTTTTTGTTGTGGTGATTTCAGCTCGCTCAACGCATCCTCAATGATATCGTTGAAGCTCTCGACCGTGACGGAGCTCAGGAACGTCTCATCCTCCCGCTTCTCAATGAGCCGCTCAATAGCGAGATCGCGGATTGGCGGGATGTTGGCCGTAAAGTAGGTGCCTGTCGCCTCGCTGTCCCAGCCGATGCCAGGGACGCCGTGCTGCTCGGCCAGTGCGGGGAAATTCTCCCAGTTCAGCTGTCGCGACAGGTCATGGATGGCGACTTCTGCATTTTCTGGCAGAGAGTGCAGGAAGCTTTGTTCTGCGTATTTCCAGACCTGCTTTTCAAAGCGCTCAACGGCGATCTTCATCGGGTTAGGTGTTTCGGAAACTCTCAGGGCCTCCCCTTTCTCGACAGGTCTTTGGTCTCGCAGCACATTACGGTAGATACTCTGCAGCAGTTCATTGCCCCATGCTTTGGAGGTGGCATTTTCAGCCAGCAGTGGGTCATACTTCCCGGCAATTTCTGTGCTGAGGCGGGCCATCAGTTCCCGTTCTACGTGGAAGGGGTTCCGCTCCGTGTATTTGCCATCTGCGCGAGCAGCGAGAAGTTCGGTGTTTGTCTCCGGGGTCTCAATGATCTCACTTTGGAACGAAGGAACCGTCTGATGAGCCTTGTTCTGAACCAGATTGTTGATCGGATCGTGCTTCACATCTTCAGAGAGGGCCTTGATGCGCACTGCTGAGCTTTCGTTTCTCAGCACCTGATGTTCTGCAAAGTTGACGCCTTCCTGCACTTGCCGGGATGTCAGGCTGTGGCTTGTGCCAGGATTCTGGTCGCAAGCCCGACAGGCGGCCTGATAGGCTTTCTCGCCCAGCGTTTTGCCGTAGTGGTTGGTGAGCGCCAGACGGAAGGCGCCCTGATCTGCTTGCTTTTGCTCAGCGCCTTCGGCCTGTTGCTTGACCCATGTGACGAGCCGGCCAGCGATTGCGGTGCTGGAGTGGGTCTTCACCTGTCCCTCAGCAACCGAGAGCTTGCCATCCTGCGGGATGGTGTGTGCGGCGGAGACAAAACTGTTCAAACCAATCGCTGTCATTGTCCAACTCCCATGATGTCAGCGGCCCGGGCATGCTGCCCTCCCACCTTCCAGAGTAAGCAATGCATTTGCTAGTTGCTGTTCTGAGCGTCACAGGGAACAGTGGGATTTCATAGGGAAGACTGCGTAGTTGGCACTATTTGTCATGCTCCTTCAGGAAGGCATAGATGATTTCGTGGAGGCGTTCGCCGTCGAAGCTGGGAAAGTGACCGCCGTGGATGGTACGGACGGGGATGTCCAGCAGGCGCTTCATACTGGCGATGTAGTCCGCCATGTTGGAGTGGTAGCAGTCTGTCACCAGCGGGCCGTCATAGACGATGTCTCCTGCGATCAGGGTTTCTGTCGCTTTTTCCCATAAGGCGATACCGCCGGGGGAATGGCCGGGTGTATGGATGACCTCGAAGTGCCGATCTCCGGTGGTGAGCACTTCGCCATCTTCCAGCAGGTGGCTGGCAGGGGCTGGTTTGACGGCGTATTCGGAGGACTTGTAGGGCTCTGGCGGAAGCGCGTCGAAGATATCGTCAGTTGCGTAAGGATCAGCCAGCGTGTTCTGACGGGTTGGATGGGCCAGCAGGTCAGCTTCTGCGATATGGATCAAGCGATGCGGGAACTCGTGGTGGCAGCCGATATGGTCAAAGTGGGTGTGACTGGCGACGGCCATGACGGACTTTTCAGCGGTGAGCGCCACATGCTGCCGCAGGCTGACAACGCCCATGCCACTGTCCACCAACAGATCCTTGTGGCGTCCACGCACATGCCAGATGTTGCAGCGGTAGAACTGCTTGATGTAGGGCTCATCAATCAGCGTTATGTCATCTGCCAGTTTCGTGGTGCGATACCACTTCTGGGCCGGAATGCGTTCCACCGCTCATCCCTCCTGCTTGATCAGAGAAGTCCATCATAGCCAGCTCTGGTGTGCAGGGGGATAACTTTATTTGGTGGGAGTTATTTCGCCCCGCAAAATGCTGCGGGACGGAGGAACTCAGGAAAAACGGAAAGAACGCAAATGAACGCACATAGCAACGCAAGCTCGGTTTTGCGGGGTTGTCCCCGTTTTAGGCGTTGCTGCTTGGGGAGTAATCCGCGGCATTCACAGTTTTTGGGCGACCTTCCAGCGAGAGGCTGGTGATGCGTGGGGCAGTTTCGGCGATGACCTTGCCGCGGCGAACAACAGTGAGGCGAGTTGCCTTCATGCGGAGGGCTTCAATGGCATCTTGTGCCTGAAGCAACACGAAGTCTGCGTTGCCACCGACTTTGACGCCGTAGCCTTCCAGCCCCATGATCTTTGCAGAGTTTGTTGTGACGGCCTCATAGCAATAGCGGAGGTCATCACGACTGGAGAGCTGGCCTACATGCAGGCCCATGCTGGCGACTTCCAGCATGTCTGCGTTGCCCAGCGAGTACCAGGGATCCATCACACAGTCATGACCGAAGCCGACGGTGATGCCGAGTTCGCGCATTTCGCGCACGCGGGTTTGGCCACGGCGTTTCGGGTAGGTGTCGTGACGGCCCTGAAGCATGATGTTGATCAGCGGGTTGGCAATGGCACAGACATCGGCTTCTGCCATCAAAGGCAGCAGCTTGGAAACGTAGTAATTGTCCATGGAATGCATGGAGGTGAGATGTGATCCAGTCACCCTGCCCTGCATGCCCAAGCGCCGTGTCTCGTAAGTCAGTGCCTCAATGTGGCGTGAGAGAGGATCATCGGATTCATCGCAGTGCACGTCCACCCGCAGGCCGCGTTGTGCTGCAATTTCCATGAGGGCCTTCACGGAGCGGGCACCGTCTTCCATAGTGCGCTCAAAGTGCGGGATGCCGCCGACCACATCCACGCCCATATCCAGTGCGCGGAGCAGGTTGTTTTCCGCCGTTGGTGAACGGTAGAAGCCATCTTGCGGAAAGGCGACCAGCTGCAAGTCGATATAAGGTGCAATGCGTTGCTTTACATCCAGCAGGGCCTCCACGCCCAGCAGACGGTCATCACAGACATCCACGTGAGACCGGATGGCCAGCAGGCCTTGCGAGACTGCCAGATCGCAATAGCGCAGGGCACGTTCGACAACCGCATCAATGGTCAATAACGGTTTCAGCTCTCCCCAAAGGCTGATGCCTTCCAGCAAGGTGCCGCTCTCGTTCATTCTTGGCAGACCGAGGGAAAGGGTGGCATCCATATGGAAGTGCGGGTCAACAAATGGTGCTGAGACCAGCTGGCCCTGTGCATCAATCACACGCTCCGCTTCTGCGGTGATGCCCTTTTCAATCGCGGTGATTGTGCCGTTTTTCACCGCGATATCTACACCAGCTTCGCCAGTGGTCAGAACTGCGTTTTTGACAAGGAGATCCAGAGACATGAGTGGTGCCTTTCTTGCTTTTCCAGCTTAACGCTGACCACGGAAATAAGGTTGCAGCAGGGCGCGCGGGTAGTCTGCCTTGCGAGCCACAAGCACCAGCGCCACGATGGATAGCAGATACGGGATCATCAGGAAGACCTGCGATGGGATCACCGCGCCGACCTCGTTTTGCAGGCGGATCTGGAAGGCATCAAACGCGCCAAACAGCAGCGCGCCCAGCAAAGCCTTGCCC
Organism: Pseudovibrio sp. Ad46; assembly: GCF_001623065.1. Taxonomy (NCBI): domain Bacteria; kingdom Pseudomonadati; phylum Pseudomonadota; class Alphaproteobacteria; order Hyphomicrobiales; family Stappiaceae; genus Pseudovibrio; species Pseudovibrio sp. Ad46. Next base: position 425,053 of record NZ_LMCG01000005.1, on the reverse strand, counting down.
GGTCTCCAGCTTGCAAACACCACCAGTGCAATGCAGATCCAGCCGCGTCCGTTGATCATGCCAAAGAAGAAGGCATCAAAGGCGGACATGGTGAGGAAGGCACCGCCCAGCGCCATCAGCGCAGACCCGGCCATGATTGCCCCGATACGTAGCGCAAAGACCGAGAGGCCCTGTGCTTCAACAGCGGATGGATTGTCACCCACGGCGCGGATGGCGAGACCCAGCGGGGTGCGATAGAGCACGTAGCTGACCAGCAAGACCATGGCGAGTGCCAGAAAGGTCATGGATGTTTGCTGGAAGAGGGCTGGGCCAATGAAAGGCAGATCTGAAAGAACAGGAATATCAAGCGGTTGGAATGCCTCGATCCGTGGTGGACTGGAGACCTTTGGCAGAGCTGTGCGGTAGGTGAAGTAGCTGACCGAGGTTGCAAACATAGTTATGCCAAGGCCTGACACGTGCTGAGACAAGCCCAGCGGCACTGTGAGGATGCCGTGGAGCAAGCCGAAAAATGCCCCAGCCAGTGCTGCGACGAGGATGCCGCCCCAGAGGCTAGCTCCGAGCCAAACAGCCATCCAGCCACACATGGCGCCAACCACGAAGATGCCCTCAATACCGAGGTTGAGCACCCCTGCCCGCTCGCAGACCAAGGCACCTAATACACCAAAGATGAGCGGGGTTGCGATGCGGATGGCAGCAGCCCAGAAATTTGCAGAGAGAAGAATATCAATATATTCCATGGCTTATGCCTCCCCTTTGGCGACAAGTGGTGTCTTTTTGGGCCTGACAAAGCGGATTTTGAAGCGCACGAATAGGCTGGAAATCAATACGCAGATCAAAGACATGGCGACCACAAGATCAGCAATATAACTGGACACGCCCATGGCACGGCTCATGCTATCTGCCCCCACAAAGACTGCTGCAATGAAGATGGCGGCCATGACCACACCAACGGGTGAGAGACCTGCAAGCATCGCAACGACAACGCCGGTGTAACCGAAGCCCGGGGAGATATCGGCAGTCAAATACCCTTTGAGGCCAGCCACTTCGCTGACACCAGCAAGGCCTGCAAGTGCACCGGAGATCAAGCCGACTTTGATGAATGTGGAGGTGACCGGAATGCCAGCATGTTTTGCGGCAGAGACGTTTTCACCCGTTGCACGGATTTCAAAACCCCAGACGCTGCGCTTCATCATGATGTAGATGATCAGGGCTGATGCCAGTGCGATCACGAGGCCCCAGTGGATGCGCATGCGGGCGAACATTTTGGGCAGTGTGGCGGCGCTGGTCATGGGTTCTGACTGCGGCCAGCCCATGCCCATGGGGTCTTTCATGGGGCCTTCCAGCATCATCTGCACAAACAGCAGCACGACGAAGTTGAGCAGCAAGGTGGTGACCACTTCATCCGCGCCCAGCTTCGTTTTCAGCAGGGTTGGCACCAGCATCAAGGTGCCGCCAGCAATCATGCCTGCCAGTATAATCAGCGGGATCATAATGTAGGCGGGCGCGGAGATTGCGCCGGAGCCGATGGCGACTGCTGCGAGTGCGCCCACATAGAGCTGGCCTTCTGCACCGATGTTCCAGAGTTTGGCACGAAAGGCGACACTTACGGCCAGACCCGTGAAAATGAGTGGCGTTGCGCGGGCCAAAAGCTCAGAGAATGCGAACTTGGAGCCGAATGCGCCTTTGAAGATGTGCCCGTAGGCGGCGAAAACTTCTCCCCCTGCTGCTGCAATGGGGATCGCGGCAAGCACGAGCGCGGTGATTCCGGCGATAACTGGCAGGGCAAACGCGAAGAGCGAAGAAACATTGGTACGAGGTTCAAACCGGATCATGCTGCTTGTTCCCCTTTTATGGATTGTCCTGCCATCATCAGGCCAACCTGTTTCTTATCCAGCTTTTCCGTCTCCACTGGCTCGCAGATATGCCCGCGATGGATCACGGCAATCCTGTCGGATAACTGGAAGAGTTCGTCCAGATCTTCCGAGATGAGAAGGATGCCTGCGCCTCTGTCTCGCGCCTCTTGCAGGCGGCGGTGCACATCAGCTGTTGCCCCTACATCCAGCCCTCTGGAAGGCTGGGCGGCAAGGACGATATTGGGTTGCTGGTCCAGCGTTCTGGCGAGGACGATTTTTTGGATGTTCCCGCCGGAAAGCAGACGGGAGACAGCAAGCGGGCCGGAGCAGCGAATGTCATAGGCCTTGATAGCCTCCTGAGCACGCTTGCGAATTTCGTTGAAGCGGAGAAGGCCGAAGCGTTGGTAAGCGGCCCCACGAATTTCCTCCAGAACGAGGTTTTCCTCTACCGACATGGCGCCAACGATGCCGTCGTGATGACGGTCTTCCGGGATGCGGGCCACACCGGATTTGATGGCAGCCGCAGCACTGGCCTTGAGCGGTTTGCCGTTGAGCTGGACGGAGCCAGAGGTAGGGATTTCCAACCCTGCGATGACCTTAGCAAGGGTGCTTTGGCCGTTGCCGGAGACGCCTGCGAGGCCGATGATTTCCCCCTTACGGAGGGCGAGATTGACGTTCTCGATCTGCTCGCGGCCATCACCAGCGCTGACACCAGCAAAAACCAGCGTTTCGTCTTCCGGATAGCCGGGTTTGCGTTCTGCAGTTTGGACGGAATGCCCGACCATCACCTCAGCCAGTTGGTGGCGATCACACTGCGATGTCGGCAGGTCAGCAACCATCCGGCCCCCTCTGAGAACCGCAACACGATCAGACGCGCCCAGTACCTCGGCCATCTTGTGGGAGATGAAGATGATCGCTATGCCTTTGGCGGCGAGCAGCTTCAAGGTTTTGAAAAGACTGTCGGATTCCTGAGGTGTGAGAACCGCTGTGGGTTCGTCCAGCACCAGAATGCGGGCGTCGCGGTAGAGCGCTTTGAGGATTTCGACACGCTGTCTTTCACCAACAGCGAGCTTGGAGACGCGCAGATCCAGATCAACTTCTAGGCCGGAGCTCTGCATCAGCTCCTGCAGTTTTGCCCGCGCTTTGGAGCGGCTGAAGCGGCGTGAGAACAGGCTCTCAGTGCCCAAAACGATGTTCTCAAGCCCCGTCAGGTTCTCAGCCAGCGTGAAGTGCTGGTGAACCATACCTATCCCCGCTTCAAGGGCCGCCTGAGGAGCGCCGGGCTCCAAATCTACCAGAATACCGGAGGAGTGGCGTACCATGACACGTCCTTGATCAGCCACATAATGACCGAACAGGATATTCATGAGCGTGGTTTTCCCCGCTCCGTTCTCACCCAGCAACGCAACGATTTCCCCGGCACGCAGGTCCAGATTGACGTTTCCGTTAGCAACCAGATCACCGAAGATCTTGGTTATGTTTTGAAGAGATAAAAGCGGATGCCCGCTCTCAGTTTCTGGCATGGGATACCCTTGGACTGACGAGGTTATGCGCGTAGCAGGCGGAGAAGACGGGCCGGGATATCCCCCCGACCCGATCAGCGTTAATTGGAGGACTTTGGCTCTTCGTCGTTGATCTCAACGGTAAAGGAGCCATCCAGAATGCTCGCTTCGACAGCTTTGACCTTACCAAGAAGGTCCGCATCCACCAGCGTTTCATCAACCACCAGCGAACCACCAGCATGGCCCATGAAGGAGTACTTGCCGTAGTCTTCAGCCTTGAAGTTATTCGCCTTTACAGCCGCAATCGCAGTGTCAATTGTTGGCTCCATATGCCAGATGGCAGAGGCGAGGATGGTGTTTGGATAGTCGGCAGCGGTGTCGATCACATTGCCAATCGCGAAGATGCCTTTTTCCATAGCCGCATCAGACACACCGAAGCGTTCTGCATACAAAACATCCGCACCAGCATCGATCATGGCGTAAGCGGTTTCTTTCGCTTTTGGCGGATCGTACCAGGAGTTGATGAAGTTGACTGTGAAAGTCACCTCTGGATTGGTTGCCTTAGCACCATTCATGAATGCGTGCATGAGACGGTTCACTTCCGGAATAGCAAAGCCGCCGATCATGCCGATTTTGCCGGACTTGGATTTCGCACCTGCGATCATACCGGACAGGTAGGATGGTTCGTGAATGAAGTTGTCGAACACCGCGAAGTTTGGCTCAGCTGCCGGGAAGGACGAGCCCATGAGGAAAGCTGTTTCCGGGTATTCTGCAGCCACGTTGCGCGCTGCGCGTTCTACTGCAAACGCCTCGCCAACAATGAGCTGATGACCAGCTTCGGCGTACTCACGCATAACGCGCTCATAGTCGGTGTTGGCTGTGTTCTCGGAATAGACGTAGGTGATGTCACCGCGTTCTGCCGCTGCGTTGAGCGCTTGGTGGATACGTCCAACCCATTGCTGCTCAACAGGAACGGTGTAAATCGCTGCGACCTTGAGAGGTTCGGCAGCTAAAACTTTTGCTGGTGAATAAACCGCGATTATGGCCGCAAAAACAGCTACGGCTGCGAGAACATGACGTCTCACCAAACCGTTCAAACGTGTCGCAAACATGCACACCCCCTGAAATCAATAATTGTGCAGGGCTGCAGATCAGACTGCAGCCGCAATCTGCCCTATCTCGCATTTTAAGTGAAAAGGTCCTGAGCAGGACGAAGGCATTAAAAATGGCTGTATACGAGACAAAGCGGCTAATGACTAGATGCCTCAGAAGTATTTTTTGCGTGACGGCACGTAAATTAATGCAGATCACACAGTACTTTTCTTATGGTATTCAGCTATTTATCGACTGTATAAATATTATTGGACCACTATATAGCTGTGGATTGAGCTAAATGACGATAAAACACTCGAATCGAAGCAACATTATGAAATTTTACTTTTCGGTCAAATAATTTCAATCAATATTATTTTGCAATATTTTCCATGGATTGAAAAATAGCACACAGCGCCTAATGATTGCTCTGATTGCCTAAATTGCATCCACGTAGCAAGCTGATTTTATGCAGGAATTGACGCTTTCTGCTCATGGAGCAGGCAATACGAGCATCAACGGATCGCTGAGAAAAATTTGGGAATTGTTGTAGTTGCGAGTATTTTGGCAACCCTCGCAGGCTGCACAGAGGAGTGCAATCGCACCCCTCACATTGCAATATCATGTCGCTCAGGCAGTCACGGTTGCTGCTTCCCAGTCGGTCAGGATCTGCATGATCTGACGGCTGTCCTCAACACTCGGAGCCGGGCTTTCCAGCGCCTTGTTGCCAGCTTCGATCGCTTCGCGGATCGCTCTGACCTGATAAATAAAGGCGTTGCCGTCTGCCGTAACTGTGCGCGTGTCGCCCGGCTTTTCGTAGGGGGTGACCGTGAAGATATTCCCCTCAGCTTCCGGTAGCCATGGGTTGGAATTCAACACCAGACTTGCCTTGGAGCCAAGCATTGTGAAACCAGCATGGAGACCGTAGTCTTCCGCCGTGTGAAGCTGGCAAACAACACCGTTATTCAACCGCAACGTTGCTGCAGACTCGCAGATGTTCCCATCTGCACCACGCCGGCCCATAGCCGATATGTTATAATTATCAAAGATATGGGTCGGGAATGCAGTCTGTAACAGAAGATGCATCAGCGACGTTGGATAGCAACCAAGGTTATAAAGTGCCCCCTTGCTGTGTGGGTTCACGAACCTGGCAATTGACGCGCAGTACTGAGCTGTAATCGACTGGATCTCACCCAACTCACCAGAAGCAACCACATCGCGAATAGCAGCTGCAAACGGGTGGTTCAGGTACATCAATCCTTCCACGAAGAATACACCGTTCTCGGCAACCGCTTTCAGCGCCTGATCGGTTTTTTCCATGTCGATAGACAGCGACTTTTCGCAAAGGATTGCTTTCCCCGCATTTGCTGCCTTGACCACATACTCGTGGTGAATGTGGTTTGGGAGAGCGATGTAAATGATATCAACGGCTTCGTCTTCAATCAACTCGTTGAAGTCATCAAAGGTATGCTCAACATCGTACTTTTCTGCGAAGACTTTCAGAGGCACTTCTGACCGGCCTGCCACGGAATGTATCCGCGTCGATCCTTCCGCTTGTATAGCGTCTGCCATTGTCAGCGAGATGAAGCTTGTTCCGAGAAAGCCCCAGTTCAGTTTCGACATTGTTTTTCTCCAGAACACAGGATCCCGAGAACATCACGGGAAGAACTCCGGAAATAACCCTAATCACATTTAAGGAAGGAGAAAATACCAGAGATCAATAGCTTACTGCTTATCCAAGTTTATCGATAAAAGAGCAGGTACTCGTCGCTAAGTACTTACAATTTTACTGAACCAACGGGCTGTCAGAACCAAGTAAATCAATACCTTTTATCTCAGCAGACCCTGCCAGGATAGTGATGTATTGAGACACTGCTTTAGACCAGCTTGCGGCTTCCAACCATGCTCTGATGGTTTCCTCAACATGCTCGAATGGCAGGGTATTTCCCTCAATCTTCCTGTTCAGGAAAATGATGTGGTAGCCGAACTTGGTCTCAACAGGTTCGCCTGTCATCTGTCCTGCATGCATCGATTGGAGCGCTTTTTCAAACTCCGAAACTGTGCTTCCCTTGGTCAATTGGCCCAGATTTCCGCCCGTTTCTTTTGAAGGGCAAGCGGAGTACTCCAACGCCAGATCTGCAAAGGCTTCTGGCTTGTCCTGAAGCAGTTTGATGACATCGTGGGCACGTGCTTTGGCTATGCTGCGGGCAGTGTGTTGATCTGGCCCAGCTGCAAACAGGATATGACTAGCTTCATAGATTGGCTCTGAACTGAAGCGTGTCCTGTTGTTTTCGTAGTAACGCTGGCACTCATCCTTAGAAGCTGTCGGGATCTCGACCTCCTGCTCAATCAGTTCTCTGATCGCTGCATCTTCAGGTGTCTCACTTCCGTCATCCATCTGTTCTGGTGCAGCCTCAATGTTCAAGGCCTTGGCTTGCTGCAACAGCAGTTCTCGGACGACTAACGCTCTCGCAGCAGCTTGCACTGCCTGACCTGGGTTCTCAGCCGGATGGTTTTGGGCTTCTGCCAGAATGTCTTGTTCTGAGATTTGGACCCCGTTGACCGACACATCCGTGATGATCGGTTTACTCTTGGGCGGCACTTTGGTGCTCGGCAGATCTACATCTGCCTGAGCACCTTCATTCAGATTTGGGTTGGTATAGAGATTGGCCATTTCACCTCACTCAGCAGGATGGCGTGGATTGGTGGAGTTGCGCTCACGCACGATCTGGTAACCGGGACGCCACAAGTATCTTGCCGGAACGCTGAGCATATGCACCAAGCGTGTGAACGGGAAGATGAGCAAGATCGTCAGCCCCACGAACAGGTGCAACTTGAAGATCCATGAAGCATCAACGACATAGCTTGCTGCATCACCACGGAATGTGAAGATGCCTTGTGCCCAGCTCATGAATTTGACCATTTCCTCACCGTCCAGATGCATGAGGGAAACAGGTATAGTTCCAAGCCCCAGAAGCAACTGAAAGCCCAGCAGACATATAATGAAGGTGTCCATTGTGCTGGAGACTGCTCGTACACGCGCATCATACAAGCGACGATGAATGAGCATCCCTGCACCAACAATCGCCATCAGGCCAGCAATACCGCCGACGACGACAGCAAGAACCTGCTTAGCACCGTGACTGATGCCCACCAGGTCGAACAGGACTATTGGGGTCAGCAATCCAACCAAGTGGCCAAAGAAGATGATCAGCACGCCTACATGAAAGAGCACTGAACCCCAGACCAACTGCTTGCGGCGCAGGAGCTGGCTTGAACCAGCACGCCAACTATAAGGCTCACGGTCATAACGGATGATTGTGCCTACAATCAAAACCGAGAGGGCGATGTATGGATATATTCCGAAGAACAACGTGTTGAAGAAGCCAGACATTTCTAGTTCTCCCCTTGAATGTTCTGGGTCGTGGCATCAGGCGGACGTCTGTCCGCAGCTCTCATTTGCATTCTCAAGCGATCAGGGCCGCAACTGCCCTCTCCTGCATTGCCACCAAACTTGACGACCTCTTCCTGCCAAATGCGATCCATGGCTTCGAGATCATTTGGATCATCTTCGGGCTCTGCAAGAATATTGGAAAGCAGCTCCTTGGAAGGTGACGCTTTGCTGATTTCAGCAACAGCACCAAACGCATTGGCGTAGATCGAGCCCTTCTTTTTGAGACGCAAACGAAGGGCCTCGAAGATATGAGCTGTCTGGCCAAGCAGTTCCTGTGCTTCTGTAAATGGTTGATGCGCCAGGTACTCGAGGAACAATGGGATGTAGTCTGGTAGTTCCGTGGTCTCTACCGCGAAACCGTTTGTCAGGTACATCTCACGCAGATCGACGAGAGCTTGACCGCGGTCTCTGCTCTCACCATGCACATGCTCAAACAGGTGTAGTGAATGTGAGCGGGTCCGATCAAACAGGAACACGTATCTTTCCTGCACCTCATAGAGATCTTTAGTAGCCAGATCATCGCAAAGAGTGCAGATCATTTTCTGGCCTTTTGCAGAGAGCAAGCGATCTGAGTTTACCGCTTTTTTCAGTGCTGGCAGGTCATCCAGCAGTTCTTGCCTCGGGTAGTTGAGCAAGAGCGAGAGGATTTTTAAAGAGACGATCATCCGCGCATCTCCTTAAATATATCCGTTGGTGTTTCGACGGTTTTCTTGCGTGAACCACCGAACAGGTCAGTTCCATCACTGCCGCCAGAGCAACCATTGCCGAAGGAGAAGCCGCAGGAGCCGCGGACATCGTAGGCATCCTCGGACACTTCACGGTGTGTGGTTGGGATGACGAAGCGATCCTCATAGTTGGCTATCGCCATGATCTTGTACATGTCTTCAATCAACTCAGAAGTCAGACCCACTCGTTCAGCAATAGCTTCGTTGACTACGCCATCAACTGACTTGGAGCGCATGTAGGAGCGCATGGCGAGCATCCGCTCCAACGCCGTGACGACAGGCTCGTCTTTGCCTGCTGTGAGGAGGTTGGAGAGGTAACGGACCGGAATACGCATGCTCCGGACATCCGGCAGGTCACCATCCCAGCCGATCTTGCCAGCTTCTGCGGCCGATTGGATTGGGGAGAGAGGTGGAATGTACCAAACCATCGGAAGTGTGCGGTATTCCGGGTGAAGTGGGAAGGCTACTTTCCAGTCGATTGCCATCTTATAGATCGGCGATGCCTTGGCAGCCTTGAGCCAATCCTCAGGAACACCATCTTTGCGGGCTTGTTCGATTACCTTTGGATCATGCGGATCAAGGAAGACCTTCAGTTGCTCTTCGTAGAGGTCTTTCTCATCCTTGGTTGAAGCTGCTTCTTCGATCTTATCCGCATCGTACAGGATGACACCCAGATATCGGATGCGACCTACGCAGGTTTCGGAACAGACTGTTGGTTGTCCGGATTCAATGCGCGGATAACAGAAGATGCATTTTTCTGATTTGCCGGAGGACCAGTTGAAGTAGATCTTCTTGTAAGGGCAGCCAGAAACGCACATACGCCAACCACGGCATTTTTCCTGATCAATCAGGACGATACCGTCATCTTCACGCTTGTAGATGGCACCTGATGGACACGCAGCAACACATGTTGGGTTGAGGCAGTGCTCACACAGACGTGGCAGGTACATCATGAAAGTGTTTTCGAACTCGCCATAGATTTCCTTCTCAATACCCTCAAAGTTGTAATCTTTTGAGCGCTTGGAGAACTCACCACCGAGAATTTCTTCCCAGTTTGGTCCCCATTCAATTTTTTCGATCCGCTCGCCGGTGATTGCTGATTTTGGGCGGGCTGTTGGGAACTGAGCACTTTCAGGAGCACCCTGCAGGTGCTCGTAGTCATAATCAAACGGCTCGTAGTAGTCGTCGATTTCTGGCAAGTCAGGGTTCGCGAAGATCTTCGCCAGAATGCGCCATTTGGCACCCATCTTGGGAATGATCTTGCCATTGCGTTTGCGAACCCAGCCACCGTTCCATTTCTTTTGGTTTTCCCAGTCTTTGGGGTAACCAATACCGGGTTTGGTTTCCACGTTGTTGAACCAGGCGTATTCAACGCCTTCTCGGTTGGTCCAAACATTTTTACAGGTCACTGAACAGGTGTGGCAGCCAATGCATTTATCCAGATTCAGCACCATTCCGACTTGTGCGCGGACTTTCATTCTGCTGCCTCCTGACCACTGTCATCCAGTGGTTCTTCCATCCAGTTCACTTTTTCCAGTTTGTGAACCACAACGAACTCATCGCGGTTGGAGCCAACCGTTCCATAGTAGTTGAAGCCGTAGGATTGCTGCGCGTACCCACCAATCATGTGTGTTGGTTTGGTGACGGTTCTGGTCACCGAGTTATGGATACCGCCGCGTTGTCCGGTGAGCTCAGATCCCGGTGTATTCACGATCTTTTCCTGAGCGTGATACATGTAGATCGTGCCTTCCTTCATGCGCTGAGAGACCACCGCACGCGCCACAAGCGCACCGTTGATGTTGAAGACTTCGACCCAGTCATTGTCTTCAATGTCAGCTTTTTGCGCATCAACCTCTGAGATCCAGACCACCGGACCACCACGGTTGAGCGTGAGCATCAACAGGTTGTCGGTGTATGTGGAGTGGATGCCCCACTTCTGGTGCGGGGTGATGAAGTTGAGGACCAATTGCTTTCTGCCGAGAGATTTATCGTCGATCACCGGTTTGACGCCTTTGGTGTCTATCGGCGGCCTGTACACGCAGAAGCCTTCGCCAAATGCACGCATCCAGAGGTGATCCTGATAGAGTTGCTGACGACCGGAGATCGTTCGCCACGGGATCAGCTCATGCACGTTGGTGTAGCCTGCGTTGTAGCAAACATGCTCAGACTCGATGCCAGACCACGTTGGTGAAGAGATGATCTTTCGTGGCTGAGCGACGATATCGCGGAAGCGGATTTTCTCTTCTTCTTTCGGCAGTGCCAGATGAGTGTGGTCTCTGCCAGTGAACTCTGAGAGAGCAGCCCAAGCTTTGACAGCCACTTCACCATTGGTTTCCGGGGCCAGAGACAGGACGACTTCACTTGCATCGATATCCGTTTCGATCCTGGCCAAGCCTTTGGTTGGCCCGTCTTCAAGCACTTCACCATTGAGGCCTTTGAGGAGGTCTACCTCGTGCTCGGTGTTCCAGCTGATGCCTTTGCCACCGTTGCCGAGTTTGCTCATCAGTGGGCCAAGAGCCGTGAAGCGCTTGTAAATGTTTGGATAATCACGCTCGACAACCACAACGTTTGGCATAGTCTTGCCGGGTTGCGGATCAATATCCCCCTTCTTCCAATCCGCTACGTCGAATGGCTGGGCGATTTCACCAGCTGTGTCGTGCAGGATCGGGACAAGGACGACGTCCTTTTCCTTGCCGAGAACTTCTTGTGAGACCTCAGAGAAGGACTTGGCAATACCCTTGAAGATCTCCCAGTCACTGCGGGCTTCCCATGCAGGATCAGCTGCACTGGAAAGTGGATGAATGAAGGGGTGCATATCCGAGGTATTGAGGTCGTTTTTCTCATACCATGTGGCCGTTGGCAGCACGATGTCTGAATAGACCGCTGTCGTTGACATGCGGAAGTCCAGCGTGACCAACAGGTCCAGTTTGCCTTCCGGTGCATTGTCATGCCAGACAGCTTCTTTCGCACGCTGGCGGCCTTCCTCTCCCAGATCCTTGCCCAGCACACCATGCTCAGTGCCGAGCAGATGACGGAGGAAGTATTCGTGACCTTTACCAGAAGAACCGAGCAGGTTGGAGCGCCAGACAAACAGATTGCGTGGCCAGTTGGCCTCGTTGTCGGGGTCTTCACAGGACAGTTTGAGACTGCCTGATTTTAGCTCCTGAGCAATATAGTCTTTTGCTTCTTTGCCACTCTCTTCTATCGCCTTAGCAACCTGAAGCGAGTTGGTCTCAAGTTGTGGAGCTGACGGCAACCACCCCATACGCTCTGCACGGATGTTGTAATCGATCAGCGACGCATCCCAGTCCCCATCCGGAGCCGTTGGTGACAGGATCTCATCCACCTTGAGCGTTTCATAGCGCCATTGATCTGTATGCGCATAGAAGAAGGATGTTGAGTTCATATGCCGTGGTGGGCGTGTCCAATCCAATGCAAAGGCGAGTGCCGTCCATCCGGTTTGCGGGCGAAGTTTTTCCTGCCCCACATAGTGGCTCCAGCCACCACCAGATTGACCAACGCAGCCGCACATCACCAGCAGATTGATGATGCCACGGTAGTTCATATCCATGTGGTACCAGTGGTTCAGACCAGCACCGAGGATGACCATGGAACGTCCGTTGGTCTTCTCAGCGTTTGTCGCAAACTCGCGGGCCGTTGTGATGATATGATCTTTGGGAACGCCAGTGATTTTCTCTGCCCATGTAGGCGTGTAAGGCAGTTCCTCATCATAGGACTTGGCAGAGTTTGGATCATCCAATCCGCGATCCAGACCGTAGTTGGCAATGAAGAGGTCGAAAACGGACGCTACAAGCGCTTCACCTTCCGCCAGCTTCACTTTCTTTGCGGGGACTTTGCGCACCATCACGCTTTCATGGTTGGTTCCCGCAAAGTGGTCATGCTCGCGATTGCCGAAGTATGGGAAAGCCACGTCAGCGACTTCATCATGATCAGCTTTGTCAATGAAAGACATGGCGAGGTCCGTGTCTTTGCCAGCGCCGTCTCTTTCTTCAAGATTCCATTTGCCTTTCTCCCCCCAGCGAAAGCCGATGGAGCCATGCGGAACCACTATCTTCTTCGATTTGCGGTCCAGGGCAACGGTTTTCCATTCCGGATTGTTTTCTTCCCCCAGCTTGTCCGCAAATTCGGAAGCACGCAGGAGGCGTTCCGGGATGTATTTGCCGTCTTTTTTGACGAGGCGAACCAGCAGCGGCATGTCGGAGTACTTACGGCAGTAGTCCTCGAAGTATTTTGCCTGCCTGTCTAAATGATATTCACGAAGGATGACATGACCCATGGCCATCGCCAGAGCTGCATCAGTGCCTTGCTTTGGATGGAGCCAGAGATCTGAGAACTTGGCCGCTTCCGAGTAATCTGGGCAGACCACAACTGACTTGGTGCCTTTGTAGCGAACCTCGGTGTAGAAGTGCGCATCCGGTGTGCGCGTTTGTGGAACGTTAGAGCCCCACAACATCAGGAAGCCCGCATTGTACCAATCAGCGGATTCAGGCACATCGGTTTGCTCACCCCATGTTTGTGGTGAGGCAGGAGGCAAATCGCAGTACCAGTCGTAGAACGACATGCATGTGCCACCGAGCAAAGACAGATAGCGGGTACCTGCTGCGTAAGAAATCATGGACATAGCCGGAATTGGAGAGAAGCCAACGACGCGGTCAGGTCCCCATTTCTTCGCGGTGTAAGCATTTGCTGCTGCGATGATTTCGTTGACCTCTTCCCAAGTGGCTCGCACAAAACCGCCGTGTCCGCGCACTTTCAGGTAATCTGCGCGCTTTGCAGGATCATCCTGAATGGCTGCCCACGCAGCGACCGGTGATTTCACTGTTCGCTCGTTGCGCCATAACTTGAGGAGGCGGGAGCGAATGAGTGGATGCTTCACCCGGTTTGCGGAATACATGTACCAACTATAGCTGGCACCACGAGAACAACCCCGTGGCTCATGGTTTGGCAGGTCCGGGCGGGTACGCGGATAATCCGTCTGCTGGGTTTCCCAGGTGACAATCCCGCCTTTGACGTAGATCTTCCAGGAACAGGAACCGGTGCAATTCACACCATGGGTCGAGCGTACGATTTTGTCGTATTGCCATCGCTTTCGATAGCTGTCTTCCCAATTTCGGTTCTCATTGGTTGTAACACCGTGCCCGTTTGCAAAGGTACCAGTGTCCTGTTTTGCGAAGAAGTTCAGTTTATCGAGTAGTAGAGACATCTGAAATGCCCTTCACGTTATTTGCTTAGCACGGAACGGAGGCACCCTTGCGGGTGTAGAAGAACCACGTAATCACCAGACAGATCACGTAGAAGATGCCAAAGGCCCAAAGCGCGGCATCCGGACCACCTGTGTAGGCGATGGATGTTCCGTAGGCTTTGGGGATGAAGAAGGCACCGTAGGCTGCAATTGCAGAGGTAAAGGCGATGATGGCTGCACTTTCACGTTCTGACTGGCGCAGGTGAGCTGTTGCATCCAGCTCTGGCATCAAGAGGCCGACCTGTTGGCGCATGATGGTTGGGATCATCTGGAAGGTGGAGGCGTTGCCTACGCCTGTCAGGAAAAACAGTGCCATGAAGCAGGCAAAGAAGCCCCAGAAAGCTCCCGGCTCTGTTTTGATGGACAGGAAGAACAGCACGCCACCAACAGCAACCGCCATGAACAGGAAGGTCCAGAAGGTTACACGGCCACCGCCGTACTTATCAGAGACCCAACCTGTACCGGCTCGGGAGAGCGCACCAACGAGAGGGCCAAGGAATGCGAAGGTGAGTGCGTTCACCTCTGGGAACTGTGTCTTCATGAGCAGCGGGAAGCCTGCGGAATAGCCGATAAAGCTGCCGAAGGTTCCCGTGTAGAGAATGCACATGATCCAGTTGTGCGCTCTTGAGAAGATGATGGATTGCTCTTTAAAGCTCGCTTTGGCATCGGCGATATCATTCATGCCAAACCATGCAGCCAGCGTCGCGATGATGAGGAATGGAACCCAGATAAAGCCAGCATTCTGGATCCAGAGTTGGGATCCATCCTCAAGGATTTGAGGAGCGCCACCGATCGCACCGAAGACACCAGCTGTGATGACAAGCGGCACCACAAACTGCATGACGGAAACGCCAAGGTTTCCGAGGCCTGCATTGAGCGCAAGCGCGTTTCCTTTTTCCTTCTTTGGATAGAAGAACGCGATATTTGCCATTGAAGAGGCGAAGTTACCACCCCCGAAACCGCAAAGCAGGGCTAACAGAAGGAAGATGCTATAAGGCGTGGTGGGGTCCTGAACTGCGTACCCGATACCCAGAGCCGGAAGAAGCAGCGATGCTGTGGTTAGCGTTGTCCAAAGGCGACCACCAAAGATAGGGACCATAAAGGAATAAAAGATCCTGAGTGTCGCGCCAGAAAGGCCTGGCAGAGCAGCCAGCAGGAAGAGCTGGTCTGTCGTATAATCAAAACCGATGGCGGGTAGCCTTGCGACAACAACACTCCAAACGAGCCACACTGAGAAGGCAAGCAAAAGTGCCGGAATAGAGATCCAAAGGTTTCGAGAGGCAATCACCTTCCCTTTGGTTTCCCAGAACTCCGGATCATCCGGCCGCCATTCAATTAGTGTGTGCCCTTGTTGAGTGTTGTTATCAGACATACATTCATTCCTTTTGGCTACATGCCCTCCCCAGACCGAATGTCCAGAAAGGGTTTCGCTGGTTACGGATACTTTTCTACGCCTGCAGGTCCGTCCGGACCTTCAACCGGCTCGTCCGGAAGATCAGACAGATCTGTTTCGTCTTGCAATTCGGGATAACGCTTGCGCTCCATCCTGCGGATGGCGACGTGCATCCACACAGTTGAGACCGCAACAATGATGAAGAGAAGCATGAAGGGTGCCGTCCAAACGCCAGTCCAGTCGAGCAGAACTCCAAAGGCGATTGGCAAGAAGAAGCCACCAAGGCCGCCGATCATGCCTACGAGGCCTCCGACAGCACCAACATGGTAGGGGTAGTAAACCGGTATGTGCTTGTAGACCGCTGCTTTACCAAGGCTCATGACAAAACCAAGAACGACGGTCACAGAGACGAAGGCACCAACACCGAGACCGAAGTTAAACTCAATGGGACCGTCAATACCGCTGACAACATATGAGGTTTCTGGATAGCTCAGCAGGAAGAGGCAAAAGAGGGAGACGATAAATGTGAGGTACATGACAAAACGTGCACCCCACTTATCTGACATCCATCCGCCAAGCGCTCGAAATACTGACCCAGGTAATGAATAGAGACCAGCGAAAATGCCAGCCGTCGTCAGCTCCAATCCGTAAGCCCCGGTGTAGTACCGCGGGAGGAATGACGCGAGCGCGACAAAGGCACCAAACACGAAGAAATAATAGGTTGCAAAACGCCAGACCTGCAGGTTCTTTAAAGGTGCAAGCTGCTCTGCTGCCGAAACCGCCCGCTTGCCTTCTTTCTTGCGCTCCTGCTGAGACGGATCATCTTTACTGAACAGATAAAACAGGACGGCTGTGACTGCCAAAACAATTGCATAAACGCGGGCTGTGCCTTCCCAGCCAACTGCTACGACCAAAAATGGTGCTACGAAGTTGGTAACTGCTGCACCGACATTCCCGGCACCAAAAATGCCAAGTGCGGTGCCTTGTTTCTCTTTTTCAAACCACTGGGAGACATAGGCTACCCCGATAATAAAAGAGCCGCCGGCCAATCCAAGGCCCAAGGCGGCTAACAGAAACACTTCATAGGTTTGTACTGAGGTGAGCAACCAGACACAGACTGCTGTAATGAGCATCTGCAGTGGGAACATAATCCGTCCACCGAACTGCTCTGTCCATACTCCAAGGAAAATGCGGCTCACAGAACCGGTGAGCACTGGTGTGGCAACCAATAAGCCGAACTGAGTATCGGACAACCCCAGTTCGCCTTTAATGCGCACGCCAATGATGGAAAAAATGGTCCAAACTGCAAAACAGATAGTAAAAGCAAAGGTACTGAGACCCAATGCCCTATATTGATCGGAGCGAGTAACACCCTCAAGTGAATGCATAGTATTTGTTCCTGAATTCTAGCAGGTAAAACAATCCACATAGAATCTCAGGAGCTTTAGCACCCAAAAGTAGAGCAACTCATAGAAAGAACAGGATTAAACGAGTAAAATTGAAATACAACTTGGAGTAAAACTATGTTTTATTTCCAACTCACGGCACAATGAAAAACACCTATCCAGTCTACACTGATGCTGGTATGTTTCGTTTAGAAGCGGGGATTTCAAAGTTAAAGCAATGTCTTACATCAACAATGTCAGGATGTTTGTGCGCGTGTTTGAGCTTGGCAGCATGTCTGCTGCGGCAAGGGACATGCATGTTTCTCCTGCAGTTGCGTCCTCCCGTATTGGAGAGCTTGAGAAGCACCTGGGCATTCGCTTGTTTAACCGCACCACCCGCACCATCCAACCCACTGAGCAAGGTAGCATTTTTTATCCTGGCGCCCGTAAAATGCTGGAAGCAATGGAAGAGGCTGAAGCGGCTGTTCAGGAGGTGACACACACTCCACGCGGCTCAATCTTTGTTTCTGCTCCACTCGGCATAGGGCGGCGTTTGATCGCACCGCTTATTCCTGAATTCCACGATGCTTATCCTGAAATTCATGTTCGCCTCAGGCTCTCGGACCGTCCTCTTAACATTACTGGAGAAGGTTTGGATCTGGCATTCATTCTGGGACAGTTACCAAACTCTGAAATGCGGCTGAAAAACCTGTTGGACTGTCCTCGGGTACTGTGCGCCTCCCCTACCTATCTTGATCAGCGTGGTGAGCCACTGCAAGGGGCAGATCTCCAAAACGGAAAGCATGATTGCCTACTGCTCCAGTTTCCCGGTTCCTCTGAAAGCCGATGGACGCTTCAAACTCCTGAGGGCTTACAGAGCTTCACAGTTGGCGGCCCGTTCACCTCTGATGACGGCGATGTGTTGGTGAACTGGGCACTCGGCCATCACGGCCTCATCAATGCCCCCTTGTTTGATGTTGTCGATCATTTGCTCAGCGGAGACCTTATCGCCGTCTGCACTGCTACCCCTCCTGCTGATGTGCATTTGGCATGTCTATTTCCGCACAAGCGCTATCAAGATCCTAAAATCCGGCTCTTTCTTAATTTCATCAGTGAGCGATTGAAGACGTATCTAAAAGACAAGAGTTCTCAGTACTCTACTCATCTTCTGAATAAGTAATTCTTGATTGAAAAGTCGTTTATGTATCTATTTCTTTTTCCGGCTATCCGCGAAATACTTTCAAAATAATTTTGATAATCCAACTCATTTATTAGGCTAAACTGATAGATGGGAGGAGTTTGGTGGCCCTGCCAGCTGACGAGCTTAATGGACACGGTTGATACCAGCACATTTGCCCAGTGCTTCGAACAGTGCCTCGTCGATCCCTAATTCGACGAGTGCACCTCCCCGGCAAGGAATTCAACTTAATTCGGGTTGCTGCACTTACGCGGACTGCCATAGCGTGAGTGTCGTACAAGGAAGTAAACTTACATATGAGTACCCAAACACTGCCACCCCGCACCTTTGATGCCTCTTCTGAGGGCATATCACCTTCTTCTTTCTACGCACCTTCGGGAGGCTTGCCTCCGCAAACACAAGTCATGACAGACCGGGCAGTGTTTACTAATGCGTATGCCGTTATTCCCAAAGGCGTGATGAGGGACATCGTGACCTCAAATCTGCCTTTCTGGGAAAAGACGCGTGCCTGGATTATTGCCCGACCACTCTCTGGGTTTGCTGAGACGTTTTCGCAGTACATCATGGAAGTTCAGCCAGATGGTGGCTCCCTTAAACCTGAACCAGACCCTGAAGCGCAGGGCGTGATGTTCGTTGTTCAAGGTGAGATTACGATCACAATGAGCAATGAGGCTTTCACGCTTACCGAAGGTGGCTACGCCTATCTGCCTGCTGGAGCCCAATATGAAGTGCGCAACGATAGCTCTCTAGCTGCCACTTTCCATTGGGTTCGAAAGCGCTATGAGGCTGTCGAAGGCATTGCGAGACCCGACGCGCTGTTTACCCATGAAAAGAATGCTGTTGTTGCTCCCATGCCAGATACCAATGGAGCCTGGTCGACGACGCGCTTTGTAGACCCCGGTGATATGCGCCACGACATGCACGTCAACATCGTGAACTTTGAGCCCGGTGGCTGCATTCCGTTTGCTGAGACCCACGTGATGGAACATGGCTTGTATGTTTTGGAAGGGAAAGCAGTCTATCGGCTGAATAACGATTGGGTTGAAGTGGAAGCCGGTGACTTTATGTGGCTGCGCGCTTTTTGTCCGCAAGCTTGCTACGCTGGCGGTCCAGGCCGTTTCCGGTACTTGCTTTACAAAGACGTCAATCGACATGCCCAGCTCTGCTCGTTTCAAAGGTGATCAGATATGGGTAATCAGGTCACAACAGAGCGCACCATACGGATTGAGAAGCTCACCTCTGCGGTATTTATGCCGTTTGGTAAACTGATTGAGACCGGCGGGACATCACCTATCCTAATCAACGAAGGCCGATGTGAGCGTTTTTCTGATCTGGCTGGTGTTGAGTTTATTGGTGGCCGCGCTGGTGTCAGCCTGTTTCAGGCAGAGCTTCGCAACCTGCCGCACACGCTGACGATGTTGGAGCGCCATCCATTGGGCTCGCAATGCTTCATTCCGATGAACCAGTCAGAATATCTTGTCATAGTCGCCGAAGATGAAGGTGGACGGCCTTCATCACCTCGTGCGTTTATGGCGAGTTCAACCCAGTCCATCAATATCAAACGGAACACATGGCACGGCGTTCTGACTCCCATCAACGGGTCAGGACTGTTCGCTGTTGTCGACCGGATTGGGGACGGAAACAACCTAGAAGAACACTGGCTGAAGGAGGCCTACTTAATAACGGAATAACACTGTGCGTCATTAGTAGGAGGGGACTAAATGACCAGCAATTCCATCGGGACACCAGAACAACTGCGTGATCCGAACTACACACCTGCCTTACATAAGGCGGTTCCACTTGGCATTCAGCATGTGCTTGCCATGTTTGTCTCAAACGTTACTCCGGCGATCATTATTGCCGGAGCTGCCGGATTTGGGTTTGGCTCTGATGCAGGGGCGCAGGGCTTCCCGGACATGACATACATGATCCAGATGTCCATGCTGTTTGCCGGAATAGCTACGCTTTTTCAAACAATTGGAATGGGAGCAGTCGGAGCCCGCTTGCCGATTGTGCAGGGTACCAGCTTTGCTTTCATACCCATCATGATTCCACTCGTTGCAGGTAAAGGTGTTGAAGCTTTGCCTGCTCTGTTTGGAGGCGTGCTCATTGGTGGTTTGTTCCATGCCATTCTAGGGATGTTCATTGGCCGCATTCGCTTTGCCTTACCACCGCTGGTGACTGGTCTTGTCGTAACCATGATCGGTCTGGCGCTGGTGAAAGTGGGCATTCAGTATGCTGCGGGTGGTGTGCCTGCCATTAACAAGCCTGAGTATGGAAGTATGCTCAACTGGTCTGCTGCGCTCATTGTAATTCTCGTCACGCTTGGCTTGAAGTTCTATGCCCGCGGGATCCTAGCTGTATCTGCCGTGGTGATTGGCATACTTGCAGGATACCTTTACGCGATGATGGTTGGCATGGTGACTGTGGATGGGATTGCTGCAAGCGTTGGTCGCTCTGCATCTTTTGCCCTGCCAATGCCGTTTGCCTATGGCTTTGATTTCAGCCTTGCTGCTGTTGTTGGCTTTTGTCTCATGGCGTTTGTGAGTGCAGTTGAAACTGTTGGAGATGTCTCTGGCATTACCAAAGGCGGTGCAGGTCGTGAGGCGACTGACAAGGAGATCCAAGGGGCAACCTACGCTGATGGTTTTGGCACCGCCATAGCCGGTGTTTTTGGTGGTTTGCCGAACACATCCTTCAGCCAGAATGTGGGGTTGATTGCCATGACAGGCGTGATGAGCCGCCATGTGGTGACCATTGGTGCCTTGTTCCTCATCGTGTGCGGACTGATACCCAAGGTTGGAGCGATCATTCGCACAATTCCCATCGAGGTGCTCGGCGGAGGTGTGATCGTTATGTTTGGAATGGTGGTTGCCGCTGGTGTCTCCATGCTCTCCGACGTCAACTGGAACCGCCGGAACATGGTGATCTTCGCGATTGCGTTATCAATCGGCCTTGGCTTGCAGCTGGATCCAAAAGCTGTTCAGTATCTGCCTGACACACTGCGCATTTTGATGACGAGTGGCTTGCTTCCTGCAGCTCTGATCGCGATTGTACTCAATCTTGTATTGCCAGAAGAGCTTACTGCCGAAGCAACGGAAGAAGTTTCAGGCGGCATGGCCTCACAAGAGGATGCACCACTAAAACCAGCAGGCTCCCAAGCCTAAAGAAACTCCCCTCGCCGTTTTGCTATGGCGAGGGGAGCTTCTCTTATAGTTTCTGCCATGCACCGCCGTTCTGAGAGCTTTTCACGGCTGTTTCAATGAAGTTCAGCCCATCCAACCCATCAGATACAGTCGGAAGCAGTTTGCTCCACTCGGGTTCTGACTGGCCTAAAATGCGCGCAGCCAAAACATCAGCAAACTCGTTATAGATTGTTGCGAAGGCTTCCAGATACCCTTCCGGATGACCACCTGGAATGCGAGAGACTGCATTTGCGGCTTCTCTTGCATCGGGGCCGCCACGTGTAATGCGGTAGCTTGACTTCCCATAGGGTGAGTAAACCAGATGGTTCGGGTCAGCTTGCACCCACTCAATACCGCCTTTGTCTCCATAAACGCGCAGTCTCAGCCCATTTTCGTTACCCGGAGCAACCTGAGACGCCCACAGCATTCCTTTGGCACCATTTTCATAGCGCAACAGCATCTGCACATCATCATCCAGCGCTCTGCCCTCTACGAAACTTGTCAGCTCCGCCAAAACTTCCGTTGCTTTCATGCCGGATACGAAGGAGGCAAGATTGTAGGCGTGCGTGCCGATATCTCCGATACAGCCGCCTGCTCCGGATCGTTTTGGATCAGTACGCCAGCTGGCTTGCTTTTGGCCTGATTGCTCAATCGGCTCAGTCAGCCAATCTTGCGGATACTCCACTTGAATCAGACGAACTTTCCCGAGTTCACCTGCCTCAATCATAGCTTTCGCCTGCCGAACCATTGGGTAGCCGGTGTAATTATGCGTCAACAGGAACAGCTTGCCAGTTTCCTCAACCAGTTGAACAAGCTTTTCGCTTTCTTCACTCGTCGTTGTCATCGGCTTATCGCAGATGACATGGATACCGGCCTCGAGCATCGCGCGAGCTGCCGGATAGTGCATATGGTTAGGCGTCACAATGGCAACTACATCGACCGGATCATCCCGAAGCGGTTCTTTTTCTGCCATTTCTTCGAAGGAGGTATAGGCACGATCAGATGAGATATAGAGTTCTTCAGCTGACGCTTTTGCCCGCGTTGGATCAGAAGAAAGGGCACCAGCAACAAGCTCATAGCGATCGTCCAAACGCGATGCGATGCGGTGAACTGCGCCGATGAATGCACCCTGACCGCCGCCGATCATTCCCAGACGCAGCCTACGTCCCAATTTTTTCGGAATATCCAACACTTGTTGTGGCTCAGCAGCTTCGACGGTCATTATGCATTCTCCATATTTCTCAGGTGCAGATATCGGTTAGCGCAACAGCACCACCTGAACCTGTAGGATCATTAAGTCTGAGATCGGTAATTGCAAATGCTCTTTTGCAAAAGTGTTGGTCATTTCAGAGAAACTGTTTCAAAATCCAGACTGATTTGTTGCTGACTTAAGGGAGAGTTGAAGGTCTTATGCCGAATTCATCAGAGACCACCCGAGCCTATTACGAGAAGAATGCAGAGAGCTTTATCGAGCGCACACTACATCTGGACATGGAGGAGCACTACCAACGGTTCCTCAAGAGAGTGCCGCCAGGTGGGCGAGTTCTCGATGCGGGATGCGGGTCCGGGCGTGATGCCTATGCTTTCAAGCAGCTTGGCTTTGAAGTTGACGCCTTCGATGCATCTGCTGAAATGGTGAAATCGGCTAGTAAACTGATCGGTATAGCTGTCCAGCAAAACACATTTCAGGAATTTATCAGCGAGCAGGTTTACGATGCTATCTGGGCTTACGCCTCTTTGCTTCACGTTCCTTATTCTGAACTACCTCTCGCACTCACCAATCTCTGCAATGCCCTCAAGAATGGCGGCACCTTGTTTGCTTCTTTCAAATTGGGAGAAGGAGAAGTAAACCGCGATGACGGGCGTCGCTTTTCCATGATGACCGAAGCTCACTTCAGCAACATCCTACAGCAGGTCCCGAACCTACAGCTTCAAGATGCCCGCATTACGCTAAGCAACAAGCCCTACAGCCCTCACGAGAAGTGGCTTACGATGATCATTGAAAAAGTAGGCTAAAGAACAAATGGCGGAGAGTGAGGGATTCGAACCCTCGGAACACTTGCGTGCTCAACGGTTTTCGAGACCGCCCCGTTCGACCACTCCGGCAACTCTCCTAATTGATCCTCGTGGTGAGGATTGCGGGACCATATAAAGAAGCTTTCCCTTCGGCAAGCCCAGCGACCGCTATGCCGCAGATAACTCACAGCTCACGCGTCACCAGCCAATAAAAAACGCAGTGAGCGAACCCACTGCGTTGAAATGACTGTCCATTTCTGGAGAGTTATGCGGCTTGAACGTTTTCAAGGAAGGCTTTGATCGAGCGGTTAAACTGATCAGCCTCTTCAGAGATGCTGTCGGCCTGATTGTTGATGTCTTCTGCCGTTTTGGTGGAGTTTTCAATAGTGCTGGCAACTTCCCCCATTTCGGACTCACCAATACGAGACTGATCAGAAGCATCGGTCACAGAACGCGCGATTTCGCCAACAGTTACAGACTGCTGTTCTACAGCTGCTGCCACTGCTGAAGAGCTGGTGGATAGCTTCTCCATCATGCTCGTCACTTTTTCGATGGAGCCAACGGCATCAGTAGACACCTGCTGGATCGCATGGATCTGCTGCGAGATTTCTTCCGTTGCCGTGGTGGTCTGGTTTGCCAGATGCTTCACTTCAGAAGCCACAACTGCAAAGCCTTTGCCCATCTCGCCAGCACGCGCCGCCTCGATGGTGGCGTTGAGAGCAAGAAGGTTGGTCTGGTCTGCGATATCCTTGATCAGGCTAACAACTTTTCCAATACGGGATGCAGTTTCAGCCAGCTCCTGAATTGTCTTGGACGTGTTGATGACAAGACCACCGACTTCATCGGCAACATCTTTGGAGTTCACCGCTTCAGACGCAACTTCCTTAATGGAAAGAGACATTTCCTCACTGGCAGATGCCACTGTTGCCACTGATGTTGATGCGTGGCTGACCGCATCACCTGCTTTGCCAGCTTTATCAGAGACACTTTCGACAGTGACATTCAAAGCGAAGGAGGCTTCATGCAAAGACTGGATTGCGGAGTTAAAGCCATCACCTGCGGCCGTTGCTGCTTTTTCAAACTCTCTCACCAGGAGAGCAACTTTTTGCTCACGTTCCTGACGACGTTTGTTGTCTTCATCGCGCTCATCGTTCAGCTGATTCCGCTCAATGGCGTTGGCACGGAAGACTTCCAGGATCTTCGCCATTTTCGCGAACTCATCCCGGCCTTTGGTGCCTTCGATATTGATTGAGACATCCCCTTTTGCCAGAACGCCCATGGCCGTATGCAGGTTCGCCAGCGGGCGAGAGATACGCCATGCAATGTAGCCCGCAATCATCAGGCCGATAATGCCCATTGCGCCAGCTTGCAACAAGAAGCGCTGCATGCTCGCCGCTGATGCCTCATTATGGAGCGCAGTTGCTTCGGCTTCACCTGCCGCACCAAAATCGTTGAGCTGTTGCGCAGCCGGGATCATTTCGTCCAGTTGTTCCAGAGCGAAGACCATTTCCTCCTGAATGTCAGCATTCAGAGTTTCAATCTGCTCCAGCGTCTCTGTGTAGGTTGCCCAGAGCTCGCTCACTACCTGAGATGTTTCTTCTGGCATTTTTGCAGTTTGAATGACCATGCCAAACTGCTCTATGCGGCTTTTGAAGGTGCTCTTTTCAATTTCATACCCGTCAACGCCAATGGTCCATTCCATGGCTTGAAGATCTTTTAGCAAACCAGCGACACGATGAGTGTCTTTGCTGACGTTCAGTTTCCGGCGTGCCTTATTAATTTCGAGCTGCATTGTGGAACTTGCCCCCTGAAGGACTGAAATGAGACCTCCATCTGAGCTGGTTCCACGCTCGAGCGTCGCTTCAACCACTGCGCCAAACGTCTCCGAAAACCCGTAGGCATAGCCTTCCAGGTTATCGTAGAGTTCGTCTTCAATGCCTGAGACATTCAGTTCACGTGTTTCTTCTACCAATACAACAACACGCTCACGAGCATCTGCTGCAATGTCAGATGCCTCTGCTTTTGGATGAAGTAAAAACTCCCCACCAATTGCGCGCATACGATCTACTGCTGCACTAATCGCCTGAGCGTTTTGCATCAGCTGGTTGTAGGTCTGCGTATTTTTTTGAAACTCAGCATTCTGGCTGTTCATTTGGGAGAGGGAAATCAACGCCCCACCCAGCACAAGTATCGGCAACAACCCAAGAGCTGTAACTCTAGTTACGACGGAGTATATCCAGGCGAACTTTGGAATGCGCATTTTATGCCCCCCGCACGTATGCGGTTTAATTCATTGGATGATAATGATCGCGAGATTGTCACATACATTCCATATTCGACGCTCATTTCTCCCCTAAGCACTTGTATGGAACATGCACAAATCTCTTTGCGCTATTGTTGGCTGGCGAAGGTTTATCGATCCTTAAAACAATCATAGAATGAACCTTAAAACGCAGCGTAATAGGTATTTAGACGTAACAATTAGATCGTAGGTATAAATCTGACAGCGCAACCATAGCGCGAATCACTCCGATGAAGGAGCGTTCTTTGACAGTTGAGTATTCGTGACATAAATCTCACCTCTCGTATTTCTAATATAATTGGCGAGATTCTGCGTTGACATTCCAGAATGCCTGCGTATATTCCAGCAGCTCATAAATTGCGGGGAAACCCGTGTTTTCGCGCTGTCCGAGGCAAGACATCGAAACCGCCTTCTGGTTTTTTCCAGAGTTTGCGGTCGATCTCCCCGAAACGGGACGTTCCTAGAGCATAAAGGAAACGGTCGACAAAGTTCGCAGTTTGCTGCGACGCCAAAGGGTGCGCTTAGATAAGAAGGACATGCGCATGTTCGCAGTCATCAAAACAGGCGGTAAACAGTACACTGTTGCTGCTGACGATCTTCTGAAGATCGAAAAAGTTTCTGCCGAAGCTGGTGAAACAGTAACTTTTGACGAAGTTCTCATGGTTGGTTCAGATGCTGAAACCACCATTGGTGCACCAACCGTTGAAGGCGCTTCTGTTGTAGCTGAGGTTGTTGAGCAGGGTCGTGATCGTAAGATCATCATCTTCAAAAAACGTCGTCGTCAGAACTCCCGTCGTCGTAATGGTCACCGTCAGGCTTTCACTACTGTGAAAATCACCGACATCCTGACCAGTGGCGCTAAGCCAGCTAAAAAAGCCGCTGCTCCTAAGAAAGCTGCCGCTGCACCAGCTGCTGAAGGCTCCGACGATCTGAAAAAATTGCAGGGTCTTGGCCCAGCAATTGAGAAAAAGCTGAATGCTGCAGGTATCTCTACCTACGCACAGATCGCAGCTCTTTCTGCTGAAGACATCGCCCGCGTTGAAGAAGAAACTGGCACTAAAGGCCGCTTCGAACGTGATAACTGGGTTGCACAGGCTAAGGAACTCGCAGCGAAGTAATTCGCGCAAGTTTCTGTCCTAGAGATTAAACGAGGAGTACTTCGTTATGGCTCATAAAAAAGCTGGCGGTTCATCCCGCAACGGTCGCGACTCAGCTGGTCGTCGCCTTGGTATCAAGAAGTTCGGTGGCGAAGCCGTGATTCCTGGCAACATCATTGCACGTCAGCGTGGCACTAAGTGGCACCCAGGCGCAGGTGTTGGCATTGGTAAAGATCACACCATCTTTGCGACCGTCGAAGGCAAAGTTGCATTCGAAGAGAAACGCAATGGCCGAACATTTATTAATGTGATGCCGGTGGCACTCGCCGCCGAGTAACGCTGACGTGATAATCCAAATCGTCGGCGTCTCATCAGACCCCGACGGATTTGGAAAAATCCGGTTCAGATCGAAAGATCAGAAAAAGGGGAGATGGGACGCCATCTTCCCTTTTTCTTTGTCCAGTGGGATGGGCAGTAGACCGGAGTTAAAACCATGGTAGTTGAATACGAAGAAATCCCAGAGGAAAGCAGTTGCGTTGCGGCCGGGTCGCCGCAGGACACCGCGCGTCTTGTCATCGACCGAGCGCGCAAGGATGATTTGGCTGACATCCTGTTTTTAGCCAACAACCGTCGGATCGCTGAGAAACTGACGAACATGCCGCATCCCTTCACGTATGAAGACGCTAAAGCGCTCGTGAAACGGTGTGATGTGCAGTTGCCATCTCAGGCGACGTTCGCGATCCGCATGAAGAACACTGGCCGTATTATTGGCGCTATCGGTTTCAACCCGCTTGCCGAAGACTTTGGTGCTGTGCACCTGGGTTATTGGGTGGGCGAGCCATTCTGGAACCAGGGATATGCGACAGAAGCTGTTCAGTCTGTTATCGAATTCGCGTTTGCTAACGGCGTTAAGGAGCTCTCCGCTTCTTGTCGCGTGAGCAATCCTGCCTCGCACCGCGTGCTGACCAAGTGCGGCTTTAAGCAGGACGGAACGACAAAGCTGCATTCTCTCGGCGCTATGGCCGTGGTGGATGCCACACGCTTTACACTAACCCGCAGCCAATGGATCGCGAATACGCGATGGGGCTCTGCTGGTTAAGTGATGCCAGATCAGCGGGTTGCAGTGACAGCAACCTGCTTCCGGCAGCGTGATTGTTGTTTGGCTGTAACGGCTTACCCTCAACCACACAAAACCAGCAGGCTTTAACCTGATCCTGATGCAGTCGCTCTGTCTGCAATCCGGGTCATCGAGGCCATGCTGCGTTTTACCCTCACTTACCTACTCCAACGAACGATTAGAAAAATATGAGTTTGATTTACAAGGCCTTTTACAATGCTCACCACAACTATAGATACCCAAAGGCTGCAGCTGCGCCCGTTCCAATCTGACGATCTCCCTCGCTTTTGGGAGATCGGACCTTCTAACTATGAAATAGCACGCTGGCTCACCGGGTTAACGTGGCCTCCAATCATGATGGAAGCCGAAGCCTTTATAGAACAGGCGTGCCTTGCAAATGCTAAAACGGACTCATTTCCGTTTGCCATCGACTGTAACGGACAGCTTATAGGCGGCGTTGAAGTCCAAAAATCCGGTGATCTCAAAGAGTTCCCGGAGCTACCAACCATTGGCTATTGGCTTTCCGAAGCCGCACATGGCCAAGGGTATATCACTGAAGCATGTGTTGCTGCGCTGCATTGGGGCTTTGCGCGCGCTGCATGTGACACCTTCGCCGCTCGTGTGTTTGCGACGAACTATCCTTCACAGAAGGTATTGAAAAAGCTAGGCTTTGAGCCTGCTGGTGTTTGCCTTCGGTACTCTAAACCTTTGCAACAAGACGTTGAGAATATCATCATGCATCTGCCGCGGGATCGGTTTGAGGCGTTGCATGGTGATGCGCATGTGATGATGGGAGCAGCACTATGACCACTTTTCCTCGCTTAAGAACAGCCAGTCTGACACTTCGGGAGTGGAGAGAAACGGATGCACCTCGCGCGCTAAAACTCTTTCAAAATCAGAATATTACACGCATGCTAACCTCCAAGCCACATCCCTTTACAAAGGCAGATGCCGAGGCCTTTTTGCATAAGGCTATGCCTCACAATTTGAATGAAGTTTTGAATTGGGCAGTCGAGCTTAAAGGAGAAGTGGTTGGTGGTATTGGAGCCGGACCGCTTGATAAAACACCAGACATGGGTTGGTGGCTTGCTGAAGAACATTGGCAAAAAGGCATTATGTTTGAGGCTACTAG
The DNA here is from genome assembly GCF_001623065.1 of Pseudovibrio sp. Ad46. NCBI lineage: Bacteria > Pseudomonadati > Pseudomonadota > Alphaproteobacteria > Hyphomicrobiales > Stappiaceae > Pseudovibrio > Pseudovibrio sp. Ad46. The sequence continues at coordinate 396,339 of NZ_LMCG01000005.1, read as the reverse complement.
TGAAGCCTTACGCTATCTTCTTCTTGAACGCGAGCTCCCCAAAATCGTCGCCGATGCTTTCAGCGATAACAAGGGATCTCAAGCGCTTATGCGTAAGCTTGGCTTCGTTCATACTGGGCAAGGGACGGGCAGCAGCGCGGCGCGTCTGGCCGGAAATTATCCTACAGAAGAGTTCGCCATATCCCCGCTTGATTTCATTGCAGCACAACAGCTCAGAGTGCAGGAGGCAGCACAATGACCACTTTTCCTCGTTTGAGAACAGCCAGTCTGACACTTCGGGAGTGGAGAGAGATGGATGCGCCTCGCATTCTCAAATTGCTGCAAAATCAGAATGTTACGCGAATGCTGGCGAGTGCTCCGTATCCTTATACGAAAGCGGATGCTGAGGTCTTTCTGCAAAGGTTTATGCCCAGAGACCTTGGTCATGGAGTGAACTGGGCCGTTGAGCTGCAGGGGGAAGTGGTTGGTGGCGTTGGTGCTGGCCACCTTTCCAGAAAACCTGAACTCGCCTTTTGGCTTGCAGAAGAACATTGGAAAAAAGGCATTATGTATGAGGCAGTTAGTGAGGTTCTTCGTTACCTGCTGCTGGAACGTGAGCTGCCTTCCATCTTTGCCGATGCCTTTAGCGACAATGCGGGATCTCAGGCACTGATCCGAAAACTTGGATTTGTTCATACCGGACAGAATGAGGGACGAAGCCGTGCCCGCCTCGCGGGCAATTATCCGACAGAAGAGTTCCTCATATCCCCGCTTGATTTCATCAGTGCACAGCAGTCCAGAGCGCAGGAGGCAGCGCAATGATTTTTCCGGAATTACAAACCAACCGTTTGATTTTAAGAGCACTTCAGCCAGATGATTATCCTCGGCTGCGGTTCCTGTTTTCTGATTTTGATGTGGCGCGGATGACTGCCAGCTTTCCGCATCCGATCACTAATGAGTGGGCGCATGAGTTTATCACTCGTAGTCATTCTAATGATCTGAATTCGGATGTGGTTTGGGCGATTGATAATGGTACCGGCTTCATCGGATCCATTGGTGCACACCGGATCGGCAAATCTGCTTCTTTGGGCTATGCGCTTGGAAAATACTACTGGCGGCGGGGTTATATGAGTGAAGCCGTGCAAGCCGTTGTAAACTATCTACAAAATGAGCGTAGCGTTGAAAACGTTGATGCGTGCGTTTTTTTGGAGAATCCTGCGTCATTTCGCGTTCTTATGAAGAACGGCTTCGTTCCAACCTCTGTCTGCACGCATTCCTGCGCTTCCAGAGAGTCCGACGAAATTGAGACCCAAAATTTCGAACTCAAGCTGGCACAGTCTGCTGAGCAACCACAGCTTGCCGTGGCGGGGATAAGATAGGATGGCTTTTCCAGAGCTGAAAACAGACCGTCTTCGATTGCGCATGATTGAAGACGGTGATCTGGATCGCCTTGTCCAGCTGGCGAACTCTTACGCGATTGCGAGCATGCTCTCTGGCATGCCGCATCCGTTTACAGAAGAGACTGGCAGGTTCTACATACATCGCGGCAAAACCAATGATCCTGACAGTGTTGTGTTATGGGCCATTGACGATGGGACTGGCCTTGTCGGTTGCATCTGGGCAAAGTTTGAGGATGGTACTGGCTGGACCGGTTATTGGATGGGTGAGCCTTATTGGGGGCGTGGCTACATGAGCGAAGCTCTGCGTACAGTTCTGCGTTTCGGATTTGAGCAGCGCTTTATTACGAACTTTGGGGCCGGTGTGTTTGCCGACAATCCCGCCTCCTCTCACTTGTTGGATAAGATGGGCTTCAGCAAAGTAGGCGAAGAAACTATCCCCTCTAAAGGACGCGGTGATATCATGGTTCCACATCTCCGGCTTGCATTGCCCAAAGCCGATTTTGTGGACCTCGCAGAAGCGGAAGGTTGAGCGCCATGACAACCCAAAGCACCTTTCCTGTTCTACGCAGCGAGCGACTTGTTTTGCGGGAGATGCGGGAAGCTGATTTGGAGAGGCTTACTGAGTATCTAAGTGATTATGACGTAGCGAAGATGCTCTGTAGCCCACCGCATCCATTCTCCCTTGAGGACGGGCAGCAGTACTTGGCACAAACAATGGGCGGCGATCTGACAGAGGAGATCCATTGGGCAATTGAGCATGAAGGGCAGTTCTGCGGTTACTTCAAAGCAAACTACCTGACCACTCATGCTGGCATCGGATATTGGCTTGGCAAACCTCATTGGGGCAAAGGGCTGATGAGTGAGGCGCTGCATTTAGCCCTGACTTATCTGTTCCAAAAACGAGGCCTCGAAACACTGCAAACTGGCGCGTTTCGTTGCAATCCAGCTTCTTTGCGTGTGTTGCAGAAAGTTGGTTTCGTTACCAAAGGGCTACGCACCAATACCAGCAATGCGAGGGGCGGTGAGGAGCTGGAAGAGGAGTTTTTGAAAGTTTCCATTGACCAGTTCCGGACGGAAAGTGACGAACATTCGCCTTTTAAAGATAAAGAGTTGCTGTGATGAAACAACGAAACAGCACTTACACAACCTTCCCCGTTCTACGCAGCGAGCGCCTAGTCTTGCGCGAGATGCGGCCTGAGGATTTGGAGAGGCTTTGTGCATACCTAGGGGATTTTGAAGTCTCCAAGTCGCTGAGCAGTCAACCGCATCCGTTTTTGGAAGCGGATGGGCGGGATTATATTGAGCAGGCGCTTGCCAACAACACAGCTGAGAATGTGACCTGGGCAATTGAGCTTGATGGGCAGTTTTGTGGTGGTTTTAAAGCGAAGGAATTGCGTGGAGCTGCGAGCGTTGGCTACTGGCTTGGGCGCGAGCATTGGGGCAAAGGGCTGATGAGTGAGGCTTTGCGTGTTGTTCTTGATTATCTGTTTGAAGCGCGGGCGCTGCATGTGGTGCGGACCGGAGTGTTCAAGGAGAACCCGGCCTCCCTGCGGGTGCTGACCAAGATGGGTTTCAAGATTACTGGTGAGGCCAAGCACGCCTGCCGCGCGCGGGGCAATGTGGAGCTCGATGAGATCCAGCTGCAAGTGACCCGCAATGACTTTCTTCGACTGACTAATTCAGACAAAAAATCGTGAGTAATGATGATGTTTCCTGAACTCAAAACAAACCGCCTGACACTCCGCCAGTTTCAGCAGGATGATCTGAAATCGATCTGCGAATACATCAGCAACTTCGAAGTCAGCAAGATGCTGACTGTGGTGCCCCATCCTTACACAAAAGCGGATGGGGAATGGTGGTTGAACCACATCAAGGAGACACCGCTAAGCGAAGAGACGAATTGGGTTATTGACTCCGAACACGGGTTCTCAGGCGTCATTGGAATACGCATCCCAGAAGATGGCTTCCCGCGCATTGGTTATTGGCTGGGTCAACCGTTCTGGGGCAAAGGCTATATGAGCGAGGCAACTGAGGCGGTGGTTAATTACTGCTTTGAGGAACTGGGTGTGAGCAAAGTGACTTCCGGCGCCTTTGAAGAAAATGACGGGTCCCTGAATGTGCTGGCGAAGAACGGTTTTCAGACAATCGGCTCGGAGCCAGAAAAAAGTCGCGCTCGCGGAGAAGAAGAAGTCACTCTCATCAACGTGGAGCTCACCCGGCATTTATGGGAAGCCATGCGGGCGGTGACGGTTTGAAGATGAATTGCTTGTCGCGTGCCGATGGGTGCGCGCGACAAGTTTTGGGATTAGTCGAATAGCAGCGGTATCATGATGTGCATGGTGCTGTGCATGAAGATGAGAAAACCCGGACCGGCCAGAAAAAACAGGCTCCCCATTATGATGCCGGGAACGAGAATGCGTGTGGCGATCAAGTTCCACAATAAGATGCTATCCAGTTCTCCAAGCTCATGAAGGAAGACAAAAGCAAGTGCTGCGATGAGGATTGCAGTGCCAGCAGACCAGAACACACGATACCTGTACTCAACGCCTGCCAGCAGTTTGAACATTCCGAAGAAGACCAGCGCACTCAATAACATGCGGAAGACGAGCTCTTCGCCGTAACCAGCCACCATGCCAAAGAGATAGCCTGGACGTGAGCTTTCTTCTGCCGGGACAAAGTCAGGCAGTTCACTCCCGAAAAACGCCCAGATAATGCATGTGATGATGATTGCTGTGCTTACACCGCTCACGACCTGCAAACCGGGCGTGTGCTTTATCAAGCCTGCCCAGCCGAGTTTGTTAAAGCAAAACCAGCCCAAAAGCAGCGAGGTGAAAATGATGAGCCAGGTAGAGACGTAAATCGGCACGATCTTGATGAACGGATCTGCCCAGAAAATCTGACTTGTGTCCTGTTCGGTGAAAACCAACAGGCCAATGCAATAGAGAACAAAGACCTGAGCCCAGACGATTGTTGCCATGAGCTGGTTGCGAAAGGTGGTGGGGAAGTAGTTGTGTTGGGAAGAGGATGTCATTGTATTTCCTCCGCCTTCTCGGAGACATTGTTGAGAAGGTGAAATGGAGAGGAGGGCAACATCTCAAACGATTTCACTTGAGAGGCTGCCCTACACATCAATTCTGGCTCAGAGTTTCTGGCCGTTGTTGATGATGGTGGTCGATGCCGGGACTGCATTTACGACGGTTTGAAGCGCCATGCAGGCTTTCTCACTCGCCTCCACCAAAGAGGCAATCAGAGATGGGTCTTCTTGCGATTCAATGATGATGACTGTCTCAACGCCTTTTGAAACACCAAGCATGTCCGAGCCTTCTTCAGCGGTCATTCCCGGGATTCTGGACTGGAACTTCATTTTCTGCTCCAGCTTGATGGAGGAGATGTTCAGCTTCCGGGACTGAGCCAACCCATGCACATGCGTGAGCAGGCAGAAGCCGATACCAGCTGCCAAGTAAGACAATGGTGCGGGAGCTGTATCCGTGCCGCCAATGGATGAGCCTTCGTCGCAGAGAACTTCAAACGCGCCAAAGCCAGGGACGTTGGGCTGGACCACGCCGGTCTTGACCAAGCCGTCGCCTGTGAGCTCTGCGAGGAAATCGACCTCAAGCTCCATGCCGTCTTTCGACTTTTTGATTTTGTTTAAGCTGATGTGCTGGGGCGTTGGCATGGCCGCTGCCCGGGTCACGATGGGATGTGTCACAGTGTTATTATCAAGCATCTCTACCTCCGTAAGTGTACGATACAGTACCGTACACTTAGCAGATAAAAATCACTTTCGTCAAGCATGACTGTTTTCAGCTGGTCGGCGCTGGCTGAGATCAGGCGCCATATGCTTTCATGAAATCATGCACACATTGGCGAACATGATCTGAGATTTCCTGTAGAGTCGGTGCGGATTGAACGCCCAGTAGAAGAGCGAGGTGAGTGTCCTCGCGCAACATACCCATGAAGATGGCCGCTGCGTTTTCAGGATGTTCGATGGCGACGATGCCCAGACTGCTCGCCAGTTGGAGCTGCTGTGCAATGCTGGAGGTTGCCCGTTTGGGGCCAAGCTGGAAGAATGATTTGGTAATATGAGGAGCGCGACTGCCCTCACCTATCAACATGCGCCAAAGGCCCAGAGTTCTGTCATCATAGATGAGGGTCAGAACGGCCTTGCCAAAGACAAAAAGAATCTCTTCAAGCTCCTGACGGGAGCCGCCATCTTCGTTTGAGTCGAGAGGTTTAATGGAGAGGACAGGCCCTTCAGACAAGTTGCTGACAATCTCTGCCAACATTGCTTCTTTGTTTTTGAAGTGTCTGTAGACTGTGGTTTTGGAGGCGCGGGCGCGTCTGACGATCTCATCCATCGAGGTGTTGGCATAGCCAAGTTCGATGATCGCGTCAGCTGCAATTTCTAAAAGCTCATTTTTCCGCTTTTCGCCGCGTGATACCTTTTTCTCTGATTCCATGCAGGTTTTCCGTCTCTCACGTGGGTACGATACCGTATCTTACACTAAGCTCTAGTGAGTTTGGTGAGGAGAAACAAGATTGCAAGGGAATGGAGTGTGGAGGCATCAGCTGACATCACGGCGAAGCATGATGTTGGGAGCCGGATTTTGGGAGGATGGTATTCTGTAAGAGAGGCGTTTTGGCTGAATGGAAGCCTGATGGCTATCTCATTGTTGGTTTATTGATGTCTGGGCCAAACTCCAGACAAAAAAAAGAGCGCATTGCTGCGCTCTTTTTCACTGAACAGCTCGAATTATACGGTTTCGAGGTTTACAGCGCTCTGACGGCCATCACGACCAGCTTCCAGTTCGTAAGTTACGTCCTGGCCATCAGCCAGAGTAGACAGACCGGAGCGCTCTACTGCAGAGATGTGAACAAATACGTCTTTGCTTCCATCTTCAGGTGCAATAAAACCGAAACCTTTAGTGCTGTTGAACCATTTCACGGTGCCTTTAGCCATCGTGATATCTCCTAGTTAGTGTGCCGCTGCGACATGCAGATGGCTTTGGTTGCGTCAGGGCGAAATCGAGTGCACTGACGCCTAAAAAGGAGACAGGGTGTCGATAGTCTTAACGTAGAGACGGCATTCCACATATTGACTGATAAGTAAAGATCCAGCTTTCCATTTGATGCCTGTAGAACCAATTTTTTTAAATTCTCTGTGTTTTTACTGAGTCAAATCCTAACTTATTCCCTGATGTTTTCACAAAACGCATAAAAGTTGAGGGAAAACCCGATGTTAGGTCACCTTGTGGTTGCATTGCGGGTTTTGCCGATATTCGTGCGAATATTCCTCACTATGTGAAAAAAATTCCATGAACATGCTCTAAGCGCTTGCAATAGGGAGTGGTCCGAGATAGTGACCGCCCCAAGTTTTTAAGTTCCTCTCGGATTTTGAAACCTCCAAGATGCTGTTGCCTGCTTACTTTGTTCCCCTGTGAATAAAGGTGCAGGCATTGATCACCTTTGATTCTCCGATCTGTGTGTGTTTATCGGGCAATTGAAGATGGGTCCTGCTCCTCTGATCTGGCTGGCGCGCCTGTTTATGCGTTCCGCGACTTTCAGCAGATGGCAGGATAGGGTCTTTGAGCAAGGTTGCGGCAACAGCCTTTTGCTCCCTCGTCCCTTTGTGATCGTACCCAGCACTCGTGGCAGGGATTCACTTGAGATTTCAGGAACCAAAAGCAAGGGTTGGATAGCACCGGCGCGTTGCGAGCACATGGCTCGACGGGTTTGACGCTATCTTCGTGTACTTAAGAGAATGAGCGCCAGCGACAACAAGCCAAGCGTTCCAAGAAGAATAAGAAGAGATTGTCATGTTCCCGGAGTTACAATCCGAGCGCTTGATCCTACGCGATTTTCGCGAGAGTGATTTTGATATTCATAATGCGTCTTTGAATGATTTCGATGTGAGCAAGATGCTGACTGTCGTTCCGCATCCTTATACAAAGGATGATGGTGACTGGTGGTTTGACCATTGCCGCACGACATCTCACAGCGAAGAGATCAACTGGGTGATCGACAATGGCGAAGGCCTTGTCGGCGTCATTGGCATCCGCAATGTCTCGACAACACCGCACCTCGGTTACTGGCTGGCTAAATCCCAATGGGGTAAAGGTTATGCCAGTGAAGCAACCAACCTGGTTTGCGATTACGTGTTCAACCGGCTGAATGCAGCTGCGATGAACACCGGCCTGTTCACCATTAATCCGAAGTCTCTGAATGTGCTTCAGAAGAACGGGTTTGAGGTGACTGGCGAGACTAAAGAGAAGAACCGCGCACGTGGCGATCTCAAAATGGATTACACCACAGTTACGCTGACCCGGGACAGATGGACATCAATGCAGGCGATTGCAGCCTGACGGTCCAGTCTCTAAAGCAGCTTGTCTTTAGAGATTTGTTCTTGCGCATCTGGATTTTGAAAGGCTTGCGAATTGATGTTCGTGAGCCTTTTGGCTGTTCAGGGCAGTAAACCATAAATCAGGTTGCTTATTCTTTTCCGGAAAGCGCTAGACACTTTTCGGGAACACGCTTAAGCAATAAAATTAGCCAGATTTGCCGTTCCGCCCTTGGCGGGAGCGCAATAGGGCTTTATGACGTCCTCCAAAGAACGTCACAGGTGGACGAAAGAGAATAAAATGAAATTCCTCGATCAGGCAAAGATCTTTGTAAAGTCTGGTGATGGTGGCGCGGGCAGCGTCAGCTTCCGCCGTGAGAAATATGTTGCCGAAGGTGGACCCGACGGCGGTGATGGTGGCCGTGGTGGCGATGTATGGGTTGAGTGCGTTGATGGCCTCAACACACTGATCGACTATCGCTACGCACAGCACTACAAAGCAAAAATCGGCATGCATGGCATGGGCCGCAACAGAACCGGCGCCAAGGGCGACGATGTTGTGCTTCGTGTTCCTGTAGGCACTCAGATTCTTGAAGAAGACAACGAGACCGTTCAGGCGGACATGACCGAGATTGGTCAGCGCTTGTTGCTTCTGAAAGGTGGTAATGGCGGTTTCGGTAACGCGCACTTCAAATCCTCAACCAACCAGGCACCGCGCCATGCGAACCCTGGTCTTGAAGGTGAAGAAAAGTGGATCTGGCTGCGCCTGAAGCTGATTGCGGATGCTGGCCTTGTGGGTCTGCCAAACGCTGGCAAATCCACCTTCCTCTCCGCTGTATCAGCAGCACGCCCAAAGATTGCGGATTATCCGTTCACCACGCTGCACCCGAACCTGGGTGTGTGTGAACTCGACAATCGCGGCTTTGTGCTCGCTGACATTCCGGGACTCATTCGTGGTGCACACGAAGGTCATGGTCTTGGCGACCGTTTCCTTGGCCACGTGGAGCGGACTCGCGTTCTGTTGCATCTGGTGGATGGCTCTGGCGAAGAAGACCCGGCAGATTCTTACCGCACCATTCGCGGTGAGCTGGAAGCTTATGGCCATGGCTTGGATGAGAAGGCTGAGATTGTTTGTCTTTCCAAAGCAGATGCACTGACAGAAGAGCTGCGCGAAGAGCGCTTTAAGTCTCTTGAAGAAGCCTGCGGTCAGAAGCCTTTGATCATTTCGTCTGCTAGTGGTGAAAACATCGACACTGCTCAGCGCATGATCATTCGTGCAATTGACAAGGATAAGCAAGACGAGGCCAATGCCATTCCTTCTGATGGAATTGAGGAGTGGCGCCCGTAATGGCTCGAAGTCTGAGCGACTATAAGCGCATCACCGTCAAAATCGGCTCTGCCCTTCTGGTAGAAAAAGGCCGGTTGAAGCGTGAGTGGCTGGAATCGCTGGCAGATGACCTTCAGGCTCTTTCCGAAGCTGGGAAAGAAGTGCTGGTGGTCTCTTCCGGTTCCATTGCTCTTGGTCGTGGTGTGCTTGGTCTGCCAGCTGGTCCGCTCAAACTGGAGCAGGCGCAAGCCGCCGCTTCTGTGGGCCAGATTGCACTTGCTCAGGCGTATTCTGAAATTCTCGGTGCGCGTGGTTTAACGGCTGGCCAGATTCTGCTGACGCTCGGCGACACGGAAGAGCGTCGCCGTTACCTCAATGCGCGCGAGACGATTGGCACTCTGCTGAAGATGGGCGCTGTCCCGATCATCAATGAGAATGACAGCGTTGCGACCTCTGAGATCCGCTATGGCGATAACGACCGTCTGGGCGCCCGTGTGGCGACCATGGCGAGTGCGGATCTTCTTGTGCTGCTGTCTGATGTGGACGGGCTTTACACCGCCGCTCCGCAGACAGATCCTGATGCCATTTTCCTGCCTGAGGTCCCTCAGGTGACGCAGGAGATTGAGGCTATGGCCGGAGCGCCGGGAACAGCCTTCTCCTCTGGCGGCATGAAGACCAAGATTGATGCAGCCAAGATTGCGCAGAGCGCTGGTACATCCATGATCATTGCCAGTGGCAAGACCATGAACCCACTCAACGCGATTGAAAATGGCGCACGGGCGACATGGTTCCCTGCTCCATCCTCACCCGCCCGCGCCCGCAAAACGTGGATCAGCGGTCACCTGAAGCCGCATGGCACCATTCAGCTGGATGCAGGTGCGCTGAAAGCTGTGAAGGCGGGCAAGAGCCTGCTGCCAGCAGGGGTGACCAAAGTGGATGGCACATTCACACGTGGTGATGCTGTGCGTATAATAGATGTGGACGGGCATGATGTGGGTCGCGGCCTTGTGGCCTATGATTACGGTGAGGCCTCTCTCATCATCGGGCGCAACAGCAAAGAAATTGAAGCCATTGTTGGCTATCCGGGACGGGCAGAAATGGTCCATACGGACGACCTTGTGCTCTCTACATCTGATTTGGACAATTCATAGAAACTGTTTAGGTTGACCAAGTTCAACCAGTGATGACTTAAGGGTTTTGCAGATGCTGAATACTTCTGAAGTGGCAAATGCGGACAACACCGATGTTCGCGACCTGATGGCAACTCTTGGCAGACAAGCACGCGCTGCTGCACGTACTCTAGCCATTGCCCCCACAAGCCAGAAGAACAAAGGCCTGGAAGCGATGGCAGCTGCCGTTCGCTCTGCAACCCCTGAGATCCTCAAAGCGAATGCGATTGATCTGGAGAGCATGCAGGCCAATGGTCAGCTGGCATCCTTTGTTGATCGCGGCACATTGAACGAAGAGCGCATTGAGGCCATTGCCTGCGCGCTGGAAGACATTGCCAAGCTGGACGACCCTGTCGGTTCTACGATTGCGGACTGGAAACGCCCGAACGGTCTGGACATCTCTCGCGTTCGCACGCCTCTTGGTGTGATTGGCGTTATCTATGAGAGCCGCCCGAACGTGACTGCGGATGCAGGAGCACTGTGCCTGAAGGCTGGTAATGCTGTTGTGCTGCGCGGTGGTTCTGACACCATCAACTCCAACCTTGCTATCTATAAAGCTTTGCAGGCTGGCCTTGCAGACGCCGGACTGCCGGTAGATGCCATACAGATTGTGCCGGTGAAAGACCGTGCTGCTGTTGGTGAAATGCTGAAAGGCCTGGACGGTAATCTTGATGTAATCATTCCACGTGGTGGCAAGAGCCTTGTTGCACGTGTTCAGGATGAGGCCCGTGTGCCTGTGTTTGCGCATCTGGAAGGTCTGGTTCATATCTTCATCGACAAAAAGGCTGATCTGGATAAGGCGATTGAAATCAGCGTCAATTCCAAGATGCGCCGGACGGGCATTTGTGGTGCTGCCGAGACGCTACTGGTTGATGAAGCTGTGGCAGCAACCATTTTGCCGCCAATTCTTGCTGCTCTTCAACAGAAGGGCTGCCAGATACGCGGTGATGAAGACGTTATGATGCTTTGCCCAACCGCTTCTGAGGCGACTGATGACGACTGGTCGACTGAATATCTAGATGCGATCATCTCTGTGAAGATTGTTGGCGGTCTGGAAGATGCGATTGAGCATATTGGGATCTACGGTTCCAATCACACGGACTGCATCATCACAGAAGACCAGATTGCGGCCCGCAAATTCCTTGCAGAAGTGGACTCGGCTATCGTTCTTCACAATGCATCCACACAGTTTGCAGATGGTGGTGAGTTTGGCATGGGCGCCGAAATTGGCATCGCAACTGGCCGCATGCATGCACGCGGACCTGTTGGTGTGGAACAGCTGACCAGCTTCAAATACGTGGTTCGCGGGAACGGCCAAACACGTCCATGACGAACCCCGACCCCACAATGGGCGATAGCCACGGCAAGCTTGGGATTGTGCAACCAGACTGGATGCGCCTTCCCTATGCTGCACCGGGCAATCGCATTGGTTTGTTTGGCGGGTCGTTTAATCCCCCACATCCCGGCCATCTTATGGTGGCGGAGACGGCGTTGCGGCGCTTGAACCTGCATCAGATCTGGTGGTTGGTCACGCCCGGAAACCCACTGAAGTCTCACCGAAACCTCGCGCCCCTGGAAGAACGTGTTGCCGCTGCGCAGGCTTTGGCACGACATCCACGCATGAAGGTGACGGCCTATGAGAAGGTACTTGGCACCTCTTACACGGCAAGTACGGTGGAGCAATTAAAGCTGCGCAGACCGCATCTGAATTTTGTCTGGGTTATGGGTGCAGACAATCTCTCCAATTTTCACCATTGGCAAAACTGGCAGAGCATTATAGAAGGGGTGCCTGTGGCAATTGTTGACCGGCCCAAAGCGACCCTTTCGTCTCTTTCCGCTCAAGTTTGCCAAAGGTATGCCTTTGCTCAATTAAAAGAAAAAAGTGCAGACCAACTGCCTGAGTGCAAAGCCCCGTGCTGGACCATTTTACGTGGTCCGCTGGATGAAACCTCTTCCACCCTCCTGAGGAATAGAGGACACACCCGAGGGTAACTTTACGCTTTTTACGGCAAGTAGTGTCTTGAAAATGCCATAGGGACCTGAGTATTCTTCTTGACGGAAGGCTTGAGTTTGTGCATTTCAGGCTTTTCGACCGGCAGAGTACTGCTTTCTCTAACCATGGCGAGGGCTCTTAAGCTGACCATGACAACTCAACATGAAGGGACGGACACCATCGCTCCTCTTCAACCGCATGATCCCACCAATGAGGGGGACGTGCTTGCACTGATCCTCAACAGCCTGGAGAATTCCAAGGCTGAGGATATCGTATCTCTAGATCTTACAGGCAAATCTGCTCTGGCTGATCACATGGTTGTGGCTTCTGGCCGCTCTCATCGCCATGTGGGTGCTGTTGCCGACTACCTGCTCCGTGATCTGAAAGATGCTGGCTACGGTAACGCTCGCGTTGAGGGCATGCCGCATTGTGACTGGGTGCTCATCGATATCGGTGATGCAATCATTCACATTTTCCGCCCAGAAGTCCGCAGTTTCTACAATGTAGAAAAAATGTGGTCTGCGGATAGCTCTGCACCGACGCAGTTCATCGGATAGTATCAGTGCTTCTTTGAAGCACTGACTATTACACCAGTCAATTCTCTGCCCCTTTGGGGGAATGAGGGAGTCTGGGCAAATGCCGCTGATGCAGGTGCTGCTCCATCTGCATGAGATCTTTTTGTGGGTCACTACGATCTAATCCCGGAGACTTTATGAAAGTCACGATTGCCTGCGTCGGCAAAATGAAAGCTGGCGCGGAAAAGGACATGCTTGAACGCTATCTGGACCGAGCCCGCAAAGCTGGCCGTTCCGTTGGCATTACTTCTGTGTCCGTGGTCGAATTTTCAGAGAGCCGGGCTGCCCGTACGAGTGATCGAAAAGACGAAGAAGCGCAACTGTTGCTCAATGCGCTTCCTTCCGGTGCGATCCTGATTGCACTGGATGAGCACGGCAAGGCACTTTCCAGCGAAGCCTTTGCCAAAAAGGTTGGCGGTTGGGCCGATCAGGGTATTTCGGATATGGTGCTCGCCATTGGCGGAGCCGACGGCCACGGCCAGGCACTGCTGCAACGCGCAGACCTGAAGCTCGCTCTGGGCTCCATGACATGGCCACACCAACTCGTCCGGATCCTGTGCGGCGAGCAAATCTACCGCGCAATCACCATACTGACAGGGCATCCGTATCATCGGGCGTGAATGGTGCGGAGGTTACCTCTCTTTAACAATACAAAACCCCCACTAATTTGGTTGTTAATGGGAAAACACATCCTACATGTCTGTCTAAGTTGGCGGAATATTATTAATCAAGCATGTATCTTATGCTTAGATCAGAAGTAAATTTTTGTATGCTTACACAATTACTTGACCGCTCCATACACCTTAAGCCATTCGGCTTGAAGAGAATATTTCCTAAAATGGAGGGACGCAGCTTTTCTGAGCATAGAGATAAATACGACACTACTACACTTTTTTATGATGTTTTCAGATCGCATGATTGTCAGCACATAATTCTTATCGGTCCTAAACCAATTGGATATGAGAAAGAGCTCTCTGCTGCGAAGTTCTTTCTTGAAGGCAAAAAACTGAAAGTAAAACAGAGGAAACTAAAGCGGGTCCATGAAATTTGGATCAAGGTTCCAGTGGACAAAGAAATTACCTCTCTCGTAATGGAAATGAACAATGTCCAGGTTGAGCTAAAAGTGGCGCAAGAAACCTCCTCGCGTTTCAAAGGAAAGCGCGTACTTTCAACTTTGTGCGTAGACACTCCAATTCCGTGGATTTTAGACTGGATAAAATTTCATGTAGTAAATCATGGCGCAAATGCTGTTGTACTATTCGAGAATAGTATTGACCTTGAACACGCACAAAATATTCATCGTGCCATTGAAGACGCTGACTTAGATATTGAACATGAGATAGTTCACGCCCCATTTAAATATGGGCCACCATATCCTCATGAAATCAAATTCCTGCAAAGATCAATACTACAGCTAGTTCGTTGGAAATACGTACAGACTTCAGAAGCACTGTTGTTCTGTGACATTGATGAACTTATCATCTGCGACGATAGGCAGTCCATTTTTGATCATGTCAAAAAGAGCTTCCTTGGATATTACATGCTTCGTGGAACCTGGATTGAGCCCGCAACTCAACTTGCGCCTGAAAAACTAGCATCAATCGAAAACCGTCGTCACTTCATGTTCCAGTACACAAGCAATCCCCCCTCGAAAACAAATCCCAAATGGGTTGCTGTTCCTTCAAGGATACCTCGGGGTATGCAGTTCAAAGCTCACGGGATTAGGCCTGAGCCGAAGCATCAAGCTTTATTTCATCCATTCTTTTCTAGACTTAGACCTTTTCTCAAAGCAGGTAGGATGTGTCATTTCTGGTCAATCAACACCAGCTGGGCAAAGGATAGACAGAAAATCGAAGCTGTTGACCCTAAGAAACACGCACTACACAAAGACCTTAATGCGGCATGCATGGCGGCATTTTCCGACCCGCGCGAGACTGACTAATAAAGAAGATACAATCACTTATTGTTTCTTTCAAATAAGTAGCTGCATTCCGTTTGCTCCTTGAACCTCGCTCGGCTGAGGGTTCAGTGTAGATATTGATGTTTTTATTGGAAGTCGCTAAGCCTTCAACGTGGTTGACACTTCCTTAACGCTGTCTGGAGCATTATCCTCGGCGTTAACTTTGGGGCTGCGTGCCTGTTGTTTTGCAGGGTTGGTCTACGTCGATATTTTAGTATTAAGGTCAGCGTTTTGCTCTGCGCTGCACTTTGGGAGTTCAGTTGTTGCGTCTTAGGGGAAACCTGATCCTCCGATTGGTGACAAGCTTTGCCTTGTTTTTTGCGGTAGCGCTTGTTCTGCCGCTGCAAAGTACTGCGCAAAAACTGACGAACGTTTCCTTTAAAATTGAAGATGGCAAGATTGATCCCGAAGATCCGGCTGCGATTGCCCTGCTCCAAAAAAAGGAACGGGAAAAAGAGCTTCGCAGCCTGAATGAGAATATCTCCCTCTCCAAAGAAAAACGTGAAGAAATTCAGAGATCCATTCGTGCGCTGGAGCGTGATGGCGAGAGCCTGAGCGGAGAGTTGATCCGTACCGGTGAGCGCATGAAGAAACTGGAAAACCAGTTGGAAGCCACTGAAGCGCGTTTGGGCCGGCATAGAAAAAATGAGCAATCTGTCCGGGCGTCATTGAATGAACGTAAAGATGTTTTAGCTGAAGTTTTAAGCGCTTTGCAACGGATCGGTCATCGCCCGCCGCCAGCAATGGTCGTGCGTCCTCAGGATGCTCTTGGTGCGGTACGCAGTGCGATCCTGCTCAACTCAATCATGCCGGAAGTGCGGATTGAGGCGGAAGCGCTGGCGAGTGATCTTGCTGAATTGTCTCGGCTTCGAGCAAAAATTGAAGCAGAGCGCAACCGGGTTCGAAGTGGTGCAATACAGATGGCGGAAGAGCGCCATCGTGTTGAATTGCTTTTAGAAAAGAAGAAGGCAGCACGGCAGGAGAGCCTTGCAGCGCTGGAAGCCGAGAAGGCTCGCGCCAGGGAACTTGCCGAAAAGGCAACCTCTTTGAAAGAGTTGCTTGCTAACCTTGAAAGAGAAGTGGATAGCAGCCGTCGTGCGGCAGAAGCAGCGCGACTTGCGGACATTGAGCGGCAAAACCGGATCGCCTCCGGTGATCCGTTTGCTGATCCGAGCCGATTGAAACCGGTTGTTGCTTTTTCGGATACCCTTGGGCTTTTGCCTGATCCGGTGTCTGGAACGCTCCTGCAAGACTTTGGGGTTGCAGATGGTTTTGGCAACGTAACGACTGGCCAATCCATTGCGACACGCCCGAATGCCCAGGTCACCTCCCCCACTGATGGTTGGGTGGTGTATGCAGGGGATTTCCGCTCTTACGGGCAGATGGTAATTGTTAATGCAGGCGGCGGATACCATGTCCTTATGTCCGGGCTGGACGATGTCATGGTGGAGTTAGGGCAGTTTATTCTAGCTGGAGAGCCAATCGCTAAAATGGGAGAAACGCGCCTCGCAAGCGCTAATAACCTTAATTTTAGTTTGGACCAGCCGGTTTTATATGTAGAATTCAGGAAAGACGGCACTGCAATCGACCCCAACCCATGGTGGTCACGCGCCGAAAACGAAAAGGTTCGCGGATGATACGGAAAGCATCGCTTTTGTTGGTTGGCGTAGTCATGGGGGCTACGGCGGTCGTAACATATTCTCAGGCACCATTCAGATTTGCTGAACCAGCTTCTGCTGCGTCTCCTGATACCTACAATCAGCTCAATCTGTTTGGCGACGTGTTTGAACGTGTGCGCTCTGATTATGTAGAGGAGCCAGCTGACTCCAAGCTGATCGAGACCGCTATCAACGGCATGCTCACCAGCCTTGATCCGCACTCCAGCTATCTGCCTCCAAAGAGCTTCCGCGATATGCAGGTGCAGACCCGCGGCGAGTTTGGCGGCCTTGGTATTGAAGTGACCATGGAAGACGGCCTTGTGAAGGTTGTTGCTCCTATCGACGACACTCCGGCTTACAAAGCAGGCGTACAGGCAGGTGACCTGATTACCCACCTTGATGGGGAACAGGTTATGGGCCTTACCTTGAATGAGGCTGTCGAGAAAATGCGCGGTCTGGTGAACACAGACATCGTCATTACAGTGCGCCGTGAAGGTATCAACGAACCAACCGATATCACCATCACCCGTGATGTGATCCGCATTCGCTCTGTTCGCTGGAACAAAGAAGATGACATCGGTTACATCCGCATCACGCAGTTTAACGAACAGACCTTTGATGGTCTGGAAAACGCTGTTGATGAGCTGACTGCTGAAATCGGCGAAGATAATCTGAAGGGCTTTGTGCTGGATCTGCGCAACAACCCAGGCGGTTTGCTGGATCAGGCGATTGCTGTTTCTGATGCGTTCCTGAACCGTGGTGAAATTGTTTCTACCCGTGGCCGTAATGCTGAAGAGACCCAGCGCTATAACGCTCGCAATGGTGACCTGACTGAAGGCGCGCCTGTGATCGTTCTGGTGAATGGTGGTTCTGCGTCAGCTTCCGAGATTGTAGCCGGAGCTCTACAGGATCATCGCCGCGCAACTATTCTGGGTACACGTTCCTTCGGTAAAGGCTCTGTACAGACCATCATTCCACTTGGTGCGAATGGTGCTATTCGTCTGACAACTGCTCGTTATTACACACCGTCTGGCAACTCCATTCAGGCTAAGGGTATCCGCCCTGACATCATTTCCTTGCAGGAACTGCCTGATGAGCTGAAAGGCCGTGCTGAAACCAAAGGCGAAGCAGGTCTGCGTGGTCACCTTCAGGCTGAAGAAGGCGATGAAGGTTCTGGTAGTCAGGCTTACGTGCCACAGGACAAAGACAAAGATGTACAGCTGAACCTGGCAAAATCCCTGCTCCGCGGCGAGAAGACTGATGCAGCCTTCCCACCAAGTGCAGACAGTGCAGCAAACGAATCCAAATAATTCAGAGTATCGAGCGCTTCATCTGAAGCGCTCGATTTCTATCTATTTGTTTTCAGGCATATACCCCTCCGAAAACCGGTAGCCACATTTCGGGGATATGCTATAAAGTGATTAAGGACGCCGCGCTAAACCTTCGTTTGGCGCGGCGGAATTTTATGACAGGGTGGGGGCACCAATGGTTAGGAGCGATTTGACAGCTCCGCTTGGAATGAACAAGCGTCGGAGCATCGGGCGATTGCCGCTCGGCCTGATTGGTGTCGCCATCATGACTGTTATTTTCACCACCGGTTTTATCTGGATCGGCATTGTTGACGATCCCAACGGTGGCGAGCCGATGGCGACTATCGAGCTTTCCAGTGCTCTTGATGGTGTTGCTCCCAGTGATATCGAGATTGTTGACCTACCGGATGGTTCTCAACTGGCCCAGATTGGGTCTGACCAGTTTAATGCCAATGGCTTTGGACAGGATGGCAGCTATCGTCCCTCTCGTCCGGCTGGTGCAAACGCGCAGGATCAGGCCAGTGGACCAACATCACTCGTCGACTTGGCCCGGCGTGTTGATTATGAGGGGCTGGATGGTGGCTTCTCAAGCGAGTCGCTTTCTACCGACCCAATTGATCAGCTGCTTGAGCCCAACAAGTTCGGCTCCCTTCCTAAGATCTCTGCTGAGGGTATTCGCCCGCTGGATGTCTATGCACGGCGGCCTAACCCTGCAGCGCTGACACAGGCGCGGATTGCTATTTTGATCAATGGTATCGGGCTCAACTCCGATATGACGCTCAAGGCCATTGAGGATCTTCCGGCTGACATCTCTTTGGGGCTTTCTCCATATGGTGATGACATCAACAGCTGGATGAAATCCGCACGCCTTTCTGGGCATGAAGTGCTTCTTCAAGCTCCAATGGAGCCGTTTGATTATCCTGACAACGACGCTGGCCCGCAAAGCCTGTTGACCAATCTGGACAGGAAGCAGAACGAGGAGCGCCTCTCCTGGGTTCTTGGGCAGACCAGCAATTATGTAGGGCTTGTCAATTTCATGGGCGACCGTTTCACCTCTAACGAGACCCGTATGAGTGAGTTCCTCAGCAAGGTTCGTGATCGTGGTCTGATGTATGTTGATGACGGTTCGTCTCCCCGCTCCAGAGCAAGCGAGGTTGCCGGGACGCAGAAAGTGCCATTTGTGCAGGCCGATCTGGTTCTGGACCAGAACCTGAGCGCCGAAGCCATTGGTACACAGTTGCTGGAACTGGAAACAATTGCTCGTCAACGCGGCATTGCCGTCGCAACTGCGACTGCTTTCCCTGTTACGTTGAATGCGTTGGAGGCGTGGTCGCAGCGACTGGAGGAGCGTGGTCTTTCTCTCGTTCCAATCAGCTCTGCTATCAATTCCACACGCTAGAGCCTGTTGCGTTCATATGAACTCACGCATCATGCTCCAATCTTTCTTCTGCGCGTAGTCCCGAAAGATAGCTCCGGTTTTCGGGACTACGTACTCAACTCTCTTTATTGGACCAGACATGACCGATTACAGCGCTCTTCCTTTTCGCCCTTGTGTTGGCATCATGCTTATCAATAGGGATGGGCTTGTCTGGGCTGGCAAACGCTATGGAGACAAGCAGCCAATTCCAGAAGAGTTTGCCTGGCAGATGCCGCAGGGTGGGCTGGACAAAGGGGAAGACCCGCTGGAAGCTGCGGAGCGTGAGCTTTATGAAGAGACCTCTGTGAAGTCCATCACATTACTGGCAGAAGCACCTGACTGGTTCTCCTACGATTTCCCTGAGGAAATTCAACGCCAAGTACGCAAGGCTAAGTATCGCGGCCAAACACAACGTTGGTTTGCATTCCGCTTTGATGGTGATGACAGCGAAATCAACATCCTGACTCCACCTGACGGGCATGCGCAGGAGTTTTGTGAGTGGCGCTGGGAAAAAGCCGAGAACCTTGCCGGCCTTGTGATCCCGTTCAAGCACCAAGTCTATCTGGATGTGGTTGAAGCGTTCTCTGAGTTCACAAGCTGATACGGCTTGGAGATGTTGTACCATCTCGCCCCTGTGGACTTTCCTAGTACGTAGAATATCGGCAACCATCAGGTTTTGCTTAGCGCATACATTTGGAATGCGCTCGGCAACTCATGTGAAAAACTTTTTTCGGGCTTCCTGCTCGATCGCATGACGGAGTTGCAGGTCTGCCAGTTTTGCCATTTCGGATTTCCAATCTGGCGTGCCTACAGCTTTTTGAACAACAAGCCGCTGAGCATCTATCTCTTTCTTCAATTCAATCTCGCGAGGTACAGCCCCGGCATCAGCCATGATCCTCATGCCTGCAGCTGTATCAAGAGAACCGGGTGCACGTGCTGGCAGCGGCTTACCTTCTCCCTCAAGATTATTCAGCTGCCCTTCTGCTTGTGCTTTTAGGATTTGCCGCTCTGCAAGATTTTTAAAACCCATGATCTGTACTCATTTTCCTTTGAGATCACCTGAAAATCTGTAGGGTAGACGTAAGTCAGAACACGATATTTGTCAATTTTATTGACAATAAAACGAATTAAAGCAAGTAAATCAAATGCTTAAAAAACCAGAATCCAAACCCGAAATGCTTTATGCTGGCATTCAGATGACCCGACCGTTACTCCGTACCATTAGCAATCGGGTTGAGGCGGATCTTGAAGGAACCGATCTAACTGTCGGTCAGCGTGCTGTGCTGGAAGCTGCGCTTGCTTTGGAGCAGGCAACAGCGCCACAACTCACTGATTTTCTGCAGCTGAAGCGCCAGTTTGTGGCCAAGGTCCTCAAAGAATTGCTGGACAAGGAGCAAGTAGCACAAGTGAGCAATCCGCGGCACAAGCGTTCCGTGTTCTATTGTTTGACACCATCAGGCAAAGCGCTGATTAAAAAAGTTCGCAAGGCCGAGATGAAACGGATAGAAGAGTTCGCGAAGGTATTTTCCGAGGAAGAGGTGGAAACCTATTATCGCATGCAGTGCGTTTTGAATGACGCATTGTCCAAGCGCTCTTAGGATCCACGAATTTAAAGATGCACGATTGATTGCGGTTTGCTGAGATTGGATTGAGATATGAGCAGGTTCTGGAGCCCGATTGTCCAAAAACTGGAACCCTACATCCCGGGTGAACAACCAAAGCAAAAGACCTTTATCAAACTGAATACCAATGAGAACCCATGGGGGCCTTCTCCGCGTGCATTAGAAGCAATTGCTGCGGCCACAGGCGATGCGTTACGGTTATATCCTGACCCGTCTGCTTCTGACCTGAGAGCGAGTATTGCATCCTCTCTTCAGCTGACTTCTGACCATATCTTTGCAGGCAATGGCAGTGATGAGGTGTTGGCGCATGCGTTTCATGCCTTCTTCAGCGGGAAAGATCCAATTCTCTTTCCGGAGATCACCTACGCGTTCTATCCAACCTATTGTAAGCTTTACTCGATTGAACATCGGCTGATGCCTCTCGGCGATGACTTCCGTATCAACCCCAGCGACTTTTCCAGGACTTGTGGCGGTGCGGTCATCGCAAATCCGAATGCGCCAACCGGTCTTGCCATGCCATTGGAGGATATCGAGGCAATCCTCAAGGCAAACCCGGATGTGGTGGTTCTTGTTGATGAGGCTTACATCGATTTTGGTGGGCAAAGCGCGGCTCAGCTTGTACCAGATTACGACAACGTGCTCGTGGTGCAGACTTTCTCAAAGTCCCGCAGCCTTGCAGGAATGCGTGTTGGGTTTGCCGTGGGGCAACCGCATTTGATTGAGGGATTGCACAGGGTCAAGGATAGCTTCAACTCCTATCCCCTCGACAGGCTTTCACTTGCAGGCGCACTTGCTGCCTGGGAGGACACGGAGTGGTTTGAAAAGACACGCGACCAGATTGTTGCAGATAGAGAGAAGCTCACCGAGAACCTTCAGGCGCTCGACTTTACGGTGCTGCCATCTTCAACAAACTTCATTTTCGCCTCTCACGCGCATGTTCCGGCGGAGCGGTTACATGCCGACTTGCGAGACCACGGCATTCTGGTTCGGCACTTCAAGAAAGAGCAGATCAACGACTGGCTGCGTATTTCTATCGGAACCTCTGAAGAATGTACCACACTGGTGAAAGTGCTTCGGACGATGCTCTGAATATATTTTGTTATTTTACAGGGCGTTAGATTTAAATGTCCTGCTCGTGTCGTGGTCATGTCGGCTGTTTGTCGTGGTATTTTATTTAAGAAGCTTCCAGATTGCTCCTAGTTGAAGAACAGGAATTTTTCCGTGATTGTCAGAAAATTACGCATTGAAAAAGGGCTCTCTCAGGAGCAGCTCGCACACATGGCAGGTATCAGCACGCGGACACTGCAGCGTATCGAGCGCGGCGCGAATGCGAGCCCCGAAACCCTGAAATGCATTGCTTCTGCTCTGGACACGGATTTTGGTGATCTCAGGAAGGAACAGGACATGCCCTCAGCATCCAATGGAATTTTACCCGAGCTTTCCGGCAGGGAGCAGGAAGCTATGGAGTATGTGCGGGATATACGAAGCTTTTACATGAACCTGATCCAGTACGCCGTTGTGATTACAGCTCTGGCGGTGCTGAACCTGCTCACATCGCCGGGTTACCTCTGGTTCCTGTGGGTTGCTTTTGGGTTTGGCATCGGCCTTGTTGCTCATGGTTTGAGTGTGTTCGAGGTCATCAATCCCTTTGGTGGCGATTGGGAAAAGCGTCAGATAAAGAAACGGTTGAGGCAGCGGCAGTA
This sequence comes from Pseudovibrio sp. Ad46, assembly GCF_001623065.1. NCBI lineage: Bacteria > Pseudomonadati > Pseudomonadota > Alphaproteobacteria > Hyphomicrobiales > Stappiaceae > Pseudovibrio > Pseudovibrio sp. Ad46. The sequence goes on along the minus strand of NZ_LMCG01000005.1, from coordinate 373,889 downwards.
GCCGCTGTTATTCCAACACCGGCTCCCAGTTCTGCTCTTTCGCCAGAATACCGAGCAAGCACAGCTCGATAGCGCTGGCCAGCGTATCCTCAAAGTTCATCTTCAAATGAGCCAGTTCAGGATGCTCCAGCGCTGCCAGCGAATTTTTGCGGTCTGCTTTCATCGGCCAAAGCCCTGCAACAATTGTGAAAACGTACTGGACTGCTGCAAGAGCTCCTGCCTCACTCATGTGTGGAAGGGCAGCGGTCAATATCTCTGCCATCTGTCGGTGGCGATGCAGGAACTGCAGCTTCGCTTCTACAATGCGCTCTGTTGAGAGATTGTGCTCCAGAATTGGCGAAAGCTGGCTGACCAACAAACACAAGCGCGGATGCGCAAAGCACACCTTGGCCCAAAGCTTTGCAATACCTTTGAGATCTCGTTGGCTTTTAGGCTCACTCAGGGACTTTTCGAAGTCGGCAATCATGAGATCTGCCTCTTCCTGAAGCAGCGCGACAAGAATTTGCTCCCGGCTTTCATAGTATCGATAGAGACTGGATTTTGCGAGGCCAACCTCCCGCGCAACAGCGGAAAGACTCGTGTTTTCAATACCTTCTCTATCCATCAAGATGCGCGTTGATGTGAGGATCATCTTCTCTCGTTCAGCAAAATGTTCCGCTGTCCGCGCACGCTTATAAGCCTTTGATTTTTCGCTCATATTCTCAATCACTCTTCGGCACACCACATAAACGACCAATGGTCGGTTATTGACTCTCACAAACTCTCCAAATAAACTACCGGCGTTTTGTTATTTTGACAATCTCAGGAGAGATACTTTGCAACAACAGCCAAATAATAAAAACAGTCAAAACCTTACAGGCAAAACGGCTGTGGTTACGGGCGGTAATGTGGGTCTCGATTTTCAATCTGCTTTGGAATTAGCTGAGAGCGGTGCACATGTAGTGATTGCTTGCCGGTCCGTTGAAAAAGGCGAGACAGCAATGGCGAGGATTCACCAAAAAGGTGAGTTCTGCTTCTCTGGAGGTGATACCGCTTGATCTGACCGACCGGGACAACATTCACCAGTTTGCTCAGGTTTTCAGCAGCAAGCATGACCGACTGGATATTCTGCTCAGCAATGCAGGTGTCGTGAACCTGAAAGAGCTGGCACGCACCAAAGAAGGTTGGGAAATTCACTTCGCAACCAACCATCTAGGGCACTTTCTTTTGACTGGTTTGTTGTTTGAAACGCTCGTTGCAACACCTGATGCACGCGTGGTGACCGTTTCCAGTGGTGCATACAAAGCTGCAAAAATGAACTTTGATGACCTGCATTGGGAAAACCGCCCATATGCACGGATTGGCAGCTACGCAGAGAGTAAACTTGCCAATCTCCTGTTCATGTCTGCTTTGCAACGCCGATTTGATGCGGCTGGCTCATCCGCTAAGTCTATGTCTGCTCATCCCGGCCTTGCGGCGACAGAGCGGCAACAATCTATTGGCATTGGCGGATGGTTGTCCCGTGTAATGGCACGGCCCGTCTCATTTGGCGCTCGCCCTCAGATGATGGTAGCCACAAACCCTGACCTTCCCGCCTGCACCTTCCTCGGTCCGCGCTTTGGCATGTGGGGCGCCCCAACCCCAATCAAGCTTTCCGGTCTAGCTATTGACGAAAAGGTGCAAGAGAAGCTCTGGGCAGTTTCGGAGGAACTCACTGAGTTTCAATATCCCAAAGCCACCGAAAATGCCTGAGGGTGTGGCACCCTAGGAAGAGGCGCCCTGGTCCCATTCAGCTTTAACCGTTTCGCTCTGCTCATTAGAGAGTGCTGCTGACTTGTGCTTATTGTACTCGTCAGCAGAGACAAGTTGGGCCAAAGCCCAGACGGCTGTGGCGCGGACGGTTTCGTCTTCGTCTTGCAGGTGGTTTAGCACGTGGGGGATGAGTTTTTCTTCTGCGCTGTTGCCTGCTGCGATGAGGCAGTTGCGGATGAAGCGGTTACGGCCAATGCGCTTAACCGGAGAACCAGAGAAGAACTTGCGGAAGGTTGGATCGTCCATTTGCAGCAGCTCTGCAAGGGCTGGTTCCATCAGGTCTTCGCGGGCCTGTAATTTGGCCTCACTGGCGGACTGGGCAAACTTGTTCCATGGGCAGACGGAAAGGCAATCATCGCAACCATAGATGCGGTTGCCAATTGGTTTGCGGAATTCCAGCGGAATTGGGCCGTGGTGCTCAATGGTCAGATAGGAGATGCAGCGGTTAGCATCTACTTGATACGGCGCTGGGAAAGCCTTCGTCGGGCAAACTGTGAGGCAGCGTTTGCAGTTGCCACAATGGTCGACTTCCGGCTCATCCAATGGCAAGTCCAGTGTTGAGAAAATCGCCCCGAGGAAGAACCAGGAGCCAAGCTCTCTGGACACGAGGTTGGAGTGCTTGCCTTGCCAGCCGAGCCCAGCGGAATGAGCCAGAGGTTTTTCCATTACCGGGGCCGTGTCTACAAACACCTTTACATCCCCACCGCCTTTGGAAACCAACAGGCTGGCCAGCTCTTTCATTTTGCCTTTGACGATGTCGTGATAATCGCGGTTGCGAGCATAGACTGAAATGTGCGCTTTATCTGGCTTATCGCGCATTTCCATCGGGTCAATGTCAGGCCCATAATTCATCGCCAGCATGACAACAGAGCGGGCTTCCGGCCACAACTCTAACGGGCTTGAACGCCGGACTTCGGTTTCCGGCATCCATTCCATTGTGGCGTGATAACCCTGCTCAATGAAGTGATGCAGGCGCTCTGGCGCAAGTGGGATTGCATCCGCTGTGGTGATGCGGATGTCATCGAACCCGACTGCACGTGCGCGTTTGATCAGATCCGCCTTGACGCGTGCAGCTTGCTTCTCCGTCAACTGAGTGTCTGAATGAGATTTTAGAAGTCCAGATCCGCGTAGGTCTTTGCTGCTGGCATGCCGAGCATCTTGTCCGCCAGAATTGGGCGGAAGCTCGGACGAGATTTCATCCGTGCGTACCAGCTCTTCACGTTTTCGTCCTCGGACCATGGAACTTCACCAAGATAGTCTGCACAGGAAAGAAGACTTGCTGCAGCCAGATCAGCGAATGTGAGCCGATCACCAGCCAGCCACTTTCGTGTCGCAGCAAGGTATCCGATGTAGCGCAAGTGGTTCAGCATATTGACCCGTGCAATCCGAAGAATGCTTGAGTCTGGCTGTCCGCCACCCTGGCTATCCGGCATCTCCTGTTTGTAAATGCGTTCTTGCACGATGTAGCCAATAACCTCACCGAGGAATTTTTGCAAAAACCAAGAGACGAGACGACGCGTTTCTGCACGTGCTTCAGGATGATCCGGCAACAAGCGGCTGTTAGGAATCGCATAGCCGCGAGTTTCGTCCAAGTATTCCATGATAACCATGGGCCCGCACACAGCAGGGCCATCATTTTCCTTCAGAACGGGGAGCGTTCCTGCTGGGTTCATCATGAGGAAGTCGTGACGACGTGCCCAAGGGTACTCCGTCTGACATTCAAACGGAGTTCCATATTCTCCGAGCGCTAAGCGTGCGAAGCGCGATTCAGGAGAGAAAGGATGATGATAGAGCTTGAGCATTGTTCTGATTTATGAGCAAACCTGTAACTAAAAGGTTGCTATAGAAACGTAATTTGTCTCAAAAGAGTCTTGAGACGGTAAACCATACGAAAACACGGGGACAACCTCACCAATGTCATCTGGGGAAAATTCGTGGAGACCATCGTTTAATGACAACTGAAAGTATCGTCGGCGCATTGCTGCTCGGCATCATTGAAGGCCTGACTGAATTCATCCCAGTTTCCTCCACAGGGCATCTGCTGCTGATCGGGCATTTTATTGGGTTTAAAAGTGAAGGTCGCGCCTTTGAGGTGATGATCCAGCTTGGAGCTATTGCAGCTATCCTGACTGTCTACTTCACACGGCTCACAAGAATTGCAGTTGCACTGCCAACAAGTGCAAAAGCCCGGCATTTCACACTTGGCGTTCTGCTTGCTTTTCTGCCTGCTGCAGCGATTGGCGCACTGGCCTACGATTTCATCAAAGCGGTTTTGTTTGAAACTCCCGCTCTGGTCTGCGTGACGCTGATTTTCGGTGGCATCATCATGCTGCTGATTGATAAAATGCCTTTGCAAGCGCGCTATACCAACGTGGAAGACTACCCACTTTCGCTTTACATCAAGATCGGCTTTGCTCAGTGCATGGCTATGATCCCCGGCGTGTCTCGTAGTGGCGCTACGATTGTCGCTTCCTTGCTGATGGGCACGGACAAGCGGTCTGCGGCGGAGTTTTCATTCTTCCTTGCAATGCCGACCATGGTTGGTGCGTTTGTTTTTGATTTTCTGAAGAACAAGGACGCCTTGGGGCAGGATGACTGGACCCTGATTATCATCGGGCTTGTCTCTTCCTTCATTGCCGGTTTCTTCGTTGTGCGCAGCTTGTTGGATTATGTCTCCAGACACGGCTTCGCGCTGTTCGGCTGGTGGCGCATCATTGTAGGCGGGCTTGGACTGTTGGGTCTCATTCTCACTCAGAGCTAACCGCATCTACAAATCATCTTCAAAGCGTCGCAAACATGCGGCGCTTTTTTATTTCAGATCAGAAGCCGGGGTATGTTTGAAGCTGTACCCTTTGTTCAACCATTCCTGAAACCTGTTTTGTGTGTCGGGATCGCTGAGCTCGTAATGAGTAACCAGTCCAGACTTTGGAATATCCTGATCTTTACGCAGCAAGGCCATGTCCAGTGTTTGACAGTTGGTGTGATAAAGCTCGACGGATCCTTTGTCCGTCTTTTGAAGATAGGCGGTATGAGAGATGTGGCCCGTTTTATCATCAACAAAATTGAGAACACCAGACTCTTCCACTTTGGTGTGGTCGAACTCTTTTTCGACTGTTTCGGGAGATACGCCCATCAACTCAGGATATCCTTCCGGGTAGCCATTTACCTTGTTCTCCCCCATCAGGCTCGATCGCAAAAACTCTGGCAGGTTGCCCTCTATGACACCGACTTTCATTGCCGCGTTGTAGCAAACCTGCGGGCGCCAGCTTTCTTTCTTTTTGTCATAGTCAGCAGTAAGGCTACCCTGAAGCTTTTCATCGCCCACACGCTTGCTTTCAGGCTTGCTTGCTTCCGCTGAATCCAGCCAATCCATCTCTTTACGGAGCTTTTGAAGGGATTTGTTGCCTGACTTAAGTGCCTTGTTGACATCATCAATGTTGCGGGCCTGAACGCATGCTTCTGCGTGGGTGAGCTCCTTGTTTATATCCTCACAAGCTGATGTGAACTTGCTAAGCTTTTTAGCATTGGCCTTACTAAAATAAGCACGCTTCACAAACTCGCCCTTACGGTCTGCATGTTCATTGTATTCTTCTCGCAGACCGCCCACTTCATCTGACAGTTCAGAGAGCGTTCTTTCTGCATCATTGATCAGTTTTGAGTGTTCCGAAACGCACCTTTGCAAGAGGGAGACGGAAGAGATAACAGCATTCTCATTCTTATCATGGATCGCAGCCAAAGCCGCCTTGAGAGCGGATTGAGTCGCTTTATCGCATTTTTTGAAAGATGAATTCAGTGCCTTATAATTTCTCAGAATGTCACTTTTAGCATTTAGTTCAGAAATAGAATGCTCTAGCTGAGAAAAGTCCGCAGGTAAGGCAGCTTCAGCTGATGCTTCGCCTGTCTCTGCACCTTCTGCACCGCCTGCATTGATACGCAGGAGTTTAAACATATCCTCTGTCCATCGATGCTCTTCTGGGGTCAAGTCGGTCAGCGGCATGGTCTCATTCCAGTTTTGAAAGCTCTACTGCTAAGGAAACTACTTAGTATCGAACAATATGCGCTAGTATGATGAAGGCAGGACGGCTTTTAGAACTGGTGGTGAACATATGCTTATGCAGCACCTGTGAGCTTAGGTTAAAATTGAATGAGCCGCTCCATTGAGGTTGCGACTACGCAAATCACAGTCATTTCAGGCACGAAAAAACCCCGCCAGAGGCGGGGCTTTGTGGCTTAAAATCTACAAAACCACTATGACTTAGCAGGTCTTTTTGCATCGTACTGCCCATGTGGGCGGAATTTATCGAGATACGTTGGTAGAATTGCTTCCATGGAATGCGGCTCAATGCCGAGCCCTTCAAAAGTACGCTTTTCTGACTGAGCTTCCTTGCTTACAACGTTATCGCTCTTCAGCAGATTGACCTGATCAACAGTCAACATTGGCTTTGGCAGCATCTGCATGAACTTTGCCTGAATACGGGCGATCAGGAACGGCAAAGTAACCAGCATGCGTTTGCGATGAATGACCTGCATCAGCAGCTGCAAGCATTCCTTAAAGGTCGCGACCTGAGGGCCGCCTAGCTCGTAAATTTTGCCAGCTTCAGCCTTGCCCTCGATGGCATTCGCAATAGCGAGTGCAACATCACCCACATAAACAGGCTGGAATTTGGTGTGACCACCGCCGATCAGAGGCAATACCGGGAAGAGCTGCGCCATGCTGCCGAAGCGGTTGAAGAAATCATCTTCTGGACCGAATACGATGGACGGACGGAAGATGACGGCATCTGGTATTGCATCCAGAACGGCCTTCTCGCCTGCAGCTTTTGTTCTTGCATAAACAGCTGGGCTATTTTCATCCGCGCCAATTGCAGAAACGTGCACCAGATTATCAATGCCCTGCTCATTGCAGACCTCAGCCACTGTTGCAGGGCCTTTTGCCTGAACACTGTCAAACTTCTGAGCACCACTCTCATAGAGAATACCCACAAGGTTGATAACTGCGCAGGCGCCTTCAACGGCGCGCTCGACAGATTTTTTGTTACGCACGCTCGCAGCGACAGGCATGATTTGCCCAACAGCCCCCAGCGGCTGCAAATGCTCTGCAAGATCAGGATGACGAACAGCGGCGCGGACGCTGTATCCGCGCTCTGCTAAGATCCTGATAACGTGACGACCAATAAATCCTGACCCGCCAAAAACGGTTATAAGTTTCCCGTTAAGCGCTTGCGCCATTTTCATCCACCTTTGCCAAAATTTTGCAGGTACGCGTATTAGCGCGCATAACCCTCAAAAAAGCTATAATTCATGGGATGTTAATACGCTCAAGGTTTTGGGATGTGAAGGCACTCTGTGGAGAAATTAAAACTCTTTGCAAATGTGTGATTGACAATCTCAACCCAGATCACTAGAACCCAGCCTCACAGAGCGGCGCTGCCAAGCAGCAACCCTCTGAAAGAAAAAGATGATATGCCCAGATGGCGGAATTGGTAGACGCGCTAGCTTCAGGTGCTAGTGCCCGCAAGGGCGTGGAGGTTCGAGTCCTCTTCTGGGCACCATCTTTTCTTCACAAAGCTCTCCCTAAAAATTACAGAGTAACTTGACCGTTTGGTGTAGAAGAGACAAAACACGTCTCATGTACCAAATCGCGCTTATTCTTCGAGAGCAACAATGACAATCAGATATCACAAGAACGATCTTCCAGACCTTTCCAATTATGCTTCAGCTGACGCTGTTGCAGTAGACTCCGAGACTCTAGGTCTGAACCCACACCGGGATCGGTTGTGCGTTGTGCAGCTTTCTTCTGGCGACGGCTCTGCTGACGTGGTGCAGATTGAGCGCGGCCAGCTGGTTGCTCCTAATTTGCAAGCGCTGTTTGAAGATGAGAGCAAGCCAAAGATTTTTCACTTTGCCCGCTTTGATGTTGCCATATTGAAAGAGTACCTGGACATTTCCGTTTCTCCGGTCTGGTGCACAAAAATCGCTTCCAAGCTCGTGCGTACCTACACAGACCGTCACGGTCTGAAAGATCTTTGCCGCGAGTTGATTGGCGTTGACCTTTCCAAACAGCAGCAGAGCTCTGATTGGGCAGCTGAAAAGCTGACAGATGCACAGCTGGCCTATGCTGCATCAGATGTTCTGCACCTTCATAAGCTTAAAGAACGCCTTGAATTTATGCTGGAACGTGAAGAGCGTACCGAAATTGCGCAGAAGTGCTTCGAATTTCTGCCGACACGCGCGCAGCTTGACCTTGCAGGATGGCCTGAGAACGATATTTTCGCACATTCTTAAGTGAAACTCGAGTTTTCTACCAGTATTTGCGGTTTAATGGGCTTCAGCATTTGTAATTTGTTGAAGCCCCCCCATTTAGGCAGCTAGTGTGTACTTACTGCTTCCTTTCGGGTTTTTACCTGAAAATTTGCGTATCAACGGAAGCGGCTTGTGCCTGTAAGATACTGGTTACTCACTGTACGAGAGACCGGAAAATGGCAACCGGACAGCGATCCCCGTCTGTATCGCGTCCAGAATGTTCCAGGACTATGAATGACAACAATGGAAAACATGCCCAAAGAGTTTGCGAATGAAGCGCAAACACGGCTTGAAAAAGCGCGCAAATCTGCGCGTCGACATTCCATTCTCGTTCGCATTCTCCGATTTGCTCTTCCTGCTGGCGGATTACTGATCGCCGCTGGTGTGATTGGCATGATCGTTTTCCAAAACATTCTTGCCGGCCTGAGCATTGGAGATATCAGCCTGACAACCGAAGGACTGGTCATGTCCAACCCGCATCTGTCGGGAAATGATGGTGATCGTTCATACAACGTTCAGGCGGATCGGGCTATTCAGCGTATCACAAACCCGCAAGTGATTGATTTGGAGAATATTGTGGCCGAAATCACAATAGCTCCCGGGGAAACTGTTAGTATCACCTCTCGAAACGGGACGTTTGATACAGAGATGGAAACCCTGAATCTCACCAATGGGATTACGGTCGCGTACAGTAAAGGCTATTCCGCAGAATTTGAGTATCTCGATATTGATATGAAGACAGGTACAATCCAGACCAACGATACAGTTGATGTCATGTCTGATGGTGGCTATATCGATGCTGGATCTATGGAATTTGATCAGAAAAACAATGTTTTGAATTTTCGCCGGGGCGTCAAGATGAAGCTTCTGCCCTGGGCACTGGAGAACGGTCAATGATTAACCGGATGAGAATATTCTCTCTATCTTGTCTTATGGCATTCGGGCTGGCTGGAATGGCCCACGCACAAACGTTCTCCGATTCATTTGCCGGATTTGGTTCTAACAATAAAGAACCTATTGAGATTGAAGCGACGAACCTTCAGGTTCGTGACAAAGACAAAAGCGCTATATTCAGCGGCAATGTTGTTGTTACCCAAGGTGAAACTAAGCTGGAAACCCAGCGCTTGATCGTGTTTTATGCTGGCTCCATGGCCAATGGTACAGCGGATGGCCAGGCCGTTCAGCAGTCCATTTCCCGTCTTGAAGCAAAAGGTAAGGTCCTGATTTCCTCCAAGGATCAGGTCGCAACTGGTGACGATGCCAGCTTTGACATGGACAAGCAGGTTGTTGTGATGACCGGTAAGCGCGTTGTTCTCAGCCAGGGACCAAACGTAATTGTTGGCAAGCGCCTTGTGATCAACCTGGAAACAGGCAAAGCAAATCTGGATTCTAGCGAAACTGGCGGTAACACCGGTCGTGTGCGGATGCTTTTGCAGCCGAACAGCCTTGAAAATAAGAACTAAAGCAAAATAGGCCACGCTCTTGAGTGCACACCCAATTGATCCTCAGATCCCAACGCACCAGCCAGAAGGCATCAAGTACGCCGACCCATCAGAGGCGGTGCTTGAAGTTGATGGCATCGGCAAGAGTTACGGACGTCGTCAGGTTGTCAAACATGTCAGCTTGAATGTACGGCGTGGCGAAGCTGTGGGACTACTGGGTCCAAACGGAGCTGGTAAGACAACCTGCTTTTATATGATCACCGGTCTCATTCGTCCGGATCATGGTTCAATTCGCCTCGATAAATTCGACATGACGCAGCTGCCAATGTACCGCCGTGCGCGTCTGGGAGTTGGTTATCTGCCTCAGGAAGCCTCGATTTTCCGTGGTCTCTCTGTTGAAGACAACATTCGTGCTGTTTTAGAAGTGGTGGAGCCGAACAAGAAGCGTCGTGAGGAAGATCTCGACTCGCTTCTAACTGAATTTGGTGTCACACACCTGCGTAAATCGCCAAGTATCGCACTCAGTGGTGGTGAGCGCCGCCGTGTCGAGATTGCGCGCGCTTTGGCAACTCGCCCGTCCTTTATGCTGCTTGATGAGCCGTTTGCGGGTATTGACCCGATCGCGGTGGGTGACATTCAGCAGCTCGTACGTCATTTGACCCAACGCGGTATTGGCGTGCTGATTACAGACCACAACGTTCGTGAAACGCTTGGGCTGATTGACCGCGCTTATATTATCGCGGCAGGTGAAGTTCTGACAGAAGGCAAGCCACATCAGATCGTTGCAGATCCGGATGTAAGGCGTTTGTATCTCGGGGAACAGTTCACTCTTTGATTTCCAACCTATGCCGAATTGCGTAGAAGAGTGTTGCAGGCTAGCTTGCAGCACTTGGAGGACGAAATAACTCTATGGCAATCGGTCCAAAATTGGAATTCAGACAAAGCCAACAGCTTGTCATGACGCCGCAACTGATGCAGGCGATCAAGCTGTTGCAGCTGTCGAATGTGGACCTGCTTGCACACGTTAATAGTGAGTTGGAAAGTAACCCCTTTCTAGAGCGAGATGACAGCCCGGATGGCGCTGGTCCCGCTGGAGAGACCTCCAATTCAGAAAGTACTCCAGAAGCTGACAATAGCCCTGCAGAGATGCAGGAGGGGGATTGGCTCAATAACGAGCTGGAAACAACTCCGGAAGCAATATCGAGCAATCTGGATTCTGAACTCTCTAACGTCTTCCCTGATGATAATGGCGAGCACCAGGCCGTTGATCCGGTTCAGCAGAAGGCGGATAACTGGCAGGCACCGAGCCACAGCACTTCCTCAGGAGCCTCTGACTACAATCTTGAAGCGTTTGTCGCCGCAGAAATCTCCCTGAGTGAGCATCTTCAAGAACAGCTCGGTTTTGTGCTCACGAACCCTGCCGATGTTCTGGTCGCTTATCAACTCGTCGATTGCATTGATGAAAATGGCTATCTACGCATTGACGGTGCTGAGATGTCTGCGCGCCTCGGGGTTTCAGAGCGAGATCTGGAGCGGGTTATTCTTGCTTTGCAGGCGCTTGATCCGGTTGGTGTGTTTGCGCGTGATTTGTCTGAGTGCCTAAAACTGCAACTCAAAGAAAAAGACCGCTACGACCCTGCCATGCAGGCGCTGGTCGAGAACATTGAGTTGCTGGCTTTGCATGACCTCGTAAAGCTCAAACGTATTTGCAAAGTGGATGATGAAGACCTCAAGGACATGATCCTTGAGATAAAAGAGCTCAATCCGAAGCCTGGCGCTGCATTCAATACGGAAATTACCCAGCCGATTGTGCCAGATGCATTTGTTCGGCCTGCTTCAGATGGAGGCTGGACCGTTGAGCTCAACACAGAGAGCCTGCCTAAGGTTCTGGTGAGCCAGAGTTACTACTCCGAGATTTCTCAGGGCTCCAGAAACGATAAGGAACTGGCGTACTTCACCGATAGCCTGCAGACCGCAAACTGGCTGGTCAAAAGCCTTGATCAGCGGGCGCGGACAATTCTGAAGGTGTCCTCTGAGATTGTTCGTCAACAGGACGGTTTTCTTACTTATGGTGTACAGCACCTTCGGCCAATGAATCTGCGCGTTGTGGCAGACGCCATTGGCATGCATGAATCCACCGTCAGCCGTGTCACATCCAACAAATACATCGCTACGCCACGTGGCATTTTCGAGCTGAAATACTTTTTTTCTGCCGCAATTGCCTCTTCTGAGGGCGGTGAATCGCACTCAGCGGAATCAGTCCGCTATCGAGTTAAGCAACTTATTGACGCTGAAGATCCGAAGAAGATTCTTTCAGATGACGCTCTTGTAAAAATTTTGAAAGACGACGGTGTGGATATAGCGCGACGAACTGTAGCTAAGTATCGGGAAGCATTAAAGATTCCGAGCTCAGTTCAGCGTCGGAGAGAAAAGAAAAGCCTGACCTAACCCACTGATATTTCTCATGGTTTCAATGAGACATAATAGGGTCCCGATCAGTTAATAACCTCTATAGGATGTTTCTCTGTTCTCATAGATTTTTCTAAGAACTCGAAAACAGTAGCACTTTAAACTTAGCTGGTCCAAACTACATGTGTTGAAGGGTTCTTTGCTCTTTGGCTGAAGAACCTGTCAGCGAATAAGTCGACACAACATAAGAGGTTCCCATGACAATTAGAATTTCGGGGAGGAACGTGGACATTGGTGACGCAACCAGGACACACGTTGAAGACCGGATTTCCGATGCACTGGATAAATATTTCCCAGGAGCATACACGGGTCATGTGACAATCGCTCGCGAAGGCTCAGGCTTCCGATCCGACTGCACAGTCCACCTCAGCACGGGAGTTGTGCTTCAGGTTTCGGGTGACAGTCAGGATCCGCGACAAAGTTTCGACAAAGCAGCCGAACGCATTGAGAAAAGGCTAAGGCGCTACAACAGAAAGTTAAACGACCACCACACAAATGGCCTCCCTGCAGAGTGGGAAACATACGACGCAACATCGTATGTTCTTGCTGATCCTGAGCAGGAAGAAGAGGTACCTGCCGACTACAGCCCACTTGTGGTTGCAGAAACTGAAGCGAAAGTGAAAACACTGACTGTCGGAATGGCAGTTATGGAGCTAGATTTAAGTGAAGCTCCCGTTGTAGTGTTCCGCAACGCTGGTAATGGTGAGGTAAATGTCGTATTCCGTCGTCACGATGGAAACGTTGGCTGGATTGATCCAAATCTCGCTAACGGGGCTGCTCCTAACTGATAATCATGGTCATCACGACCCTGTACAAAGCCGGTTTTCACCGGCTTTGTATTTTGCATGGACACGGATCAAGGAATGGATCTGAACGAACTTCTTCGTCCTGAGGCTGTCATTGCCAACCTCAAGGCAAACAGCAAGAAACAAGCCCTGCAGGAACTTGCAGAACGGGCCTCTGAGATTTGCGGAGAAACTGAGCGCGATATCTTTGATACGCTGCTGCAACGCGAACGTCTCGGCTCTACAGGTGTCGGAAACGGCATTGCAATTCCGCATGGAAAAATCGTGGACCTTGACGGGTTACACGGCCTGTTTGCGCGACTGGACAAACCGATCGAGTTCGACAGCTTGGATGACCAGCCTGTTGATTTGATCTTTGTTTTGCTTGCGCCAGAAGGCGCTGGAGCGGACCACTTGAAAGCTCTGGCACGTGTTGCACGACTTTTGAGGGATTCTGATGTTGCAAGCAAGCTGCGCGCAACAACAGATGCTGCTGCAATTTATTCTATTCTGACCCACCCACAGGCTTCGCCTAACGCAGCTTGAGGCACGTCAGCTCAAAAACAAAAAAGCCTGGATCGGGCGCATTCCAATCCAGGCTTTTTCTTTGCCTAATTCACTGGGTCTGAAGAGTTTTTCTACGCTTTGAAACGCTGTCTTTCTCTATTACTCCCTCTGAGAGCTCCCAGTAATTGGTTTAGTGGACGCTCAAAGCTTCCAGATCATTCTCAATTGCGTTTGCAATTGCTGCATTGCGTGTATCAGTCAGAACCAGTGGTGTTCCGTCAGCAGCCAAAAGAGCCCAAGCAGGAAGGTCTGCATCCTGCAGCTCTGCATCAGGGAACATCTTCTTCAGGTCATTTGGAGAAACGCGCCTTACATAGGCGACTTCACCAGCTCCGAGTTCTTCAAAATTTTCGTACGGGTCGTCGGCCAGCACAGAAGGGGCGCGTGTCATCGCCTTCTCCTTGAGAGTTACTAGAGCAGGCTGCGCATGTTTTCGCTTCAAGCTCTAAGTCTTTATAGTCGCGCGCATCTTTGCCCAAAAATCGGTTTTCCGCTTTCCGGAGATACGCTTCAATATTCAGATCAGCGCGAAGAAAGGATTGCTCCTTTAATTCAGTCCCCCGCCGAGATTTCAATCCGGCGAACGATACGCTCTGGCTCAGGACGAGCAAGATCAATAGACAACAGACCATCTCGCAGGTCTGCCCCTAAAATCTCAATGCCTTCGGCCAACACAAATGCGCGTTGGAACTGTCGTGCAGCTATACCCCTGTGTAGGTATTGGCGAGTTTTGTCTTCTTGTTGGCGACCACGGATTACCAATTGGCTTTCCTCAACAGAAACATCCAGTTGGTCACGTGTGAAGCCAGCAACCGCAAGCGTGATGCGGATGACTTCACCTTTCTCTTCAGTGGCAACGAGGCGTTCAATATTGTAGGGTGGGTAGCCATCATTGGCTGCTTTGCTCACCCTGTCCAATACGCGCTCAATATCATCGAACCCCAACATAAATGGGCTCGAAAACGCAGATACTCGCGTCATAATCCAAGTCCTTCTTCAAGCGACCCAGCTCCAGACCCTCATTAGGCATCCGGTGTGAGAGCATCTCGCCCTCGGTCTTTCCTCTGGAATATGGCGGTTAGCGGCGAAGGTTTCAAGTTAACTTAATGATACTCAATTAATTCTCCCGGATCGCAACGGTATTCTCAGGCCCCACAACAAGCTTGGGTGGTAAACTTGCAGGACTTTAAACAGTGCTGCTTTGAGCCCTTGGTCTGTTTGGTCCTTCGTTTCCCTTCCCTGCTGCCATGCCGGGAATGACAGGTTTACGTCCCCCTTAAGAAATCGTAGCGTCTGCTTTTGGAGAATGTTGCCTCAAGGGGAGTGATAGGAATGGACATTGCTGAGGTAGATAACTCACGTGCCACTTTGATGGTGAAGGCTTATCCGTTTGCACTGATCGCTATCAGCCTTCTCATCAACCTGTTCGTCTTCGGCATTAAACCGCTCGTCATCACTCTTCCCACTCCAGAAGCAATCGAAGCCTTGATCATCGCTGCGGTCCTGCTTCTTGGCAATCACACCTGGCTGATGACTGTCACTGAGCTCACGCGCGCTAAGCATGATCTGGCGACAACACCAGAAGAATGGGAGCAGAAAGGCGGGCGTCCGTCTTCAATTGCTCAGGATGCTCGTGACGCGCTGGAACGTCGTCACAATGCTCATCGCAACACCACCGAGAACATGGTCTACTTTGTGCTGTTGGCAACTGTTGTGGCTGTCGTTTCGCCTGCCACTCTTATGGTGCAGGTTTGGATAGTTGGATTTGCCGTTGCCCGGCTTGGCTACACTTACAGTTATCTGTCAGCCAAAACCGGCCTACGAGGCTTGTTTATGAGCCTGAGCTTGCTCAGCCTTTATGGGATGGCCAGCTATCTCGTAATGGCGATGCTTGTTTGATCCTCAACGCCCAAACAGAAAAGCCGGGGCAATGCCCCGACTTCTGCTTTTCACAGATCACCGTGAGCGAAATCGGTGGTCTATGATTTTCGACGTCTCACAGGCTCACCAGCTCGCGAGTTCATCAAATTTTTCAATCTGATCCGGCTTGATCTGACCTTCCTCATCACGGCCAAGGAAGATTTTCAGATAACAGTTACCATCTGCATTCAGGAAATTGATGGACACCGCCAGCTTGGAGAAGAATGGGCGCTTCAAGAACATGATAGAGTGGCACGCATCTGCCTTGATATGGCCGGAGAAGCCGCCTTCTGTCTGCTTAAGATTATAGAACCCGCGCGCATAGCTGCCTTCCGGGAACGGACCTTTCACTTCAAAGATCATGTCTCCAGTGTTTGCGATGCTTGTGACGTTGCCCCAGGCAGGGATCGCCTTGATCACTTCGTCAAAACGTTCGCCTGAATGTTCACGCCACATTTCTTCTGGCAGGCAGCGGATTGTGTCAGCCATTGAAAGGCCGTGCTCTTTGGCAATGCTCTCCAGAATGCCTGCTGGGTTTTCTGCAAGCTTCTCTTTTAGCTCTGCGATTTGTGCGTTCATGCTGCCTCTTCCTGATAGGTTTTGGTTTCTGGCTGCAAGCTTGCGGAGTGCAGCTTAAAGGCAGCCTTGAGATAAGTGAGAAGGGTTTGGTGCCAAAAGCGCCCTGCTGTGGTGAGGGAGATAATCTCCTCACCCGCGATCAGGCCAGAGCACTGCCAGTTACTCAACAATGAGTCTATGGATTTGCGAAAACCACGGGCCCTGACTTCTGTGCGCTCCAGATGTCCGAGGTCGAGGCGCATTTCTTCAATTCCAGCGGCCAGGAAATTGAGGGGAGAAGACAATGGATCGGCTCTGTGCAAACGCGACAATGGCTTCTCCCCCTCCTCCAGACACCGCATGTAGTCCACGATTCCTCCATGGATGCCGTAGGAATATCCGTTGATGTTGCCGCCTGCCCCGGAACCGAAGGCTAGGCAGTCTGCGCCAGACTTGATCAATGTGTTGTAAAGATTACGCTCTCGGGTCTGTCGGCCCCAATGACTGGAAGAAATCTGTTTCCAGCCGTGGTGATGCATGTACTCTAAACCCTCGCCGTACATGGCTCCCTGCTGCGGTAAGGTCGCTGCTGGGTCGCAAGCCCCCTTCTCAATCGCTTTTGAAAGGGGACTGCCGGGAAAGACTGCGAGTGTGTATAGATCGACGCCATCCAAGCCCAGATCCACAACAGTTCGTAAATCATCACGCCAGATTTCTGCGGTTTGATAGGGCAGACCTAATATCAGGTCACAGACGATTGCAGCACGGTTGCGGTCTCTCAGGCCTTCAAAAAAGCGGATTGTTTCTGATCCGCTCGCCTTACGGCCCTGTCGCTTGCGGACTTTAGTGTTGAAGGATTGAACTCCAGTTGAAAAGCGGTTGGCACCTGCATCCAGACATGCATCAATCTTGTCATCATCAAAGTGGAAGATGCGCCCCTCAACTGTGATCTCACAATCGGCTGAGAGAGGATAAAGTTCTCGGATACGACGGATCACTCTTGCGAGGTCTTTCGCATGTAGGGCTGTCGGAGTGCCGCCGCCAAAATAAACGGCGTTGATTGGTGAGCTTTGAGAAGCGGGGGAAGATGCCTCTAATTCAAGTTCTTTGATTAATGCATCAGCATATGGGGCTGAGTGTTCTTCATGCCATTTGTTGCGGTAGAACCCGCAGAACAGGCAGTGATTGGCGCAAAATGGGACATGCAAATACATGACGGCCATGCCTGACCGTTTGAATTGTTGAATTTCCTGCCATACAAGCTGGTGCTCCTCTTCCGACACAGCCTCACCAGCAGAGCCGGGCATATGGGCACCACGGCGCTCAAATGCATAGCGGAGAGGATCGTCTGTTTCCTGAGCGAAGAACTTTTCCAGCGCAGCTTTCATCGGTCAACCTAGCTTTGTTAATTTGGTTGGCTCGCAATGCGCTGGCTAAATATGAGTATCTACATCAAGTTTTGTTTTTGAGAAGAGAAGTTCGCTCACGTGCGATAAAATGGCACAGGTTTTCGACTGCATCTATGTGCACCACACGAAAAAGGCCCAGCAGATGCCGGGCCTTTTGAAAGTTATATCTGAGCAGCGTTTAAGCTGTTTCGAGTGCGCCTTCCAGCTCGATACGTTTGCCGGATTTGGTGTCAAACGTGTGAAGCTTTTCTGGCTTTGCTGTCACCTTCAGGATCTGGCCTGGTTCGAAGTGCAGCTTACCAGGAGCACGCACAACAACGTCAACGCTGCCTTCACCAATGGTGCCGTGAACGTAGCTCTCAGCGCCCACAGGCTCAACAACATGCACAGTCAGTGCAGTGTGCAGTCCGGAGTCGAACTTCTCGCTCAGCTCTTCGATGACCAGATCTTCCGGACGAACGCCGAGGATCAGGTCAGACAGATCTGTGTTTAGCTTCACGTCAACGGTTGCGCCATTGTCGAGCTTCCACTCATTGCCGCTCTTTGCCAGAGGCAGCAGGTTCATCGCAGGAGAGCCGATGAAGGTAGCAACGAATGTAGACGCTGGCTTTTCGTAGACATCAATCGGAGACCCGATCTGCTCTACAACACCGCCGCTGAGAACAACGAGGCGATCTGCCAGTGTCATTGCTTCAAGCTGATCGTGGGTCACGTACAGACTTGTGGTGCCTAGTTCTTTCTGAAGCTTCTTGATCTCCATGCGCATCTGCACACGCAGCTTTGCATCAAGGTTAGACAGAGGCTCATCAAACAGGAACGCGGCAGGTTCGCGAACAATCGCGCGACCCATTGCAACACGCTGGCGTTGACCACCGGAAAGCTGACGTGGCCGACGATCAAGGAAATCTCCGATTTCCAGAATTTCAGCCGCTTTGCGAACGCGCTTTTCGATCTCATCCTTAGGGATGCTGCGGTTTTTCAGGCCATACGCGAGGTTGCCGTAAACGGTCATGTGCGGATAGAGCGCATAGTTCTGGAACACCATTGCGATGTCACGATCAGCGGGCTCTACATTGTTGACCAGGCGATCCCCGATGAACAGCTCACCATCTGTGATGGTTTCCAGACCTGCCACCATGCGCAGCAGAGTGGACTTACCGCAACCGGAAGGGCCGACGAGAACAATGAACTCACCATCCTTAATGTCGATGGAGATGCCTTTTACCGCTTCTACGTTGCCTGCGTAGATTTTGCGAAGGGTATTAAGTTGAATGCCTGCCATTTTTATTTCTCGCTTTCCACGAGCCCTTTAACAAACCAAGACTGGAAGATCACCACGATCAGAACAGGTGGAAGCATTGCAAGTACTGCAAGCGCCATTGCCTGGTTCGTATCTGGGATCTGCGCACCAATCCACACCTGCAGAATCTGCTTCATACCACGCACCAGCGTGAAGAGGCTTTCATCTGTGGTGATGAGTGTTGGCCAGAGGTATTGGTTCCAACCAAACACGAACATGATGATGAAGATTGCAGCAATCATGGTCTTGGAGAGTGGAACAAGAATGTCGATGAAGAACTTCAGCGGTCCTGCACCATCGATACGCGCAGCTTCAACCAGCTCATCCGGAACGGACTTAAAGAACTGGCGGAAGTAGAAAGTGCCTGTTGCAGACGCAATCAATGGGATGATCAGGCCTGAATAGGTGTTCGCCATACCGAGGCCCTGTACGATCTCGTAGGAAGGCAGAATGCGCACTTCCAGAGGTAGCAGCAGGGTGGAGAAGATGATCCAGAAGAAGAACGTTCCAAGCGGGAAACGGAAATACACGATTGCGTAAGCCGCGAGCATGGAAATGATGATCTTACCGAAGGCAAAGCCGAGGCCGAGAACCAAAGAGTTCCACAGCATAGTCAGACCAGTCACAGACTTGGTAAAACCGCCAGCTTCTGTCAACACCTGCTTATAAGTGTCAACGAAATGGCCGCCTGGAGAGAGCTGAAGGCCATCTTTGTAAATGGATACAGCATCATGACTGGACGTCATGAGTGCGTAGACAACTGGCACCAGCATAAAGAGGGCGCCGAGAACGAGGATCACGTGATCCCAAAACTGTGAGCGTTTCATCTATCCCTCCTTAACTGTAGTGCACGCGACGTTCGATCATGCGGAATTGAACCACAGTGAGAGCGAACACGAGTATCATCAAGATCACAGACTGTGCTGAGGACCCACCAAGGTCGTTTCCGCGGAAGCCATCAAGGAACACCTTATAAACGAGCGTTACAGGGTTGTTGCCTGGCTCACCCTTAAGCACCAGATCGATAATACCGAATGTATCAAAGAGCGCGTAAGTGATGTTGATGATCAGCAGGAAGAAGCTGGTTGGAGCCAACAGTGGGAAAGTCACAGTCCAGAAGCGACGTGAAGAAGATCTACAATCAACCGCAGCTGCTTCCTGAACGGATTTTGGAACACTCTGGAGACCAGAGAGGAAGAAGATGAAGTTGATCGGAATTTGCTTCCAAACCGCAATCACGGTCATAGCAAATGCAGTATCAAAATAGTTCACACCGATCTGCATGTTCCAACCAAGGGCGTGGGCAAGATCGTTGAGTGGGCCAATGTGCTGGTCAAACAGCATCACGCCTACAAGGCCTGCGACGGGAGGGGCGATCGCATAAACCCACATGAGCAGAGTGCGGTATGTGGAGGCGCCTTTGATAACGTTGTCTGCTTTGACTGCCAGCAAAAGAGCAATGCTGAGAGAAAAGAATGTCACCGCAGCTGAGAAGATCAGCGTGAACCATGCAGTTCTGCTGTACTCGCTCGCGGAAACAACATCTTTAAAGTTGTCTAGGCCAACAAAGGTGGAGCCGAAGCCAAACGGGTCTTCAAGATAGAAAGACGCCCTGATTGCTTCTGCGGCTGGCCACAGAAAGAAGACGCCAACAATTGCCAACTGCGGAAGCAGCAGCATGTATGGCATCAATGGATGTGAGAATTGAACTCGTTTCATGGACTGGCCTGGTCGCTGTTTTCGTTGTGGTGGCCGGTTGCTTAGCAAGCCTGACCGCTTGTTCAGAAAAGCTCACTGCGCTCTTTGACGCATGGGAACATTCTATTTCCAAAACAACCTGAGACCGGAGACACTTAAAAGCGTCTCCGGTCTTAGCGAAAGTCTCAATGCTAAGTCTTAGTTAGACGTCTTAGCAAAGCGAGCCAGAAGCTTGTTAGCTTCGTCTTCGATGGTCTGGAATGCGTCGTCTACGGATTTGTCACCGGAGAAGATTTTACCGTATTCACGGTTCATCACGTCACGCACCTGAACGTAGAAGCCCATGCGGTAACCCTTGGTGTTGTCTCCACCTGGCAGTGTCAGCTGCTTGATGCCGATTTCAGCTGCAGGTACGCGGTCGTAGTACCCATCCTTAGTTGCCAGCTCATATGCAGCGTTGGTGATTGGCACGTAACCAGTTTCCTGGTGCCAGTAGTACTGCATTTCTGCGGAAGTCAGGAAGGAGTAGAAGTTCGCAACACAGTCGTTTTCTGCTTTTGGCTTACCGGACATTGCGAAGAGTGCAGCGCCACCGATGAAGGTGTTGGTGCCTGTTTCGCTAACAGAAGCCCAATGAGGCAGGTAGGTTGCGGAGAATTTGAAGTCTGTGGATTTTGTCAGGCCACCGAAGGAACCTGAAGAACCGAGCCACATTGCAGCGGAACCGTCCTGGAATACCTTCTGGTTGTCACCCCAGCCAGTGCCGTAGTAACCGAACAGCTCAGCGTCGAGCCAGCCTT
Source organism: Pseudovibrio sp. Ad46 (assembly GCF_001623065.1). Lineage (NCBI taxonomy): Bacteria > Pseudomonadati > Pseudomonadota > Alphaproteobacteria > Hyphomicrobiales > Stappiaceae > Pseudovibrio > Pseudovibrio sp. Ad46. The sequence continues at coordinate 352,847 of NZ_LMCG01000005.1, read as the reverse complement.
TAACCTTTGTGAAGTGCATTTTGATCGCATCGTTGTTCACGAGGATCTTAGTGCCTTTCGCGCCGTCGTAACCGTTGTTGTTGGTTGCGAATGGCAGGTTGTGGCGGGACATGAAGTTTTCGGTGAAGATCCATGGCAGGTGTGACTGTGCCAAAGGAATATAACCAGCAGCCTTCAGCTTAGGAGCGATCGCTTCGAACTCTTCCCAAGTCTTAGGAGCTTCAACGCCTACTTTCGCCAGTGCTTCTACGTTGTAGTAGAGGATCGGGGTAGAGGAGTTGAACGGCATGCCGATCATTTTGCCAGCTGCGTCAGCGTAGAAGTAACGAACACCAGCAATGTAATCTTCGATGTTGAATTCAACACCAGCGTCTTTCAGAAGGTCTTCAGCTGGAACAACTGCGCCCTTTGCACCGATGATGGTAGCGGAACCTGCATCAAATACCTGAAGAATGTTTGGCTGTTCGCCAGCACGGAATGCCGCAATACCAGCAGTCAAGGTTTCTTCGTAGTTACCTTTATAGACTGGGGTCAGCTGACACGCGTCCTGAGACGCATTGTATTTGGTGGAGATTTCGTTGACAACTTCACCCAGACGGCCGCCCATTGCGTGCCACCAGTTGATTTCTGTCGCAGCGAAAGATGCTGTTGAAGACATTGCGAGTGCTGCAAAGGTTGCGACACCAGTTGCTTTACGAAGAGTCATTTTTGTTGCCCCCCATTGGGAAAGTTGAAAAAATCTAACATGCGAAGCGGAGTTAACACCTGATCCATCGCAGTGACGATCCATCCCCTACGCCTCATCTGCGATATCACTTAGGTGTTTCACACTAGGATGACAGTTTCTTGAAGTTTCGATGAATTGCAATTGGATCTTCGTTTTTTTTCATAATTATCATGAGATTGTCATGTTTCGGAAAAGTGAAACCGATCCAAGGCGACTGTTTTTTATGCAATATTTTCTGCCGTTCAGCATGATTGAAGTGTCTAAAATTGGAAGTTTTGTTTCGAAAAAATTCGATACGAAAGATTTCGAATGTTGAGCATTATGCAAAAATTTGTCGGCTAATCACTTGATATAAAGGAGAAATACCTAGACGGCGAATAAAATCTATTTTTGCGCCTTGCACGTTTCTGCGGATGAGCTGTCTTAATGCTTTAAGGCGCAGTTTTTCGAATGCGAAAGGCGCTCAAACTTATCCACAGGCGCACTGTGTGCAACTCACCGAATGCAATTTCTAATGCAAAAGTTTGCATGCTCGAAAAGATGAAATGTATTCGTTTCAATCAAATAGAGTCATCTAATCGCGTTTTGTGACAGCACTGAAGGCGCGAAACTTACGCTCCACGCCCCCAAGTTGAGCTTCTTCAGACTGAAGATATGCCCCAAACTAGTTGGAGGGTAGCAATACTGCATCGACCACATGGATAATTCCATTATCTGCAGGAATATCGGCGCTGATCACGTTTGCCTTGTCGACTGTCACACCTGACGATGTTTTTGAGACGGAAAGTGTCTTGTCTCCAGAACCCTTGATTGTCTTCACATGAATTGTCCGGCCTGGAAGGTCAGTGGACGCGAGCTTTCGTGGCAGGACATGATAGCTCAGGACCGCGATCAACTGATCCTTGTTCTCAGGCTTCAGCAACATTTCTACTGTTCCATCCGGAAGAGCAGCAAACGCTTCATCGGTCGGAGCAAAGACCGTCAGATTTTCACCGTTCGCTAATGCGCCGTCCAAACCAGCGGCCTGAGCTGCAGCGATAAGGGTGTTAAACTGCCCTGCCCCTTGAGCTACTTCTACAATAGTTCCTGCATTAGCACTCACTGATCCAGCAAGAACAAGCGAGCTTACAAAAGAAATCATAGATAAACGCATAGAACCCTCCACTCCCCAGAGATGTAAATCAGGGAATTACATTAGATTTGGCTGCGACATCCTGCCGCGCACAAGTTCTTATACTGACCGGAATTGAAGGCAGATCACTCTGATCTGAATTTTATTTTGTTTTCTCAAAAGCACGCAGCGCTTCATTTCGTGATTTTTTGAGGTCAACGATTGGCAACGGATACGTTTTTCCTAGGACAACGCCCGCATCTTGCAGGATGTCTTTGGGAGCTTCCCATGGTTTGTAGAGGTATTTGTCCGGCAGTTCTTTGAGCTCCGGGAGAAAGCGACGGGTGTAATCACCGTGGCCATCAAACTTCTCGCCCTGTAGCACGGGATTGAAGATACGGAAGTACGGGGCTGCATCTGCACCACAGCCAGCAATCCATTGCCAGCTTGCACAGTTGTTGGCGAGATCTGCATCCACCAGGCAATCCCAAAACCATGCCTCACCTGAGCGCCAATCCAGCAGCAGGTTCTTTACGAGGAACGAGCCGACGACCATCCGCAGGCGGTTATGCATATAACCGGTTTGCCACAACTCGCGCATACCTGCATCTACGATTGGGATACCCGTCTGCCCGTTTTGCCAAGCCAACAAGCGTTGGTCGTCAGAAACCCACTGAAAGCGATCGAATTTAGTATTGAGATTGTTTTGAGGAAGCGTTGGGTTATGGAACAGCAGGGAATAGGAGAACTCGCGCCAGCCTAACTCACTCCGGAAATGGTCAATGTCATGTGTCTCTTCGTGCATACTGAGCGCCCACCAGACTTGATTGGGCGAAATCTCTCCAAAATGCAGGTAAGGCGAAAGCCGTGAAGTATGCGTGAGAGCGGGAAAATTACGCCCCTCCTTGTAATTGGAGATGCCGTTTTCGAGAAACGAATAGAGCCTGTTTTGCGCCGCCTGCTCTCCATGCTCCCAACAGTTACTCAGTCGCACTGACCATGGACAGTTGTCGATCAGTCCCAGTTCATCAAGAGACAGCGCTCCATTTGTACTCACCTGATGTAACCGCATGGGTTCAGGGGTAGGTAAGGGCTTACGCGGCTCAGCCGCTTGCAGACAGCCTTTACGATAAAACGGAGTGAAGACTTTATATGGGTCACCATCTGGCTTTGCCACTTGCCATGGTTCCCAAAGAAGCGAACCGTTGAAGCTCTTAGCAGTTACGCCAATCTCTTCCAGATCAGACTTCAGCTGTGCATCATGTTCTATGCGCCAGGGCTCGTAGCATCTGTTCCAGAAAACGCCCGTCCCTTCCGTCTCCTGAAGAAGGTTCTTGATAATGACAGATGGGTCACCGCGCATTATCAACAGCTGCCCCTTCAAGCTTTTATTGAGAGCTTTTAAAGAATGGTGCAGCCAGTTCTGCGTCGCTCCACCATGTTCGCGCGCACCTTTTTCACCGTCACTCAGGATGTAGAGTGGAATAACCGCGCCGGCCTCGCAGGCCGCAGTCAGAGCAGGATTATCACTCAAACGAAGATCCTGACGGAACCAATGGATAACAACGGGTGCAGTCATCGACAGCCTCTGCTCAAAAGAACCAGTTGCGGCAGATGTATAGCAATTTCCTTGCGTATCAATGGCGATAGAGCTTCAATTCTCATAGTGCGCAAACCGTCACTACCGCGAGATTGGCTCGATTTGTCAAACACGTTCCAAAACGACGTGAAGTCAGCCAAAAACGATGAGAGGACGATCAGGTATAATCTAAAAGCATTGTTGGGAGCTTTTTTGAAAGAGCCGGATATTCTTAGCTGAATTTTTGGCAAAAGGATTTTGGTGGAGCCTAGGAGGATCGAACTCCTGACCTCTTCGCTGCCAGCGAAGCGCTCTCCCAGCTGAGCTAAGGCCCCATACCATGCAGCATTTAAAACGGGCTTGGGTTGCCCTGCTGCGTAGTCTTTAAGGAAGGTATACATTTCTTGCGAAATGCCAGACATTCTTCGCAGAACATCAGACATTTTTTGCAAAATGTCTTTGGTGGAGCCTAGGAGGATCGAACTCCTGACCTCTTCGCTGCCAGCGAAGCGCTCTCCCAGCTGAGCTAAGGCCCCATCATTTCTTCCTTAGGCACTGAAACTTCAATGAAGTTTGTGTGCCGATGGAGGCGGAACATAGATGGGCCGCCCCCACATTTCAAGAGAATACTCTCTTAACAGCCTGCAGTTTCACAAGCTGTGGAAATTTTAGACTTCGTCGTCGTCGCGAGCCACAACGATGCCTGGTACGGCAGCGTCTTCATCATCTTCATCGTCGAGGAACACATCGGAGTCATCACCACTGATATCATCAGTGATAGTTTCATCTTCCAGCTCAGGAATATCTTCACCAGATGCTTCAGCGTCTGCTTCTTCCAGAGAAACCAGTTCTGCATCGTCTTTGACCAATGCTTCCTTAGCTTCTTCTTTCTGAACAGCTTTTACAGCCTTGGCTGTTTTTGCTGTCATGCCCAGATCAAACATGTCGCCGCACTTAGGACAGATGATCGGGTCACGTTTCAAATCGTAGTATTTAGCGCCACACGCCGCGCACAGGCGCTTGGTTCCGAGTTCCGGTCTTGCCACGGTTCTCACCTTTGTTTGTATCTCGTTGACGGCCCCCTTAGCCTCAGGTTGGCCATCATGTCAAAGATAAATCTTAGAAATCTACCCGAAGTCGTACATTCACTGCTGAAATTTCGCAATAGTTCAATGCGCCCTAGGGTGACTGTCTTTTTCTTCCGTGCTAGGAGGAACTAGTTTTTTAAGTCTCGCAACCCCGGAAATGAACATGTCCCATAATTCGTCACCGCAAATTGTGACCGCTCACAGCGGCTCTCCGCTCAATGGTCAAATCAAAGTTCCAGGTGACAAGTCTATCTCCCATCGTTCTCTGATGTTTGGCGCATTGGCGCTTGGCAAAACCACCATCTCTGGCCTTCTCGAATCAGAAGATGTGATTGGCACAGCAAATGCTATGAATGCGGTTGGTGCCAAGTGTGTTCGTCAGGAAGATGACACATGGACGGTTGAGGGTGTTGGACTGGGTAGCTTGCTTGAGCCGGAAGCTCCAATTGACTTTGGAAACGCGGGTACAGGCGTACGTCTGGCAATGGGTATTTTTGCGAGCCACCCGATTGCCGTCACCATGACTGGCGATGCCTCGCTGTCTGGACGCCCAATGGGCCGCGTCCTTAACCCGTTGCGTGAGATGGGTGTTCAGGTTGTTGCGCGTAACGGCGACCGTCTGCCAGCCTCTATCCGCGGCAGTGACACACCAATTCCAATCACTTACCGCGTGCCAATGGCATCTGCGCAGGTGAAATCCGCTGTGTTGCTGGCTGGTTTGAATACCGCTGGTACAACAACTGTTATCGAACCTGTTGCGACACGTGACCATACAGAGAAAATGCTGGTTGGTTTTGGCGCAGACCTGAAGGTTGAAGTGAACGAGAGCGGTGAGCGTATCATCACGCTGCAAGGCCAACCGAAGCTGCAGCCTCAGGATATTACGGTTCCTGGTGACCCGTCTTCAGCTGCCTTCCCGATTGTTGCTGCCCTGATCACACCGGGTTCTGATCTCACCGTTGAAGGTGTGCTTTTGAATGAGCTTCGCATTGGACTTATTACTAGTCTGCTTGAAATGGGCGCAGACATTACCATCTCGAATGAACGGGAAAGCGGCGGAGAAAAGATTGGCGATATTCACGCCAAGTATTCGCGATTAAAGGGTATTACGGTTCCAGCGGACCGAGCACCTTCCATGATTGATGAATATCCAATTCTTTCTGTTGCTGCTGCTTTTGCTCAAGGTGACACTGTCATGCTTGGTCTTGAAGAACTGCGTGTCAAAGAGTCAGACCGCCTGGCTGCTGTTGCACGTGGTTTGGAAGCAAACGGTATTCCGTGCGTTGAAAAACAGGACAGTCTGACTGTTACTGGTGGGGCAAACAATATTGGCGGTGGCACTGTTACAACACATCTGGATCACCGGATCGCAATGAGCTTCCTTATTCTGGGGCTCGCTGCACACAAGCCGGTTCAGGTCGATGATGCAGCGCCAATCGCGACAAGCTTCCCAACCTTCCTCTCCATGTTTGGTGAGCTGGGTGGCAAGCTTGAAAATAAAAATGAGGAAGCTGCATGATTATTGCTCTGGATGGACCAGCGGCATCTGGCAAGGGAACGCTCGCACGCCAGCTCGCTGCGCATTTTGGACTCCGCCATCTGGATACTGGTTTGACGTATCGTGCTGTCGCCGCTGCGCTGCTTGCGCGCGGCCTGCCACTTGGTGATGAAAACGTTGCAATCTCTGTCGCCCAGAACCTTGATCTGGGTAATTTGGATCGCAATCAGCTCTCTTCCCATGAAATTGGTGAGGCGGCCTCTCGCATTGCGGTTCTTTCTGGCTTGCGCGAGGAACTGGTGAGCCTTCAGCGTGCGTTTGCTGAGCAAGAGCCGGGCGCAGTCTTGGATGGCCGTGATATCGGGACTGTTGTATGCCCGGACGCGACCGCGAAACTGTTCATTACCGCCTCTCCGGCAGCCCGTGCAAAGCGCCGAACAGACGAGTTGAACGGCAAGGGAATTCCAGCAGATTTTAATGAAATCTTAGTGGATCTGGAGCGTCGCGACGAGCGCGATAGCACCAGAAAAGACTCTCCATTAAAACCCGCTGAAAATGCACACTTGCTTGATACGACAGAAATGGATATAGACTCCGCATTTCGTGCGGCTGTGGATATCGTCGAACGCGCCCGGAATTCAGCTGTTTCATAACAGCCTTCGGAGTTCGCGTTTGTTATATCAAGCGACTGTTACGATACCGAATTTGGACAAGTGTGACCGCTTTCGCCGGCCCACTTACTTGTAAGTGGTTGTTTTTCAACGCGAGTTGAAAACCGGGAGCCCTTGTCCTTTAGTGTTAACACAAACCCGCCGGCGAGCGCCATTCTTATGGCATCAGGAGATTTTATGGAAAATCAAAACTTTGCTGCTGAAGATTTTGCAGCTCTGTTGGAAGAATCCTTTGCGACTTCCGACCTTTTTGAAGGCACCGTTGTAAAAGGCATCGTTGTTGCTATCGAAAAAGACCTCGCAGTCATCGACGTAGGTCTTAAGGTTGAAGGTCGCGTTCCTATGAAGGAATTCGGCGCTAAAGGCCGTGACGGCGAAATGGCCGTTGGCGATGAAGTAGAAGTTTACCTTGAGCGCGTTGAAAACGCGATGGGTGAAGCTGTTCTGTCCCGCGACAAAGCTCGCCGCGAAGAAAGCTGGGTTCGCCTTGAAGTTGCTTTCGAAGCTGGTGAAAAAGTTACTGGTCAGATCTTCAACCAGGTTAAAGGTGGCTTCACCGTTGATCTGGACGGCGCAGTAGCATTCCTGCCACGCTCTCAGGTAGACATCCGTCCAGTACGCGACGTTACTCCTCTGATGCACACTCCACAGCCTTTCCAGATCCTGAAAATGGACAAGCGCCGTGGCAACATCGTTGTATCTCGTCGTACTGTTCTGGAAGAAACACGCGCTGAACAGCGTTCTGAACTCGTTCAGAGCCTGGAAGAAGGTCAGACCGTTGAGGGTGTTGTTAAGAACATCACCGACTACGGTGCATTCGTTGACCTTGGTGGCATCGATGGCCTCCTGCACGTTACCGACATTGCATGGCGTCGTATCAACCACCCAAGCGAAGTTCTGACAATCGGTCAGACCGTGAAGGTGCAGATCGTTCGTGTGAACCAGGAAACACACCGCATCAGCCTCGGCATGAAGCAGCTGGAAACCGATCCATGGGATGGCATCGAAGCCAAATACCCACTGGATTCCAAGTTCTCCGGTCGTGTTACCAACATCACCGACTACGGTGCATTCGTAGAACTGGAGCCAGGCATCGAAGGCCTGATCCACGTCTCCGAAATGTCCTGGACCAAAAAGAACGTACACCCAGGCAAAATCGTTTCTACTTCCCAGGAAGTTGAAGTGGTTATCCTTGAAGTGGACGCTTCCAAACGCCGTATCTCCCTGGGCCTCAAGCAGACTCTGCAGAACCCATGGGATGCATTCGCACAGCAGTACCCACTTAACGCCACCGTAGAAGGTGAAGTTAAGAACAAGACCGAATTCGGTCTGTTCATCGGTCTTGAAGGCGATGTTGACGGCATGGTTCACCTGTCCGATCTGGACTGGAACCGTCCGGGCGAGCAGGTCATCGAAGAGTACAAAAAGGGCGACGTTGTTAAAGCAGTCGTTCTTGACGTTGACGTTGAGAAAGAGCGTATCTCTCTCGGCATCAAACAGCTCGACGCTGATCCGTTTGAATCCGCTGGCGATGTTGTTCGTAAGGGCGCAATCGTTAAGTGTGAAGTGACTGAAATCAAAGACGGTGGCCTCGACGTTAAACTCGTAGACGGCGACCTCTCTGCATTCATCCGTCGCGCTGACTTGTCCCGTGAACGTGGTGAGCAGGATCCTACCCGCTTCAACGTTGGCGATGTGATCGAAGCTCGTATCACTCAGTTCGACAAGAAGACCCGCCGCGTTGGTGTATCCATCAAAGCACTTGAAATCGCTGAAGAAAAAGAAGCGGTTGCACAGTACGGTTCTTCTGACGCTTCCTCTTCTCTCGGCGACATCCTCGCTGCAGCTATGAAGAAGCAGAACGACGACGAATAAGATCTAGCAATAGATTTTGCGAGAAAGCCCGCTCATTTGAGCGGGCTTTTTTGTTGCGTTGATGAGTGCGTTCATTTGCGTTGTTTCGCATTCTTTTGCGCGCTTATGTTTGAAAAGAGCTTTGGAGCGTCCTGTTTCAGGGAGTTCTCCCTCTCGGCAGAGTTAGCCCCTGATCTTCTTCAGGGAGCTCATCAGGAGTGCTCTCGGACCTTTTGGCATTGCGAGTACGATGCGCTTTGCTAAGGGCCGCAGGTTCTTGAGCCAGAGGCTGGCATAGAGCTGTCCTTTGAAGGAGAGCGGGCTGACGGCATCAAAGACGCTGGCGACCTGTGAGGTCCATGTCATCTTGTAGCGCGAGGCTGGTTTCAGGAAATCGATCTTATCGATCCCAAGCGCAAAACACGCCTCGATGACGTCCATCTGGTGAAGTTTACCGGGACTGGATTGTTCGTAGTCCGGGTTCCAATCGGCCATGTAAGCGGAATAGCAGCCTTCGAACAGGAAACCCCATTCGGTAGAGATTGGCAGATCACCATGCTTCAACTCGAAAGCGATGAGTTCGCAGCCTTTGGCCGTGCCCTTGCTTAATGAGAAAAGGACGTTCTGCAAGCCATCGCCTTCCAGAGCGCGCGATGAGTAACCCATGGCTTCGACCCAGTTCTCACGCCCGTTTAGGGTGCGTAGAAGCATGGTTTCGAGTTCCGGGTCTTCCTGCCGGATCACGCGGTGCGAAAGGCCTGCTGATTTGTGGAGACGGTTGCGCTGGTTGCGGATGGTTTTGCGGGAACGGGCGGAGATGGACTTCAGATAGTCCTCAAAACTATCCCACTGACTCAGATCCAGCCATGGAGCGCCATCAGCTTCTCCGACCTCGGTAAAATGAGTGCTGGCATACTCATAGAGTGCACCGCCCTCTCTGATCTGGCGGAGGTGGATAACATCTGCGCCAGCCTTTTGAAGGTGGGGCTTCAAGTAATCCAACACGGCAGCAGGGTTATAGCCGGGAGTAAGCAGCATCTCTGAGTACTGCTGAAAAGGCTCTCCTAAACCAGTCAGCGCTTTCAGGGACTTTTGCTTTTCAATGCGCAACGGCAGAACCGCGATCAGGCTTTGCTGGTCGTAGACAGCGAAGATTTTGGCTGATTGGACCGATGCAGGATTTTCAAGCATCGCCATGGTCCAGGCATAGCTTTGAAAGACCGGATTGCCTTTGGAGGCCTGCTCCAGCTGGTGCCATTGCTGCTGGAGTTCAGCTACTTCAACAGCAGACTGCAACACGCGCACAGACGGGTTTTGAAGTGCTTTTGTTGCAGAGCCCTGCTGCACAGAGGCGAGCTCGTTTGATGTGATAACATCTGCCTGCAACAAACTTCTCCCTTATCGATGCATAAAATGACTTTGACTAAAGCAGTTTGCGTATCTTTGTCCGAAAATCGACGTCTACTTTTCGGCGATATGCTTTAAATGACTGAATCTCGTGGCTCTCGCCCTAGAGCACGTCGCGTTCATTCGCATTCACACACCATGCTCTAAAATCTTTGTTAGAACGAATTCTGATCGTTTGATTGAATCCAATCAAACGGAACACGCTCTAACACCTGATTTTTATACATAGTTATTTTCAACCAGTTAAAAGTAGAAGTATTTTATTGAAATCTGAGCATTTGAATTTCTCACATTTCCGTTAGGGCCCTCAGTTCTAGAAATATTGTCTCCTCCGCATGGTTTCTCTCAGGGTGATGACAAATCGTCACTTGATTTATTGCCCAGCAGAAAATGGAATAGTCCTGATTTAATTCAGGAGGGTTTCATGAGTGATTTGAAAGTTGCGCTGATTGTTGCTGGTGGCAGTGGTATGGGTGCTGCTGCTGCACGTAAGCTGGCAGGGGACGGTTATAAAGTCGCCATCCTCTCTTCCTCTGGCAAAGGCGAGAAGCTGGCTGAGGAACTTGGTGGTGTCGGTGTGACTGGCTCCAACCTTGAAACTGCGGACCTCCAGCGTCTTGTTGATGTTGCGATGGACAAGTGGGGCCGTATTGATACGGTTGTCAGCAGTGCTGGCCATGGGCCTAAAGGGCCGGTCCTTGAGCTCACCGATGAAGATTGGGCGAGAGGGATGGACTTCTATCTCATGAACGTGGTGCGTATCACTCGCATCGTTACCCCAATCATGGAAGCTCAGGGCAAAGGCAGCTTCGTCAATATTTCCACCTATGCCTTGTTTGAACCTGAGGAGCTTTTCCCGACTTCCGGCGTGTTCAGAGCTGGCCTTGCTGCTTTTACCAAGTTGTTCGCAGACAAGTATGCTTCCTCAAACATTCGCATGAACAACGTGCTGCCGGGCTTTATTGACAGCTTGCCAGAGAAGGAAGAGCGCCGGGGTCGTATTCCAATGGGGCGTTATGGCACCTCGCAGGAAGTGGCTGATCTGATTGCTTTCCTTTCCGGAGACACCTCCAGCTACATGACCGGACAAAATATCCGCATTGATGGCGGAATTACGCGCTCAATTTAGGCTGGACAATTTTGCGAAGGCATCTGTCGCAATTTGCGGGATGCCATTCTCTCTCGATTAATCGGAGAGATCTTAAACCTGTACGATCAGAAAGGGGCGGAAACGCCCCTTTTTTAACGCCACAACTCCTCCTCACCAGAAAGAAACAAAGCAAATTGTGTGATATGGAGCATTTACATGTGCTCAATTTTAATTAATGTAAATATTAATTCACTTTAATCAAAATAAACATAATAGATAAGCAATAGTAAATTGATGATAAGTTTTGATAACAACTTTTAATTTGCTATACACCACCTAGGATAGAGTCACTTTTTGAAATTTTCTATTTCTGATTTCTATTTATCTTCAAGTAACATCTGTATATTACTTTACATGGCGAGCAAGAGAGTATCCCATTCTCTCAAACTCCACTGTGCTGTTTGTCTTGAAACATCGTTGAGGCCAATAACAAAAATAAGGTCCGGCAGCTTCAAGACTTCGGAATGCCCTAGCGGTCCGCCCGAAACCGCAGGGCTAACTGGAAACCCGTTTTACGCCGTCCTTGCAGCAATCGGCTTTGGGTTTCCAACAGCGCGCGGTGAACTATGCCCCTAGTTCTCGCGTCAAGAATTAAGATCACTGAACCTATCGGTTTTCAGAGCAATCGATAAAACAGTGGCCCAAAAAAGACGAAAAGTCCAACTGGCCCCATGGCCATACAGATCCCGTTCCGTTCTCAGCTCCCCCCCACCTCCTGATGAACGGAACGGATTTTTTATGCGATAAACATATGCTAGTTGCGACCATGCATTTATTTCGGGTATGACATTTCAAAAGGTGGCACTCCCCAGCCACGTCATTCAATCCGATAGGCAGCAAAAAACTAATGAAGAACTCTGCTAGCGAATGTCACGATATGACTCAGATCCGCGCAGAAATTGATCGTCTGGATTCCGAGCTGATTTCCCTGTTTGCAGAGCGCTGGACTTACATCACACGCGCCGCTGAAATCAAAAAACCAATTGGCCTGTCTGCCCGCATTGAAAGCCGGGTTGAGGAAGTTGCCAGCAACGTAAAAGCCCATGCCCGCGCGCATGGCCTGAATGCGCAGACCTATGAGACCATGTGGCGCGCACTGATGGAAAGTGCGATTACGCACGAAGAAGACCTTATGGAAGCAGAGGAAAACGCAAAATAACATAGTATCGCCATTTTCTCTGGCATCTTAGTCGACTAGCATTACAACCAGAAATTTTCGGAGAATTAAGAGCCTACTTCCCCAAATTAACCGTTTGGCAGGGACAAAGCTTAATTTATGGTCGTGTTTTTACCGTCTGCAGAGAAAGAACACTTGGCTTATTCAAAAGCTTAGGTATTGTTTCCCTATAGTCGCTTAAATGAGTTTGACCGGGAAGACCCCATGAGTCTAGACAGTGACGTTCTTATTGATCGCAGACGCCTGAGACGTAAAGTTTCGTTCTGGCGCGTCGTTAGTTTTTTAGCACTTGCAGCTTTGCTGTTGTGGGGAGGCGCTGAGGCAACTGGCCTTGGTGAGCTTGCCCGTTCTGAAAAGCATATTGCTCGCATCGAAATCAACGGACCGATCACCTATGATCGCCGCCAGTTGGAGATGCTTGAAGCAATCGCAAAAGATGACACCGTGCAAGGTGTCATCGTCTCCATTAATTCTCCAGGTGGCACCACTTCCGGTGGTGAAGCGCTTTACAATGCGCTGCGCAAGATTGCTGAGAAGAAGCCTTTGACAGCGTCCATCACGACGCTTGGCGCTTCGGCTGCTTATCTTTCCGCAATTGCCAGTGATCACCTTGTTGCTCAATACACCTCTTTGACCGGATCTATCGGTGTTCTCTTCCAGTATGGCAATGCAAAAGGGTTGCTCGAGAAGATTGGCGTTGAAATGGATGCGATTAAAAGCGCACCATTGAAAGCTGAGCCAAACTTTTACGAGCCAGCCACGCCTGAAGTGAAGGAAACTTTGCAGGAACTGATTGACGATACCTATATGTGGTTCGTTGGACTTGTTGCAGAACGCAGAGGCCTTTCTAAAGAGCGTGCACTTCAGCTGGCGAACGGTCAGGTTTACACCGGGCACCAGGCAAAAGACCTTGAACTGATCGATGAGATTGGTGGCGAGCAGGCCGCGCATCAGTGGCTTATTGACGAAAAAGGACTTTCCAGTGATTTGGAAATAATCGACTGGAAACCAGAATCAGACGAGCGGTCACTCCCGTTCCCTGCAAATTTATTAGGCTTTTTGGGTAGTGAGAACCAGAATTTGGTCATCTCACTTCTCAAAACAGCAAAAAGTGTCGTAGATTCAAGCCTACCGCTTGACGGTCTCGTGTCTGTTTGGCAGGCTCCGGATGCGGCAACAGTCTCAGCACTTGGGGGGGCAAAGCATGATTAAATCGGAATTAGTACAGACTATTGCGGAGCGTAATCCGCATCTCTATCAACGCGATGTAGAGAATATCGTAAACGCCATTCTTGATGAAGTTACTGAAGCGCTGATGCGCGGTGACCGCGTCGAGCTGCGTGGCTTTGGTGCGTTCTCAGTGAAGAACCGCCCGGCACGCGTTGGACGCAATCCAAGAACTGGCCAAAAAGTTGAAGTTGGCGAAAAGTTCGTTCCGTTCTTCAAAACCGGCAAAGAAATGCGCGAACGACTGAACGACGGTACGGATCACGGCGAAGACGACTGATCCTGGAGTAATACATTGGCTCGTTTCCTTCGGAATTTGCTGCTTATACCTATAGCAGCTCTACTTGTTGTACTTGCGGTTGCGAACCGGCATTCCACGCTGATTTCGCTTAACCCCTTTAACCCAGAGGACCCGATGTTGACGTTCAACATCCCGGTTTTCTGGTTGCTGTTTGGCGCTGTTGGACTGGGCGTGATGCTTGGCGGAGTGGCGACCTGGATGCGACAAGGACGGTTTCGTAAAGAGGCTCGTGTTCAACGACGCGAAGCGAACCAACTTAAACATGAAGCGGATTCACTGCGTAAGGTGGCACAGGGTGACATTGCACCCGGCCTGCCTGCACCAGACCATAAAAAAGCAGCCTAACCGCTTTATTACTCTGCCCTGACGTTTAACACGGGGATTGCGAATGCGGATCATCACAGCTCAGGACATTGAGGGGGTGATGAGCTTTCGCGATCTTCTTGAGACGCTGAGACGTGCATTTCGTGTTGGTGTGGTGGCCCCTTCCCCGCACACACAAAGAATTGCACGTCCAACCGGCCTTGATGACGGCTCTCTCACCATCTCTTCTGCATGGCATGACTTTGCGGCTCAAGACACTGTTGAGCGCGGGTTTATTGGCACGCGTCTGGAAAGTTGTCTTCCCACATCACTGGAGCATGACGCACCGGCTGTTGCTGGCGTGTATCTTTTGCAGTCTGGCAAAACGGGGACGCCGCTTGCACTTCTGGATGGCAGAGCGCTCGTCAATTGGCGCACAGCTGCAACATCCGCGCTGGCCTCCTCTTATCTTTCGCGCGAAGACTCTTCCCGTTTGCTGATGGTGGGTGCTGGAAACCTTGCACCTTATCTGATTGATGCGCATGCTTCTGTCCGCCCCATCAAGGAGGTTCTGGTCTGGAACCGAAGCCCTGCTGCAGCTCAGCAGTTGGTGGAGCAAATGCGGGGGCAGCCTTTTAAAGTTTCAGCGACAACGGATCTGGGCGGCGCTGTCAGAGGCGCAGATATTGTGTGCTGTGCGACGAGTGCGAACACGCCGATCATTCAAGGGGAATGGCTACAAGAGGGAACGCATCTGGATCTGGTTGGCTCCATGCATGCTGATCAGCGTGAGTGCGATGATACGGTTATCTCACAGGCGCGGTTGTTTCTGGACAGCTATGACAACACACCAACAACCGCTGGTGATCTCAAAGAGCCGCTCGCCGATGGCGTTCTGAACTTGCAGGACATTGCGTCTGATCTGGCGGAGTTGTGTCAGGGTGACCGGGCAGGACGGCGCTTTTACGAGCAAATCACGCTTTTCAAATCAACAGGCACGGCTCTGGCTGATCTTGCCGTTGCCGGACACGTTTATTTGCGCGTTTAGAGCGTTTTGCGTGCAGGCACGTAGCTCTAGTTCTTTATTGCGTGCGTAGTCTTGTCCGCAAATCAGAGCCGTTTTTCGGGAACACGCTCCAGCTGAGGACCTTAGTCCAGCTCATCCATGTCTTTTTTCTTCGGTGGTGTGTAGCTGGGCAGGTGCCAGTCTTTTGCGATTGCACCACCGCGCAGAACCATGGCCATGGCAAAGCCAAGGGCAGCCGCAAGGTTGCTTTGTCCGCTTGCCATGAGCGTGACGGAGTAAGTGATCGCACCAGCAAACGCAGCTGCCAGATAGATCTCTCTTTGCAGTAAGGCAGAGGGCTGGCCAGCAATGATATCGCGCAGGATTCCGCCAAATGTTGCCGATGCGACCCCCATCAGCACGGCTACCGCAGCGTTGTCACCAAGCGAGATCGCTTTCGCAGCGCCCATGACTGAGTAAGATGCGACCCCAACAGCATCCAGCCAGCGTAGCGGACGGCCCCATGCTTCAACCTTATGCGCGTAAAACCACATGATGACAGAGACGATGAGGCAGACATAGAGGTAGCTCTCGTTCTCAACCCAGAACACTGGCACATCAAGAAGAGTGTCACGCAGAGTCCCGCCACCAATTCCGGTCAGCGAGCAAAAGAACAAAAAAGCGATAAAATCCTGACGCAGACGTGCAGCCACCAAACCGCCAGTCACGGCGAAAACGGCCACTCCCAAAAAGTCCAGATACTGCCAGATCTCAGATTGCATCTACGTCATGCCCGCAAATTCGTTGGTTTCAAGTCTGGTGGTTTTAGCCAGCCATCTTAAAAAAGCAACCGGAGAACTACACTACTTCATTTGTGAGATTTAAATAGCCTTAGATCCTGTGAAGGGTTTGGGGACAGCGCCAAGAACTTCAAATCAGCCCTGCGTTTCTTGCAGAGCTTCTGGCATCCCCGCAACAAAAAACGGAGGCCGGATAGTGACCTCCGCTTTGAATTTATTTGGGAAACCCTCATTCAAGGATGATCCGGGCCAGGCCCTCCAGTTAAGCCAATCTAGACTGGCACAGCACAAAAGCGGTTACCTCGGTGATACTGGAACTTGAAAGCTATCAAGCAAATTTTCAACGGGAGTCATCAAGCTTGAAGGATCATCTGGAAACAGATCTTTATCACCAGTAGCACTGTACACGACCTCTCCACGCAACCACTGGCACTGTAGCTTTCCAAAAAGAGGTTTACACAGTTTGGCGGGCCCAAGGGCATTTATACTAAACTGAAAATACAGAGCTCTTCCGATAGTGATTGTTTTTTGCCGGCTCTCATATAGAGGTGTCATATCAGGGAAAGAGACACGCACCTGAAAGAGATCACCTCCCGGACGGATACTTCCTCGGGATGGCGCGTATTGCCATGGGATTTCATATCTGGCTTTACCTATCCAATAAACCTGCTGAAAATCTGTTTCAACTCGAGGCAGAAATGGAGAAAGAGCTGCTAAGGCAAGTATCAAAAGCCCGCACTTATAGATGAAAGGTGCAAATGGCCGCCGCCATAACCAGATGGCGAACAATAAAACTGCAGCAAGAATTGGGATAAACACTGCATTTTGGCGCGGATAGAACAGTTTATCGCCGCGAGCCTGCATCGGAAAATAGGCTTCTATAACAACGTGATCTACAAATACCGGAGCTAGCCACAACACAGCAGCGATAGCTGCTAACCAGAAAAAGGCAGGCCATTTCCACATAGATCACCAAAGATAAATATACATTCAACTACAACTATTTACATGCATCTTCGAAGCCCGATCAGATTGCAAGCAAGCCTTGCTTCCTTTGAGAGCTGAGAGATTTCCAATTGATCGGAGCCCTAGAGTAAAGTGGTCTGTCAGTAAGGCCAAGCAATAGCGTATACTTGAACCTTTTTTCAACTTTAGATTGCTTCACCTTCTCTGAATGCATAAGACAAAGCGCAGCACAAGGCAGGTGTCGAAATCTCCAAAAGCCAACAGTTGTGCCTAGAAATAATATAGTTATGAGAATAGCGAGTTGTATTATGGTTGCTCGAGTTATTGTTCCAATTGCGATTGCTTTCGCATTAACCGCCTGTTCAAGCAGTGCCGGTATTTCCAAAAAGAATCCTGATTACTTTGGTGCAAAAGAACGCGAAGGATCGCTTAGCGGCGTATATAACCCTGCAGGTTTTAGCTCTGCACAAGTTCGGAGGCTACTCGGTACTTTATGTCAGGGTGGACAGCTTGAAGGTTTTTCGGAAGCGCGTAGTGACGGTCTGGTCTCATGGAAGACAAACTGCGCGAACGGCATTCGTAGCGGAGTTGGCTTTGTGGAGTTTCAGCGCATAGATGGCAGCAGCGAAATCATGGTGGAGACAACTGGCTCCAACGGTAGCGGTAATCTTGTGTATACCCGCCAAAAGGTAAAGCTATAAAGCGGATTCTGACATAAAAACGGAGGCCGAATAGCGACCTCCGTTTTGAAATTCTTTGAGAAGCCCTCGGTGTTTTGAGGGCTTTGGTGTTTAGGCTTCTTTGTCTACTGTGGAGCCTGGCTCTGCTGTTTTGTCGGCAACTGGAGCGATTTTTGGGCCGCCTTTGGAGACGCCGACCATTGCAGGACGCAGGACGCGCTCGCCGATGACGTAGCCAGCCTGAACAACCTGAACCACAGTGTTGTTTGGAACTTCTGTGTTCGGCACTTCAAACATCGCCTGATGGAAGTGCGGGTTGAACTTATCGCCTTCTGGAGAAAGACGCTTTACACCGTGTTTTTCCAGGTGGTTGAGCATTTCGCGCTCTACCATTTCAACGCCTTCAACCAGCGCCTTCAGGTTCTCGTCGTTTTCACGTGCGTCATCTGGCAATGCATCGATTGCACGGCCAAGGTTGTCATTGACCACCAGCATGTCACGCGCGAAACCTGCAACTGCGTAGGCTTTGGCGTCTTTAACTTCTTTTTCAGTCCGACGGCGCAGGTTTTCCATTTCTGCCATGGTGCGCAAAGCGCGGTCCTTCAGGGCAGCGTTTTCTTCTCTCAGCGCCTCGATTGGATCTACTTCCGCAGCAACTTCTGCCTGCTCGGCTCCATTCGCAGTTTCGTCAACCACAGCTTCCGGATTTACCTGCTCTTCTGCCTGCGGAGTTTTATTTTGATCGCTCATCGTCATCCCGTCTCTTAAAACTTGCTCTTTTTACCATGGAGCAAAGCACTGCAAGGGCTGCCCTAAGGCGCCCGCGCAAAAATCTATCCGGTCTTTATTTAGTCGCTGTTTGACAAAAACAAAAGACCTCCGGCCACTTCCATGACCGGAGATCCTCAGAATGCCCGATTTTACTCAGCATTTCGTTGCAGATACCCTCAAAATTAAGAGTACTGCTTGATCCAATCAGCAATTTTGCCCTTAGGCTGTGCGCCTACGAGGGTTGCAGCTGGCTGACCATCCTTGAACAGGATCATGGTTGGGATAGAACGAACGCCGTAATTCATTGCGCTCTGCTGGTTGCTGTCGATATCCAACTTAGCAACTTTGACCTGACCAGCCATTTCCTCAGAGATTTCTTCCAGGGACGGCGCAATCATTTTACAAGGACCACACCAGGTCGCCCAGAAATCTACGAGAACAGGGGTCGAGCTCTGGAGTACTTCAGCTTCGAAGTTACCGTCTTCAACATTCACAGTGGCCATTTTTGCCTCTTTTCATAGTGCAGGTTGAGTCGCCCCAACTGAGCAAACTCTGTTGCCCTGAAAGTAAGAACGCAAGTGCCGAGCGTCAAGCGAACGAATTCTCAACATTCGACTAGAATTTAAAAGATTTCATCAGTTCCACTGGTATTTCTACCAAATGGAGACCTGACGTATAGAGGAGCAGCGCTCTTATTCTCCGATCAGGATAAAGCTCAGAAAGCAATTTTCTATAAACAGCCAGCTGCGCAACATACGTTTCGGAGACTTCGTGCACGCTCCTTGGGACGTAGGCATTTGTCTTGAAGTCGAGAATAATCACTTCTTCGTCATTGACCAGCAAACGGTCAATCAGACCGAAGATTTCAACCGGCTTGCCATCCTCTCCCGTAAGCATACCCTGTATTGGAACTTCGGCTCTGCCATTGGCGCTGAACAGCTCTGCAAACTCTGGGTTGCCCAGCGTACCCAACACATCATCCAGCAGACGTTCTTTTTTGTCCTCAAACCGTTCTGGCAGGGAACTGGCAAGGAACCTTTCTGCAGATGCCACACGTTGTTCTTCTGGCAGATCGGGCAGGAACTCCAGCAGTCTGTGAACGATGCGGCCACGGACCAGCGGCCAGTCTTCTGGTTGGCGGGCTGCTTCCAGAGCATCTTTCGGGTCTTGTTGCTCGATGTTCTCTTTTGCTTCCATCTCCTCAAAGGCGGCAGATGGTTTTACGCGGCGGATACGCTCAGGCGTACTGACATTTGTTGAGACCCAGTCCGGCATAACAGCTTGTTTCCGGCTCTCAATCTTCTCAGATTGTGGCAGGATCGGCTCTGGCTTTTCTATGCCATTCTTGGTCCAGATCCACGCTGACACTTCGCCGTTGGCATCTGTTTGCTCGCGTGCTTCCTCAATCAAACCGTTGCGGGTGAGTGTGTACCAGCAGTCCTCATGGGGGCCACGCTTTGGCGACCAGCCGCAAACCACGAGCCGATCTTTGGCACGGGTGAGAGCCACATAAAGCAAGCGGCGGTATTCTTCTTTCTGCTCTTCTGCCAGCAGTTCCAGCGCTTCTTCATGCCATTCGGTGCGTTGTGCTTTGTTGGGCAGCCAGACGAGTGCGGGCGCTGCCTGCGTATCCCCTGCCCGCTGTTTTTCAACCATCACCGGCGCATGCAGGCTGGAGACGGGCGCATTGCAGCCGTCAGCGAGAATAACGTAGGGCGCTTCCAAGCCTTTGGAGCCGTGGACCGTCATGATGCGGACCATGCCTTTGGCGGCGTTGAGCTCGCGTTTGATTTCGGTTGGAGCCTCTGCCAGCCACGCAAGGAAGCCTTCCATGCCGGGGGTGCCGCTCTTTTCATAGGTGAGCGTCAATGAAAGGAACTCATCAAGCACGTCATCGACTTCCGTGCCAAGACGCTCACGGAACTTCTGGCGATAGCCGTCGGTTCCCATGATCTTGGCGAAAAACTCGAAGGGTGGAACGAAGTCTGCGCGATCACGCCAGACAACCAGCTGCTTGCGAATTTCCTGCCACTTCTCGCTGTTTTCTGATTTTCTCAGCAGCTCATGCCAGAGGGTACCCGGTCTGGGGACACCCGGTGTTTCGTGAGCGATTTCGAAGAGATCATCATCTACCAAGCCAAAGAGCGGGCTTTTGAGGACGCAGGCGAGAGAGAGGTCATCCTCCGGCAGCAGAATAAAGCGGCCCAGCGCAACGAGATCTTTGACGGCGATGTGGTCAGTGAGGACCAAGCGGTCAGAACCGGCTGCGGGAACATCCAAGCGTTTGAGCTCGCGGTTGAGCGCTTCCACAAACTGGCCGCGCTTGCGGACCAGCACCAAAACATCACCCGGACCAGCGATTTTGCGTTGATCCCAGTCCTTGATCTGCTCTGCTATGCGGGTGGCAAGGCGCAGCATGGGGTTGCCGGTGCCGATGGCATCAATGGGCTGGGTCCAGTCGTCTGGTTCCAGCGTTTCTACGGCCTCTTCCAGAGGCCAGATTTCGACACGGCCCGGATCATTGTGGCGGATGGCTTCATGCACGGGCGCTACGTTGTCCTGTGACAGGCCTTTGTAGGTTTCCGGTGTGTCAAACACCTTATCGACCGCGCCCAGCACATCCGGTGTGGAGCGGAAGGAGAGGTTGAGTTCGATGCCCTCGAAATTCTTCTGCGCTTCCTCAGCCCGACGGGCGAAGAACTTGCGCATTTCAGCGAAGTAAGCCGGAACAGCGCCCTGGAAAGAGTAAATGGATTGCTTCTCGTCCCCCACCGCGAAGATGGTGCGGACTTTCTCTCGCGCACTGTCACCAGCGAAGAATTCTTCTGCCAGCGCGCGGATCACCTCCCACTGGCGCGGGCTGGTGTCCTGTGCTTCATCAACGAGGATGTGGTCGAGGCCTTGGTCCAGTTTGTACTGCACCCATTGAGCGGCCTCAGCGCGGGACAGGAGCTGCGCAGATTTAACCACCAGATCTTCAAAATCGAGATAACCGCGACGGAGTTTTTCCGTCTCGTAATAGCGTAGAACCGCATCTGATAGGGTGAGGATCGCTTTGGTTCCAGAAACCGTTACGACGGCATTCAGGTGCTGCAGAGCCTCCAATACGCGCATTTGCTCGGCAAACAAGCGCTCGACTACTTCCGGAAAGGCTGTTTGGACCTTCTTGGTGGCGAGAGACTTGCGCGGGCTAAGGGTTCCAGTGAGGAAGATTTTCAACCATGCGATGCGCCAGACTTCGTCGTTTTTGTGCGTGATGGCCTGATCCAGAGCAGCGGCTCGGTCCTGATCTGTCTTGGAGCCGACGCGTAAGGCCTCCGCAAACGCTTTTACTTCGTCGTCAGAGAGAGAAATATTCCGTCGCAACGCAGATGCAAAGCCAGATATATCATCATTCGGCATGACGGAGAAATCAGCGTATAGCGCGGAAACAGCGCTTTCCAGGTCACCATAAGGAGCAACCCAGCGGTAGAACGCATCGCGGCGGCTGATCAACTCAGAGAGAGCTTTCTCAACGCCTGAATCCGGTAATAACTCGATAAGCTGGGACAGAGCTGACCCGATGTCGGAGCCCGGCTCAATCTCTGCGCTGTGCAGAACGCTAGCGCGGGCCTCATTGAGCAGCTCTTCAGCAAGGCGGTCATCCAGTACGGAGAAGTGGCCTGCAACGTTGGCCTCCAGCGGGAACTGATGCAGCAGCGCTTCGCAGAACGCGTGGATGGTCTGGATTTTCAGACCGCCCGGTGTTTCCAGTGCTTTGGCGAAGAGGCGGCGGGCGTTAGCCAGCTGCTTGGTAGAGGTTGGACGCCCCTCGATGTCCTCAATCTCAGCAGCCAGTTCGGCATCGCTCAGCTGTGTCCACTTGGCGAGGGAATCGAATACGCGGGTTGCCATCTCTGCCGCGGCTGCCTTGGTGAAGGTGAGGCAGAGGATGCGGGATGGGTCCGTGCCGGACAGCAGCAGGCGGACGACGCGGCGGGCAAGCACGAAGGTTTTGCCGGAGCCTGCGTTTGCACTCACCCATGCAGAATTTTCAGGATGAGCGGCGCGTTGCTGGCTGTCGAGGGTTTTTGCCGGAATATCCATTATGCATCCTCCCCGTCTTCTCCAAGGGACCATTCCTGCACGCGGGCAAGATGATCATAGGAGGCGGCCCATTCCCTCTCCTTCAGCACACGTGCTCTGGAGAGATAGCCTTTGCGTGGGTTCTCATAGGCGGCGACGAGCTGTTCCAAGCGTTTCCATGCTTCTTCTGCCAATTCTTCAGCGGTGCTTTCCTTTGGTACACGGCTCTCCAGTTTCACGGCATCACTGCCGCCTTTAAGCTGGATGTAGAGCATGTCGGAGATGGGCATGTCGTGGGGCAAATCCTCAAAGCCCTTACGGCGGATCATGGCGACTTCCAGTGGCAGCTGTGGTGAGAGCAGCGATTCGACCTGTTTGGCGGAGGGCGGCTGGCCGGTTTTGTAGTCCACCACGCGCAAGCTGTTGTCTTTCATCTGGTCAATGCGATCTGCACGGCCTGTGAGCGTAAAGTTGCGCTCCGGGCGCTGCATTTCCACTTTGCCGTATTCCTCAAGGAAACGGTCATAAATCTTCGGCGCAACTTCACCTTCGTAAGCGACAAACTCTTCCGCGATGCGCTCAAAGCGCGGCCACCACAGGGCTCGGATGGCAGGGAAGGCATCCAGTGGGCGGAACAGGCGGCCACCTTCGGTTTTTAGTGCTCGAACTGCCTTGTCGTCGAATGGCCCATCCCAATCCTCAAGGAAGTTTGCGAGGGCATCGTGGATGATGTTGCCTTTGTCGGCAGCGCCCGGTTCGCCGCCGATTGGGTCAACTTCATCCAGCTTCAGGACGTTTTTGGCATAGATGAGGTACGGATCGCGGATCAGATTTTCGATGGCTGTTACGGAGAGCTGAACCGGACGCGCTTCCACTGGCGGTTTTGGCTCAGGGCGCTTGGCTGGGCGGACTGGTGTTTCTGAGCGGTCGAGCACAAGGGCAAGTTCGGTGTAGCGCTTGCCTTTGGCGCGCATTTGCTGCTCTACGCTTTGGCCTGCCAGCGTGACGATGCGCTGGAGCCAGCGGGAGGCCACGGTTGGGGAACCATCCACGCGCTCGGAGCGGGAGAGCACCACTTCCGGCGCGCCGAGGTTCCAGAGGAAATCGTGGGCGGAGGTGCCGATTTTACGCTCTGGCGGGTCAAGGCCGATCTGGCCTTTCATGGGGCGGTTGAGCCATGGGTCGTTACGGGTGCGCTGCGGCCATGTGCCTTCGTTGAGGCCACCGAGGACGACGAGGTCGTAGCGCTGCAAACGGGCTTCCATGGGTCCGAGCAGGTGGATGCGTGGGTCGGCAGGTGTGCGGGAGCGGACGGCGCCGCCGGTGATGAGAGCGCCGAACACGCCGAGCCATTCATTGGCAGGCACGCAGAGGCCCGCAGCATCAGCTTCCAGCAAGGACGTCAGGGTCTCGGCGAGCGCCTTACCGTTTTCGCCACTGAACAGCTCTTCCGTGGAGCCGTTTTCATCAGCCCCAAGCAGCAGGACGGCATCCACATGGGTTTTGATGATGTCTTCGACCGGGATCTCATTTGGGTTTTGCAGCAGGGCTTCCAAAGGGCCGAGGGCTTGTTCCAGACGGTCCAGCAGGGTGTTGATGGCGGCCCAGTCTTCTTCCACCAGCTTGCGCCAGCGGGAAACTGGTCTGTCGGCCTTCTCCATGGCCAGATCATGGGCAGCTGCCACTGCTTCACGCAGACCACTGAGGCCCGGCCTTGGATGCGGGCCACGCAGGACACCGCGTTCCAATGCGCGGGCGGCGGAACGGACTTCCTTGGCCTTCATGCCGAGGAAGGCGAGCGGATGTTTGAGCAGGGCCAGCAGGTTGACCGGATCGAGGCCTTGCAGGGCGAGCTTTGCGGTGAGGATGGCAAGCACCATGGGCGGTGTTTGCTCCAGCGGGCGGCCAGCGGTGTCATCCACGATGATGCCCCAGCGGGTCAGCTCTGAAGCCACACGGCGGGCCAGTGTTCTGTCTGGTGAGATCAGCGCGGTTGTTTTGCCTGCATCCACCGCTTCACGCAGCAGCAGGGCGATGGAGAGCGCTTCTTCGGATTCGTTTCGCGCTGTGATCAGCTGCGTGCCTGCGAAGGCGGTCTCTCTGTGGTCTGCCAGCTGCGAGGTGAAGAAGTTTTGCCATTCTTCTGTTGTTTCTGCCGGACGGAGTGCTTCGTTGACGATCTCACAACGCAAACGCAGGGCTTCGCTTTGCGGTGCGCCCAGTTGCGTGACGTCTTCTCGCTTTATGCCCAGCGCCAAGAGCAGTTGGCGGAGGCTGTATTGCGGGTGGCCGGGAACGCGTTGTGGTTCTGTTGGGCTGCCAAGTGCCTGCCAGCTTTCGTCATCCATGCCCATATCGAGTGCAGGAAGGACAAGGGCTCCGTTCTCCAGGCTCAGCACGGCTTTCATCAGCTCGGCGGTGGCTGGGAAGGAACCGGTTGCACCAGCTACAATTACCGGACCGCGTGGCGGTGTTGTGCGCAGGCGGGCGGCTTCTGCGCGGATGAGGGCTGAGCGACGCTCCTTCGGGTCCATCATGCCGATGGCTTTGAGGTGCTCAGGCCACAGATCAGTGACGATCTTCAGGAACTCGAGCGTGATTTTCCAGTATTCAGCGTGGTCATCGGGGACAAGACTGCCCAGTTCTGCCCAGCTGGCTTCCTCTGTCTGCACTTCATCCATAAGCGTGAGCAGGTTGCCCGCGAGCCATGCAGCATCAGCGGAGGACGCTGGAACGCGGGCAGGATCATCTTCTTTGAGTTGAAGGATCTGGCGGCGGAGCTGACCTTTCCATGCCCAGACAAGGCGTGTCATGGCCAGTTTACGTTCCATGGTGGACATTGCGGGTGGCAGCGCCTCGCCATCTCCATGACCTTTCAGGATATGCTCTTCCTCGTCCACGTCACCGAGTGGCAGGATCTTCGGTAGCAAGGCGGCTTTGGAGCCCAAAGCTCTACGCAAGACATCCGGCAGGGTTCTGGCAGCACGGCGGGTTGGCACGTAGATGGTGACGTCGGCCAGCGCCAGTGGATCGTCATCCGCCTGAAAACCCGGGATCAATTGCCCAGAGAGCAAGGCTTCCACAGTTGCCTGCAGAAATGGCGTGGATGGGGAAACGCTGAAAATACTTGGGGTGGCCGCCACCGGAGCCTCCTGAACAGAACCGAATGCTCCTTTTTAGTTCAGTTTTCAGCGGATCACACAGCAAAAAGCACGGCGCGGTTTTATATCCCCGCGAGTTTCATGGTGAAGCTGGTTTCTTATGCGCAAAGTAAACCAAGAAGCCGTACCAAATCACGAAAATAGGTGTTGCTATTATGGACAGAGTGCTGATTGCAATCATGATGAAATAGGCGGCATCATTCGATGTCTCATCACGTAACCCACCCATGACCTCGAATACAGCGTGCTCCAGATTGAGGGCAACAAGCGCTGTCACAATCAATGTTAAAGGCAGAACGGTTGCCACGAAAACAGCTCTGCCACTAAGTTTGGCAACTCTTTGCAAAAAGACTGCCAGTAATGCGACTCGCCAGCTTGCGACAACAGCAAGAAATAGCATGTTCGCAACTTTCGCATTTCCTAGCGACATAAAGCGCTCAACAGGAATGGAGTAAAGAGCGGCAGGGAGTGAGGTAAGGCTGATGAATAGAAGGATATTTTTATAGCTGAAGTTCTTAGGTTTCAAAGGCTGCGCTATAGCCCAAACCAGACCAGCCAAGACATAGATATACAAAACCGAGCCTAAGCCTGCATATTGCCACAGCTCTGCGGAGGGATGATCCCAATAACGACCGATGCCCACCAACCAGGTGACGAGCAAGCCCCAAGCTAAGTAGGCTGAATAAGACCTGCCCAGTGGCGGCTTGATTGGGCGGAACAGAAGAAAATTAATCTGATCCTTTAATATTGCGCTGAAAATTGGTTGCATACGCGTCTCTACGAGAAATCCATTCAACTAAATCACTTGGTGGCCCTTGTGTGAGGGCTTGTAATTTATTCATGTTGCAATGACACATCGCCAATACGCAACTGCAGGAATGCGTTTTGTGTCCCTGTATTTTCAGGGGCCAATCCCACGCCTCACTCACGCCCGCAGGTCAATTGCGTGGTTGATTTGGATGCCGGTGTTTGCAGCACAGTAGGTGGGGAATGGTTGGCGCTCGGACATGTTGATGTCGCGTTTGATCCATTCCCGCTCTTCCAGCCGAACCAGCGAGGCTGACAATGCGCGGTCGGTGATTGTCGTCAGGTCTGATCTTATTCCCGAGAAGCGCTGGGGGGTAGCAGTGAGTGCCAGAATGGGAACCGTCCAGCTTTTGCGCAGTAAGGCAAATTCCTTTTCATCGGGAACTGCGGCCACGATCCTGCTGGCGATTTCGGCGGCTTTGACACCTTTTGGGGTCAAGCGGAACTCCGGGCGGAGTGGGTGGCCGTGGCCCGGGTTCCTCTCCAAGAGTTTGAGCTGGGTGAGATGCTCAAGACTGGCCGCGAATGACGTGCGGCCAGCACCAGATGCGGCCAGCAACGGAGCCTGCCTGCCGGGAACCCCTGAATGTAATAGGGCCAGAATGTTTAGAGACCAAGCCCGAGAAGTGAGCTTGACAAGTGTCGCAATGTCCATAAAGTATAGTTACTTTATTTTTTCACAAAAGGAAAGTTTGATGTCCTTAGTTTCTTTGGAAAATACGATTACCCTCGCCATTTCTGTTCGTGATCGCCATGTGAGCGCTGAATGGTACAGCTCCATGCTCGGCTTTGAGTTGATCCATCACATTGATGAGGCTGGCTGGAGTGAGATGAAGACAAAAACTGCTGGCGTCACACTTGGGCTGGGTGAACAGACAAAGCCTACCCCCGGCAATACCGTTCCTGTTTTTGGCATTGGTGATATTGAGAGTGCGCGCGGTGCTTTGGAAGCTGCGGGTGTGAAGTTTGACGGTGCGACCGAAACCATCGAGGGCATGGTAAGCACAGCCACGTTTTACGACCCAGACGGCAACGCGATGATGTTGGCACAGGACCTGACTGTGCCTGCGTGATACAAGTGCCAATTACACGCTTACCTCAATGGGCAATTGAAAAACCAGTATCCCATTGAGGTGAGCGTAAGCTTTGCAAGGCGGGGCTTAACCTGATGGCATTGCACTGAAAGCGGTCTATACTCTGCCGGATGTTGCAGCCTGCTAAGATTCTCATTTTGACCTACGGCTCTCGCGGAGATGTGGAGCCCTTTATCGCATTGACCTGCGGGCTTACAGCTCGTGGTCACACGGTTACACTCAGCAGTGCTGAAAAGTATGGTGACTGGGTCAAGAGTTTCGGTCTGGCGTTTGAGCCACTTTCGAACGACACGATTGATCTGATGACCACTCCTGACGGGATTGCGGCGCTGGAGGGATCATCCGGGCTCTTAAAGAGAGTTGCAGCAGGTACACGGCTCGCGAAGAAATCCGGACGGCTGAACGATGGGCTCAACCGTGATGCGTGGCAGGCTGCCCAAGCCGTTCAGCCTGATCTTATAGTCTTCCACCCCAAAGTGATGGCTGCGCCTCATATTGCAGAAGCATTGAACATTCCGGCTGTGATGGGGTTGTTGCAGCCGATGATCGTTCCAACAAACGAGTTCCCTGTGGCGGGGATGCCCCGCTTGCCAATACCGGGCTACAACAAGCTGGGGTACGCACTCGTCAAACTCTCTTATTCGGCTTTTCGTAAATCAATCAATCAATTGCGCACGAAGGCTCTGAAACTGCCAGCAATCCGGCATCGCAATGAGGTTTTGTTTCCCCGTGGCGTCCTACCAATCAAGACGCTTCATGCGATCAGCTCGTGGGTTGTTCCCCGGCCAAAGGACTGGCCGGATGAGGCGGTTATGAGCGGTTACTGGAGTTTGAAGTCTGACGGGGACTATGAGCCACCAGCAAATCTGCGCAGTTTCCTCGAGCGTGGACCTCCACCCGTTTACATTGGGTTTGGCAGTATGACAGTTGAGGACCCGAAAGCGTTGCAAGAGGTTCTTGTTGAGGCCCTGCGAAAGGCGAATGTTCGCGGTGTCCTCTCAACTGGCTGGGCTGGGTTTGATGCCATTGAGAGCGACGATATCCTGAGTGTTTCTGATGTTCCGCATGAGTGGCTGTTTCCGAAGATGGCAGCTGTGGCGCACCATGGCGGCATGGGAACCTC
The DNA here is from genome assembly GCF_001623065.1 of Pseudovibrio sp. Ad46. Lineage (NCBI taxonomy): Bacteria > Pseudomonadati > Pseudomonadota > Alphaproteobacteria > Hyphomicrobiales > Stappiaceae > Pseudovibrio > Pseudovibrio sp. Ad46. The sequence goes on along the minus strand of NZ_LMCG01000005.1, from coordinate 324,281 downwards.
TGCTCAAGGTTTCCGCGCAGGCGTGCCTTGCGTTCTGTGCCCCTTCTTCGGCGATCAGCCCTACTGGGCTCAAAAGAGTGTTGCTCTGGGCGTTGGCGCCCCACCTGTGCCCCGCAAAGCCTTAACTGCTGACAAGTTGGCACACTCCATTCACCTTGCAGTCAATGACGCTTCACTGAAGAAAAACGCGAGTGACCTTGCCTTGCACCTGCAAAGCGAAGACGGCGTGGGTACTGCAGTCGCAGAGATTGAAGCCAGTCTTGCTGGTGTAGGTAGCACGTGAGGGTGTTGGCTGGTCCTGTCTGCGTGCGTGTTGGCGGGACGGAGGTCCGCTATGTGGTGCCATGAGTGCTGGTGTTAGTGGGTGGGGTTCTGGATCCCTGTGTGTTTGTTTTGTGCTTGAATGGTAGCGAGGCGGAGGTCGTTGGATCCCAGATCAGAGTCCAGCACGGCTTGAGATCGTGACGCGGCCAGACCCCGCCTCGCATGTATTACCAAACCTGAACAGTTGATGGTGGCCGCTTTTGCGGACCACGTAGCACAGGGACAGGCTCCATGACCTTACACCCTTTCTATATTGGTATCGATATCTCTAAAGCCTATCTGGATATTTTTGAGGAGAGCACTTCAAAGCACTTACAGATAGAAAATACCAGTGAAGCGATTTCCGCCTGGCTTTCTGCATTACCTGACATGCCCAGCTTGAACATTATCTTTGAAGCTACGGGACGTTATGACAGGAAGCTGACGCATGCTCTCCACACTTTGAAGATCCGGTTTTCCCGGGTAAATCCAGCGCGGGCGCGGGATTTTGCTCGAGCCCTCGGGCAGATGGCAAAAACCGATCAGATAGATGCACGCATGCTGGCAGACATGGGCAAATGCCTCAAACCTGACGCCACCACACAACGAGCACCAGAACGCGACCAACTAGCGGCCTTGCACAAACGGCGGGATGAGCTTGTTGATACACGTAAGAAAGAACGCCAACGCCTGGCCCAAGCTTTATCTGAGGAACATGCCAGCATCGCACGCCATATCAGTTGGCTGAATGAAGAAATTAAATTCATTGAGCAAAAGCGAGATACACTGCTCAAAGAGACAGCCGAATTTACTCATGATAACAAGCTATTACGCTCTATTCCCGGCGTAGGCCCTGTTGCTGCAACTACTCTATTAGCTTTGATGCCCGAGCTCGGGCACGCATCGCCCAAAGCCATTGCCGCTCTGGCTGGCCTTGCTCCTTTCAATGTAGATAGTGGTCAGTTTCGCGGCCATCGGGCCATTAAGGGTGGGCGCAAACGCGTGCGGAACGCGCTTTATATGGCAGCGGTTACAGCTGCACGATCTAATTCTCATTTTGCTTCATTTGCTCAAGCCCTCATCAAAAGAGGGAAGCCCTTCAAAGCGGCAATGATTGCTCTGGCGAGAAAGATACTCATCACAGCCAATGCTCTGCTCAGGGATGGTGTTCCATTCAATGCATAAACACAGTTGCCGCATCGAGTGCGGGAAGACGGCGGGAGGGGTGCGTGTCTTTCCAAACCTCACCATCGCCGTCATGCCGGACGGAGCGAAGCGGAGTTCCGGTACCCAGAGCCAAGGGGACTGGCGTTGGTGAGTGGGGTTCTGGGTCCTGCATCGTGCTGCGCTTGTGCGAGATGACGAGGGAGAAGCTGGTTGGTGTCCAGCGTATCCCTGCGGCAACAGTTCTTTTGCTTTTGCAACTTTTCGTTGACAGGTGGGCGGTTCCATTCCACATTCATATGTGAGGCTTCGAAACCTCTTTCCACGCGGTACCCGCTCCCGTAACTAGCGGATTTTTTGTGCCTTTTTTCCAAAGGCGCAAACCCTTTGCTATGAGCGGGAGGGCGGTGAATACAATACTTCCTTCGGGAGGGAATAAACTCGCCTGCCGTGGTCAGGTTTCGAACCTCCCGCTCGCCAGCGGGCCGTCGAAAGCTCGTTTATCGTGCGGTTCATTCAACAGCCAACCACGTGAGGGCTTTGATTATGGACGACACTGCATGCGCCTGTGGCGCCACAAATACTCTTCAGAATGAAATTGACGACGTGAACTTTGCTGTTTCTGATCTTCAGAACCTAGCTTATATGCAGCATCTGGTGCTGAGCGAGCGGATGAAGAACAGCAGTGAACGTGACGTTCTCTTCACTTTGCACCATGCATTATCTGACCGCCTAGAGGCACTGAATAAGACCTGCGGAATTTTGACTGATGCGTTGTCTGGCACGTCCTTCCCTAAAGGATTTTCCGGTCACGCGACACGCAGCGTCGCCTCTCCAACATTGGTCAATTCTAAAACTGTGTCTCTTGATTAGATCACTGTGAACGGCACTCCAAGGGCTGGCCTCGACCACCCTTGCGCAGCCCTTCATGAGTGTCCTGCTGGTCTGCGGCCGGGCGAAGTGTGCCCGCAGGCCAGCATCTTCGTGTGTGTTTTTTGATGCGTTGATGGGGATTGGATTTAGGGCATGTTCTTTGTGGGATGTGCTCTGTTAATCCGCAAACTCAAGGGGTTATGGGTCCCTGATCAAGTCAGGGATGACGTCATAGAGGGTGCATTTTCTGAATGGAAATCACTCAGTCCCACGATTTATCCTCTGCCGTCATGCCGGACGAGCGGAGCGGTGATCCGGTATCCAGAGCCCAGGTGTTTGTGGAAGTTTCCCAAATACATTGAGTATTGGCGCATCAGCTATGGGGGAGGTTGGCTGAGGTGGCCCGCACAATTTGGCGGGCCTGTCCTGTTTTTAAATTAGTTTGCGCTGTTGGCGATGGCGCGCTCGGCGTCATCGAGGCCTTGGGGCGTTCCAACGTGCAGCCAAAGGCCATCGCCTTCGACACCGAAGAGGCGGCCATTTTCAATTGCTTTGTCGAACAGCAGATTGAGGGAGAATGGGCCTTCCGGCGTATCCTTGAACAGCCGTGGATGGATCATCGCGGTACCGGAATAGATGAAAGGTGCCACAGAACGCTCATCGCGGCGTTCCAGCTTGCCTTCATCGTCCATCAGGAAGTCGCCTTTGCCGTCATAACCAACCGCATTGACGGCTGGTGCGAGCAGCATCAGCATATCCATCTGATGGTCATCCCAGGTTTCTACGAGGAGATCCAGGTTCGGCTTTACCCCTTCCAGCCAGAAGCTGTCGGAGTTTTTCAGGATGAACGGATCGGTGCCCAGAATTGGCAGGGCTTTTTTAATGCCGCCACCGGTATCCAAAAGCTCTTCGCGTTCATCTGAGATCTTGACATCCAAGCCTTCAAACCTGCGAGCATGGGCCTCTACAAGGTCTGCAAGGTAATGCACGTTGACAACGCAGGTTTCGAGGCCAGCATCCTTCAAACGTGATGCTGCGCGCGCGAACATCGACTTACCGTCCACCTCGATGAGAGGTTTTGGGGTTGTCGCCGTCAGGGGCCGCATACGTTTACCCAGCCCTGCGGACAAAACCATTGCCGATTTGGGGTGGAAGGAAATTTCTTTAGGCATCTCGTTGTCTCTGTCGTTTTGTTCTCTTGTTTCAGTCGCCACTTTGGCTCGTCTCATTTGACGAGAGTATGACAGTGAACATGGGTTTGAGTTTTACTTCCCCTAATTGTGCAAAGCACTGCCGCACATAATTGCGGATGCGAGGAAGCATCTCCATGTATTTAGGTTTTCCGAGCTGCTTATCAAGACGTACAAACGCGCCAAGGATTTTGGCATTGCGCTGCAACGCCAACACAGCAACAGCATTCCGAAACGCCATTTCATCAAAAATGGGTTTATGTTTTCTTGCCAAGTCGCAATATCTCTGCAGCAAATGCTCCTGCAGGTCGGCTGGCATGTCCACGCGTGCATCGTACACGAGCGAGGCAACATCATAGGCCGCGGGGCCCATCATTGCATCTTGGTAGTCAATAAGACCCAGCTTATTGAGGCCTGATGCTTCTGGCAACCACATGATATTCGGGCTGTGGTAATCCCGTAAAAGCAGTGTTGGTTCACTCTGGAGGACTGGCTCCAGCAGCTCTCGCCACGCTTCAACGTAGTCGCGGCCTTGCTGTTCAGTCGCAGGCTCTCCACTGGCGTAAGGCAGATACCATTGGAGGTAGAGGTCAGCTTCCGTAATCAGCACTTCGAAATCACAGGGTTTCAGCTGATGGGGTTTACCATCCGCCTGCAGCTCTGTTTGCCAGTCGCAGCTGTGGAGCCGGGCGATGTCATCAATGGCCAGCTCGTAGCGCTCTTTGACCGCCTCACCGTTTTCGGTGATGATCTGGTCGCCGAAATCCTCCAGCAGCGCCAATCCGTTTTCCGGGTCGGCGGCCAGTCGTTTTGGTACGCGGAACCCATGATCCGCCAAGGCGTTGCCGACGGCGAAGAAGGCAGTGACGTCCTTGGCGCGATGTACGGTTTCGCCGTAGGTTTTGCCAGTGGGCAGACGCGGCTCTGGCCCAGTTGGCGGACTATCCATAAAGACGACTGTCTCACCGTTTTTGTGAAGTCGAAAATAGGTCCGCATGGAGGCATCGCCCTGCACATGCTCGCGCTCTGCATCAATCCAGCCGGATTTTTGCAGCAGAGCGCGGCGGGCAGCGAGGCGGTCAAGGCGGTTCTGCCAGCTTTTGCAGTTGGCTGTGAGGGTGATCTCGCGAGTGTCTGGCTCGGTGCCTTCTGTCAGCTTCAAGTCCAGCGCTTCTGGCCAGTAGGAGGGATCTCCCATCTCTGGCCATTCAATCAGCGCGACGCCGGTTTCCAGATATTCGTCGAGCCCGAGCTCTTCCAACTCCTCCGGCTCTTCAATGCGATAGAGGTCGAGATGGGCGACAGACATTCTCGGCAGGTCGTAGGTTTGAACGAGTGTGAAGGTGGGGCTTGGGACTTCCAGATGAGGGTCAGCTGCCAGATGCCGCAGCAGTGCTCTGCTCAAAGTGGATTTGCCCGTGCCCAGATCTCCGGAAAGAGCAAGTACGTCTCCCTCTTTCAGCAGCTCAGCCAAATCCGCAGCAAAGAGCTCTGTTGCTCTCTGATTGTCGAGAAGTACCTTCATACAATTCGCCTCAAGAGCAGCTGCACATAATCGCGCTCACGCAGAATGCTCTAATCTATACTTTCCAAGCGTCCCCTTAAAGAAAGACTGAACTTACTTACCAAGGATACGTACCAATCTATTAGAGCAGGTCGCGTTCATTTGCAGACACACGACGCGCTCGGAATTCCTCAAGAGTAAGCACTTGCCAAAACCAGCAAGGGAACTCAAGCCCCAGAGGCATTTATCTGACCGAAAACTGAAGGATGAGTTATTCCGCCGCTTCCAGCGAATGGACATGCGGCTCAAGCGGGAAGGTGCAATCCACTGTGGTGCCCTGCCCTTCGGCGGAGGAAATATCGACTTTACCGCCGTGGAGCTCGACAAAGCTTTTCACGATCGACAGGCCAAGGCCAACGCCCTGACGATTTCCACCTGCACCGCGGCCTACAAAGCGCGAGAAGACCTGATCCAGCATCTCCTGAGGGATGCCTGCACCATGATCCTTGATGCGGAAGCGGATTTCGTTTTCCTCTCGCTGGCAGCTGATGTCTACCAAGCCGCCTTTGTTGGAGTAGCTGATTGCGTTGGAGAGCAGGTTGAAGAGAACCTGACGCAATCGACGCTCATCTGCTTTGAGATGGCCAATACCCTCAGGCATGTGGGTGCGGAGCGTGATGTTGGATTCGACCAGACGATCTTTCAGGCCTTCGACAGCTTCAGATACCGTCTGCGCAACATCGACCTCGGAGATTTCGAGTTCCATGATGCCAGCATCAACGGTTGCCAGATCAAGGATGTCGTTGATGATGTGCAGCAGAGCAGACGAGGATGACAGGATGTAGTCGGTGTATTCTTCCTGCTTCGGAGACAGATCGCCGAACTTGGCATCACCCAACAACTGAGCGAAGCCGATGATGGTGGTCAGCGGAGATCGCAGCTCGTAAGACACGTGTTGAATAAAGGCGTTCTTGAGCTGGTCGGCTTCCTGAAGCGCATCATTGGTGGCGTGGAGGGCACGTTCCACGTTGACCGTATCAGTGACGTTCACGAAGGTGAGTAGCGTTCCACCATCTGGCAGCGGTACGGTGACGTAGTCGATAACAGACCCGTCGATCCGCTCCATGCGACCAGAAACGCTGGTGCGGTTGTCGGACAGGCCTGTTACGCCACGGGCGAGCTCTTGCCAACGATCGGACTCACCCATCAGCTCCTTGCAGGTGTCCAGCAGGTCATTGACATGCGGATCTGCTTCGAGGAACTCCTGAGACAGGCCCCAGACCTCGGCAAAGGCCGGGTTAGACAGGCGCATGCGTCCGTTGGAGCCGAACACGGCGACAGCTTCTGTCAGGTGGTCGAGCGTTTCTCGCTGTACCCGGGTGAGTGCGTTGAAGCGGCTTTCCAGATCCAACTGCTCGGTCACGTTCTCATAGAAGTACGTCACACCACCTTGCGGATGCGGGCTGGCGATCACGCGGAGGGTCCGTCCATCTGGCAAATGCCACCAATACGCCTGTGCATCCAAGGCGTGGTAGCATTCCAGATGCTTGTTTCTCCAACCACGATAGTCAGCCTGCTCTGGCAGTTTACGAGCTGCGCGCAGGGCGTCGAGCAGCTCGCCTTCTTCCGGCTTGGTCTCCAGGAAGCTCTGATCGATATCCCATAGGGAGCGATAGGCTGCATTGTAGAACTGGAGACGATGATCAGCGCCAAACACGGCCACAGGTGTTTGAAGCTGATCGAGCGTGCGCGTATGGGACTCTAGTGTGCGGCGAAGCTGCCCCTGTACACGTTCAAGCTCGGAAATGTCCTGAGCAAGACCGGCATTGCCATGCTCAGAATTCACGTCAGTCAACTCAAAGACGCGCCGTTCACCCGCTGCCACAACTGGCATTGGCGAATGATAGACACCGTCAGTCTGGCGCATCATGTTGAGTTTGTTGCGGCCTTTAGCTTCCAGAAGCTCGATCTGTTCATCAACCACAGTGCGGGTGCTTTCGGCCTCGACAGCATCCACATAAGCTGAGTTGACCCAGACGAGCTGGCCATGGTTGTCGCGCTGCCATGCAGGCCCCGGCAGTGCATCCAACAGGCTATGAAGCGAGGAGATCTGCTCGCGCAGTTCTTTGTTTTGCTCAGCAAGGCGGGCGCTGAGCTGACGGTCTCCGGTCAAATCACGCAGGCGCAGGACTGCCAATCCACCTGCTGTATGGCCGGATGCTTCCAGATAGACCCCGTCGGTGGTCGTTAAGGTTAACCGGAAGACTTCACCATGGCCGCGCAAATGCTCCAAGAAAGCGCGCAGGGCCTCGGCGGATTTGACGTCCAACCATGTCTCAAACTCGACGAGCTGCGAAAGGCCGCCTGCAAGTTCAAGGTTTTCAGGTAGATGCCCGGCAACACCGGGATGTTTGGCCTCACCATCCCAGACTAAAAGGAGACTGTCTTCTGTTTCCAGCAAGCTTTCAAGGCGGTCAATGCGCGCCATCGCATCGGCTCGGTCCTGACGCAATTGCAGGATGGACAAAGAGTCATTCCTGCGGATGCGGACAAGCACAACGGAGGCTGCGACTGCGTACAAGGCGATGCCGGCCGTTGCCGCGACCCAGACAACCTTGAAGGCGTCAACAGAACTACCTGAAAGAGCTGGCAGAATATCCATAGCCTGAGAGAAACCAGCAGCACCCAGGAGAGCAAACACAGCAACGCCCATCAGGTTCAGAACGAGTCTAAACCTTCTACGCCACAGCACGTTAACACGCGCGTGTTTATGCCAGGATGCTGGCATGTTGTGCCCCTTTCTTCGCCGCCTCAGATTCGCATCACACGCCGCATTGGTGTCACGAATCGCGAATAAGTCGCTCAACTGCCTAACTTAACGACTGATTCGACAATCAACATAACCTGATTGATTTTTGGGAAGAAGAGGATCTTTACAAAAAGTAAACAAATTCTGTGGGCGAAATAATCATCCACTACAATCTGTAGTAAGCCCAACAAGCGCACCCCCAATATATTGAAAGTGCGCTTATTGGGCCTAGTAGAATTCATGGAGCTGTTAACGCTAAGTCCCTTAGCGTTAACAGCAATTGCGATGGACGCTTATCAGTACTTGTAGTGCTCTGCCTTGAACGGACCGGATTTGTCGAGACCAAGGTAGTTGGCCTGATCGTCAGTCAGTTCAGACAGGGTTGCACCAAGCTTCTTAAGATGCAGGCGCGCAACCTTCTCATCCAGATGCTTTGGCAGCACGTAGACTTCGTTTTTGTAGTCGTCGCCTTTGGTGTGCAGCTCCATCTGCGCCAGAACCTGATTGGTGAAGCTGGCGGACATCACAAAGGATGGATGACCTGTCGCATTGCCAAGGTTAACCAGACGGCCTTCGGAGAGAAGGATCAGACGCTTGCCATCTGGATACTCGATCAGGTCGACCTGTGGCTTCACATTGCGCCATTTGTAGTTACGCAGTGCAGCAACCTGAATCTCGTTATCGAAGTGACCGATGTTACAGACGATCGCCATGTCTTTCATGTCGCGCATGTGGTCAGCTGTGATGACATCTTTGTTGCCGGTGGTGGTGACGAAGATATCGCCTTCACCGATGGCCTGCTCCATCGTCTTCACTTCGTAGCCGTCCATAGCAGCCTGGAGCGCACAGATCGGATCGATCTCAGTCACGATCACACGGGCACCAGCGCCTTCCAGAGACTGCGCAGAGCCTTTGCCAACGTCGCCGTAACCAGCAACAACAGCCACCTTGCCAGCCATCATTACGTCGGTACCACGGCGGATACCGTCTACAAGAGACTCACGGCAGCCATAGCGGTTGTCGAACTTGGACTTGGTCACAGAGTCGTTCACGTTGATTGCAGGGAATGGCAGGTCGCCCTTTCTCTGCATTTCATAAAGGCGCATAACACCCGTGGTTGTCTCTTCGGAGACGCCCTGGATATTGCCCTTAACTTTGGAGTAGAAGCCCGGGTCTTTTTCGAGGCGACGCTTGATCGCTGCGAAGAGAGCGGTTTCTTCTTCATTAGACGGGTTGTCGAGGACGGATGGGTCTTTCTCTGCTTTTGCGCCGAGAAGAATCATCAGAGTTGCGTCGCCGCCATCATCCAGAATGAGGTTTGCGGTTTGGCCGTCGCCCCAATCGAAGATTTTGTCCGCATATGTCCAGTATTCATCAAGGGTTTCGCCTTTTTCAGCGAACACCGGAATACCAGCTGCCGCGATTGCAGCCGCAGCCTGATCTTGCGTGGAGAAGATGTTACAAGATGCCCAGCGAACTTCTGCGCCCAACTCAATGAGGGTCTCAATCAGAACCGCTGTCTGGATGGTCATGTGCAGGGAACCAGCGATGCGTGCGCCTTTGAGAGGCTTGCTTGCACCATATTCCTCACGACAAGCCATCAGGCCTGGCATTTCGGTTTCGGCAATTTCAATTTCAGTACGACCCCACTCTGCAAGTGAGATGTCTTTGACGTAGTAATCGTTAGACGCAGTCATTAAATCTTCCTGAAAGCCCGGGCCCATAGTCCCCTCCCGCGTGATTGATGAGTGCTCGCAAAATGAGCGCCCACTGCATGCTGTTATACATCACAGAGAAGTCAGAAAGCAATAAAGATATAAAGGTTTCTTTATATCATCTTAAAATGCAACTAAATGCAGGCGTGCAGAATGCTTTATGTGCGTCTGGGTAGATAAGGCTCTAGAATTTCTAGGATATTATCAGGGAAGACTGTCAAAGATGTTGTCTCGAGTTCTTTCCGCGTCCACCAGCGATGCTCTCTCATTACCTGAGTTTCTATCTCTGTGTGGTTGGAATAGTCGATATTCGAGTCGGAAACGGTGACAAAGAAAAAATGCTCTTCGGCATCTACCATCTCACCGGATAGTGTCTGAAAAACCGCTCTTCCAACATGGATCACCTCACCGACAGGTTCGGTGATTCCGGTTTCTTCCAGAAGTTCGCGGCGGGCGGCATCTTCAAAACTCTCACCCGGCTCAATACCACCGCCAACGGTGGCCCAATAGTCCTGGCCTTTGAGAGGGCCTTTATCGAACTTGAAATTGAAGAGGAGAATTCGGTCTTGAGGATCAACCACCAACAAACGTGAAGCTGGGCGCTTTTTCATGCGATCCTCTAGATGCTTGACTTATTTAGTCTCTTTCACCGAAACCATCTTCCACCAGATGCGCAATCGCGGAGATGGCTTCTTCTTTCTGATTGCCGGTTACGACAACGTGGATCGAGCAGCCTGTGCTGGCTGCAAGCATCATCAGTCCCATGATGGAGGTTCCACCAACAGTTTGGCCGTCTTTGGAAACTTTTACATGGGCATCAAAAGTCTCAACCAGCTTGACCAGCTTAGCTGAGGCGCGCGCGTGCAAACCACGGGTGTTCACGATGGTCAGATCGCGAGCTAACACTGTGCATTCATCCATATTTTCTTAGCCTTGCCCGGACAGGACCTGCGAAGCTACGGAGATATACTTCTGTCCTGCACTGCGGGCTTCTTCTACCGCTTCGGCGAGCGATTTTTCATTTCGAACGCTTGCCAGTTTTATGAGCATCGGCAGGTTTACACCAGCTACGACCTCAACGCTACCACCATCCATCACAGAAATAGCGAGATTAGAAGGCGTACCGCCAAACATGTCGGTAAGAAGGACAACGCCAGAGCCGTCGTTGACAGCTTCAACGGAACGCAGGATGTCCTGACGACGTTGTTCCATATCGTCATCTGGGCCGATGCTAATGGTTGCTACCCGGTCCTGTGGACCTACAACATGCTCAAGAGCCGATTTGAACTCTTCTGCCAACCGACCATGGGTGACAAGAACTAGACCAATCATATATTTCCCGCGAACTAACAGAGTGTCTACTCTTAGGTTATTCCAATCCTACTTTGTTGAAGGACACGCTGCAGTGCAAGAAAAATCAGCATGCTCATACACAGAGGGCTAATAGTTGTGCACTGGATTAGTAAAAATAAGTGCATTCGCGAGCCGAAGAGCGGCTAAATGATCTTCTTTAGGTACTTGTTGTCGAATTAATTTGACTGAGCAAAGTTCACAGGTCTGCGCCTGCTCCTCCGGCAATCTATCGATTTCCTCTCGGGCTTTCAGATCCAGAACCATATGGATTACTGCAGCATCGAGGTAAGGAACATCGACAACGCCATAGCCTCGCAGCTCGGCCTTTCCCTTAATTGGATTTGGGCAAGACCCTATTAAGCGACTATTTTTCTCAGCAATGTAGACACGATCATCAGCAACGAGGGCTGCAAAACTGCCTTTAAGATGCGCGCGCTGTATCAATTCCAGCGCCAGCGCTGATTTGCCGGTTCCAGAGGGACCGCGGATCAGAATGCCTTTCGTGCCAACCACCAGACAGGTCGCGTGTATCGCCTGACCTTCTGCTGCCTGTACACTTTGCTTCTGATCCAGTGTCGTCATGAGGTTGTTTTGGCCCTCAGTTTGATCACGAACCGGGCACCAAGCACTTTCGGCTCTTGCCCCTCTTCCTCAGAGGTTCGGTTCATGACCGAGATTTCACCCCGGTGTGCTTCGATAATCTGGCGGCAGATCGAGAGACCCAAGCCGGAGTTGTTTCCGAAGCCCTCATATTCCGGTCTATCCGTATAGAAGCGCTCAAAGACGCGTTCGCGGAGTTCTTCTTTGATACCAGGACCAGAATCTTCGACCCAGATGATAATCTGGTTGCTCTTGCGCTTGGCCGTAACTGTAACAGGAGTTCCTTCTGGTGCAAATGAGCGCGCATTGTCGATCAGGTTATTGATGACCTGACCGAGACGCTGGTCATTGCCGTGCATCTGGAAATTCTTGTCAGTCTTGGATGGCTCAAACTTCAAATCGACATGGGCGATATCATCACAAGCGCGTTCATTGGCAATGGATACGACAGCCTGCAACAGCGTTGCCATATCAACATCGTGAGATTCTGCACGAGACATTTCCGCATCAATCCGCGATGCTTCAGAGATGTCCGTGATCAGACGATCAAGACGTTTTACATCATGCTGGATGACTTCAAGCAGGCGTTCGCGTGATCGCTCGTTCTTCGCCAAAGGCAGTGTTTCAACGGCACTTCGAAGGGATGTCAGCGGGTTTTTCAGCTCATGTGCCACATCTGCGGCAAAGCTCTCAATCGCATCCATACGGCCATACAGAGCCTTGGTCATATTCCTCAGCGCACGCGCCAGATGACCAATCTCATCGTAACGATCTTCAAACTCAGGGATTTCTTCTCGGGTGTTGATCGCAGACTGCACTTTTTGCGCAGCTTCTGACAAACGGCGGACTGGCCCTGCGATGGTGCCGGCTAACAGCACGGAAAGGATCATCACCACAACAGCAGCAACGAGGAAGATCTTTAGGATCGCATTGCGCTCTGCGGCGACGATATCATCAATGTCTCCGCCTTGTGTCGACAGGAGCAGTGAACCTAGAACACCGCGGAAACGTTGAATTGGCACGGCAACGGCGACAACCATTTCGCCTTTTGCGCCAACACGTACAACGGATGCAGGGGAACCAGCCAGAGCGGCCTCGACCTCAGGGTACTCGCGTCCTTCCGTCCGTCCTACTTCTTTATATGGCGGGTACTCGCCACGACGGATCCAGAGTTTCAGCTCCTCCCACATCTTCTGGAAGAAGGGATCCTTGCTTTCGTCCGGTGGTGGCAGGTCGAAGCGGAAGATCTGGTTTTGGGCATGGAGCTGGCGTGAATCCAGCATCAACATGCCTTCTGGGTCGTAGATTCGGGCCCGTGTTTTGGTGGGCGATATCAGTCGCCGGAGTATAGGTCCGACAATCTCAGGGTTGATCGGGAAGTCCAGACTTCCCAGCGTTGAGCGAGCACTGGTGGATTCTCCAGCTTCCAGACGCAGCAGCATCTCCGGATCAACCATAAGAGAATCGCCATCGCTTGTGGTGGACGCCGCGATGGCACCTGCAATGATCTCGCCCTGAACCAGCAGTGACTGAACGCGTGCATCGATCAGACCGGCCTGAAACTGGTTCAAGTACAGAATGGAGATCACCATCGCCAGAAGACCGACGAGGTTGAGCACCAGAATGCGGCGGGTCAAAGAAGAAAAGGCATAGATACCGGCGAGCGAGATCCAGCGCGTAAAGACGCGTTGGCGTACTTGCCTGCGTCCCAGCCAACGGAACGCACCTGTATGTTGCGGGTCAAGAGTATCAGAAGCGTCGTCTGCTTCGATGTCTTCCCGCTTTTGCTCTTCTTTATTTTCCGACATTCGCTCTTATCGAATTCTCAGGAACGTGTGTTCTCAGGTTTTCCAACCTTCAGACAGCCCTGTACGAGCTGCTTAAGACTAGTTCTCGCGGAAGCGATAACCTACACCGTAGAGTGTTTCGATCATATCAAAGTCATCATCAACCACTTTGAACTTCTTGCGAAGGCGCTTGATATGGCTATCGATGGTGCGATCGTCAACATAGACCTGATCATCGTAGGCAGCATCCATGAGCGCATTACGGCTTTTCACAACGCCTGGACGCTGAGCGAGAGCAAAGAGAATTAGAAATTCTGTCACTGTCAGCGTGACCGGCTTTGCAAGCCATGTGCAGGTATGGCGCTCTTTGTCCATGACAAGGTTGCCACGTTCCAGCAACTTGGAAGTCTCAGTCGCAGCACTTGCAGGATCTCGCGGTGCAGCACGACGCAGAACAGCCTTCACACGCTCAACCAACAGACGCTGGGAGAATGGCTTGCGGATAAAGTCGTCAGCGCCCATTTTGAGGCCAAACAACTCATCAATCTCATCGTCTTTGGACGTAAGGAAGATCACAGGCAGGTCGGACATCTGGCGGAAACGGCGCAGCAGCTCCATTCCATCCATACGCGGCATCTTGATATCAAAGATAGCAAGGTCCGGCGGGTCGGCCTGAAGCCCTTCCAGTGCGACTGTTCCGTCTGTATAGGTCTGGACCCGATATCCTTCGGCCTCCAAAGCTATTGAGACGGATGTCAAAATGTTACGGTCGTCATCGACCAGAGCAATCGTTGGCATATCAGAGACCTTATTCCTCTCTTGCACGTTTCGCTACTTAGTTGGGATTTGAGATTAACTTGCGCGATCCCTAACCTCGAAATAAGGCAAAACCCTGTTTTAGCAAGATACTCGGAAAAATTCCTTATTTAGCGCTACTTTTGACAAGGTTTCGCCTGCCAAGTGCCACGTGTTCTTCATGAAGTGTATCGTTAAACGCTTAAAAGTGAAAACCAAGTTTGTGTAGAGTTTATTTTTATAAGCAAAATAAATCTATGCCAGCAAAAGGTCGTATTTCAATCGGTTTAATAGAAAAACGCAGGATTTCTGGTCTTGCTTTTGTAAGCATGACTGCCCCATCCAAGGGGCGTTATCGCTAAATTCACTGGCACAGTGCCATTGAATGACGCAAGCTAAATAGTGAGCCGATTAAGGACTACTGAACATGAACGAGTTCGGACTACGGAATTCCGCGTTTGGGTGTGACACCTTCGGACTGAAGGGCCTCAACAGTGTGTACTGGAACCTGACCGAAGCTGAACTTTATGAGCATGCTATCAGGAACGGTGAAGCACAGATCGCCGCTGGCGGTGCTCTTTGTGCCGAAACAGGCGCTCACACAGGACGCTCTCCAAAAGACAAGTTTGTTGTTCGTGATACCAAGACCGAGGATACGATCTGGTGGGACAACAGTGGCGCGATGAGCCCGGAGAACTTCAATGTTCTTTTGCAAGACATGCTGGCCCACGCTGAAGGCATGGACCTGTATGTACAGGACCTTTATGGAGGCGCTGACCCTGCGCATCAGCTGAACGTTCGCGTTTATAACGAGCTGGCATGGCATAACCACTTTATTCGCAACATGCTTCTTCGCCCGTCCCGCGAAGACCTGAAAAGCTTTGAATCAGAGATGACCATCATCGATCTGCCAAGCTTCAAGGCTGACCCAGAGCGTCATGGTTGCCGGAGCGAGACGGTTATTGCTTGTGATCTGACCAACAAGATCGTTCTGATCGCCGGTACTGCCTACGCCGGTGAAATGAAGAAGTCCGTCTTCTCCATGCTGAACTACATGTTGCCAGAAGACGGTGTGATGCCAATGCATTGCTCCGCGAACGTTGGCGATAACGACGATGCTGCTGTTTTCTTCGGCCTGTCCGGCACCGGCAAGACCACGCTTTCCGCTGATCCAGCTCGTACGCTGATCGGTGACGATGAGCACGGTTGGGGGCCAGAGGGCATCTTCAACTTTGAAGGTGGCTGCTACGCGAAAACCATTCGTCTTTCAGCAGAAGCCGAGCCAGAGATTTTTGCGACCACTCAGCGCTTCGGCACCATTCTTGAGAATGTTGTGCTGGATGAGGCTCGTGTTCCAGACTTTGACGATGGTTCCAAAACGGAAAACACGCGTTGCTCCTACCCTATTCACTTTATTCCGAATGCAAGTGAAAGTGGCCGCGCGCCGAACCCTAAGAACATCATCATGCTGACGGCTGATGCGTTTGGTGTTTTGCCTCCAATCGCAAAGCTCAGTGATGCTCAGGCGATGTACCACTTCCTTTCTGGTTACACCGCGAAGGTTGCTGGCACAGAGCGTGGGGTCACTGAACCGCAGGCGACATTCTCCACCTGCTTTGGTGCGCCGTTCATGCCGCGTCATCCATCAGAATATGGTGCGTTGCTGAAAGATCTGATCCGCGAGCACAGCGTGGATTGCTGGCTGGTGAATACCGGTTGGACCGGTGGTGCGTATGGTGTTGGTCACCGTATGCCAATCAAAGAAACCCGTGCCCTGCTTCGCGCTGCATTAGACGGTTCTTTGAACACCGCTGAATTCCGCAAGGATGAGAACTTCGGCTTTATGGTTCCCGTTGCGGTGCCAGGTGTTGATACCAGTATCCTTGATCCACGGAGCACCTGGAGCAATCCGGCTGAGTATGACGTGCAGGCGAGCAAGCTTGTCGACATGTTCGCTGCGAACTTCCAGATCTTCCAGGATCACGTTGATGATCTGGTCCTTCATGCAGGCCCGATCACCAAAATTGCTGCTGAATAGTAATCATCAGTCCCCCGAAGAGAGCGCTGGAGCGAAAGCCCCGGCGCTTTTTTGTTTTACTGAACACTGTTCTGTTGTTGCATCCCCTTGAACAAGCAGGCTAGGCTCCTCATTCTATTAGGGCATCGTCCTACGCGAGATCTCTCAGGTTTTTCGCATAGGAGGACGCTTAGGGACCCTGTTTATTTGCGAGCCTGTCATGTCTGTTTCCACTTTGCCTCAAGAGCTTTCCAAAAACCTCGACGTCCTTGGTGTTGCTGAGCGCTGGCAATCAGAAGGGCGTAGACTGGTGCTGGCAACGGTGATTGAGACGTGGGGTTCAGCGCCACGCCCTGTTGGCAGCCATCTCATTATTGACGAGAGTGGAGAGTTCGAGGGATCAGTGTCCGGCGGCTGTGTGGAAGGCGCTGTGGTTGCTGAAGCCATGGATGTGCTGGAAGATGGCAAAGCGCGGAAGATTGAGTTTGGTGTCGCCGATGAAACTGCGTGGCGTGTTGGCCTTTCCTGTGGCGGCAAGATTGGTGTGTATCTGGAGCCTCTGACATCAGAGGCGGATCACGGGCATGTTCGCTTGCTGAACACGTCCAGAGCTGCACGCCAACCTGCAGCGCTACTAACCAACCTGGCAACCGGCCTGTCCTCTGTGATGCTTTATGCCGACGATGCAGAAGATAGTGCTATTGCCGTTGCTTTTGAAAACGGTGTTCGCAGTGGCAAATCTGGGCGGGTGCAGGCGAAGGATGGTGAAGAGTATTTCCTGAGCATGCAGGTTCCGGCCACGCGTATTGTGGTGGTGGGAGCTGTACACATCACGCAGGCACTGGTTCCTATTGCTCAGACAGCAGGGTTTGACATTACAATTGTCGATCCACGCACTGCGTTTGCCTCCGAAGAACGGTTTCCTGAGGTCCCGTTGCTTGCTGAATGGCCCCAGGATGTGCTGGCGCAGTTGAAGTTTGATCCTTTCACCGCTGTTGCTGCTGTGACCCACGACCCGAAAATTGATGATGTGCCACTGATGGAAGCGCTGAAAGCAGGCTGCTTTTATGTTGGCGCGTTAGGAAGCCGAAAGACCCATGCAAAGCGCTGTGAGCGCTTTCTCGCGGCTGGCATGAGCGAAGAGGACCTTGCCCGCATCAAAGCGCCAATCGGTCTTGATATTGGCGCTGCTAACCCAGCCGAGATTGCGGTGGCGGTGCTTGCCGAGATCATTGTGACTTTGCGTGGGACCAAGGCAGACCAGAAGAAGGTGGGCTGACGTGAAATTTGGAAGCAGATCAGCCGCAGAGAGTGCAGGATGTTACCTTGCCCACTCCATCAAACATAATGGCCTCTCCCTCTCCAAAGGACATCAACTCAGTGATGCGGATGTGAGCCAGTTGATTGCAGCAGGGTTTGCGGAGGTTATTGTTGCACAAGTTGAGGCAACTGATCTGCACGAAGATGACGCCGCTGCTTTGTTGGCCAACCGTGCTTGCGGCGCAGCTGTTTCTGCTTCTACGCCCTTTACAGGACGGTCCAACCTTTATGCCTCGCAAAGCGGGATTTTGCAGGTAGATGCTAAGAAAGTGACAGAAGCTAATCTGATTGATCCGGCCATCACGTTTGCCTGCTTGCCTCCGTTCACAGAAGTTCGTGAAGGGCGCATGCTGGCAACTGCGAAGATTATTCCGTTGGCTGTTGATCAGAAGCTGGCACAGAGCGCTGCGGACAAGATTTCCGAGGCTATCTCCGTGGCTGCTTATGCGCCGAAATTGGTTGCAGTCATTTCCACGACGCTTCCGCATCTGAAAGAGACAGTCATTGCGAAGAGCCTTCGTGTTTTGCAGGAGCGGTTGGACATTGCAGCAAGTACAATTGCTGCAGATGTGCGTGTGCCCCATGAAGAAGAGGCTCTCACGAATGCGCTTGGCACAGAGCAAGTGCAGGACGCTGATCTGATTGTTGTGTTTGGCGCTTCAGCCGTGGTGGATCAAGGGGATGTTATTCCTGCTGCCCTTCAAGCTGCTGGTGGGGAGCTCATCCATTTTGGGATGCCCGTTGATCCGGGCAACCTGCTCGTACTTGGGGAGCTGAATGGCATCCCAGTTATTGGTGCGCCAGGATGTGCGCGGAGTCCGCAAGAGAACGGGTTTGACTGGATCCTGCAGCGCTTGCTGGCCAATATCCGCGTTACCAGCAGAGACATCATGTCGATGGGGGTTGGCGGGCTTTTGAAAGAAATCCATAGTCGTCCTCAGCCCCGAGACCATCCTCTCTCTGAGGAGGCTGACAAAGCCACCTGCAGCGGTATTCTACTTGCCGCAGGTAACTCCTCTCGCATGGGGGATCACAACAAACTGCTGGCGCTTATTGATGGGAAGCCTGTCGTCCGGCTTGTTGCCGAGCATGCGCTTGCGAGTGAGTTGAATGAGCTGATTGTCGTCACAGGTGCGATGGCCTCTAAGGTGGAAGAGGCGCTTTCCGGGTTGCCGATCCGGTTCAGACATAATGCTGAGTACGATGAAGGTATTTCATCCTCCGTCAAAAAAGGAATCGAGAGCGTCAACGACCAATCACAGGCTGCACTCATTCTGCTCGGTGATATGCCTTTCGTATCCACGGATGACATCAACAAACTTTTGGAGAATCACGATTCCAAGCAGGATCAGCTGATCGGTGTCTCTACAACGCATGGCAAACGAGGCAATCCAGTGCTTTGGGATCGTGCGTTTTTTGATGATCTCCTCAGTCTGCGAGGTGATATTGGCGGCAAACCAATCATTCAGCAGAATCCTTCGGTGGTTTACACCGTGGAGCTTGGAGAAGCGGCGCGACGTGATTTGGATGATCCCGAAGCACTTCACAATGCCGGTGGTGTGCTGGGAAGACACTCTGAAAAACCATAATTCGCCACAATTGATGAATCAATTTGGTGCAGTAACCACAACAATTCAGTAGAATTCACGTGGTGGTTAATATTGGTGCATACACATCCACTCTGTTATCTATTTGTTTTACTTGCACAATTGAAAATCAGAAAAATATTTTATCCAGATTTTCTTGTGTAAGCATTTTTACACAGCTAAAAATATCTGGCATTTTGGAAAGGGGAGAGATAATCTTTTTCCCGTCCGGTAAATTTGTTTGCTTTTAATGTAGCAAAAGAAAATTCCGGTGATCCCATAATCAAAAATGGTTCCAACGATCCAACGGCGAGCATGGTATTCACGCTCCTCCCGCGTGCATGCAAGTGTTGATCGACTGGCTCCAAAGAACAAGGGTAGGTAAATGAAAGCACCAGTTATGCCTAAGGCGGGCCAGTGTAAGTGGACTGAAGGTGACAGCGGGAGCTATACATTCCCTTGCAAGAACCGCGCTGAAAATGGCTCTTATTGCGACCACCATCGCACGATTGTTTACGAGACACCTGAGCAGCGCAAAGCGCGTGCTGAGGAAATGCGCGCTGCAAACGCAGCAGCAAATAAAAAGAGACTTGCAGCCTAAGCGACTGGGCTGCTCGTTCATCCTGCGCTCTTTCCTCCCGCTAGCGGTTTAAAGAGCCTGCTTTCTGCATAGGCAGATACAAAAAAGCCTCGGCACTGCCGAGGCTTTTGTTTTTCTTGGCATCGAAGTGCAATCAGGAAGCTTTGATAGCTGCCTGTAGCTCTTGCAGCTGGGAAAGTACCAGCCGTGCAGCCTGACGTGCATCTTCGTCCTTAGCATCAGCTACATCTTCACTCGCATCTTGAATCTGCTGTGCGATGTAACCTGCATCAAGATCGGCCATCGGGATCGCCTGTTCCGCCAGAACAGTCATGCCAGACGCGGAAACGTCAGCAAAACCACCCCGCACGAAGTATTCGTGCTTGGAACCATCTTCGCTGAGCGCTTTAACAACACCCGGACGCATGGTTGACAAGAACGGCGAGTGACCAGCGCCAACACCAAATTCACCTTCAGTGCCTGGCACGATTACGTCAGTAACCTTTGCCGAGAGCAGAAGGCGCTCTGGTGAAACCAGCTCAAACTGAAATGCTTCAGCCATTTAGCTCATCCTCTATCCGTTTCTAAGAGTGACGCCAAAAGCGTCACCCAAAGAAGTCACCGGTTCAAAAGAACCGAGATTAAGCAGCGTCCTCAGCCAGCTTAGCCGCTTTCTCGATTGCCTCTTCCATAGAGCCAACCATGTAGAATGCAGCTTCTGGCAGGTGGTCGTATTCACCAGCAACAAGGCCTTTAAAGCCTTTGATGGTGTCTTCGAGCGCAACCAGCTTACCTGGGGAACCAGTGAAGACCTCAGCAACAAAGAACGGCTGGGACATGAAGCGCTCGATCTTACGTGCGCGAGCAACAACCAGCTTATCTTCTTCAGAAAGTTCATCCATGCCAAGGATGGCGATGATGTCCTGAAGTGCTTTGTAGCGCTGAAGTGTTTCCTGGACCTGGGTCGCAACTTCGTAGTGCTCGTCACCGATGATGCGCGGGTCAAGCATACGAGAGGAGGAATCCAGTGGATCCACTGCAGGATAGATGCCTTTTTCAGCGATCGCACGGTTAAGAACCGTAGTCGCGTCCAAGTGAGCAAATGTGGAAGCAGGTGCAGGGTCAGTCAAGTCATCCGCAGGAACGTAAACGGCCTGAACGGAAGTGATAGAACCTTTAGATGTGGTCGTAATACGCTCCTGCATGCCGCCCATATCGGTAGCAAGTGTAGGCTGGTAGCCCACAGCAGAAGGAATACGGCCGAGAAGTGCGGACACCTCAGCACCAGCCTGCGTAAAGCGGAAGATGTTGTCCACGAAGAACAGAACGTCCTGGCCTTTATCACGGAAGTCTTCCGCGATGGTCAGACCTGTCAGAGCAACACGTGCACGTGCTCCTGGAGGTTCGTTCATCTGACCGTAAACAAGAGCAGCTTTAGAACCTTCGCCGCCTTTTTCCTTGTTCACGCCGGATTCGATCATTTCCCAGTAAAGGTCGTTACCTTCACGAGTACGCTCACCAACACCAGCGAATACGGAGTAACCGCCGTGTGCTTTAGCAACGTTGTTGATCAATTCCATGATGAGAACGGTTTTACCAACGCCCGCACCACCGAACAGGCCGATCTTACCACCCTTTGCGTAAGGAGCGATAAGGTCAACAACCTTAATGCCGGTTGGAAGGATCTCAGCTTCTGTAGACTGTTCTACAAATGCCGGAGCTTCCTGGTGGATACCGCGTTTAGCATCATGTTCAATTGGACCAGCTTCATCAACAGGCTCACCAATCACGTTCATGATGCGGCCCAGAGTGCCGTCACCAACAGGAACTGCGATAGGTTCGCCAGTGTCGCGTACTTCCTGACCACGAACGAGACCTTCGGACGCGTCCATGCAGATTGTACGTACTGTATTTTCGCCCAGATGCTGAGCAACTTCGAGAACCAGACGGTTACCGCCGTTGTCAGTTTCCAGAGCGTTCAGAATTGCAGGGAGTTCACCTGGAAAGTGAACGTCGACAACAGCGCCGATTACCTGCGTGATCTGTCCGACTTTCGTGTCAGCCATCACTTAAATCCTCGTCTCAACTCGGTCAGAGCGCTTCCGCGCCCGCAATAATTTCAATCAGTTCCGTCGTGATCTGTGCCTGACGCTGACGGTTGTACGTCGTTGTCAGTTTGTCGATCATCTCGCCGGCATTACGCGTTGCACTGTCCATAGCGGCCATGCGCGCGCCCTGCTCGGAGGCTCCGTTTTCAAGGATTGCGCTGTAAATCTGAATAGCGACGTTACGTGGCAGAAGAGTCTCAAGGATCTCCTGTTCACCTGGTTCGTATTCATAAAGCGCGTCCTCAGAGGAACCGTCCTGAGCTTCATCTTTCGCTTCAAACTGAGCTGGGATGAGCTGCTTGGCGGTCGGAACCTGACTGATTACCGATTGGAACTGCGCGTAAAACAGTGTGCAAACATCGTATTTCTCATCCTGGAACATTTCCATGACGAGATCGCCGATGTGCTTTGTGTCGCTGAATTCAACAGATTTCAGGCCGCGTAGTTCGATATTCTCTACAATGTACTGACCGTAGCCACGCTTCAGGGCGTCATGCCCCTTCTTACCAACGGTGACGATCTTGACCGTCTTACCTTCGGAAAGAAGTTTGTCTGCGTGCTCACGTGCCAGACGTGCTATCGACGAGTTGAAACCACCACAGAGACCACGCTCTGCTGTGCAGACGAGGAGCAGATGTGTCTGATCCCGTCCTGTACCCGTCATCAGCTTCGGCGCATCATCCCGACCTTCGAACCCAGCTGCAAGATTGCCAAGTACTGTCCCCATGCGTTCAGCATAGGGACGACCTGCTTCTGCAGCATCCTGGGCACGACGCAGTTTCGCCGCGGCCACCATTTTCATGGCCTTGGTGATTTTCTGCGTCGCTTTGACCGAAGCGATGCGGTTTTTTAGGTCCTTGAGGCTCGCCATGGGCGCTCTCGTTCCTTATCCCGTTGCTTCGAATTAACCGAGGGTCTTGACGTAAGCTTCCACTGCAGCTTTCAGCTTGTCAGTCAAATCGGCGTCGAGTGCCTTCTTCTCCCAGATAGCGGAGAGAAGGTCTGCATGTTCTGCACGCAGGAAGCGCAGCAGGCCAGCTTCAAAGTCGCGAACTTCGCCAACCGGACGATCGTCCAGGTAGCCGTTCACACCAGCGAAGATCACTGCAACCTGTTCTTCCGTTTTAAGCGGAGAGAACTGCGGCTGTTTCAGCAATTCGGTCAGGCGTGCACCACGGTTCAGAAGCTTCTGAGTGGTTGCATCCAGATCAGAACCAAACTGCGCGAACGCAGCCATTTCACGGTACTGAGCCAGCTCACCCTTAACCGGGCCAGCAACCTGCTTCATCGCTTTAATCTGAGCGGAAGAGCCCACACGAGAAACTGACAGACCAACGTTAACCGCTGGACGAATGCCCTGGAAGAACAGATCGGTTTCAAGGAAGATCTGACCGTCGGTGATGGAGATCACGTTGGTCGGAATAAACGCAGAAACGTCACCACCCTGAGTTTCGATCACTGGCAGCGCGGTCAGAGAACCGAGGCCGTGATCTTCGTTCAGCTTCGCAGAACGCTCGAGCAGACGGGAGTGCAGGTAGAACACGTCACCTGGGTACGCTTCACGTCCTGGTGGACGACGGAGCAACAGGGACATCTGGCGATACGCAACAGCCTGCTTGGAAAGGTCATCATAACCGATCACAGCGTGCATGGAGTTGTCGCGGAAGTACTCACCCATTGTGGTGCCTGCGAACGGTGCCAGATACTGCAATGGAGCAGGATCAGACGCTGTTGCAGCAACAACGATGGAGTATTCCAGAGCACCAGCGTCTTCCAGAGCTTTCACGAACTGAGCAACAGTTGAACGCTTCTGGCCAACCGCAACATAGATGCAGTACAGCTTTTCGTGTTCGTCGTCAGATGCGTGCAAAGGCTTCTGGTTGAGGAAGGTGTCGAGGATGATAGCGGTTTTACCGGTCTGACGGTCACCAATCACCAACTCGCGCTGACCACGTCCGATTGGAATCAAAGCATCAATCGCTTTAAGACCTGTAGACATTGGCTCGTGAACGGACTTACGAGGCAGAATGCCTGGTGCCTTCACGTCAACGCGACGACGTTCAGTAGATTCGATCGGACCTTTGCCGTCGATTGGGTTACCGAGTGGATCGACAACGCGACCCAACAGACCCTTACCTACTGGAACTTCCACAATAGCGCCGGTACGTTTTACCGTGTCGCCTTCTTTAATGTCACGGTCGCTACCGAAGATAACAACACCGACATTGTCAGTTTCAAGGTTCAATGCCATTCCCCGGATACCACCTGGGAATTCAACCATTTCACCCGCCTGGACGTTGTCCAGGCCGTAAACGCGGGCAATGCCGTCGCCTACGGAAAGTACTTGACCAACTTCAGTCACTTCAGCTTCTTGGCCGAAGTTCTTGATCTGGTCCTTGAGGATAGCGGAAATTTCCGCAGCCCGAATATCCATCAACCGACCTCTTTCATCGCGAACTTAAGAGAGTTGAGCTTGGTTCGCAGTGACGTATCAATCATCCGGCTGCCGATCTTCACGATCAGACCACCAAGAATGGATGAGTCCACCTTCACTACAATCTTCACATTCTTGCCCGTAGAAGCGTTGAGTGCTTCTTTAAGAGCTGCGACATGCTCAGCGTTTAATTCCGTTGCAGAGGTTACTAGAGCAGTAACTTCTCCACGCTTTGCAGCAAGCTGCTCACGGAAACCCTGAATCATGCCTGGAATGGCAAAGAGGCGCCTGTTTTGGGCAACCAACTTCACAAAATTTGCGGTCAGACCGGAAATTCCGGCCTTTTCCAAAATAGCAGAGATCGCCTTTAATTGAGCGTCTGCACTAAAAACGGGGCTCTTGATAAGACGATCAAGATCAGCACTCTCGTTCAAGAGTGCCTCAAACTGGTCGAGACCCTTCTCCACCTCTGCCGTCGCACCCTGCTCCTCAGCAAGGTCCAACAGCGCAGAAGCATAACGCAAGGCCACGCCCGAAATGAGAGATACGTTGTCAGTCACTGGATCCGTGCTCTCCCGCGCATACAAGATTCTGGCGGCTGGCTCGCCGGAAATCCAAATCCTTGATAAGTCGCGTCTAATTCAATTTGAATGGCACAATCTGAGATAACCGTGCCGATAAAGCCGCGCTTCGCATAGCACACGCTTGAACACCTTGCAACATGGCGTAGGTATTCCAACGCATACATTGAGGTATCAAACTTTCTGCGCAGCACTACATGAAACTTTGGGGGTCAACATCAACCTGCACTCTGATACCGCCAGTTGGCTTGGGAGCGGCAGACAACCAGTTTCTCAGAAAGCCTTGTAAATCAACACTCCGGGGTGCGATTGCGAGCAAACGGAACCGATATCTGCCCCTCACCAGCGCCATTGCAGCCTCTGCCGGACCGAGGATTTGAACGCCTTCCGAACTAGGACTATTTACTGCAAGAGTTTTGGAAAATTTTTCGGTGAGAGTTCTATCCGCTCCAGAGATAATCAAAGCTGCGAGTCTCCCGAATGGAGGCAGGCCGGCGTTTTCTCGCGACTCGATTTCCGCAGCGTAAAATTCCTCGGGATTTCCGGAGAGAAGCGCCTTTATAACGGGCTGGTCAGGGTTGTAAGTTTGCAGCAATCCCCTGCCTTTTCCGTGTATTCGGCCAGCACGTCCCGTCACCTGAGCCAGAAGCTGGAAAGTGCGCTCTGCTGCCCTTGGATCGCCATTTGCGAGGCCCAAATCAGCATCAACCACCCCTACAAGGGTCATTAATGGAAAGTTATGCCCTTTGGCGACCAATTGCGTGCCGATGACAATGTCAACTTCGCCCGTTTCAACGAGCTTCATTTCGCGATTTATGCGCTCTGTTCCGCCCGGTAAATCCGAGGAGAGAACAAGGACGCGTGCCTCGGGAAATAACGCTGAGACATCTTCAGCAATTCGTTCCACGCCAGGACCACACGCAACCAGCGTATCGGGCTTGCTGCATTCGGGGCATTTATCCGGCATAGGCTGTGAATAGCCGCAGTGGTGGCACACTAATTTGCCCTTAAAGCGGTGCTCCACAAGCCAAGCTGAGCAGTTTTCACAATGGAACCGATGGCCGCAGGTTCTGCACAGGGTCAGTGGGGCATAACCCCTACGGTTCAAAAAGAGCAGAACCTGATTACCGTTGGTCAGTGTTTCCTGAATCTCATTGACCAGTGCAGGTGCCAGCCATTTGCCTCGTTCAGGCCCATCACAGCGCATATCAATGCCTTTGATTGTCGGCATTTCCGCACCGGAAGCACGCACTGGAAGCACGATTTTCGTGTATCGGCCCAGCTTTGCATTTACCTGACTTTCCACAGATGGTGTTGCACTGGCGAGCACGACAGGGAAACCAGAGATATGCCCCCGAACAACGGCCATATCCCTAGCGTTGTAGGGAACGCGATCATCTTGCTTGTAGGCCGTATCATGCTCTTCATCCACGACCAGCAAACCTAGCCTGTGAAAAGGAAGGAAAAGTGCTGACCGCGCACCTACAACGACCTTCACTTCGCCATTTGCGACTCCCCGCCACGTTCTTGCGCGTCGTTTTGGAGGTACTTGCGAGTGCCATTCGGCTGGTCTGACCCCAAATCGCTGCTCAAACCGCTCCAAAAACTGGTTGGTGAGCGCAATTTCGGGGATGAGAACCAGAGCCTGCTCGTTATTTCTGAGAGCTTCGGCGACGGCTTCGAAATAAACTTCGGTCTTTCCTGACCCTGTCACCCCATCGATAAGGAAGGCTTTGAAGCCTTTTCCGATGGACTCACACAACTGATTCGCGGCGCCTTCCTGAAGATCTGTCAGCTTTCTGCCCGGAAGAGATGGATCAGGATCAGGCAGTGGCGGGGTTGCTGGCAGCATTGCTTCTTCCAGCACGCCTTGCTTTTTAAGGCCGTCGATGACCGAGGAGCTGACACCAGCGGCTCCCGCCAAGCCGGGGCGTGTCCATGCCATGCCATTTTCGACGAGTTCCATGACTTTTGAGCGTGCAGGTGTCATGCGGTCAGGCTGCATGCCATCAATGTAGCGCACACCAGAGAGCAGCGTTTCTGGTTCCAAAGCCTCTTCAGAACGCAGCACCATGCGCAAAACCATGCCGGGAGCGCCCAGCGTCCATGCGGCAACCCAGTCTATGTATTTCCTAAGATCTTCAGCGATTGGGGGCGTATCGTAGACATGCAGGATGCTTTTCAGCCTTTTGGGATTAACCTTTGTGTCCGGTTCTCCATCCCAAACAGCACCGATCACCTCACGCGGGCCAAGAGGCACACGCACGATGGAACCGGGGCGTACGTCCATGTCAGCGGGTACTTTATAGGAATAAGCACCTGCGACAGCGACAGGAACCAGCACAGGTACAATAACCTCTGGTTCACACATCTGGCCGTTGCCAAAAAACTCAGTTTGCTGACTCACGAAACTCCATTCCTTGTTGAGCACTTGCTGGTTTTGCCGCGCATTCTTATCCTAAAACCGAAATCCAGTTTTCGGGAATACGCTTTAGCGGGTTTTACTCTTGTTGTTTCTATACACTCTGGGCTAAACACATACCGGAATTCCCCCCTAGGCCTCCGGTACCCTACGAGAGGCTACTAAGAAATCAGGAGCCTTTCCGGCATGAAATTCTTCGTTGATACTGCTGACACCAACGACATTAAAGAGCTGGCTGCAACCGGTCTTCTCGATGGTGTTACCACTAACCCATCTCTTATCATGAAATCTGGCCGTCCAATGAAAGAAGTCATCGCAGAGATCTGCGAGCTTGTGGATGGTCCTGTTTCTGCTGAAGTTGTCGCAACCGACGCTGCAGGCATGCTGAAAGAAGCTGAAGAGCTGATCGCAATTGCAGATAACATCTGCATCAAGCTGCCTTTGACATTGGAAGGCCTGAAGGCTTGCCGCGTTCTGGCGAACAAAGGCGTGCAGACCAACGTGACCCTTTGCTTTTCTGCAAACCAGGCTCTTCTGGCAGCAAAAGCTGGCGCGACCTTCATCTCTCCATTCATTGGCCGTCTGGACGACATCAACATTGAAGGCCTGGACCTGATTGCTGAAATCCGTCAGATCTATGATAACTACGGCTTCACCACCGAAATTCTTGCAGCTTCTATCCGTAGCGCAAACCACGTAAAAGACTGCGCTCTTATCGGCGCTGATGTTGCAACTATCCCACCTTCAACACTGAAGGGCCTCGTGAAGCACCCACTGACCGACAAAGGTCTGGAAGCATTCATGAAGGACTGGGCAGCAACCGGTCAGAGCATCGTTTAAGCTCTTTGTTTTTTCGCATATCGCGATGATATTAAGCGCGGGCCTTTGGGTCCGCGTTTTTTATGGGCTCGACTTTGCGTTCTCTGAAATCCACTCAGTCACAAGCTGGAAATATTTCCCGCGCAATTCTTGCTGGTCTTGTGAGAGGCTCGCAACAAGGCGGGTCTTCAAATCAATTATGTTTTCTGTAACGGGATATTCTTGCTCTGCGACTGCAGCAAGCTTGGTATGGGTAGAGCCATCCCAATCATGATTCACTCTAAAGCCGAAGTTCATGAGTGCATCGTGCCAAGTCGCATCTAAATTCAACCATGTTTCCCGTTCGAAAACTCGCAGGTAATGATGAAAATCCGGGACCCGTTCATACGTCGCAATTGCTTTAAGCTCTTCCGGGAAGCTGTCATCTATAGGCGTGCTTTCATTAAAGTATGTAAACATCGTCACGATCTCCGCCCGATATCCAGCCTCACGGAGCAGGTCTCTCAACAAAATGTGCTTCCCCGAGCAGGAACCTAAATTGCTTGTATAGACAATCCTCGGGTCACGGTTCCCAGTCGATCCATATGGGATGTTACGCACATGGTGATAAATCTGCGGAAGCGTCAACAAGCTGTTCTTTGAAATCACACTCTGCAAAAATTCATTGTATTTCGTCACTTAGCTCTCACTGCTCCCTATTCAAAATGAGAAGCAGGTAGTATTTCCCGAAAGTGCCCTCAAACAAAGCCTCTTAGCGCTTTTTTTGTTTGCCTGTGTTTTCCCCTCCCCTCATCACTCTTGGCAAGGTTCACACCCATTCATTCGGTCAAAGTGGAACGGCACAAACCAGTATCCACCGCGTCAAACAGTGTTGGCAGGGGTTTCTTAACTCTCCCTCGCCAGTTTCTGATGGTGATCTTGAATATGTCGCGTGCATTTCATTCACGCCCCTCATTCAAGATCTTTATTAATGCGTATCCTCACCTGAAAACCGGAGACCACTTTTCAGGGATACGCTTGCGAAAGACTTCTTCATGCGTAACCTCATCGTATTCTCTGCTGCCCTTTTGGCTTGCATCTGGACAACTGCAGCCTTTTCTGCACCGCCAACCAGCTTCTCTCAGGCCAAGCGTCTGTTGGAGAAGCATATTTATCCATCAGAAGAGTATCGTGAGACCTTCTATTGTGGTTGCACCTACAATGGAGAAAAGCAGGTGGATGCAAACAGCTGCGGGTATACCCCGCGCAAAAACGCCAAGCGCGGCAAGCGGATTGAGTGGGAGCACATTGTTCCAGCTTCGCGTTTTGGCAAAACACGCGCCTGTTGGAGTGAAGGTGACCCCGCCTGCACCACCAAGAAGGGCAAATCCTATAAGGGCCGCCGGTGCTGCTCTAAAGTTGATGTGGATTTCAAGCGCATGGAAGCTGATCTCCATAACCTCGTTCCAGCCGTTGGTGAGTTAAACGGGGACCGCTCCAATTATCGCATGGCCGTTATCACCGGAGAAGACCGGACTTATGGCGCTTGTGATTTTGAGATTGACAGCAGCCGGAAAGTTGCCGAGCCGATGGCTGAGACCCGTGGTGATATTGCGCGGATCTATCTGTACATGCAGACCACCTATGGCATGCCTTTGACAGAGACTGAGGTCGAGATGTTCAACCAGTGGATGGCAGAGGATCCGGTCTCTGAAGACGAGCAGCTGCGTGATGCTCGCATCCTGGAAATTCAGGGCAACACCAATCCACTCATCTCAGTTGGTTTCTAACCAGGTCCTCTTTTCGCTTCCTACCGTCATAATTGTGTACCGACACATCATCTACCCTAGGGTAAGGTGTTATGACGGTGGGAGGGTACAATGGCAGTTGAAACTGAGAATCTGAAATTCCTTGTTGGTCCGAAGACAGTCCTCGATCATTTACCGGATAATCCGCTGGATGATCTTGAGGGCGAGATTATCGGGTTTATTGATGCTGCAGAGCACTCGCTCGACATAGCAATTCAAGAAATAGACAATAAACGCATAACCAACGCACTTATCAACGCAAAGCGACGCGGGGTGCGGGTGCGAGTGGTATCCGAGGCGGATTACCTGAGCGTAGATGAGCCAGCAGACGACCCGCACTCAAGCGACCCTCGTGTTGAGAACGAGGTGAACCGCCAGCTTCATGCGGCGTTGCTGCGCTCTAAGGTATGGGTTCGGACTGACTTTAACCCACGGATATTCCATCAGAAATTTATCATTCGCGATGGCAATTCTGTTCTGACCGGCTCCACAAACTTCACCGAGACCGGCACACACCGCAACCTGAACCATCTTCTCATCATCAAGAATGAGAAAGTTGCCGATATCTTTGAACGGGAATTCAGGGAGATTAAACGGGGGCGATTTGGCCGATACAGCGTTGATGAGAACGAGGCCGAGAACACACCGAAAGAAGTGATTGTTGACGACATCCGCGTGAAAGTTTGCTTTGCACCAGACCACGCACCAGAGATGGAAGTCACCAAACAGATGACAAAAGCTAAGGAACGAGTGGATTTTGCTATCTTCACCTTCTCCAAAAGCTCCGGCATTGATGATGCCATGTTGCTGCTGATGGAGGCAGGGCGAAAGGTGCGTGGTGCGCTTGATGCCCGGCAAGGCGGACAGGACTGGGCAGCCACTCAGCCTTTAGCGGAAGCTGGTGCTGATTTGCATTTCGTTCGCGGTTCAAGCCGAATTGGTAAGCTTCATCATAAGCTTATGGTAATTGATGATAGCATTATGATTGTCGGCAGCTTCAATTACACAGGCCCGGCGAACCGGTTTAATGACGAGAACATCGTCGTTTTGGGGGATTCTGTGGTGCCAACCGAGAACCAGAAACGGTTTGCGATGGCCGCTCGGCAGGAAATTGACCGGATCATCAGTGATCACGGGCAGCCAATCGTCATCAACTAAATTTGCTCAAGCATTTCGTAAAGGCGTGTATGTTTATCTTTTGGTAACCATTCAGCCAGATTTGGCGCTTACAGTTTGCGAATGGCAAATTCCCTTGATAGCGGCGAAGACTTACTCATCATCTGCAAACCAGATGTTACCGCAGCGATTGAAGACTGGATTGATCATCTGGGCTCTGAACGGCGACTGGCTGAACGGACACTGGAAGCGTATGAGCGCGACACCCGTCAGTTCCTGCGCTTCATGACCAGTTATGAAGGCGAACCGGTTGCCCTGCGGCATCTGGAGTCTTTGAAACCAAAGGACTTTCGAGCATTTCTGGCAACCCGCCGAAGGGATGGCGCACAAACGCGAACACTGGCCCGTGGCCTTGCTGGCATCCGCTCTTTCCTCTCGTTTCTGGAGGAGCGCGGTGAGGTGAATGCGGCTGGAGCTGCGGCGGTCCGTACGCCGAGACTTCCCCGCAGCCTGCCTAAGCCTATCCCCGTTGAGGAAGCCAAAGCAATTGTCAGCAGCGATCTCGCTTTTGAGGACACTCCCTGGGTTGAAGCCCGCAACGCAGCGGTGTTCACACTGCTCTATGGTTGCGGTCTCCGTATTTCTGAAGCGCTGTCTCTGACATCGGCCTCCGCGCCGAAGGAGGGGGATAAGTCGCTGAAGATTCGCGGTAAAGGCAACAAAGAACGGCTTGTTCCGGTTCTGCCAGTGGTAATTGAAGCTATTGAAGCCTACAAAAAGCAGTGCCCTTATGATCTGTCGGGCAGCTCACCGCTGTTTCGCGGCGTTCGTGGTGGCCCGCTGAATGCGCGCATGATCCAGCTGGCCATGCAAAAGATCCGCAGTGCTCTTGGTCTACCAGACACCGCAACTCCTCACGCTTTACGCCATTCGTTTGCAACTCATTTGCTCTCTGAAGGCGGGGATTTGAGGAGCATTCAGGAGCTACTGGGGCACGCAAGCCTTTCTACCACACAGATTTATACGGAAGTGAACAGTGCACAGCTGTTGGACGCTTATGACAAGGCACACCCGCGTCGTTGATAGGTTGTCCCCCTCCCTCACATCACCTTGATCTCCCTTAGCAGATCCCCTAGGTTCGTCGATGTGAAACGGGGTGCCCGACACTTGTGTTGTGGCTGAGATCATACTCGAAGAACCTGCTCTGGATAATTCCAGCGAAGGGAGCACTCACGCCGTGTTGGGGGATAGATTGTCTGGCAGTTTGCCAAGTCCCTGATACCAGCTCTCTTTCGCACAACAAGACCGAGGATAAAAATGGGTCGTGTCGAAAGCGCTTGCGCAACTCTTTCTGCAATTCGTGACAACAGTCCGCTCGTCCATAACATGACGAACATCGTGGTGGCGAACACCACAGCCAACGCCCTGCTGGCCATTGGCGCCTCCCCTGCCATGGTGGATGGCCCAGAAGAAGCCCCTGAACTTGCAAGTGTTACAGGTGCATTAGTGGTCAACGTTGGCACGGTTACCCCTGCTCAGGCAGAGGCGATGAAGCTGGCAACTGCTGCTGCCCACAAAGCTGGTCGCCCTTGGGTGCTGGACCCGGTGGCTGTTGGAGCGCTGACCTTCCGCACCAAGCTTGCTGGTGAATTGCTGGAGAATAAGCCGAGCGTCATTCGTGGCAATGCCTCTGAAATCATGGCACTTGCTGGTCAGGGTGCTGGTGGAAAAGGCGTTGATAGCACGGATAGCTCTCAGGCTGCACTGGCAGGAGCGAAAGAACTGGCGAAGCAGACGGGCGCTGTTGTTGTGGTCTCTGGTCCGGTTGATTTCATCACTGATGGTGTGCGCACTGCTGAAGTCGCCAACGGGGATAAGATGATGCCTTATGTGACCGGCCTTGGTTGCACGGCAACAGCTTTGACTGGCGCAACACTGGCTGTTTGCGATGACCCGTTTGATGCTGCTGTTGATGCAATGGTCTTTCTCGGGGTTGTTGGTGAGATTGCTGCAAAAAATTCAGCAGGACCAGCAAGCTTGCAGCTGGATATCATTAACGGCCTCTATCAGCTGAACAGCGATATCCTCAACACAACAGCACGGGTTGAAATGCATGAAACCGTTGCTTGATCTTTCCGTTTATCTGGTGCTGGGGCCGCAAGACTGCCCTGGTCAGGATCCCGTCGACATTGCAGTTGCAGCTGCACAAAACGGCGCAACTTTGATCCAGCTTAGAGACAAGACCGGCAGCACACGCGAGCAAATTGAGTTGGCAGGGCGGTTGATGCAAGCGGTGAAACCGCTGAATGTGCCGCTAATCATCAATGATCGTGTAGATGTTGCCTTAGCCGTTGATGCGGACGGTGTTCATGTTGGGCAGGATGATATGGTTGCCACGAAAGCCCGGGAGTTGATCGGCTCAGATAAGCTGCTGGGTCTTTCGGTCAGCACTCAGGATGAGCTGGATGCTGCGGACATTTCAGCCTGTGATTACCTTGGTATAGGCGCATGCTTCCCGACGAACAGTAAGGATGATGCGGCTGATATGGGTATGCAGAGCTTTGCCGGTTTAACGGTTCAATCTCAGTTGCCTGTGGTCGGAATTGGCGGAATTTCGCTTGCGAATGCTGATCAGGTGATCAAAGCTGGAGCTGATGGGATTGCAGTTATTTCAGCAATCTGTGGGGCATCCAGTCCATCCGCAGCTACACGCAAGCTTCAGGATATCGTCAAAAGCGTAAAAGACCTAGGGTGATAGGATAAAACACGCATTTACTCCTCGCAGAGCCCATCTACATTGATATATGAGAGGACTAGGCGGGGAGCTTTTAGTCATGAAACTTAGACAAACACCATTTTTGTGCATGTTTTTCTGCACGTTTGCCTTTCTTGTTTCTGCTGCTCAAGCTCAAACAGCCTGTGAAGTCCGCAAATCAGAAATGGCGGAGCTGGGGGATTGGGAAAATCCCAAAGCACGTTTGAAAGAGCTCTCTCAGATTGAAGTTGAAGGCCAATGCCTTGACGGACAGCTGGTTGTGCGTGCTCGTGCCTTCACCAGCTGCTCCCCTCGCGATTGCAAATGGGGTTGGGCTGCAGGTCAGCTTAGTTTTTCTGGCGTTCTAACGTTCCGGTTTGGTGGTTTCTTCAAAGCACAGCATATTGAGCTGCGGCCAATGGGAGAGCGTATTCAGGCATATGTCCGCACCGAAAACCATGATCCGACAATTCCGAACAAGACCCGCAGTTACATTCTGGTCCGCCAGTAGCAAAAAAGCCACCTCAGTTTCCTGAAGCGGCTTTTTCTAAATCCAGAAATTCCAGATTACATATGAATTGGCTTGGCGAATGTTGCCATAGCGGCTTCTTTCACTGCTTCGGACATGGTTGGGTGCGCATGGCAAGTGCGACCCAGATCCTCAGAGGAACCGCCAAATTCCATCAGAACACATGCTTCGTGGATCATTTCGCCGGCACCGAAGCCAACGATATGAACACCGAGCACACGATCTGTTTCAGCGTCAGCCAGCACTTTCACGAATCCGTCGGTGTGCAGCATTGCTTTTGCACGACCGTTTGCGGAAAACGGGAACTTGCCGGACTTGAATTTGATGCCCGCAGCTTTCAGTTCTTCTTCAGTTTTACCAACGCTGGCCACTTCAGGAGAGGTGTAAACAACGCCAGGAATGACGTCATAGTTTACGTGACCTGCCTGACCTGAGAGCATTTCTGCAACTGCAACGCCTTCGTCTTCCGCTTTGTGCGCAAGCATTGGGCCTGCAATCACATCACCGATAGCAAAGATACCGTCAACGTTGGTTTTGTAGTGGTTGTCTGTCTTCACGCGGCCACGCTCGTCCAGCTCAACACCTGCTTCTGCCAGACCAAGACCTTCCGTATATGGACGGCGACCGATTGCGACGAGAACCACGTCTGCATCCAGAGTTGCGGCGGCGGCTTCACCAGCTGCTGGCTCAACGGTCACTTCCAGAGCACGGCCTTTTTTCTGAACCGCAGTTACCTTGGAGGACAGCTTGAACTTGAGGCCTTGCTTTTTCAGCATGCGCAGGAACTGCTTGGAAA
Source organism: Pseudovibrio sp. Ad46 (assembly GCF_001623065.1). Taxonomy (NCBI): domain Bacteria; kingdom Pseudomonadati; phylum Pseudomonadota; class Alphaproteobacteria; order Hyphomicrobiales; family Stappiaceae; genus Pseudovibrio; species Pseudovibrio sp. Ad46. Next base: position 289,338 of record NZ_LMCG01000005.1, on the reverse strand, counting down.
CGTCAGCATCCATTGGGCCAAGTATCTTGTCCATGAACTCAACAACGGTCACTTCAGCACCAAGACGGGCGTAGACAGAACCAAGCTCAAGACCAATAACGCCAGCGCCGACAACGGTCATACGGTTAGGCACTTTATCCAGAGACAGGGCGCCAGTTGAAGAGACGACGGTTTTCTCATCGATCTCGATACCTGGCAGAGGCATTACGTCAGAACCTGTTGCGATAACAATGTTCTTGGTTTCCACGATGGAAGTTGAGCCGTCTTCAGCTTTTACTTCTACGCGACCAGCACCCAGCACGCGGCCAGTACCAAAGTGAACGTCGATCTTGTTCTTTTTGAAGAGGTAATCGATACCGGTCACATTGCCGTCGATCACTTTATCTTTGTGCGCCAGCATTGCCTTCCAGTCCACTTTTGGCTTGGAAGTTTTGATGCCAAGGGCTTCAAAGCTGTGGTTTGCTTCCTCGAACATTTCAGAGGCATGCAGCAGAGCTTTGGATGGAATACAACCGATGTTCAGGCAGGTACCACCATGGGTCTTACGCTTCTCAACCACAGCAACTTTCATGCCGAGCTGAGCTGCCTTGATTGCACAAACATAACCGCCTGGGCCGGTACCGATGACGACGAGATCGTAGGACATTTGCAAATCCCTGTAAGTAGGCGGGAGAAGGCTGCAACGAAGAGAAGTGCGCCAATTTCCCTTAAAACAAATGTGCCCGGCCAGTGCCGGGCACGTTTACATCAGAGGTCCAGAATCAGACGCTGTGGATCTTCAAGGCTCTCTTTAACGCGAACCAGGAAGGTCACTGCCTCTTTGCCGTCAACGATACGGTGATCGTAGGACAGAGCCAGATACATCATCGGACGGATTTCTACCTGACCGTTGATCGCAACCGGGCGCTCCTGAATTTTGTGCATGCCGAGGATACCGGACTGCGGTGCATTCAGGATTGGAGAGGACATCAGGGAGCCGTAGACGCCACCATTGGAAACGGTGAAGGTACCACCCTGCATGTCTGCCATGGAGAGCTTGCCATCACGGCCTTTACGACCGAGGTTGCCGATTTCTTTTTCGATTTCAGCAATAGACATCTGGTCTGCATCACGAACAACAGGAACCACAAGACCCTTCGGAGTGCCAACAGCAACACCGATATGCGCGTAGTTTTTGTAGATGATGTCAGTGCCATCGATCTCAGCGTTTACAGCCGGGATTTCTTTAAGAGCATGGGTAATTGCTTTGGTGAAGAAACCCATGAAGCCAAGTTTTACGCCGTGCTTCTTCTCAAAGATATCCTTGTACTGCTTGCGGAGGTCCATGATCGGCTTCATGTCCACTTCGTTGTAAGTGGTCAGCATAGCCGCAGTGTTCTGAGCATCTTTCAAGCGGCGCGCAATCGTCTGACGCAGCTTGGTCATGCGAACACGCTCTTCACGCACTTCGTCAGTCGGAGCCGAAACGGCGCGCACTGCAACAGGAGCCGGAGCGGCTGCCGGAGCAGCAGAAACGCCAGCAGCAACAGCTGCGAGAACATCACCTTTAAGAACCTGACCACGTTTGCCGGAGCCCGCAACCTGATCAGCAGAGAGGCCTTTTTCAGAGATCATCTTTGCTGCAGAAGGTGCTGCTGGCATGCTTGTGCCAGAAACAGTTGGCGCAGGAGCGGCAGCTGCCGGAGCAGCAGCAGCAACAGCTGTGCCGTCGCCTTTTGCGATTTTGCAGAGCAGGTTACCCGGCTCAACAGTTGCGCCAGTTGCCTGAGCGATTTCAACCACAGTACCAGCAACTGGGCTAGGTACTTCCTGAGCAGCTTTGTCTGTTTCCAGCTCAACGAGGATATCGTCAGCCTTTACAACGTCACCAACTTTAACTGACCATTCGCCAACTTCAGCTTCGGTAACGCTTTCACCAGCGTGTGGTACCAGAACTTCAACTGTTTCAGCAGCTGCAGCAGGCGCAGCTTTAGCAGCCGGTGCAGCTTCGGCAGCAGGAGCGGACACAGCACCAGCTGCGCCCTCTGCGATGGAACCAAGAAGGGCGCCAACTTCAACAGTATCGCCTTCTTTCACATCAATGCTGTCCAGTTTACCGGCTACAGGCGCAGGTACTTCAACAGTTACCTTGTCTGTTTCCAGCTCAACCAGTGGCTCATCTGCATTCACCGCATCGCCCGGTTTTTTGAACCATTGAGCGATTGTTGCCTCGGTTACGGATTCACCCAGAGTGGGTACTCGAATTTCCGTCGCCATTGTCTCTATCTCTTTTCGTTTCAGGGCCCCTGAAAGGCCTGTCGGACTTACCTGATTACGAGGTACTTACTCGGCGAATGCATCGTCGAGGAAAGCTTGTAGCTGAGCCAAGTGCTTTGACATCAAGCCGGTTGCTGTTGCAGCAGCTGGTGGCCGGCCAACGTAACGCGGGCGATGCACTTTTGCATTCACATGCTCCAGAACCCATTCAATGTACTGTTGAATGAAGAACCATGAGCCCATGTTCTTCGGCTCTTCCTGACACCAGACTACGTCTGCATTCTTGAAGCGGCCCATCTCTACGCACAAGGACTTGGTCGGGAACGGGTAGAGCTGCTCAACGCGGAGGATGTAAACATCGTTGATGTTACGTTTCTCACGCTCTTCGAGCAGGTCATAGTAGACCTTGCCTGTACACAGGATCACGCGACGGATGTCTTCATCCTTCTTCAACTCAACAGTTGAACCTGGGTTCGTTTGAGCATCATCGTGAAGGAGACGGTGGAAGCTTTCGTCTGCGCCGAAGTCTTCCAGTTTGGAAACTGCACGCTTGTGGCGGAGCAGAGACTTTGGCGTCATCAGAACGAGTGGCTTACGAATGTCACGCTTCAACTGACGGCGAAGGATGTGGAAGTAGTTAGCCGGTGTCGAACAGTTGGCTACCTGCATGTTGTCTTCCGCGCACATCTGCAAGAAACGCTCAAGGCGTGCTGAGGAGTGCTCAGGACCCTGACCTTCGTAGCCATGCGGCAGCAAGCAGACCAGACCGGACATACGCAGCCATTTACGCTCACCAGAGGAGATGAACTGGTCGAACAGTACCTGCGCACCGTTTGCAAAGTCACCGAACTGTGCTTCCCACATGGTCAGCGCATTTGGTTCTGTCAGCGAGTAACCGTATTCAAAGCCCAACACTGCTTCTTCAGAAAGCATTGAGTTGATGACTTCATAACGGCCCTGCTTTTCACCAACATGGTTCAGCGGGATGTAACGGCCTTCGTCTTCCTGATCATACAGAACGGAGTGACGTTGAGAGAAGGTGCCGCGTTCACAATCCTGACCGGACAAGCGAACGGAATGGCCTTCTTTCAGCAATGCACCGAATGCCATTGCTTCGCCCATTGCCCAATCGATACCCTCACCGGTCTCAATCATTTTGGCACGGTTGTTCATGAAGCGGCGGATCGTGCGGTGTGCATTGAAATCATCAGGCACATTGGTCAGCTTGCCGCCGAGTTCTTTGAGTTCATCCATTGGAAGACCAGTCGAACCACGACGCGGCTCGTCAACTTCCTTCGCAACCTTCATCTTAGACCAACGGCCATCAAGCCAGTCGGCTTTGTTTGGCTTGTAGGTTTGGCCTGTTTCGAATTCACGATCCAGATGCGAACGCCAGTCAGCTTTTGCTTTATTAACGTCCTCAGCAGACATCAGACCTTCTTTGACCAGCTTGTCAGCATAGATCTGAAGGGTTGTTTCATGCTTGCGGATCTTGCGGTACATGATTGGCTGCGTAAACGCAGGCTCGTCACCTTCGTTATGGCCAAAGCGGCGATAACAGATGATGTCAATCACAACCGGACGTCCGAACTTCTGACGATATTCAGTTGCAATCTTTGCAGCAAAAGTAACAGCTTCCGGATCATCACCATTTGCATGGAAGATCGGCGCTTCAATCACTTTCGCGGCGTCAGAAGGATAAGGTGAAGACCGTGAGAAACGTGGGTTGGTTGTAAAGCCGATCTGGTTGTTGATGATCACATGGATCGAACCACCAGTGCGGTGACCACGAAGTGCGGACAGACCGAAACATTCAGCAACAACACCCTGACCAGCAAACGCAGCATCGCCATGCAGAAGCAATGGGAGGACGTTACTGCGATCAATTTCCGATGTCTCTTTCCAATCAGAAAGCTGGTCCTGCTTGGCGCGGACCTTACCCAGAACAACCGGGTTTACGATCTCAAGGTGAGACGGGTTCGCTGTCAAAGACAGGTGAACGTTGTTGTTGTCGAAAGAGCGGTCAGAAGAAGCACCGAGGTGGTACTTCACATCACCAGAGCCTTCCACATCATCAGGAGCATATGAACCGCCCTTGAATTCATGGAAGATCGCGCGATGTGGCTTGCCCATCACCTGAGACAGAACGTTCAGACGGCCACGGTGTGCCATGCCCAGAACGATGTCTTTAACACCAAGAGCACCACCGCGTTTGATGATCTGCTCAAGCGCCGGGATCAGTGCTTCACCACCGTCCAGACCGAAACGCTTTGTACCGGTGTATTTTACATCAAGGAACTTCTCGAAGCCTTCGGCCTCAACAAGTTTATTGAGGATCGCTTTCTTACCTTCCGGTGTGAAGGCAACATGCTTGTCCGGACCTTCAATGCGCTCCTGGATCCATGCTTTTGCAGCAGGATCAGAGATGTGCATGAACTCAACACCAAGGGTGGAGCAATAGGTCCGTTTCAGAATTTCCAGCATCTCACGGATGGTGGCGAATTCCATGCCCAGAACGTTGTCCAGGAAGATCTTCCGATCCCAGTCTGCTTCAGAGAAGCCATAGGTCGCGGGATGCAACTCTTCATGGTCACCAGGAACAGCAAGGCGGAGCGGGTCAAGATCAGCATGCAAGTGGCCGCGCATACGGTAAGCACGGATCATCATGATCGCACGAACACTATCGCGAGTTGCCTGCAGCACCTGATCTTCAGTTAGCTCAACACCATTCTTCTTGGCCGTGGACTTGATCTTTTTGCTGACTTCTTTTTCAGCGGGCCAGTCGCCATCAAGAGCTGAAACCAGTTCACCATTTGCTGGAACTGGCCAATCAGAACGCTGCCAGGTTGCTCCGCGAGCTTCCTTGATTACGTCTTCTGGATTGTCCTGAAGCGAAGAAAAGAATTCTTTCCACTCGGGGTCGAGTGAATTCGGGTTTTCCTGATATTGAGCATAAAGCTCTTCAATATAAGGAGCGTTGGCGCCGTAAAGAAACGACGTCAGCGCGAATACGTTGTTCGCGTCCTGCCGAGCCATCGTTTTTAAGCGGACTGTTGATCCGCCCTACTTTCTTTGGGCGGGTGTCACACACCACATACCCTTGGGTCCCGCGACTGACAGCAAGCCTGGGGACTTACTGCCTTCTCAAGACTGTCGATGAAAGTGATTCACCGACAGTCGATTTAGTATGCCTCCTAAATGGTATAGGAGGTGTAATTTTTAAGCACCCTGCTTCAACTCTTCGAGAAGAGCAACAAGGGTCTTGCCAAGCTTAGCTGGGGATGGAGATACACGGATGCCCGCGTCTTCCATTGCAGCAATCTTGTCGTCCGCTCCGCCTTTACCGCCAGAGATCACAGCACCTGCGTGACCCATGGTACGGCCTGGAGGCGCTGTACGACCAGCAATGAAGCCAACCATTGGCTTAGAACGGCCTTTTGCAGCCTGTTCTTTGAGCCATTCAGCTGCTTCTTCTTCTGCAGAACCACCGATCTCACCGATCATGATGATGGATTCTGTTTCTGGATCATCCAGGAACAGGTCCAGCATATCGATGAACTCAGTGCCTTTTACAGGGTCACCACCAATACCGACTGCAGTGGACTGGCCGAGGCCTTCCTGCGAAGTCTGGAAGACTGCTTCATAAGTAAGTGTACCTGAACGGGAAACAATACCTACAGAGCCCTTCTGGAAGATGGAGCCTGGCATAATGCCAATCTTGCACTGTTCAGGTGTCAGAACACCTGGACAGTTTGGACCGAGAAGACGGCTGTCGGATGCGTCGAGGCGAGCTTTAACCTTCACCATGTCTGCAACCGGGATACCCTCAGTGATACAAACGATCAAAGGAATGCCAGCGTCGATAGCTTCGATGATTGCTGCGCCTGCACCTGCTGGTGGGACGTAAACAACAGAAGCGTTTGCACCGGTTGCTTCTTTAGCTTCTTTAACGGAAGCAAAGATTGGCAGTTCAGCAGCGGATTCAAGTCCGGAAGACCAGGTTTCTCCGCCTTTTTTAGGGTGTACGCCAGCAACCATTTGGGTGCCGAAGTAAGCCAGTGCCTGCTCAGTGTGGAATGTACCGGTTTTACCAGTCAGACCCTGAACGATGACTTTGGTGTCTTTGTCGACGAGGATAGACATTATGCGACCTCCTTCACAGCAGCCACGATTTTCTGAGCTGCATCGTCGAGATCGTCAGCAGGAATAACATTCATGCCGCTTTCGCTAATGATCTTTTTACCAAGCTCAACGTTGGTGCCTTCGAGACGCACAACGAGTGGAACCTGAAGACCAACTTCTTTAACAGCAGCCAGAACGCCTTCTGCGATCACATCACAACGCATGATGCCACCGAAGATGTTAACCAGAATGCCCTGTACGTTTGGATCGGACGTGATGATCTTGAACGCAGAGGTTACTTTCTCTTTGGTCGCACCGCCACCAACGTCGAGGAAGTTTGCAGGTTCAGCACCATACAGCTTGATGATGTCCATGGTCGCCATTGCCAGACCAGCACCGTTCACCATGCAGCCGATGTTACCGTCGAGAGCAACGTAAGCGAGGTCGTGCTTGGAAGCTTCGATCTCTTTTTCGTCTTCTTCGGTCTTATCGCGCAGGGCAACAATGTCTTCGTGGCGGAACAGTGCGTTGCCGTCAAAGGACACTTTCGCATCCAGAACGCGCAGACGACCATTTTCCATAACGATCAGTGGGTTGATTTCGAGAAGCGCCATATCCTTTTCTACAAATGCTTTGTAGAGGATTGGGAACAGCTTCATGCCATCCGCGCGTGCTTCACCTTCAAGCTTGAGGGTGTCACAAAGAGCGGATGCTTTGTCTTCGGTCACGCCCTGAAGCGGATCGATTGGCAGAGTGAGGATAAGTTCTGGCGTGTTGTGCGCAACTTCCTCGATATCCATGCCGCCTTCGGTGGATGCTACGAAAGCAACCTGACCACACGTGCGGTCGACGAGCAGAGAGAGGTACAGTTCGCGGTCAATGTCTGCGCCGTCTTCAATGTAGAGACGGTTTACGACTTTACCAGCATCACCGGTCTGTGCAGTCACCAGAGTGTTGCCGAGCATGTCAGCAGCGTGGGACTTTACTTCATCCAAGTTGAATGCAAGACGAACGCCGCCTTTTGCTTCTGGGCCAAGTTCTTTGAACTTACCCTTACCGCGACCACCTGCGTGGATTTGGGACTTCACAACCCACAACGGGCCTGGAAGGCTTTTTGCAGCGGCTTCAGCTTCATCAGCGGAGAAAATTGCAACACCTTCAGCAACAGGTGCGCCGTATTCCTTCAGGACCTGTTTGGCCTGGTATTCATGTATGTTCATCTGCCCTTCCCATTCTAAGGGGCCCTGCCGAAGCAGGGAGCTAGACTGGCAACGCCTAGTGCTGCCAGTCTTTCAGATCATAGCTTGCGTGGCTTATGCCAGAGCAGGCTGGATTTTCTTACAAGCGTCAACAAGGCCGTTTACAGAAGAAACAGATTTGTCGAACATCGCTTTTTCATCGCTATTGAGATCAATTTCAATGATACGTTCGATGCCGTTTTCGCCAATAACAGTTGGCACGCCAAGGTACATGTCTTTCTGACCATACTGGCCATCAAGGTATGCAGCACATGGAAGAACGCGCTTTTTGTCTTTGAGGTAGCTTTCTGCCATTGCGATAGCAGATGCAGCTGGTGCGTAGAATGCGGAACCTGTTTTCAGAAGACCAACGATCTCTGCGCCACCATCACGGGTGCGCTGAACGATTTCTTCGAGACGCTCAGCAGTGAGCCAGCCCATTTTCACCAGATCGGTGAGTGGAACGCCAGCAACAGTGGAGTAGCGTGTCAGTGGAACCATTGTATCGCCGTGACCGCCAAGAACGAATGCGGTTACGTCTTCTACGGATACTTTGAATTCTTCTGCAAGGAAGTAACGGAAGCGAGCGCTATCCAATACGCCAGCCATGCCAACAACTTTGTTTGCTGGAAGACCGGAGAATTTCTGCAGAGCCCAAACCATCGCGTCGAGTGGGTTGGTGATGCAGATTACGAAAGCGTCTGGAGCGTACTTCTTAATACCAGCACCAACCTGCTCCATAACCTTCAGGTTAATTTCAAGCAGATCATCACGGCTCATGCCAGGTTTACGAGGAACACCTGCAGTCACGATGACGACATCAGAACCAGCGATGCCTTCATAGGTGTTTGTGCCAGACAGACCAGAGTCAAAGCCGTCAACTGGAGAAGATTCTGCCAAGTCCAAAGCTTTGCCCTGAGGCATACCTTCAGCGATGTCGAACAGAACGATATCACCCAGTTCTTTCAGACCAGCGAGGTGTGCAAGTGTGCCACCAATCTGACCGGATCCAATCAAAGCAATCTTGTTGCGCGCCATGAGGAGCTCCCCTTTACGTAACATAGAACCATGATATATGGTGCCTATTTGTCGCAGTGGGTAGCGGTTTTGACGGATGTGCGCAACCCAAATGAAACACACATCCGCGTTATTTTCCGTAAAATGACGTTTTTTTAGCAGTTTGGATAAGCTCTCAATACGTCATTTCTGAATAAAATTAAATTTTTTCAGTTTTCGGTATTATGCTCACGCATCAAGTACTCTTCCGAACGCATTTCGATCAGGCGCGAAGCTGTTCGATCAAACTCAAATGCTTCGGTTCCAGATGAGGCAACATAGAGGTCCTGCGGCTCTGCGCTTGCCTGAATCACGAGATGAACGTGATTGTCGTAGAGCGTATCAATCAGGTTGATGAATCGCTTTGCTTCATTCCTACGCGCCTTGTCCAGTACGGGCACACCTTCGAGGAAAACTGTGTTGAAAGCATGTGCAATACGCAGGTAATCAGAGGGCCCCAGCGGGGTGCAGCACAATTCCTGAAATGTGAACCAGGCAATCGCACTACAAGTGCGGCTTACTGGTATTTTCCGGCCTTTGTTTTCTAACTCAACAAGATGACATTGAAGGCCGTAGGTCATGCTGGCCCAAAGTTTCTCCATCTTCTGGAGGCTCTCAGGACCAAGCGGCTCGAGGTAGGTATCTGAGCCGGAGAGCTTCTCAAGGCGGTAATCGGTCGGCGCATCCAAGTGAATGACACTCATTCGCTCATTCAAAGAACGGATGAATGGAAGAATGTGATTTCTATTCAGTCCGTCTTTATAGAGCTCATCCGGCACCACGTTTGAGGTACACACGACGACAACGCCAGCCTCGAACAATTTACCGAAAAGCCGTCCAAGCAACATTGCATCAGCGATGTCAGTTACAGTGAACTCATCAAAGCACAGGAGCCGCGTTGTGCTGATGATCTCTTCAGCAACTGGAATGATCGGATCGCGGTCTTTGATCGTCCCAGCACTGATCTTCTTGCGGACCATAAATATGCGATCGTGGATCTCCTCCATAAACTCATGGAAGTGGGAACGATGCTTTTTAGGTTCAGGACTTAGATCGTAGAACAGATCCATGAGCATGGTTTTGCCACGTCCGACAGAACCCCAAACATATAGGCCTTTGATGTAGTCAGGCTCTTCTTTGCCTTTTCCAAACAGGCGACCTAACAGCCCTTTTTTCTCTTCCGGCTTTCGCTGCGCCATTTCTGCAGTTAAAGCATCCAGAGACTTTGCCACCTGAATTTGCGCCGGATCGGCCTCCAGGTCGCCCCGTGCGACCATCGCTTCGTAGTGGGCAAGGACGGTTGTTAGGTTAGACGTATTCTCAAGCACGGAGCTCACATTCCTTAAGCTGTATTTCAGAGGGCAAATCACGCCGATCCGATGGGCTATATTTTCCCATGGCATAAAGGAGAGCGCCACCCAGACGCAAGTACAATAGGGTTTATTCGTAAAACCAACGTCTCACATCTGATCAAAATCTGCGGCGCACATAAGCAAACACAAAAAACGCTGCACCTGATACCGGCGCAACGCTTTGAAACTTATAAGATCATCAGATGATGATTAGCGGGCGAAGTTGATCGGAGCGCCGTTCGCTGTCTGACCAGAGAAGTTAGTTCCGGCACCAGAGAGGGTTGCAACGTTTCCGCCGCCAGCGTCTTTCAAGACAACCTGACTGCCATTCAGATTCCATGCAGAGATCTGAGAGAGCGTCGCATCGCTACAACCGCGTGTATTCGCGCGGTAGCCGCCGCTCCACTTGGTCAGCGTCATGAAGAGCTTACAGTTGTCGCCACCTGAAGAGACGCTCCATCCGCCAAGCAAATCAGTGCGGCCTACAGAGCCACCTGTTGCATTTACGTTTGGAGCAGGAGGTGCAGAAACAACCTGCGAGTTAGCGTTCGCGTCCTGACCATCAACCAAGATCTGGCCTTCAGAACCTGGCTGACCAGGAGTGATCGGCGACAGTGTCTGACCTTCGATTGGTGAGATCGGAGACGCAGGCAACGGAGAGACATAGCTACGGGTATACGTCGTCCGCTGGCACGCTATTGTGGAAAGTGCAATTACAGAAACAAATGCAATCGTCAAACTACGATTCATAGTGGTGTCATCCCAGCCTTGTGAATTAAGGCGTATTAACCATAAAGACCTTAAGAAACTGCCCCTAAAACAAGGCAGGTGAAAGGTTTACCACTCAAAAAAATGTGAGTTTCCCACTGAAACCCCTATTTCCTAAGGGAAACATGGGAAAATCTGACAACTCTCATAAAGCATTGGGCCAGCCAACCTTAACAAGCAGCACGCCAATTTAGAGAATCACTAGAAAAAACCTTAGAGGAGGTTGCAAGATCTATAGATTCTTTAATTTTGCGGAATGCATCTGTTGCCTCTTTTATGTTCCGAGGAACATCTTCATCTAGGCAGATATCCCAGTTCAACTTTACCGGATGACCGGGCCACATCGGTTGCTTGTCAAGAAGCACACTTGTCTGAAGTCTTATTATGTAGTCAGGTTGAGGTGCATGGGGCAGCGAAAAAATCGTCCAGGGCTTCGGATGCAATCCTCCTTCATCCATACCGCTGGCGAAAAGAACTTTCTTGGTGAGCGAAACCATTTCCTCTCGTGGCAAGGGGCCACCAGAGAAGGCACGCAACTCTCCCATGGAGGTATGGTTTAAGTAGGCTTCTGCAGCCAGACTCAGAAATGAATTATCTACGCAAACAAACAGTACATTTGCCTTAGTCATAGGCACGTCTCCACTGGAGCGCCGGACAATGTCCAATCATTCGGTGTCACTCGGTTCCAGCACTTCATAGTGCCCTTTTTCTTCGGATCGATGACAACCAGACGATGCGCTTAAAATAATTGCGATTAGAATTGGAATGAGCGAAGCCAAAGTGCGGAAATATTCGCAATGGAGGCTTCAAACCTAAGTGAACTCAGTTCACTTTGCTTCTTTATGCCTGTATAAAGGCTCCGATTTTTCTGAGTTTATTTGGAGCTGCACAATGTCTTTCCCTTTATGGACCATACTGATTGCCGGTCTGATGCCATGGCTTTCTGTTCTTCCTGCCAAATTTTCCCGCAAGTTCGACAACTCAAACCCAAGAGACCCAGAATATTGGAAAGAAGGATTTCGCTTGCGCGCGCGCTCCGCAGAGATCAACGGCCTCGAAGCTTTCCCTCTTTATGCAGTATCTGTGCTCGTTGCCCTCGCCTATGGCGGTGACCCAGACTGGATTGAAAGACTGTGCGGTTTGTTCATCGCAATGCGCGTGCTGTTCGTCGCATGCTATTGGCTTAACCGCGCCACCCTGCGTTCTCTTGTCTGGTTCGTTGGTTTGATTTGCGCTGTTGCGCTGTTCACGTCTCCGGCGTGGTCATAACAGCAAGCGCTGGGGGTCATAATCCCCGCGATTTCAAGGTATTGTGAGAAAGGTAAAGATCTTTCTCACGCAAACTGGCACGGTTCTGCTGTTTCTGCAGGACTACAGGTGAGAGAAGTAAACAGAAGGCCTTGTGAGACCATTAGTTTTTAGGGACGACTGCCCATTTCAGGAAGAATCGGTCCGCTTGAGCTGCAGTTTCCTGAGTAAATTGGCGACGTCGGCGGGCAAGTAGTGCAGGGCCAGCCTCCAATTCAGCCAGGATCAGATCGTTGATAGCGCCAGCAGGGCGAACGACGTCCTTGATCATCCCAGCTTCGCTACGCTCTACCAACTCCTCGATCTCACCACGCAGAACGGGGCGAATAAAGGTCGCCTCGGCAATATCTGAGAGGCGAGAAGGCGGAACACCCTGATAGCGATTCTGATTGTACCAGCGCAGCACCAGTGATGAGCGGATGAGGTCATACAAGCGTTCAGGTACGATCTCGCCGAGTGACACACCGTCAAACCGGTGCTTCTGTCGCTCAATCCGATTGTAATGATAAAGCGCGAAACGAACCGGGTCACAATGCTCAAGGGCAAAAGAGATCAACGACTTCGGAAACTCGTCATGCCCCGCATATGGGTCCTTCAACTGAACCCAATCAAGCGGCTCAGGATTGCCTTTTAACAGCGCAATGAGCGTTTTTTTTAAGTCCCAGCCAGACACATTTGCCGGGACATTCACATCAACGTCTACCGTCTCATCAACTGGAAAAAGGGAAAGGTAGTGCTCAATTGATCGAATGTAGATGAACCGACAATTGGCGTAGTGAGCTTCAGATTTTTTATGAAGATACAGGTGTGAAAGATCGCCCGCGTGCAGAACACGCAGATTTCTTTCGTTTTCCAAGTCACGAAAGTTCTTTTCCAGCTCCATAAAAACAGAAGAGCTTTCCGAACCAACCTGTGAAGGTGCACCCACCAATTTTGCCTACCTGAAATCTAAGAGGCTTCCCCTCGTTGCACTTACCCTTGAACGCAATTCAGGGCAAGTGCACGCAAGCAGTTTGCTCTCTAAGTTTTAGGAAAACAGAGAGATTGGGTGAAGATACGTCACTTCTTACTTTGCTTCTGAAGACAGAGCATCAAATGCACTGAGCGCTTCTGCTGCGTACATGAGGGAAGGTCCGCCACCCATGTAAACAGCCACACCGAGAGCTTCCATCAGCTCTTCACGTGTTACACCATATTTGATGCAGGCTTTTGCGTGGTATCCAAGGCAGGCATCACAGCGTGCAGCAACACCGATGGAGATCGCGATGAGCTCTTTTTGCTTCGGTTCAAGAGCGCCGGTTCCAATCGCGCTTTTCGCGATTTCGCCAAACCCCTTCATAACGCCAGGAATACCCGGGCGCAGTTCAGCGATGCGACCATCCGTTTGGGTGAGGAATTCTTGCCATTTTTCTACAGCCATGCTTCGACTCCTTTTATATTAGATATTTCTAATACTAATAATTCGCAAAAATCCAACAATGACTAAAATCAAAGAAATCGCGCTTAGCGCATTAATATCATTCGTGTTTTTACATAATTTGTCCGTTAATATGACGCATACGTCATTGCAATCTCTACTCAGCTATGATTACTGAAGGAACTCTCGTTTTTTCATTTTCGGAAATTGATATGTCCATCGCAGAAATCCTGACTGCAAAGGGCCGTGCTGCTGACCTGCTCGCTGCCGCCCGTGATGCATTCCTCACCCAAGGGTACAAGAAAACCTCGGTGAGCGAGATTGCAGATGCCTCAGGTATCTCAATGGCACACATCTATAACTTCTACCCAAGCAAGATAGACCTTGCCTGTGCTGTTGTCGCTGCAGAGGTGGTGAAGCTGGTTGCGCGCCTTGAAACAGCTACTGACCCCAACGCCAGTGCCTCAGCACGTCTGAGCAAGTTTCTCATGATGGAATTTGAAGAGACTTATCGCCTGCTGGCACTCAACAAGGGTCTGGCAGACTGCTTGCAGGTGCTGGAACAGAAGCGCCCGGAAGACTTTGAAGAACTGTTCCGGCTTGTGCGACAACCAATGCACACTATCCTGCATTCCGGCAACCTTGCTGAGGAATTTGACCTACGAGAAGTCAGTCAGGTGGCAAGACACATTCACGCTGCGACGATGAAGTTCCGCTTTCCTCAACTGCACAGCCACGAACCCTATGAGATACAGCGCAAAGAATGCATTGGCGTTATCAAGCTGGTTCTGCGAGGCGTTGAGCGACGCTAGAGAGTTGCTGACTTTTTCGTAAACCCGCCATGAGCTCATTGACGGTTTCGTAGGGATTGCAGGTATCTCCCCCTTGAAATTGAGAAATCAGCACATCAATGCCTGTCAATTCCAACTAGCCTTAACGCAAATTTTCCTTTTTAAAATCAAGCATTTATAAAGATCGCAGTTCTAGACTTATTTGTATCAAGTTACCTATCACGTCTGATTATTTAGCCGTGTCATCCTCTTGCGTATTTTGGGGGAACCAATGAGTCGCTTAAGAGTATTTGCGTTTGCGGTATTGGGATTGCTCGGCTTCAGCAGCCATTCCTATGCTGTTGAATACCCACCTGGTGTAGAGGTGGAAGAGCCCTATGAAGTTTACGAGGAAGAAGTTGTCGATGGGCTGATCACCCCACCTGAATATGACTGGGATGGCTTCTATCTCGGTGTGCAGGGTGGCTGGGCCCGCCTTCATGGCACGAACCGCTTCAACAACAGTGGTACGCAGTATAACGGCGGGACCGTTGGGTTATACGGCGGCTACAACTACACCTATCAGAACATTCTGATCGGCGTAGAAGGCGAAGGCGCTTACTGGTCTTTTGGTGAGCGTTCTCGCGGTGAAATGTCTTTGCGCTCTGATTACTTCGCTGCCGCAAAGATCCGGGCCGGCCTCACCTACGATTGGTTCATGGCGTATGTGACTGGTGGTGCAGCTGTTTCCACCTTCCGTGCCTCTAACCCGAATTTCGGTCCTGGCTCCGACAGCAATACCATGCTTGGCTGGGTTGGCGGTGCTGGCCTTGAGATGTTCGTCACAGAGCGAGTGATTGTACGCCTGGACTATGAGCGCATTGTCTTTCCCGGTCGTAGCTTTACCGTTGGTGGAACGCGCTTCAAGGAAGACATTGACAGCGACGCTATCCGGATCGGTGTTTCCTATAAGTTTTAGGCTATTAGCCTCAAATGAAAAAAGCCGCCTCATTTCAGTGAGGCGGCTTTTCTTGATTTTACAACGTGCTCACACGTTGATTAAACGCGACGCTCGACCATCATCTTCTTGATCTCAGCAATTGCCTTTGCAGGGTTCAGACCCTTTGGACATGCCTGAGAGCAGTTCATGATGGTGTGGCAGCGGTACAGACGGAACGGATCTTCAAGATTGTCCAGACGCTCACCAGTTGCCTCATCACGGCTGTCGATCAACCAACGGTAAGCCTGCAGAAGGACTGCAGGGCCGAGGTAGCGATCACCATTCCACCAGTAGCTTGGGCAAGAGGTGGAGCAGCAAGCACACAGAATGCACTCATAAAGACCATCCAGTTTCTGGCGATCTTCATAGGACTGCAGCCATTCTTTCTCAGGCTCAGGTGTCGTGGTTTTCAACCATGGCTCGATAGAGCGATGCTGCGCGTAAAAACGAGTCAGATCCGGCACAAGATCCTTCACAACAGGCATGTGCGGCAGAGGGTAGATTTTGACGATCTCGTGAGAGCATTCGTCAGCACCCTTTGTACATGCCAGTGTGTTGGTTCCGTCGATGTTCATAGCACAGGATCCGCAGATCCCTTCACGACAAGACCGGCGGAAGGTCAATGTTGGATCGACCTTATCCTTGATGTAGATGAGCGCGTCCAGCACCATTGGGCCACAATCGTCCGCATCAACGTAGTAGGTGTCGATGCGTGGTTTGCGTCCGTCATCCGGAGACCAGCGGTAGATGCGGTACTCACGGGTGTTAGTGGCGCCTTCCGGCTTTGGCCAGACTTTGCCCTCTCCCATCCGGGAGTTTTGTGGCAGTTTGAATTCAGCCATAACAGTTACTCCAGATTTCGGCGCCTTAGTAGACGCGGGCTTTCGGTGCGATCTTCTTCATGTCGATGCCACCTTGATCGTAGGTAGTCAGCGGCTCGAGAACAACCGGACGATAGCTCAAGGTCACCTTACCATCCTCAGAGAGGTGAGAGATGGTGTGCTTGCGCCACTCGTCATCGTTACGACCACCGAGAGGACCATCTTTATAGTCTTCACGAGCATGTGCACCACGGCTCTCTTTACGCGCTTCAGCGCCGTAAACAGTGGTGATTGCGTTGGCCATAAGGTTTTCAAGCTCAAGCGTTTCGACCAGATCAGAGTTCCAAATCATGGAGCTGTCAGAGACGTGCAGTTCGCTCATTTCGTCCCAGATAGCGGAGATGCGCTTACATCCCTGCTCCAGGCTTTCCTGAGTACGGAACACAGCCGCATCTTCCTGCATGGTCTTCTGCATCTTGGAGCGCAACTCAGCCGTTGGGGTAGACCCTTTTGCAAAGCGCAGCTTATCGAAGCGAGCCATGATTTTCTGACTGGAAGCTTCGTTAGGCTCTGGAATTGGAGCTTCACGATCAACAACTTCACCAGCGCGGATAGCAGCCGCACGACCGAACACAACAAGATCGATCAGCGAGTTTGAACCGAGGCGGTTTGCACCGTGAACGGATGCACACCCAGCTTCACCAACAGCCATCAGACCCGGCGCGATTGCGTTTGGATCTTCTTTGGTTGGGTTCAGCACTTCACCCCAATAGTTGGTTGGAATACCACCCATATTGTAGTGAACAGTTGGCAGAACCGGGATCGGCTCCTTAGTCACGTCAACACCTGCAAAGATGCGCGCACTTTCGGAGATACCTGGAAGACGCTCTGCCAGCAGATCAGGATCAAGATGATCCAGGTGCAGGAAGATGTGGTCTTTGTTTTTGCCAACGCCACGACCTTCGCGAATTTCCATCGTCATACAACGGGAAACAACATCACGAGAGGCGAGATCTTTCGCGGAAGGAGCATAACGCTCCATAAAGCGCTCACCCTCAGAGTTTACGAGGTAACCGCCTTCACCACGAGCACCTTCCGTGATCAAACAGCCTGAGCCGTAGATACCGGTTGGGTGGAACTGAACGAACTCCATATCCTGCAGAGGCAGCCCCGCACGAGCGATCATGCCGCCGCCATCACCTGTACAGGTGTGGGCAGATGTTGCGGAGAAGAACGAACGTCCGTAACCACCAGTGGCCAGAACAACCATCTTCGCAGAGAAGCGGTGGATTGTGCCGTCATCGAGGTTCCAGGCGATCACGCCCTCGCATACGCCCTCTTCTGACATGATCAGATCAAGTGCGAAGTACTCGATGAAGAAATCAGCGTTGTGGCGCAGAGACTGACCATACAGCGTATGCAGGATCGCGTGACCAGTCCGGTCAGCAGCAGCACAGGTGCGCTGTACCGGGGGACCTTCACCGTAGTTCTGCATGTGTCCGCCGAATGGGCGCTGATAGATCTTGCCTTCTTCCGTACGGGAGAAAGGCACACCGTAGTGCTCAAGCTCATAAACTGCCTTTGGTGCTTCACGCGCGAGGTATTCCATCGCATCCGTGTCACCGAGCCAATCAGAGCCCTTAACAGTGTCATACATATGCCACTGCCAGCAGTCTGGCGTCATGTTCTTCAAGCTTGCTGCAATACCACCCTGTGCTGCCACAGTGTGGGAGCGAGTTGGAAACACCTTGGAGATACAAGCTGTTTTCAATCCCTGCTCAGCCATACCGAGCGTTGCCCGAAGGCCAGCACCACCAGCACCTACAACCACAACGTCAAACTTGTGGTCTACAAACTCATAGGCCTTGCCGCTCTGGCTTGGCGCTATCGATACACCGGTCTGTTCAACCATCTAGATCAGCCTCCGAAGCTGATTTTAAGCACTGCAACCACGGAAGCGAGTGCGATAAAAGAAGCGAAGAAAATGTTTCCCATAAGAAGAAGAAGCTTGAGCCCTTCTGAATGGAAGTAATCTTCGATGATGACTTGCATGCCCAGCTTCATGTGCAGGCAGCCGACCAAGATCACCAAAAGCAGCAAGGTGGAGATGATCGGGTTTTGAAGTGCTTCAGTGAAACTCGCATAATCAGCGCCTTGCAACGCGATGACGAGGATAACAAAGAAGGAAATAAGGAACACATTTGCTACAGCGGTCAAACGCTGACGCCAGAAATGCGACGTGCCGTCCTTAGCTGAGCCAAGGCCGCGAACTTTCCCGAGCGGAGTGCGCATATCGGTCATTGATCTCTCCTTAAGCAACGATGAAACCGATGATCCAGAGGATCACGGTAAGAGCAACAGAGCCTACGATTGTCGCGCGAGCCATCCAGTTCGCTGCAGACAATTCAAAGCCATGCCCCATGTCCCAGATGAAGTGACGCAAACCGCCAATCATGTGGTGCACAAGTGCCCATGTGAAGCCGAAGAGGACCAGACGGCCCAGGAAGGAACCGAAAACGTCCATTGCGAATTGATAGGACTCAGGACCTGCTGCTGCGCAGATGAGCCAGAACGCCATCAAAATCGTTCCAAAATAAAGCGCCGCCCCGGTGATGCGATGTAGAATGGACATCACCATCGTCACGATCGGCTTATAGATCTGAAGATGGGGCGATAATGGCCGGTTGGCCTTGAGGTCAGCGTTCGCCATAAATCTCTCTCCCGTCCCTGGTTACAGCTACGCTTACGTAAACGTAACAAAACAAGGCGTTGTATGAGGTTCTAATACCTTCAGTTTCGGGGTGCGTCAAAGCATCCTATGCGACTAAATGCTTTTTCTACTAGGTTTGCCCTTAAAATTGGCCGAAATGATTAGATTTTGCGGTGTAAATTTTGTTGGTTTCTACCCGATCAAGTAACAAGAATCTGGTAGTTTATTATCTTGAGTTTTGTAGTCATATTTTAATTTACTGAAATTGTGCGAAATTTTTCAGAAAATCACTTAAAGTCAAATTACGTTTACGTAAACTTTATTTAATGTGAGCGAGCTGACGCGACCCACTACTTCAAATTTAGAGCAGCCAATCTTGATTTCCAGTTTAGGCACCTATCCCGTGCTCTATTCACTGGTAAAAAGAGGCGGAGCAGGTGTGGCCTGCCCCGCATTGGTAATAAGCTACTGCAGATCAAACTCACAATACTCAACGCCGCTATCATACAGCGTTGAAGAGGTGCATTTGAGATCGATCAGCTCAGAGACATTCGCAAATAACGGTGTCCCAGCTCCGCAGAGGACAGGTGCAACTTTCAGGCGTAGGACATTGATCAGTTTAGACGCAGCCAGCAAACCTGCAAACATCCCTCCCCCACACAGGTAGATATCGCCACCATGCTCATTCTTCAGCGCAGAGATGTGCGTGGTAAAGTCTGCTCGCACTGCCTCAACCTGGGCATCTTCAGGCAGCTGAATTCCTTCTGAGAAAATCAGATGCCGCATATGCGGGTAAGCTTTTGCGCCTGCGGGGAGGCCATACTGGTAGGCAAACTCATAGGTATGTCGTCCCGTGATCACAGTATCATAGGTCGCTAATCGCTCGTTGTAAGCGTCTACATGATCACCAGTATGGGGGAAGATTGAAACATCGCCATTCGGGCCAGCAATAAAACCGTCGCGACTAACGGCGACGTCATAGACAATGCGTCTCATAAAGACTCCATCAAAAACAAACAGGCATCAAACACCGCCACGTAGATTGTGGGAGTGCTGTTCAACAGAATTGAGTTGCCTTAGTTGTTCACTGACAGAGTCCTCCTCATTGCTGGATTACATGCTGAAACAGATTTCTCTCCGGATCAACCTGCACGAAACGAAGAGCAGTCAAATGGGGGAAAAGAGAGTTGATGTGATGTTTGAGTAACAAGGGACAGCCAAGCTTCGCTCCCTTAAATCTCATAGATCAACACTCTTCAGAGCGCTTTTTCCATGTATCTGACGGTCTTTCCTTTTCCTTCCAGCTTAGCTTCCCCGACGATTTGAAAGCCTAGTGAAGCATGGAATGCGTCTGATGCCGGGTTGGGAGGATCTGAGTTTACTTCACATACAATGCGCTCGTATCCCTTTGCCTTCGCGAAGTTGAACAGGTCATCGTAGAGTTTGCCTGCAATGCCTTGCCCTCGTGCAGCTTTAGAAATCACAATCCGATCAACATAGAGAAAGTTGTCGTAGACTGCGCAGAACCATTTGAAATTAATCGAAGAATAATCACCGTCCTGGTCGTATGAGATGAGAAGGCCAGTCTCTTTTTCAGCAATCCTTACATAGCTTGCTTTCTCAATAAGCTCTGCAAAGCCATCACGTGTCAGAGAGGACAATTCGACAGCATGCTCTTCGTTCAGAGCGTGCGTCCAGGTTAGATCTTCAGCAATAAAGCTTCGAATAAGCAACGCAGCTACTTCCTGTTATTTCTTAAAATTGTAGCTATTTTTGAGTCTAGACGGATAGATTGCGTTTTGTCCGCAATGTCTTGAAAACGTGTACCATAAAGATCGTCGCAAAGAGTGGAGTGATCAGGTTCACGATTGGAATTGCGAGAACAAACGCAACGATCAGTCCGGCTGCGAACACGGTTCCGCCTTGCGATTTACGAAAAGCTTTTGCTTCTTGCGGCGACATAAAGCGCATTGCCACAAACTCAAAATATTCTCGGCCCAACAGATAGCCATTCACGAGCAAAAATGCGATTTGGCCGATACCGGGAATGAAGAACAGCATCAGAGCGAAAATGTTGGCGACAATGATAACGCCGACAAAACGGAGAGCCGTTACAATAGACTCGCCAAGCGGCAGCGCTTTGCCTCGCCTTTCATTGGGATAAGAGTGCTCTTCAACAAGCTCAGAAATCTGATCTTGATAGAAGGCGACGACCATCGCTGAAACCGGAGCCAGGATATAGCCGAGACCGATTAATGCGCCGATGCCTGTTACGATACTAACGGTCGTATCCTGCCAGTCTTGTGGTAAGTCTATGAAATACCCGACTACGCCTTGAATGGCGATCCAGACGACAAGAAGAAGAAGCAATGTTAGCCCTAAGGCTTTGAAAAAGATGCTTCTGAAATGCGGTTCAAAAACCTGCGAAAATGATTTTATTGCTGCCGATAACATCTCTTGTGCCAAATTTATGAAAACAGATGGCACTTAGATAAGCATTTCCCCGGTCTGCAACAAGAGCTGTCGCTTGTAAAGCAGCTTGCCATCCATCAGGATCAACAGGCTGCTTCAGTTCTTTGCGCCGGAACGTTCCCAAGTTTACTGAGCGAGTTCCATCTCATCGATCAGCTGCCACTTCAGGTTCTCGAGACTAGCGGAACACTTCTCAAGATCGACTGGATCAAAACGGAACCAGCAACCACCTCCAACATTCGGAGGCTGATCGAAGGCACGGTCGATGGCATTGTTGGCGAGGTGGCATTTGAGCAGCGTTCCCACGCCTCCGTGGCCAGAGAATAGAACAGGTTCGCCGCTTGGAATCGCGGTGAGCGCCTGTTTAATTGCAGTGACGACACGACTTTGCGCATCCAACGCCCGTTCCCAACCACGAACGCTCACTGCAGGGCGGCTGAAGAACTCATCGGCGACATGCTCAAACTCATCTGGCTCAAGAAAACCGGTTGAGCTGCGATCATTTTCGTGAAGGCCTGCGGCTGTGATCAGCTCCATGCCCAGGTGGCTCGCGATAATCTGACCAGTTTCGATTGCCTTTTTCTCGCGACTGGAAATGACATGATCGATTTCCAAAAGCCATGGCTGGCGCAGGCCTTGTTCTAAACGTTCGCGGCCTTTATCCGACAAATCCCAGTGCGGAACTGGGGTTGCCGGGTCGATGTCAACATTTGGGTGGGTCAAATATATACAGTAAGTCATGGCACCTCCCCGGTGCCATCAGGCACCTGTTAAATAACCACTGGCTCTACTCGTCCATGGGTCATTTTTCCTCGATATATTTCTTGATCAAATGATGCGCGATAGAGATGTCAGGGGGGCAAATTAATCCCGACTCTGCTTCGCTTTGGAGCATCTTCAGTGTCTCCTCTTTAGAAAACCACTGACAATCCTCCATTTCTTCATAGTCGATATTCAAGTCAGTCGTCAGCGCTTCACCGTGAAACCCAATCATAATATTTGATGGGAATGGCCATGGTTGGCTGGCGACGTATTCTACTTTGCCGACTTTAACGCCTGCTTCTTCAAAAACTTCTCGGCGGACGGCGTCTTCAAAGGTTTCGCCCGGTTCAACAAACCCAGCGAGTGTTGTGTAGACATTTTCCATCAGATGGTAAGGACGCCCCATCAGGCATTTGTCCCCGTGGGTGATCAACATTATCACCGCGGGGTCCGTTCTTGGGAAATGCTGCGCTGAGCAAGACGGGCAATCCCGTCGATAGCCAGATTCGGCGAGTTCCGTTGGCTGTCCACACTGAGAACACATCTTATGGGAGGAATGCCAGCGGCCTACAGAAGCAGCCTGCGCCATCATTCCAAGCACTTCCTGACTGGTTGCTCGTTTCATCGCTATTCCGCGCAGTCCGTATGCCGCGAATGCTCCGAGTTTTTCCAGTTCCTCATCAAGCGTTTCAGCATCCACTGTGTAACGCACACCAAAGTATGGGCGGTCTCCGTCAGTTTCGTCAATGCCAAGAAAGATGGTCGTCGGATCAGTGATATTCAGAGTTCTGAGCATCTCAACGGGATGGATGAAAGGCTCAGTCATGACCTCTTTATTGAAGATGAAAGCGTCGTTTGCCTGAATTAAAAAGCGGGCATCCGGGCTCGTCTTTAGCGAGTTAACCCATTCAGTATCTTTACGTTTTTCACCACAGCGATTAAGCGAGTTGGCAGAATAACAAAGAGCTGCAGAGGCATCATACACCTCAGCTGTTTCAGCCAGCATTTCGAATTCCTTAAATTATAAACTTATGTAAAGTGAACCCGAGATAGCACTGAAATGCAATGTTGTGGCGACATTTTCTGAATTCGGATTTGGCAGAACTCTCTGAAGATTCACAGTCTCGTCCACAGTAGCAAGCGGTAAACGCCAATGAACGCTTGCAAAATACAGGTAAAGCGACCATATACACGATCGGGAGGTTGGTGGTGGACGAGCCACTCGCCAACCGGGTCAGATCCGGAAGGAAGCAGCCCTAACGAGTCCATGGCACGGGTCATCGTGCCAGCCTCCCACCTAATTTTTCCCGCGCCCATACTCGACAAGCGGCCGGTCTTCGTCTTGAATGGCCGGGAGTAAGTTTTACCTTGCCTTTGAAGTGGCTGAGGATTTGGGCGATATGGACGGAATAGACCTTCAAGACGAGCACCAGATAACAACAGGCGCGGAAGATAATTCTTCCAGCAGCGATGGTGCATATCGCGTTCTCGCCCGTAAATACCGACCTAGTTCGTTCGATGATCTTTATGGTCAGGAGCCGATGGTTCAGACTCTGCAGAATGCATTTGAGACTGGACGTATCGCTCAAGCCTGGATGCTGACCGGGGTTCGCGGTGTCGGAAAAACGACCACTGCGCGTATTCTGGCCCGTGGGTTGAACTACCAGATCCCCGGCGAAATTGATAAACCTACCATACACTTAGATAAACCCGGCGTTCACTGTCAGGCGATCATGGAAGGTCGTCATGTCGATGTAATCGAGATGGATGCTGCGTCTCATACTGGCATTGACGACATTCGCGAGATTACCGAAGCGGCGCGGTATCGTCCGGCGAGTGCGCGGTACAAAGTGTACATCATCGATGAGGTGCATATGCTCTCCAAGTCGGCGTTCAACGGGTTGTTGAAGACGCTGGAAGAGCCGCCGGAGCATGTGAAATTCATTTTTGCAACCACAGAAATCCGCAAGGTTCCTGTGACTGTCCTCTCTCGTTGTCAGCGGTTTGACCTGCGCCGGATTGAAAGCTCTACGCTCGTTTCTCTGCTGCGCGAGATCTCCGGTAAAGAGGGTATAGAAATTTCTGATGAGGCGCTGGCTCTGATTGCTCGCGCTGGCGAAGGTTCTGCGCGAGACAGTTTATCCCTTCTGGATCAAGCCATTGCGCATGGTGCGGGCCGCATTGAAGCCAATGAAGTGCGCCAGATGCTAGGCCTTGCTGACCGCAGCCGGGTGATAGATTTGTTTGAGCACGTGATGCGCGGCGACATTGCCAGCGCTCTTGATGAGCTCAAAGCCCAATACGATGTGGGTGCCGATCCGGCAGTTGTCCTCTCTGACCTTGCAGACTTTACCCATTTGGTGACTCGGCTGAAAGCAGTGCCGAAGGCGGGTGAAGAGAACTCTGTGACTGAGAGTGAACGGCAGCGTGGGCGGGACTTTGCTGACAAGCTTTCCATGCGTGTTCTTTCCCGGACATGGCAGATATTGCTGAAGGGAATTAATGAAGTGCAGAACGCCCCTAAACCATTGGCTGCGGCTGACATGGTTCTGGTGCGCTTGTGCTACGCCTCTGATCTTCCTGACCCGGAAGAGGCGCTGAAGCTGCTGAAGTCTGGCAAGTTCTCCCCGGCTGGTGGTAATGCGCCTGCGGGCAACGCGCCACAGGGCGGCGGCGGATCTAGCGCCAGCGCCGTTCCATCCGGTGGCGGCTCAGCTCCTCAGTTACGTGCTGTAGCTGGCGGCCAGCCGATGACACAAGCTATTGGCGCTGCACCGCAATCAGCCCCTCAGATGCGGCAGGCTGAGGAACTTAAAGAGAAGATTGCGATCCGCTCCTGGGCTGAGGTTGCTCAACTTGCGGCCCGCATGAAGGACATTCCAGTCAAGGTTTCGGTTGAGCGCGCGCTGCGTCTTGTCAACTTCCAGCCGGGCCGCATTGAAGTACAGCCGACTGAGATTGCGACAGCTGATGCAGCTGGAGAACTGGGCCGAAAACTGACAGAATGGACGGGTCGTCGCTGGATTGTTGCGGTAAGTCGTGACCAGGGCCGACCGACTTTGCATGAAGAAAAAGAAGCTAACCAAAGACAGTTGGTTTCTGATGCACATTCTGATCCGGAAGTGGTGAAACTTATTTCTGCCTTTCCCGGGGCTAAGGTTGTTGACGTGCGCATTTTGAAGCAGGAGGAAGATCTCCCCCTTGAAGCGGCGTCCGAGTCTGTCGACATAGAAGACATGGACTCTATGGATTTCACCCAAGATTTCTAAGGTTTCTGTGCTATGAAACCTTATGAACCGAATTGATAGAGCGCTGATGTGTGCTCAAGAGACGTTTAAGGAGCGAGTCGATGGACTTTCTTAAAATGATGAAGCAAGCCAAGCAGATGCAGGAAAAGATGGGCGAGCTTCAGGAGACTGTAAACGACCTTTCCGTTGAGGGAACCTCAGGCGCAGGCATGGTCACCGTTACGTTGAATGGTAAAGGTGAGATGACTGGTTTGAAAATTGATCCTTCTCTCATCAATGCGGATGAAGTTGAGATCCTGGAAGATCTTATCCTCGCTGCGCATAACGATGCTAAGGGAAAAGGCGAGGCTTTGGTGCAGGAGCGTACGCAGGACATGATGTCCGGCATGGGTCTGCCAGCTGGCATGAAACTCCCGTTCGGCTCTTAATATCTTCAAGGCTATCTGTTGCCAAATCACCGCGGCCCTGCGCAGATTTGGCGGTAGACCTGAAACGGATTTATTCCCTCTTGCCCGCCTCTTCAGGCGGGCATAGTTTATCTGGCATTGTCTCGCAAAACTGCTTTGCGGGTGCCTTTTCTTTCTCGCAGAGAGCATAGATTTTAGATGAGTACACGCAGGGTTGCTGGTCCCGAAATTGAACGCCTGATACAGCTGCTGTCCAAGCTGCCCGGCCTCGGCCCGCGCTCGGCCAGACGTGCTGCTTTGCATCTGGTTCAGAAGAAAGATCAACTGCTTATCCCGCTGGCAGAAGCCATGGGCGTGGCGGTTGATCAGGTTGGCATCTGCTCTGAATGTGGCACCGTCGACACCAGTGATCCTTGCACCATATGCTCTGATCCGCGCCGGGATGGAGCAACCATTGTGGTGGTTGAGGACGTCTCTGACCTTTGGGCGCTGGAGCGGGCATCCGCTGTCAGCGCGCATTATCATGTCCTCGGTGGCACCCTGTCTCCGCTGGATGGGATCGGGCCGGATGACCTCAACATTTCCAAGCTGGTTGAGCGGATTGAAGGCGGTGTGGTGAGCGAAGTTATCCTCGCTGTGAACGCGACCGTTGAAGGACAGACCACTGCACATTTCATTACGGACCAGCTTGCGCGATTTGAGAATGTGAAAGTGACCCGTCTTGCCCATGGCGTGCCGGTTGGTGGGGAATTGGACTACCTTGACGAGGGCACGCTGGCGCAGGCTTTGCGAGCAAGAACAAAGTTTTAGCAGGTTTCTTGCTCTGTGCTTGTGCGGGTATTTCCGTCGCATAAGTCGTTTGCGTTGCTATGTGCGTTGATTTGAAAGATTTGCGTATTTATTGCGTTGAACAGGATTTTTGAAAATGAACACGTCTTCCGCCAAACCAACCCAGTTTTTCATCCGCAAAACCCAGCGCAATGATGTGGATGAACTGCTCGCCCTGCTCAACCGGATTATTGAGGCCGGGGGGACAACTGCGCTTGAGAAGCCGTTGAACAAAGGTGAGTTCATCGAGTGGTTTCTTGAAGCGGATATTCTGGAGAGCACTGTTTGCGCGATTGATCGTGAGAGCGGCGAGCCGCTTGGCTTTCAAATCGCCAGCCATTACGGAGATATCCCCGCTGACTGGATTGATATCGGCACCTTTGTGAAACCGGGTTTGCACAAGAGCGGCATTGGCAGTGCGCTGTTCAAAGCGACACTTGCCAATCTGGAAGGCAAAGGCCTCGTCACCATCACCGCCACCATCCGCGCCGACAACACCGGCGGCCTCGCCTACTACACCTCCCGCGGCTTCAAAGACTACAAAGTGCTGGAAGCCGTGCCGCTGGCTGATGGGACACCGGTAGACCGGATTTGTAAGCGGTTTGATTTGGGGTGAGTTGGCAACAAGTTGTGCTGGATTATTTGCGCTTACCTAAACCAACCTGCAGCCAGAAACACAGAGCTCAATCGCTAATCAGCATCGAAACTGGTCACGATTGAAGTCAAACTCTTTAGGTGCGGAACACTTCGAGAGCCGATAAGGAATTTTGTCAGAAGAAAGCGCGAAAGGATCACCCTTTAGTCTTGCGATGATTCTTCGTTGCGACAATGCCAGCGACTGGCATGCAAAAGACCCACCATATCGCTTCGTTACTGGGTTATAGCTCTTCGCTGGATGCCGCCAACAAACAGCTTGTTGTCCTGCAACAGTATCACGCTTCCATTCCTCCGGGACTACCACTGAGTTCCCCGGATACCATAACCAAGCACGACCATTTTTGCCAAGATAGTTGACCTGATATCCATGAGCCTGAGAGAAACTTAAATAAGTCCAACCACTACTCGGGTACTCAGGAAATACTATCTCGCGGTCCACCACATCTTCAAAGGCTGGTCGAGATTGATTAGAACACCCAACGAGTCCTGCAATCATAATAAATGGAACAGTTAGGCTCACCGCTTTCAATATTTTTAACATTTGAGATCCACACGCCAATAATCAAAGCCTGAGTATTTAGATTGAATCTCTCGCAGATCCGACTTCTTTGAGAAGCCACCAACAAAAGCCAGTATTCCTGCCCCAAATTCTGCTTTACATCCAGTTACAGCGCGTGCAACGCCTTCAACCTCAGCAGGCGAATAAGGAAATCCTGAGCCTTTTGGAGCAACAAATGAAAAGGCTTTATCTTTTGCAACGGCCACCTCAAATGGCTTCCCTGCAAAGCGAACCTCCTGACGGGTTTTCCAGATAGAAAGGTTGGCAGCCTTTCGAGCGCGGACTTCTACACTATTACTTCCACTGCTAGAACAGCCAGCAATCAACATAGAAGCAGCGCATAAAGCGAACAATTGCTTTTTCATAACACTTCCCCATAGGTAATATACCGGCGAATATCACACGTTATTGGGGAAGTAAATTAACTGGCCATTACTACTTAGCTCAGTTTATCGAAATCACGCCTTACCTCTGTGAATGCCTCATAGAGCCCACGTACCCAGTCCGAGCAAAAGAGACGTTGAGATCTGCGTTTTGATTATCTGATGTAACTATAATGTATTGGTGAGGTTGTTGCGGTTGCTTCAATGCCGTCGTCCCGCACTTGATGCGGGATCCAGTGGGTGGGGCGGTAGAAGGAATGTTACCTCTGATTTTTCAGGGGGTGGACGTCATGTGGGTGGCACTGGTATTTTTAAGGAGGCGCTGGCCTGCGGCGTGGTGGTATTGCCGCAGACCAGCAGGGCACCGTTTGGCGAGGATGCGGGGTGGATTTGCGTTTCGCCATTGGTACCGGAGGCAAGTGGCACGGACTTGTGCCATTTACCCATCACAGTGCTGTTGAACGAGCTCTGCGTGGTCAGGGGTACCGATCACGTAGAGCGCGCTGCACGATTAAGCCATTTTCTAAGCCAGTCCTTTTTTACGAGGCTGGCTTTTTTCTTTGCTCCTGTGCATCTCCCTGATCGAAAACCGATGGGGTTTTTGGGAGGGTGCCTGCGAGCAAAGAGCTGCACGGCTTAATCAGGAAGCGGATTTTTTGCGTTTATTGGCTGCGGATGAGCGACTCGCTCTAACATTCCGCAGCTTTTTTCCAGTGCTTCAAGGCGATCGCGGAAGGCGTGATGCAAAGTGAACAGGGCATCGCGCTCACTGGAGTGCTGCATTCTCTCTGTCAGCACGAGGTGCTGAATATACGAGAGGTTTTGCAAATCCGAGACAGCGACGATGACTTCGTCAATTTCATTTTGGAAAGTATTTGTGGTGCCACAGGCACATGCGGAGTCGGTCATTCTCAATCCCTCTGTCTATAGGGTGTTGAACAACCGCGCGACAACAAGGCTTTCGACGGCCCGCTGGCGAGCGGGAGGTTCGAAACCTGTAGACAGACAGGCGAGTTTATTCCCTCCCGAAAGAGGTATTGTATTCACCGCCCTCCCGCTCATAGCAAAGGGTCTGCGCCCTTAGAAAAAAGGCACAAAAAATCCGCTAGTTAACGGGAGCGGTTACCGCTGTCTAAAGGAGGTTTCGAAGCCTCACAGATGAATGTGGAATGAAAACCGACGGTTGTCAAACTGACAGTTTTTACAAGGATGTGGATGACGGGGTTAGCGAGGCGTTTGTGTCGTGGCTTATGCCTGAGCATGTCGCTCTGGATCCCGGATCTACGCTGCGCTTGTCCGGGAAGACGGAGGGTGGCGTGAGAACCCTTTGGCGGGCGGGAGGCTAGAAACCTGCAAACAGACAGGCGAGTTTATTCCCCTCGAAAGGGTATTCTATTCACCACCCTCCCGCCCATAACAAAGGACTTGTGCGCTTCATGCATGAGAATGGGATGAGGTTATTACCCTGTCAAACTGGTAGTTTTGACAGGGATGTGGATGGTGGGGGGGAGCAAGGTGTTTGTGCCGTGGCTTATGCCTGAGCGTGTTGCTCTGGATCCCGGATCTGCACTGCGTTTGTCCGGGAAGACGGTGGGTGGTTGTGGTTGCTCGTTAAAGCTTGTAATCACCACCCGATAAGAAGAAGGGGCGGTGTCCTGGCTCAATGAGCATAGGAATTAAAATCGGAGTTCCCTTATTCGCTTTGGAGATAAGGAGCTGCGGGATCCATGAAGAAGTATGGCCGCACCTATCACTTACCCAGCTCTCCCGGTGTAATGAGCGACGACAAAATCCTGCGGGATTTGGCGGTTCTGGAAAGCGCTGCAGAAGTCGTCTTTACCGAGAAGATGGACGGCGAGAACACGACTATCCTGCAGAGTGGATGCCATGCGCGTAGCCCTGACAGTGGGTATCATCCATCCCGTGATTGGATGAAAGCTTTTGCGGCAGGTGTTTCGCCGTGTCTTGCTGAGGATGAGCGGATCATCGGTGAGTATCTGTTTGCCCGTCATTCCGTCGCTTATGACAGGTTGCCCACTTACTTTCTAGGTTTTGCATGGATTGCTGGCGGCATCACACAGAGTTGGGATGCGACGCTGGACCGTTTCTCAGAGCTGGGCATCGCTCCTGTTCCGGTGTTGCACAGGGGCGTTTTCACTCAAGCAAGCGTTGACGGAGTGCTGAACGGGCTCAACCTGAGCAAACAGGAGGGCTTTGTCGTGCGAACCACCGAGGCATTCCAAGAGCCTGACATGGCGACACATATGGCCAAGTATGTGCGCGCAGATCACGTACAGAGTGACACCCACTGGATGCATGGTGAGATTACCAAGAACGGGTTGCGAAAGAGCTAGGAGCACATGAGCACGTGGTTCTAAGTCCAGCATCTAGTGCGGGGTGACTTTGGTGTGGTGATAGCTGCTATCAACAGCACCTCAGGTCTATTCTCGAAAGCGCTTGCAATTGGGGGGCTCAATACTCAGTATGCAGGCCTATGGTTTCTGAGGTGCGAAAGGCCTCGGGATTAAAAGGGAACACGGTGAAGTGTAGCCAACAGGCGCTAATTCCGTGACTGCCCCCGCAACTGTAAGCGGCGAGCGACGCCAAGCATGCCACTGGAGAGATCCGGGAAGGCTGGCTGAGCACAGACCCGCGAGTCAGGAGACCTGCCATTATGTTTCACTTCAACCCGGGCGGGGCGTCCCGGAGGAGGCCATAATGGTTGCATTGGCGCAAGCCTCTCACATATCCGGTTTCTGTTTGCCCCTGCCGTTGCGCGGAGGGCGTTATGTTACCTGTTTCCTCAAGACTTAAACTTTATTCCGGGTCGTTTTGCGAACCGCTGATGGTTGACGCGCGTGTGCGCTTGACTTTTGCCTCAGGATTCGACAATCAATGTAACGTTATAACGTTACATTGATGATGTGTAGTGTTTCACTCAGGTGGGTTGGTACGATGCTTGATCCTGTTTCTCATCATTTAGGCACCTTTGGTTGCCCGATTGAGGCTGAGCTGCGCACGGGTGCTTTGGCATGAGCGCGGTTTTTGTTTCTGTGTGCGATGTTTCGTGGGCGCCTGATCGGAAGAGTTCGTTGGTGTTGCAGCCGTTGAGTTTTGAGTTGGCTGCGGGGCAAGTGCTTGGCGTGGTTGGCGCGAACGGGGCTGGCAAGTCTACGTTGTTGCGGCTGCTCTATCGGTTCAACAAGCCGATGAGCGGGCAGATTTGCGTTGGCGGTGATGACATCTGGTCCCTCTCCGCCAAGATCACGGCACAGCGGGTGGCAGCGGTATTGCAAGAGCAGCCGACGGATTTTGCGCTGAGGGTGCGTGAGATTGTGGAGCTGGGACGCACGCCGTATCGCAGTGGGTTAGCAGCTTCCGGAGAACGAGACCGGCAGGTGGTGGACCGTGCGATCCGCGCTTTGCAGCTGGATGCCTTGGCCGGACGGTTGTTTGGCACGCTTTCTGGCGGAGAGCGGCAGCGGGTTATGGTGGCGCGGGCGTTGGCGCAGGAGCCAGAGCTGCTCATTTTGGATGAGCCGACCAACCATCTCGACATTCGCCATCAGCTAGAAATTCTGAAGCTCATTGAAGAGCTGGATCTGACGATCATCACCAGCCTGCATGACCTGAACATGGCAGCTGAGGTGTGTGACCAGATCCTGTTGCTGGACCACGGGCAAATGCTTGGATTTGGGGTGCCGGAGCAGATCCTCTCTCCCGCTTTGGTTTCCAAGGCTTTTCAGGTGCGCACAACGCGCGAACAGCTGGTGGACCGACAACACTCTCTTCTGACATTTGATCTGCATTCTTAAGGGTACTTTTTCATGAAAAAACTTGGTTTGGCGCTGGCTGCGGCGCTGCTTTCCTCTTCCGCTGCGCTGGCAGAGGTTTCCGTCAAGAGCTGTAACCGCACTGTCGAATTTGATGGCGTGCCGCAGCGGGCGGTATCGCATGACTCCAACCTCACAGAAATGATGCTGGCACTGGAGTTGCAGGACAACATGGTGGGCTACACCGGTATTTCTGGGTGGAAGACGCTGGATGAAGAGCTCACGGATCAAGTGGCTGTGCTGCCGGAGCTTGCCCCAAAGTATCCGAACAAAGAAATCCTAATTGGTGCTGACGCGGATTTCTTTTTTGCAGGTTGGAATTATGGTATGAGGGTTGGTGGCGAGCTCACACCGGAGACGCTGGAGCCGTTCGGTATCAAGGTGTACGAGCTGACCGAGAGCTGCATCCATATTGGCGAGAAGCCAAAGGTTTCCATGGATGACATGTACAATGATCTTTTGAACCTTGGCCGCATCTTTGATGTTGAAGAGCGGGCGGAAGCGTTGGTGCAGGCTTATCGCGAAGACCTTGCGCAGTTCAAAGCTGGCTTGAAGGCTGCTGACACACCTCTGCGTGTGTTTGTTTATGACGGAGGTGAAGATTCTCCGTTCACTGCTGGTCGTTATGGGATGCCAACCGCGCTGATTGAGGCTGCTGGCGGCACCAACGTGACGGATACATTGGATAAGAGCTGGGTGCGCGTGAACTGGGAGGCTGTGGTTGAGACCAACCCGGAAGTGATCGTGATTATCAACTACGGCGAAGTGACTGCTGCGCAGAAGCGTGAGTTCATGCTCAACAACCCCGCCTTTGCGGATATGGATGCGGTGAAGAATGACCGGTTCGTGACGCTGGAATATGCTGAAGCAACTCCGGGACCACGGAACATCAAGGCGATCAAGAAACTCGCAACCGCATTCTGGGGTAACTAACAATGAGCGAAGGAACCGGCGTTGTTGTAGCCCCCAAAGAGGGCTCTTCTCATCATTTGCTGCAGATTTGCTGCGTGGGATTGGCTGCGCTGGTTCTTTCTGTCTGCCTTGCGGTCTCCGTTGGGGCGGTTTCCATTTCCATGGAGACTGTATGGGGTGTTCTTGCCAACAAACTGGTGCCGGGCACGGTTGAGCCGAGCTGGTCGCTGGGGCGGGAGAGCATTCTCTGGGAGATCCGCCTGCCCCGTGCGCTGCTGGCGATCATGGTGGGGGCCGGGCTTTCCATCGTGGGAGCTTGCCTTCAATCCGTCACCCGCAACCCGCTAGCTGACCCGCATTTGATCGGCATTTCAGCTGGTGGCGCGTTTGGGGCGGTGTTGGCTCTGCTGCATACGGGGCTGTTTTTGGGGATGCTCACCGTACCTTTGCTGGCGTTTCTGGGTGCTCTTGGGGCAACGCTGCTGGTGATTGGGGTGGCGAAGTTTACAAGCGCTACCAGTGCCGACCGTCTGGTGCTGACGGGTGTAGCTGTGAGCTTTGTGCTGATGGCAGGCGCCAATATCCTCATCTTTTTGGCAGACCCACGGGCGACGCATACTGTGGTTTACTGGATGCTGGGCGGATTGGGGCTGGCGCAGTGGGCACATCTCGCCTACCCGTTGGTGGTGCTTGCTTTGTGCGGGCTCTGGCTGTGGTTTCGCGCAGGGCATTTCAACGCGATGACAATTGGCGATGAGACGGCGACAACACTTGGCATATCCGTTGGTGCCTTCCGGCTGGAAACCTTTGTGATTGGTGCGCTGATTACGGGTGTTATGGTCGCGTTTTCCGGCATGATCGGGTTTGTGGGGCTTATGGTGCCTCATATTGTGCGGCTGTTTGTTGGCGGCGATTATCGACGCCTGATCCCTGTTTCAGCGCTGTTTGGGGCGATCTTCCTATTGCTTGCAGATGCTGCTGCACGGACGCTGATGAAGCCGGAAGACATGCCGATTGGCATCATTACCGGGCTTATTGGCGGGATTTTCTTTATCTGGCTCTTACGGGAAAAGCGGTAGCTCTGCCGTTTTTCAGGGGTTCTGACACCTCGTTGTCGCTGCGATATGAGCTTGAGCTTGCCGTCATCACGACACAGTTTTTTCGCGTTAGACTCATACAAGGCCCATCTGGCAGCATGGCAGAAACACGGATTTTGAAAGGTATTTACCTTTATTCCAGTTGGTTTCGGCTGCTTTTAATTATGGTTTTGTCGCATATTCCTAGGCGTTGATCAGAGGTCTTGTTCGGGAACATGTGTTTGATGCGGAGTACGTGAATGACATCTCGGTTGTATAGCGATTTTGCCGAGCAGTATGATGAGGCCATTCAGGAGAACATCTACAACGCTCTTTTAGAGCGCCCCACCCTGCTTGGCATGCTGCCGCCGCTGCAAGGGCTGAAGGTGCTGGACCTTGGGTGCGGCCCCGGCGTGTATGCGCAGTTTCTCTATGATCACGGAGCTGATGTAACCTGCATTGATGAATCCGAGCAGATGCTGAAGCTGGTGAAAGAGAAGCTGGACGACAACGTAAAGTGCTACACCTCTGACCTGTCTAATGGGTTGCCGGAGAAACTGGAAGGCACGTTTGATATCGTGATCTGTCCGTTGATGATCCATTACGTCGAAGACCTGAACAAGCTTTTCAGAGACATCGGGAACGTGTTGAAGCCGGGTGGTTACTTCGTGTTCTCAACCCATCATCCGCTGGTGGATGCACAGTGCTCTCCAAGCGGTAGTTATCTGCGTCAGGAACATGTGACGGAGGAATGGAACACCATTGGTATGCCGGTGAAGGTGAGTTTTTATCGCCGCCCACTCTCCATGCTGTTTGGGTGGCTCTCAGCTGCCGGAATGTGTGTTGTGGACCTGCGCGAAGGGATGCCAGCTGCCGAGATGAAGGAAAAATCTCCGATCCATTATGAGAAGCTGCAGAAGAACCCGAGCTTCATCTTCTTCAAATGCCAGAGCCACTGCAGCAAGTAGGCTGCCCTCCTGACCCGCTTCAGACTCACTGGCTACTTACAGTTTTGTGAGTCTCAAGGTTTCTGCGGCTTATCTCCCGCAGAGTCAGTTGCACTGTATGCTATCGGGTAGATTCATGAGTCATTTCAAGGGGATATTGACTCTGCGAAACTCACAGGTGTGTTAGTTGCCTCTGAGTCAATTCTCAGTGTCAGTGAATGTGGAATAAATGCTTCTGAAACGCTCGTAGCGAGCCTTGTTGGCGCCCATATCGCTGTAGCCAACGCGGGATTGAGAGCGGTAGTGCACGACGCCTGCTTCTTCATCGATCCAGAGTTCCACATCGTCGTTGTAACCCATGCTTGAGCTTGTGAAGACGGCGTGGAGGTATGATCCTTCCACCTTGCTGATCTTGTTCTTGCCCATCTCCTGCAAGGTGTTGGTGAGAGCTGCCTGTGTGATCTCAAAGGAGGAGAGCATGGGCAAAGGCTCCACACGGCGGGCTGTGTCTTCTGTTTGAGAAGAGACAGCATTGGGGGAGTTGGGCAGAGCCGCAAACTGACCATCTTGCACACCAACATAATCCGGCACTCTGGAGTTTTGCCAAATAAGTTTTGCAGTGACGCCAACCACAAGCGCGACCAGAAGAATTGCAATAACAGCCATTTTAGAAAGACCTTTGAATATCATCGTTCCCGAATTTCCCACTTGCACAAAGCATAACTCATTCAGAGGTTGCGGGCGAAATGAATTTCTAGTGTTTGAGAGTGCGACACAATCTGTTGGCATCTCTTACAGGTTTGCGTGAGGGGTAGGAGTGAGGTCTGAAATTTAACTTCCACTCCAAACCAAGTAGTTCACGCTTCTTCACTGCAAGATGAACGCATAATTAAGGCTGTAGCCCCTCAAAACGGCTATATTGGTGCCATAAAACTTGACGATTTTGCAATTTCGCTCTTAATTGCCCTTTTAATAGCAAAATTGCTGCTTAAATCTCTCAGGTCGGGAGAAAAGCAACAAAAGGAAGCCTTTGCAGATGAATTCAGAACGCTCTACGCAGACAACTGAGCGCCAAGACATTTCGCCACTTTTGAAACTGGCCCTTGAGCTCGGTCCATTGGGCGTTTTCTTCATCGCCAACTCCAGAGGCGCACAGCTTGCCGAGATGTTTCCTGCATTGGGTGCTCTTAGTCAGCCGATCTTTATTGCAACAGCTGCCTTTATGGTGGCAATCACCATCTCCCTCACCGTGTCCTATATCCTCACCCGTCATCTGCCCGTGATGCCGGTGGTGTCTGGTGTTGTGGTGCTCGTGTTTGGCGCACTGACGCTGTATTTGCAGGATGATCTGTTCATCAAACTCAAGCCGACCATTGTGAATACCCTGTTCGGTTCGATTTTGCTGGGCGGGCTGTTCTTCGGTAAGTCTCTGCTGGGCTATGTGTTTGACAGCGCCTTCAAGCTGGATGCGGAAGGCTGGCGCAAGCTGACTATGCGCTGGGGTCTGTTCTTCTTTGTGCTGGCGCTGATCAATGAGTTTGTCTGGCGCAACTTCTCAACGGACTTCTGGGTGGACTTTAAGGTCTTTGGTTTCATGCCAATCACCATGGTCTTCACCATGATGCAGCTTCCGTTGATCCAGAAGCACAGCTTAGAGAGCGAAGAGAAGAGCTAAAGCTCTCTCACTTTCCCGAGTACAGACAAAATTAAAGCGCGGTTTGAGCCGCGCTTTTGTGTTTTTGTAGTAATGAATGCCGCTGGATTAGCGCGGTGCGCGCTTTGCCAGGATGCGCTGGAGCGTTCTGCGGTGCATGTTCAGGCGACGGGCTGTCTCTGAAACGTTGCGGTCACACAGCTCATAAACGCGCTGGATATGCTCCCAACGAACCCGGTCAGCAGACATTGGATTGTCTGGTGGAGGGGCTTTATCGTTTGGACGGCGGGTCAGCGCTGCCAGAATATCATCAGCATCAGCTGGCTTTGCGAGATAGTCAATGGCACCAAGCTTTACTGCTGTTACAGCAGTTGCGATGTTGCCATAGCCGGTCAGGATGATTGCGCGCGCGTCCGGCTTTTTCATGCGGATGGCTTCAACCACGTCCAGACCGCTGCCATCTTCGAGGCGCATGTCTACGACAGCATAATCAGGTGCCTGTGCTGCAACTTTACTCAGCGCTTCTCTTACGCCGTCAGCGGTTTCCGTGTGAAACCCTCGTTTCTGCATCGCACGTTCCAAGCGCTGCTGGAAAGCACGATCGTCATCAACGATTAGAAGGCGTCCAAGAGGTGCAACTTCTGGTTCTGTCATTTTGCAGGTCCGATTAATCTACGGTATTCACAGGACACTTTAGTATATTTTTCAGTTAAGGGAAGTTCCCATGGGCTTTTATAGCCAGATTTCGCTAAAGTATTTTTACTAGGATACCTAGAGATTTACTCTCAGGATTCTGGAGTTTGCGCTCCCTGATCCATAGTTTCACGTAGCCAGCGTATATGAACCAAAGCTCCGCGGTCAGGATCTTTTCGATTATGAAAATTCACTCTTCCGCCAGAGCGCTCCAGCAATGTTTTGGCAATGAAGAAGCCAAGACCCAAGCCACCGCCTGACTGGCGTTCTGCTTCGTCGTCAAATTCTTCCTCGCCATCCTCTGAAATTGCAGGCGCAGAGCGTTTGGAAACATAGGGTTCGCCCATTCTGGCAAGCACGTCCGGCGCAAAGCCTGGCCCGTCATCCAGAATGAAGATTTCGACGTGCTTATCATCCCACTTTGCTTCGAAAAGAACGGTGGTTTCTGCGAAGTCTACCGCGTTTTCGAGCAGGTTGCCGAGGCCATAGCTGATGGCAGCATCACGGACGCCGACGGGTTCTGGTCCAACACCTTCGGCCTTGATATTGATTTCAATGCCGAGACCTCGGTGCGGCTCAGATACATCTGCCAGCAGCAGCGAAATCGGCATGCGCTGGAACACCTGATCGGCATCACTGGACAGGCTTGTGAGCTTCTTCAGAATCTCACGACAACGCGCGGCCTGAGAATAAACCAGCTCAGCATCTTCACGCAGTGGGTCACCCTTCTCAAACTCGGTGGAGAGCTCTTTGGCTGTCAGATAGATGGTGCCCAGCGGTGTGCCGAGTTCGTGCGCGGCAGCTGTTGCAAGGCCGTCCAGCGCGGACAGGTGCTTCTGGTGCGCCAGGACCATGTCACTGGCCGCCAATGCATTGGAGAGCTGGCGAGCTTCTTCAGCAACCCGCAAAGAGTATGTTGCCATGAAGAACATGGAGCACATGAGCGAGAACCAGACGCCGACAAGGTAGAGCGGAGGCAGATCAATCTGCGTGCCATCATACCATGGCAGCGGCATATGGAACGCGGTGAGCAGCGTGACAACTGCACCGGCCAGCGCGCCGAGAATGATGGTGTTGCGGGAAGAGAGCGCGGTTGCAGAGACGACAACAGGTGCAAGAATGAGGAAACAGAACGGGTTGCCCAGACCACCAGTGAGGTAGAACAGGCCACCGAGCTGAATGATATCGTAGGCCAGCTGAGCTGCTGCTGCATTTTTGGAAATGCGCGTGCTTGATGGCCAGCGAATTTTGAGAATGACATTGAGCCAGGCGGATGCGGCCACCAGAACGTAGCTGTAACCAATGGGCAGCGGGAAGTTGAGCAGATAGTGCACCACAAGCAAAGAGACAGTTTGTCCTGCCACTGCCAACCAACGCAGGCGCACAAGCGTATCCAGCTTGATCTGCGGGTCTAACAGTCGCGACTGCCCTTCCGGTGTGCTCATCATTTAATCTTGCTCCAATATGTCACAGATGCCCTTCATAAATCACAGGTGATCCACTTGCCAATGGGTTATGTGGCAGAACTATCTTGTTTTGCCGCTGAAATGTTAGCATAGCCTTGTATCCGCCTCTGGGGCATGCTAGCCACCATCTAGTTGCGCAGGTACGGCAAACAAACACTTAAGAGTGACAGTGTGTTGTACCAGTGATTGTTATTGCGACACGGGAAAAACGATATGAGTGAAGCTAATACTGCTGGTGAACAGGGTGAAGCAGCTGCACCAGGCATGAACATCCTGGCTCAGTACATTAAAGACCTTTCTTTTGAAAACCCAAATTCTCCGAAGTCTCTTCAGCCAGGTGAACAGCCAAAGCTGGACATCAACGTAAACGTTGGTGCGAACCCAATTGGCGAAGACCAGTTCGAAGTT
This sequence comes from Pseudovibrio sp. Ad46, assembly GCF_001623065.1. Taxonomy (NCBI): domain Bacteria; kingdom Pseudomonadati; phylum Pseudomonadota; class Alphaproteobacteria; order Hyphomicrobiales; family Stappiaceae; genus Pseudovibrio; species Pseudovibrio sp. Ad46. The sequence continues at coordinate 250,215 of NZ_LMCG01000005.1, read as the reverse complement.
ATTATTACTCTGAACGCAAAAGCGAACACTCCTGAGCAGGTTCTGTTTGCTGTTGAACTCGTTTACGGTGGCGTATTCCAGATCACCGGTGTTCCTCAGGAGCATATGCACCCGTTCATCCTGATCGAGTGCCCACGCATGCTGTTCCCGTTTGCTCGCAACATCCTTGCAGACACCACACGCAATGGCGGCTTCCCACCACTGCTGCTCGATCCAATCGACTTTGCAGCTCTGTACCGTCAGAACCTCGCTCAGGCTGCTGCTGCTCAGCAGGCACCTGCTGCAGGCGAAAACGGCGAAGCGAAGCCAAACTAAGAATTTTAAGTTTCCGGCATTCCGTCGGTACTTTGACAAAGCCACGTTGGTTTCCAGCGTGGCTTTTGTTTTGCCTGCAATTCGATATTTCGATCTAGGAAGATATTTATGTTCGCCGCCTAGGATCTCCGCGATAAACGGAGAGAGGCCTCAAGAGACTTAAGATGCGGCATCCAAACTTACGAAGTATCGCTGGTGCTCTGGGCATTGTTGCCCTCATGATGACACCTGTTGGTTCCCTTGCTCAGGACGAGCCGGAAATTGCCGGCCCGGAAGACTGGCACGCCTACAGCTTTTCAGCTGAGCAGATCACCGGAGACATTATTCTGGCTCCCGGGACGATCGAGATGGGCAAATCTGGAATTCTGACAATCACGGGCGTTGAAGGGTATACCCCCAACCTCTTCTCCTTCACTGGTGCAACTTCTCTCGACCTGCCAGAGGGCAAAGTTTTCTGCGAGAAAGACGTCGAGAAAGGTTTCATGATCATCGACCGGTCGCAGCCAGATTTTCTCGTAATTGATGTCTTCGGAGGTGATGTACCGCCTGAAGCTGGCAAGAGCGTTGATCAGCAAGCCGGGTTCTGCGGCTCGTTTACCTACAACAAGTCGTAGGGCAACCTACGCCCTGACTGTTTCAATCAAGGTAGTTCCAAATGAAAATCAAGATTACTTCTGTCTTTCTGGGCTTGTCTCTTGCTTCCATTCCGCTTGCTTATGCTGGCGAGGCTCCTGATAAAAAATGGGGTGCCTCCAGCACCACCGCGACCAGTATTACCGGTGACATCGTCGTGGGGATGACCTCAATCACGATGGCGACAGGAAGTGTGTTGCATATTAAGCCTGTAACCAGCGAAGTTCCCAATCTCTACCGCTTTACGGGCGCTGATATGCTCATGCTGATCCGTAACAATAATCTCTGTTTGCCAGACACGACAGATGGCTATCTCGTTCTCAGCTACCCAAGCAAGAACATGCTGGCAATCGATGTTTTTGACGGTGATATGCCGCCTATGACGGTAGAAGGCATGGAAAGCCAATCCAACTTCTGCGCTTCTTACAGCTATGAAATGCCTAGATAAGAAACTCCATATTGTACCTGAGTAAGCACTGTGCAAAATACGGAGCCTCTGATCAGGCGAGCCGGGTTCTGCGCTTCCTATTACTACCATAAGTCTTAGATTTTGCACTTTAGGTTGTATATGCGTGTATAGAACATATGATGGTCCGCAATTTCACGGACCGTCTCATCGGTCAATTTGCATTTTTCAGACCGAAATATTGATTTATGAAAACACCAGAAGAGCCAGCAGGACAGCCTCGTCCTGACATCGCGATGTTCAGTGTCAGCCGTGCTGAACTGATCCGCACATACCTATGCTATGCTTTTATTGTCCTTTCCTCAGAGGCATTATTGGGACTACTCAGCAGCATCTTTCTTAACGCTGTTTCAAACCTCCCTCCTATCCCTGGACTTGTCACAATCTACTATTTACGGTCCGCAATTGTCCTGTTCTTTATACTCGCAGGCTTCTTTGTAGCCCCTAAACAAATTAATCTTCTGAGATTTATTGGGCTTTACATCGGGATCTCATTCGCCATTAGTTTTTATTCCGTTGTATTTAGATTTTACTCCCACATAACGTTATTCTTACTTCTTGAACCAGATCAGATGATAAACTGGCTCATCAATTCATCTTTCATTTCAAACTTTATTTATATCCCATTGATTGGATATGGCCTTTACCAAGTTTGGCGGGCTCCCTCTGCGAAGAAGCTTGCAAGCCTTGGGACCAGCTCCGCGCAATAGGGCTCCGTTAAAGTTTGGACCCTTATTTCAACTGGTCTTCAATTGCTCTTGAGAAAAGTTAGTCTGTCCTGGAGTTTGTGGCACTCACGTGCTGCGCTCTATTATTTGATTTGAGTAGACCGATGCGGTTTGATTGAATCCGGTCGCATGGGTCATACTTTCTCTCTTCTCTTGAGGCGGCGGTTTTTCTGCGATGTCTGAAAACGCATACGCGCAAGAAGTTTGTTACAATTTGCGCGGTGGGAACCGGGCATTGCTGATGGATGCGTTTGCCACTGTTCGCAAAGAAGATTTCCTCTTTCCTCCTCCTTGGCGTGTCGCTATCACAACGCAGGGATATGGCCGCAGGGCGGTTCTGGAGGATCCAGAGGACCTTTATCAGGACATGCTGGTAGAGCTTGTGCACGAGGCCAATATCAATACTGGTCAGCCGTCTTTATGGGCGCAGATCTTCAACTGGTCAGACCTCAAGCCGGGTATGGCGGTTTTTGAGTCAGGTTCTGGCCTTGGTTATTTCACTGCCATCATTGCTCATGTGGTTGGCGCTGAAGGTTCTGTCTACTTCGATGAGCCGCATGACAAACTGCATGATCCGTGTCGTGAGAATCTGGCGTCCATTGCGAACGTTCATGCAGATTACAAAGGCGCACCGTTAGATCGGGTCTATCTTTGCTATGGCACAACAACGATCCCGGCCCAGCTTTATCTCAATACCAAGCTGCGGGGGCAAATCGTGTTTCCCTTTACCAATGACTGGGGGCATGGCTTCTTTATCAGCTTGAAGAAGAAAAAGAAGACGTGCGAGCTGAAGGTCAGCTCCCCGTGTGCTTTTGTTGTCAGCCACACATACAAGAACAGTCCGTTTACAGACGATTTTGGCGAGCTTTATGACATGACGGTGGACATCAGCTTGGTTGAGCAAGCGCTGAATGATGACGTGCTGGATGTGGCGAAAATGATCCATCTGGCGCTTGAAGCCAGGTCGAACTCTTAGAGCACATCGCGCTCCAAAATTTTTAGTGCAGCGAATTATTATGGTGTGATTGAAGCCAATCAGACACAACGCGCTTTGGCCATTATGCCGCATGGGAATCCTGCTTGCCAAACACCCGGTAGCTCTATAAGCTCAATGATGTTGCACAAGAGTGTGATGCCCGAAACGTAACCAAAGGAGGTGTTTGATGATTGTAATAAAGGTGCCTCAGGCAGGTTCGTTTAAATAGGCAACACGCCTTACCTGCCTGACCCACTTTGGGGTCCGTATGCGATAGCTACGGCGACCCTATTGTGCTGTTCTATTTCAGGCAGATAAATGTCCCATAAATTGATTGAGCTGGGTTGGTCGGCTCATTTTATGATGCAGCTTCGCGATGACGAGCTGCAAACTCTTTCTGTTGCGCGCATTACTCAGGTTCATAGGAACCAGATGGTCGCCATCAGCAGTGAGGGAGAGTTTTCTTTGAGCGTCCCAGGCCATGGTTCTACAGGCTCTTATGCCGTTGGTGACTGGGTGATCTATGATTCTCAGTTTCAGGTTACGCGTGTTCTTGACCGCCTTACTGTCGTGGAACGACGGGCCGCAGGCGAAGATGCACGCACGCAGCTGATTGCGGCTAATCTGGATGTTCTGTTCATTACCACCTCCTGCAACAAAGACTTCAACATTGCGCGCCTTGAGCGATATCTGGCTGTTGCCCAGCAAGCTGGCATTCAACCTGTTGTGCTGTTGACCAAAGCCGATTTGGTGGAGGACACGCGGGACTTTGAAGTGCAGGTGCAAAAGATCGATCCTTTGTTGCCGGTCATAGCTCTTGATACCCGCGATGCCTCTCAAATCATGCCGCTCTTTGACTGGTGGAAAGCCGGACAGACGGCAGCTTTGGTTGGGTCATCTGGTGTTGGTAAGTCTACTATTCTCAACAGCTTGAGCGGGTCTTCCGCCAAAACCTCTGGCATTCGTGAAGATGATGCCAAAGGCCGGCATACAACGACGGCACGCTGCCTTTACCCGATTGGTGAAGGCCGCTGGCTTATGGACACGCCGGGTATGCGTGCCTTGAGGCTCTATGAGGTTTCCGAAGGCGTTTCGGCGGTGTTTCAGGATCTGGTTGATCTTGCTGAGGACTGCCGGTTTGGTGATTGCAGCCATGATGCAGAGCCTGGGTGTGCCATCCAGGCTGCGATTGAGTCGGGTGAGCTGGATGCTGCTCGGTTGAAACGCTGGCAGAAGCTGGTGCGGGAAGAGCAATACAACAGTGAGACTGTTGCGCAGTCCCGGTCCCGTTCAAAAAACTTCTCAAAAATGATCAAACGCGTGCAAAGCGGTAACCGACATATGAAAGGCGACGCCTGACACTCATGACATGCACTTCCGTGGATGTAAGTTTGCGGGAGTGCATTAGGGCGGTTTCTTGCGGTTTTCAGCATCTCCAAGGGGGAGCCGACCCACGAATTTGGCAGTTTCCGCAGGTCGGCCAGATGTCTTTGAAGTGTTGTTGTGTTGAGGCAACTTCAAAGACCTCCGGAGGCTTATCCACTCGGTAAATTTGCTGTCTGACCGAAGTGGTGACGCTCACCTATTTTTTAACCGAATGCAGTGCTGCAATACCGTACTCGGTGTGGCAGCCTTGTTTTTGCAGCTGCTTTAGATGAGTGTCGCGCGGATCCATGAAACAAGCTGTCCTATAAAGAACAGCGCAAGAATTTTTTTTAGGCTAGACGCTCCCCGCGAAGCAGGGGGAAGTCACACACAGATTCGGGATTATGCGTCCTGTGGCAGGACTTTGGGCAGCTCAACACAGAAGGTTGTTTCTGCACGATCCGCCAAAAAGGTGAGAGAGCCGTAGTGAGATTTCACCATGGACTGCACGATGCCAAGGCCCATTCCGGTCCCACCTTCTGAGCGGCGGGTTGTGAAGAACAGGTCAAAAATTTTCCCTGCATTCCCCTCAGAAATACCGCTTCCATTGTCGCAAATGTAGAATCGCAGTGTTGTCGGCGTTTCTTCGATTTGGATAGTAACTTTTGTGGCCGCGTGGTTGATCGCATTGTCCACTAGGTTGAAGAAAATGATTTCTGCATTTTCAAGCGTGATCGGCACTTGGACCGAAGATTGGCTCTTACAGTTCACTTCAAGACTAGCGTATTGATTCTGCAGGTGGTTGAGCAGGCTTTCCAGATCCAGCTGACCCGTTGATTTCGGGTTATCTGCACGCGCCAGATGACGCAAGCGATCCAGCAGAGCTGTCACCCTGTCGGAGTCTTTGAGGATGTTATTCAGGAAGCGGTTTCGCTGTTCCTTCGACATATCCTCACCTGACTCCATGAGCAGCTCTACCGCGCCCTTGGTTGCCGTGATTGGAGACTTCAGTTCATGCGCTGCATGTGAGGCAAATGTTGAGATGTAATCTGCTCTCTCAGATATCTTGCGCGCCATGGACAGAAAGCTATCTGCCAGCGATGCGAACTCACGTGTGCCGTTGTGCTTGAGCGGGGCGATTGCGTTTGCATCACCCGTACTGATCCGCTGCGTGCGCTCTATGAGCTCATGGATTGGCTTCGTGATTACCCGCAGAAAGACAAAACCAATCAGCGCTGTCACCAGCAATGTGAATGCGCTTGCTATTGCAACAATTTCCCATTGCTTGAAGAGCTGACGCATGGTGTTGCTTGGGGTTCTGGACGCATAAATCACGCCGACAACCTTGTTGTGCAAGATGACTGGCATTGCGGAGAATATACGCGTTGCCGTTCCGCGGCTTAAGGATGAGAAAGCTGGAGCTGGTTCATCTGAAATGCGTTCTCGTAAAACGCTTTTATATTCACCCGAAAGCGCGGCCTGAACCTCTTCAATGTGACTTAGAGAGAGCCCCAGTTCGCTGCGCCCAGCGATGACGTTTCCTTTGTGGTCCAGCACCCGGAAACCAGCCAAAGTGACCTTTTGAGTTTCTATGAGCAAGGGAGACAAGCGGCTCCCGATCTCTTGCATAATGTCGCTCGAAGGATCGTTTGAAGGACGCGCTTTTGCTCGGCGTGGAAATGTTTTTGCAGAAAACAGATAGGTGCGGGGGGCGATGGGTTTGTAGGGGCCATTCTCAATGGAGATGGTTTGCTCAATGGCTGCAAACTCACCGAGCTCTATCTCCTCTTGCTCGGCCACCATGCGTGACATGACAGCAGACAAGACGGCGCTTTGGGCAATCAGTGCATTTTCTGTTTGCTGGAAAATCTGATGCTCGAAGATGCGGAAGAACAAGATGAAGGCGAATGGCAGCAGAAGCACACTTAGCAACACGGCAACGACAACCATGCTCAGGGTCGGGCGCCACTTTTTGCGGGTTGTGGCAGCCTTCATGTTGTAGCAGACATGGCTGCTAACCGAAACCCGACAGCATGAACGGTTTCGATGAGATTGGGAGCCCCTGCATTTGTCAGCTTCGAGCGCAGATTGCGGATGTGGCTGTCGATGGTGCGGTCAGAGACATGGATATTTGGCGGGTATGCAAGATCTATAATTTTGTCGCGCGAAAACGTCATTCTTGGACGGTCAAGAAACAGTTTCAGGATCTCAAACTCGATAGATGTCAGCTCCACAGGTTGCTCACGATACGTCACAGATCGATACGCGGCATCCAGTTGCACGCCTCCGGCTTCTCGTTGAGCAGAGCTTGCGGGTTCTGCGAGCTTAGGGCCTTTCATTCTCTTCAGAATTGCGCCAATACGCGCGACCAGTTCCCGAGGGCTAAATGGCTTGGTGACGTAGTCATCACCGCCCATCTCCAAACCGAGGATCCGGTCAATTTCTTCATCGCGCGCTGACAGGAACAGGATTGGCACTTCTGAGTGCTTGCGGATTTCCCGGCAAACCTCAAAACCATCCATTTCAGGCATACCGATATCGAGGACGATCAGATCTACCGGCTCGTTCCTGAAACGGGCGACAGCATCGAACCCATCTTGAGCAACGCTTGCTTTGTAATTGGCTTTTTCGATTGCGAAGGTGATGACGTCGCGAATATGAGCGTCATCATCAACTACGAGAATATTTTGCATTTTCAGAGGCCCGGATCATCACGATATCGAGTTTTACTGTCGCTTGGTGCCGTTTGCAACTCAGTCGGGGTTTGCAATTCGACCGGGACCTCATTCTCTTGCAGATAATCGAGCAGCAACTGATTTCTAAGGCTCCAAAGGCGCCAGTCCCTTGCGTCGAGCCGCACGTGGAGAGCCATGTAACGCCGGGAGGACTGCAACTCTATCAATCTCCCATTTTTGCCTTCAACACCGCGGTCCAGCTCGCTTTTGATCTTCGCATCAATTGCAGGGATCGCCTGCGGACCAAGTTTTATCAGATACCAATGGTCAAACTTGGTGCCCTCGGCGTAAGTCACGTTGTAGTCTGCAATCAAAGCGGCAGTGTTTGTGAGGCTGAGGGAATACAGGATCACCGCGACCACAAGCATGTTCACCCGAACAAGCCAGCTGTTGTCACGCTTCAGCGCGAGCTTCACAACAATGCTAAGCACCCCGATAAGCACCAGCATCACCCAGATCAACGCGTAAAAGCGCAGGTAAGTCATTGAATACTCGCTGACGTAATTGCCGAGACGAGCAAGACAGGAAACCACAAGCAGAGCGGTTTGAGCTGTCCATGCGAGCAGCAGCACCTGCACGAGCTTGGATTTTGCGGTCGCAGCCCCTGAACGGCTGGCAAACAGCACGAAGATTGCAGCAAACAGAGCGGCGATGATGAGCGTATAAACGCCTGAGTGTGCGTAATTGGCGTATGTGGTTCCAGCAGGAAGTTCTTGAGAGCCCCACAGGTAGACAGCATCCAACACCGTTTGCAGGGCGAAGAGACCGTTGAAAAGGACCAGTGAGCGAACCACTGCCTTGTAGCCAAAGAGATCATCCATCACTGATTGATAGGCCTGAACGACTTCCTGCTCCGGTGTTTTGACACTCGGCACAGTAGTTTTCTCTTTCTTCAGCTTTTTTCTGAACTTGACCCGCAGAAACGGCCAGACCAGAGCAAAAGCAATGGACCAGAACACGATGCGTGCCATGTTCAGTTTTTCGAAGAACTTTCCAGGATTGATGTTGAGCAACCACTGCTCAATGACCGGGTTTGATGAGCTAAACAGGTAGAGGAAGACCGGGAACAGCGTTAGCGGCAAGAACCAGGTGAACGCCAGTTTTGCGTAGTTGGAGAATGGCCGCTTGCGACGCTTCACGCGACTTAGAGTGATCATGTCCTTCACAAAGCCCAGCGGCCAGCGGCGCAGGAAAATGAGCAGCACTCTTATTAACTTTAGGTCGAAGGCGTTTATGCGCAAGTTCATGATCAGTGCGCTTATGGCTAATGATAGGATCGCAATAAGGCCGCTGAGGAAATCCCACTGGAGCACGCTTGGAGCAACGCCAGCCATCACTGTCAATCCTGCGATCCATGCACGGTGAGCACTTACCCTGCCCGCACCTGCCAGCATGATTGCAAAGGCAACGGCCACGATGAAGATGCTGAAGCCGATTTCTGCGCGGTGGCCAAAGAATAGGAAATCTGCGAGCAGGCAGAGCCCCAGGCCAAGGATAAGACGCGCCTGAATGCCAAGGACAGGCATCCATGGCAGTTGTTTGCGAGAGGTCGATAACATTGATTTTGCCCCAAAATCACTTGAAAGAATGAAGTTGGGGGAGATCTAGAGACCTCGATTGCAGGGAGTTGGGCAAAACACATGAGATCGCGTGCAGATTTGTGCAGTTTCTGTGCAGGCGGTTTTCATGATGTGTTGGGCAGCGGAAAAGGCAGCCTACACTGATGTGCAAACTGCCTTTGGTTTGTTGTTTCAGTCTCCCTAAGCCGCTTTTATGTCACCAAGGAACTGGTCAATTTCCGTGCGGAGGTGATCAGCTTCCGTGCGGAGTTCTTCGGAAGCGATGAGGACTTGCTTGGAGGTTACGCCGGTTTGGATGGCGGCCTCGTTGACCTTGGAGATGTTTTCCGTGACCTCCGCCGTTCCACCTGCAACTTCGCTGACGTTGGTTGCGATTTCCTGCGTGGCGAACTTTTGCTCACTGATTGCACTGGAGACAGCACTGGCACGTTCGTCGATCTCACGAATGATCTTGTCGATGTCTTCCATTGCCGTGAGAGAGCCCTCTGTTGCGCGCTGGATATCTGCAATCTCGTTGCGGATCTGCTCGGTCGCCTGAGATGTCTGCTCTGCCAGCGACTTCACCTCGCTTGCCACCACAGCAAAGCCTTTGCCTGCCACCCCTGCCCGCGCGGCCTCTATTGTGGCGTTGAGCGCAAGCAGATTGGTTTGTTCGGCAATATCTGTGATGATGCTGACCACATCCCCCACACTTTGCGCAGCCTTGCGCAGTTCTGCTGCGTCGGAATTGGCGCTGTGCACTTGCTCTACGGCCTCTGAGGCTGCTTTTCGGCAATGGTGCATCTGGTTACCGATTTCAGCGACAGAACTGTCGAGTTCCTCCGTTGCTGAGGCGACGGACTGGACGCTGCGGGATGCTTCTTCAGCTGCGGAAGCCACGGCTTTGGATTGGGAGCTTGTGAGCTCGGAGATATTCGACATTTCCTGAGAGGAGAGCTGCATGGTCTGCGAGTTACGGCCCATGGTTTCCAGCACATATGAGACAGCCTGCTCAAAATCAGCGATACGCCCTTCCAGAAACTCACCACGCTCAAGCTGTACGGCGTGCTGAGTGTCTTGCTCCTGCTTGAGATCACGCGCCAAGATCATGTTTTCCTGAAACACGGAAACCGCCTTGATCATTTGGCCAACTTCGTTTTTGGCAGGCTTTGACAGTTTGATGTTGAGATCACCGCTTGCCAGTTGCTCCATGGCTTCAATGATACCTGCGAAGGAACGTTGGATGGATTTGATAAGGATGAGGGACATCAAGAACACCAACAGGAAGGCAACCGCGGCGATGGTGTTTTCCAGTGTCTTGAGCTGATTGATCTTTTGAGAGGCCGTTTCAAACCACTCCGGACCGCTTATTGCTTCCAGGTCAGTTGTGGAGTTTGCATCATCCAGCGCGATGCTGCGGTAGGTGTTCAGCTTCGTGTTGGCAGCCCCTTCCTGCACCTTTGTGAAGTCTGCAAAAATTTCACGTGTGGCATAGGTCTGGAAGATATGAGTAAAGGCCTCTTGTTCCACGATCAGCTTTTGAAACTTCTTCATAGCTGCAGGTGGGAACGCATTGCTTGCAAAGCCAGCGGCACCAACCGCCCGCTCCAAGCCTGCCCGTTCCTTTGCCAGAAGGAAGGCATGATAGCTCACAATGCGATCTACAATTTCCGCGTTGGGGCTGAGCTCGCTCATGGAGCCGATGATATCCAGCTTCTCGGAGTTTAGTTGGGTGTAGAAACTGACTGCCTCTCCAATCTGCACGTTAAGGTCATCCACTTCAGAACGCAGGGCTGGAGTCTTTTGCAGTTGTGCGTTGATGCCTTCCAGGTCTGCTGCAAATTCCGGCTGATAGATGGTCAGGTCAAAGGCTTTTAGGAACTGCAAATAGTCGATGCGCGCTGTATCGGTTGCTCGGCGTTGCTCCTTCAGGTCAACCGCAAACTGCTGGCCTTTACTAGCGAGGAACAAGGCAGTGGCTCCGCGCTCCTTTTGCTGCTCATGCACCAAACTGCCGATTTTGACCGACAGGCGCGTGAGCTGAGACAGTGCTGCCAGCTTCTGCTCGTCCTCGGTATCCACCTTGATGAGCTGATAGAGAAAAACGAGAGCTGCAATACTTGGAATAATTGAGAGCAGTGTAATGGTATGAACAATTCTGAGCTTAGCTAAATATGCAAACATGATAATATGGGTCCGCTGAAATCTAGCTAAGCATTTTCCCTTGTTTATTTACGGCCAGTTAACGATACAGGGCCGATTTCATGCATGCGAGTAGCATTTGGAATCGTGTGAAAGCTGCACTTTTGATAGAGCCTTGTTCAGAAATTCTTTTTCTGGAAATGAAGTCCTTTTGTTAATCAGATAAAAAACATTAGTTATTTCATATATTCTTTAAAAACAAACATTAGATATATCAGTAAACTGATTAATCAGGTCAACAATTACTCGCAGACAAACTTAAATCAGAGCAGAGATTCGAAATAAAACGCCTCATTCAAGAGATTAATACATTCTGATTAAGCGTTTTACTTAGCTGAGGAAAATGCACGACTTACGTTACGTAGCATGCGCCAGGAAATGAACTTGTGGGCCGGACCAACGGGCAGCATGTAGAGGTCGCCGAACCAGTTGTGGGTGATGACTGAGGACGTGATGCGGACCAGCGCCCCTTCATTAGCGGCATCGACACTAAGGGTGGTCATGACTGAGAGGTGCTTGTCTCTTGAGGTGAGCACTAACTCGCGATCCTCGATATGTTCCACCAAAAAGAAGTCTAGATGATCTCCCACATCTGGCGGTGTGGCGGCACGTTTGTCTCCAAATCCTTTTATCTTTGTGACGCCCGCTAATGCGGAGATTTGGTCTCTCACCCAAAACGCAGCACTGAGCCAAGCGGAGCGTTTGCTGAACAACGCACGGTAGACTTCAAATGCGGTTGGCTGTGCGCTTATCTTCAAAGAATTGACGTGATAGAAGTTAAGCTCTTCGCGTGGAGCAACCAATTGAGGGACCGGGAGGGATGAGATTTCCGGCATTTCTGATGCTCCTTCAATGCAGCCATGACTAATGTGACCATCTCTTTAGAATAATCTAAAGTACTTTTATAGACAACGGATTAGATCCTATTACGCGGCTTGCCTGAAACTATAATTATATATCTTAGGCGCCACACTCTCGCCTTATGATTGCAGCACACTTTTCCTTGCACCAGTTCGGTGTTTCTATTTTTATATTACGGGCAGATCACGTTGAGTGTGAGGTACAGCAAGACAGGCTTTTCTGTATGGCTCTGTGCGCTTGCTGTGTCTGCTCACGGGGGAATTTATGCAATCTAGTTTGCTTCGTGTTGCTATTGGGTGTTCTGTTCTCTTCACTGCTCAGGCCGCTATTGCATCAGGCCTTTATCTTGTGCGTGAAGACGGCAGTGAGATCACAATCTATCTGAAATCCCAAAGTCAGAAGGATGCGACAGACCTCCTTGTTCTCATTCAAGGCTCTGACTGCAACAGCGTTGCTCACAATACTCTGATCAATGAGGAATTCTCGCAGGTGCTGCCGGAAGCGGATGTGTTGACCGTTGAAAAATACGGCATCACTTCGGATCTTTCCTGGGATCGTAATGATGAACGGCCAGATTGCCCAGCGGATTACATCGAGAATGACTCACCGGAACGCCGAACAGCAGATTACATCAAGGCTATCAATCAGCTGAAAGAAGGCGGGATTTACGAGCGCGTGTTTCTGTTGGGCGGCAGTGAAGGTGCTGTGGTTGCCAATATGATTGCTGCAAAAACTGATTTTGTGACGGCCAGTGTTGCTCTGAATGGTGGAGGGCGTCACTTTATTGATGATATCCTGCACAACATGAAGTCCAGCGGCATGCCTAATGAGGCGTTTAAAGAAGCCTCTGCAGGGTTCAAAGGCTTTGCGCAGGAGATCACCACAAGCAAACCGTTTGACGTCAACATGAGTGGGCACGGCTATAGCTGGTGGAACGCTATACTGAAACTAGATCAGTTAGAGATTCTGGCTCAGGTTGAGAACCCTTTATTGATTGTGCAAGGCGGGCAAGACCAAAGCGTTTCACCTGAAGCTGTTGATCAACAGATTGCGAAACTCACGGAGCTGAGTAAGACCAATATTACTTACAAATCCTACCCAGACATGACCCACTCCTTTAAGGGGGCTGGAGGGGAAAGCATGGTCGAGCAGGTCATCACCGACATTAAGGGATGGTTGGCGCAGCTGGATTGATCCATCGAAGGGCAGTTTTCTGCCCTTTTCTTTTATGGCGGGGGATGGATTGTCAGCTTGGCTGCTTATTAATGCAGTTCCAACTTTGCCTTGGCGCTATCCTGCGAGTGACAGACACCATCGCGCTTCATCTTGCGCTCGCACTGACGTTGGGAGGCAGGGGTGAACTTTGGCTTCCACGCACGGACAACTTCTTTAAATTCTGCAAGGAACAGTTTGAGTTCTGCGGCATCAAGCTCTTCAAGAGCGATGCAGGAAACAACGGCAGGCTGGCCAAGGGCAACACGAATGAAGGTAAAGCGGTTCTTTGCGGTATGGTTCTCGTGCAGCATCTGAACCATGACATGCTGCGGTACGTCGGCATCCTCTGAGAGGTAGGCCATCATCTTCAAGCGCTTGTCGCAGGCCCGCATGTGGATCTCAATATCATCAGCATTCAGCGTACACTCACCGTCTGTATTAAAGACAGGCGCTTCCATGCCGCCATCCGATGCAACCTTATTCATAAGTGTTTGCGGTGTCATATTCTGCAAGACAGACCATCCAATCCATTTGTTTCTATAGTGGCGGAAAATATCGAATATTCTCCTAAGAGCTCCCCGTTTTTGAGGCAGGAAGTTCCAGTGACCACTATGGATTGGAATAAGGGCAGAAACTGTCTTCTATGAGACACAAAGCCGTGATGTGCGTGCAGAAATCGTCAGTCTTACCACCTAAATAACGCTGCTGTGATCTGGACTGACCCGCAAAACTGCGAAGGTAGTCATATGAGTTGTGAAATTCGCAAAACACAACCCAACCTGATCACATCTGCTGAACTCGGCGTCAGAGGGTATGGATAAGTGTTGAGAGACGCTTTTATGCCCGATGTGCCGTTTTTTTGGTGCTCGGGTGTGTCCTTTTCAGATCAACATCTTGGAGATGATGTTGATGTTCTGGTCCTGATGATTTGCCTGCAACGCCTCAATGCCGGCACGCATGCCTTTGACCAGAGTATCGACAGACATGCTTGGAGCGCCGAGGTTCTGGATCATAGCAGCAACCTCCGGCAAATGAGGCAGATGCACCCAACCGGCCCGAACCGGGAGATTGTGTTTCGCGATGTGGTGCAGGACGCCGTACATCAGATGATTGCAGCAGAACGTGGCAGCTGAATCCGAGATATCAGTTGGCACCCCGGCATCACGCATGGCTTGCGTCATTGCCCGAAGAGGAACTGTTGCGTAGTAGCCAACCGGCCCATCTGGCACGGTCAGCTCACCCTGAAGTGTGACGCCTGCAGTATCGGTTACGCCATAGCGGGCGCAGTCGTTGAGGTTTTGTGCGAGGCGCTCCAGAGTGATCATGGAGCGACCACCATATTCGCCCAGCATAAGGACAGAGCTGGGTTTCAGCTCTTCCATGGCGGCCACGGTTTCTTCTATGCAGTGAAAATAGCTACCAGAGACGATGCGGGAGACGATTTTAGCACCAGCGATCTCTTCACCATCCAGTGCCAGCGCAAGCTTTTCTGCCGGATTGGTGGGCGTATTGGCATAGGCGCCAAAGCCTGTGATGAGAATGGTTTCCATAAAATGCGCTCCCTCTCGTTCAGATCGCGCAAATGGTACCCAGAGCAGCTTAAGCCTTTGTTCAAGAGACAAAGACAGATGAAGCAAAAAGAGCCTCTGCATGACAGAGGCTCCCGAGTTTGTGCAGTTTAGGCCTTACAGAGCGCTCTCGATCTCAGCGACAACAGCTTCAGCTGCGGCGCGGGGGTCTTCGGCGCGGTAGATTGGGCGGCCGATGACGAGGTAGTCGGAACCAGCTTTGATGGCGTCGTAAGGTGTCATCACACGGCGCTGATCGCCTGCATCTGCGCCTTTAGGGCGTACGCCTGGTGTCACGATGCAGAGCTTGTCGCCAACTTTGGCACGCATGGCGGCGGATTCCATTGGCGAGCAGACGATGCCACCGACGCCAGCAGTTACCGCATCAAGCGCACGCTGATCCACCAAGGTTGCTGTAGGGCCGACGTAGCCCGCATCTTTGAGGTCTTGCTCATCCATTGAAGTGAGCACGGTGACACCCAGCAGGCAGAGGTCTTTGTTGCCGACTTCTTCCAGTGCCTTTACGGCTGCGCGCATATTTTTCGGGTAAGCGTGCACGGTCATGAACTTCATGCCCATTTTTGCAACGTTTTTCACTGCGCTGGTGATGGTGTTGTCGATATCCAGAAGCTTCACATCGAGAAAGATGGAATGCCCTTCCTTCGCCATCTCTTCAGCAAACTGAAGACCACCTGCGAACTGGAGTTGCATGCCAATTTTGTAAGTGCCGACAAGTCCTTGTGTTTGTTTGACGAGCTGGCGGGCCTCATCAACTGTTGGAACATCCAGAGGGAGGATCAGGCGATCGACTGCACTTGCTGGGCGATAAGACATGCGAGGCTCCAAATATCTGCTAGATAAACGGCTCAGTTCCTAACAGTTTGTGCCGAGAAATACCAGAGGGAGTAGCAGATCCTAGCTTTTTCATCTTTGGGTATTTTCAGCGATCCCTTAGCCTGTTAAAACGGCGCGTCTTTAAATGCTTGTGCAGGGGTTTTGCATGAGTATAAGGACTATAAACTTATCAAGGGACATCCCATGCGTCAGGCCACTATTGCCCGCGGCACAAAAGAAACGACGATCTCTGTTTCCATCAATCTGGATGGCACAGGCAAGTACGACATCAAAACCGGTGTTGGTTTCTTTGATCATATGTTGGAACAGCTTTCCCGACATTCGCTCGTGGACATGACGATCCGCGCAGATGGTGACACCCATATTGACGACCACCACACCACCGAGGATGTGGGCATTGCTCTGGGCCAAGCGTTTAAAGAAGCGCTTGGCGACATGAGTGGCATCACCCGCTATGCAGACACGCACCTTGCGATGGATGAAGCTCTGACTCGTGTGGCTCTGGATGTCTCCGGTCGTCCTTTCCTTGTCTGGCAGGTAGATTTCCCACGGGACAAGGTTGGCACGTTTGATACTGAGCTTTTTGAGGAGTTCTTCCGTGCGTTTGCCATGAATGCAGGTTTTACTCTGCACATTGCAAACCTTTATGGCACCAATTGCCATCATATTGCGGAAACATGCT
This sequence comes from Pseudovibrio sp. Ad46, assembly GCF_001623065.1. Taxonomy (NCBI): domain Bacteria; kingdom Pseudomonadati; phylum Pseudomonadota; class Alphaproteobacteria; order Hyphomicrobiales; family Stappiaceae; genus Pseudovibrio; species Pseudovibrio sp. Ad46. The sequence goes on along the minus strand of NZ_LMCG01000005.1, from coordinate 234,055 downwards.
TTAAAGCAGTTGCGCGTACTGTACGCACAGCTATCGAACCAGATCCACGTCAGAGTGGACGCGTGCCAACTACAAAAGGTCAGCTTGGCGGCTAACCTTTTCGGCCCGCAGCTCTGCTTGTTCAGGGAGAATGCAATTGGCTGTCTATTATGTCATGACCGAACCAGGGGTTTCACTTGACCACCTGAAGGACGAGGACGCACGAAACATCAAGTTCGTGAAAGACGGTTTCTCGTGGTGGGCGATGCTCTTCCCGCTGCTCTGGTCTTTGTACAACCGGATGTGGCTGGTCTTCCTCGGGTATCTGGCAGCTATCATTGCACTGGTGTTTGTTGCTGAAGCCTTTGGGTCTACCACTGGCGGCTTTATCACCGTGCTCGCCACTTTGTTTTTTGCGATGGAAGCCGGGTTTCTGAAAAGCTGGAGCCTGCGCCGCAAAAACTGGCAGACTGTCGGGTTTATCTCTGCTGCCAATCTGGATGAGGCAGAAATTCGTTTCTTCGACCGCGTTTCCAAAACCAAAAGTAAAGTGCGGCTTCCACAGGGGCCAGTGGCCCCACACACCAGCGACACTGACGTCGTTGGAATGACACTCAAGCGATAACAGGAGTTTCTTCATGAGTGTGGCAATTATTGATTATGGTTCTGGCAACTTGCGCTCCGCGGCAAAAGCGTTTGAGCATGCAGCCCATAACCATCATCATACTCATGAGGTTACGGTGACTTCTGATCCTTCAGTTGTTGCCAAGGCTGACCGTATCGTTCTGCCCGGTGTTGGCGCATTTGCGGATTGTCGCCGTGGCCTGTTGGCGCTGGATGGCATGGAAGAGGCATTGGCGGAAGCTGTGCTCATCAACGGTAAACCCTTCATGGGGATTTGCGTGGGCATGCAGTTGTTGGCGACTCGTGGGCTTGAATTTGAGAAGGCGGAAGGGCTGGACTGGATCAGCGGTGATGTCACCGCGATGAAACCAGCTAATCCTGAGCTGAAAATTCCTCACATGGGTTGGAACACCATCAACGTCACTGGTGATGAACATCCGGTGCTTGAAGGCATCAAAACCGGCGGTAATGGCCTGCACGCTTACTTCGTGCACTCCTATCACTTTGCGACCGAGAACCCTGAACACCGTTTGGCGAGCTTTGACTATGCGGGTGAGTTCACTGCGATGGTGGGACGAGACAACATGGTTGGCACGCAGTTTCACCCGGAAAAGAGCCAGAAGCTCGGTCTCTCTTTGATTTCCAATTTCCTGAGCTGGGCGCCGTAACGGCTGCCCGCTTTCAGTGACACAGACAAGTCCAAGGACAGAATTATGATTATTTTTCCAGCGATTGACCTTAAAGGCGGCCAGTGCGTTCGTTTGAAACTGGGCGACATGGATCAGGCAACCGTGTTTAACGATGACCCAGGTGCGCAGGCGAAGGCGTTTCAGGACCAGGGCTTTGAATGGCTGCACGTTGTTGACCTTGATGGTGCGTTTGCCGGTGAGACCAAAAACGGCGAAGCTGTTGATGCGATCCTTGCCAACACCACTAACCCGGTTCAACTGGGCGGCGGTATCCGCACCATGGAACACATCGACAACTGGCTGGCGAAAGGCGTTGCACGCGTCATTCTTGGTACCGTGGCTCTCCGTGACCCTGAGCTGGTGAAGGAAGCTTGCAAGAAGTACCCTGACCGCATTGCCGTTGGTATCGACGCAAAAGGTGGCAAGGTTGCAGTTGAAGGTTGGGCAGAGACCTCTGAGTTGACTGTGATTGAGCTGGCGAAGCAGTTCGAAGATGCTGGCGTTGCAGCGATCATCTACACCGACATTGACCGTGATGGCGTTCTTAAGGGCCTGAACATTGAGAGCACACTGGAGCTGGCGAATGCAGTGAGCATTCCGATTATTGCTTCCGGTGGCTTGGCAGATATCAAAGACATTGAGCGTCTGGTGCAAACAGATTGCGATATTCTTGAGGGCGCGATCTCTGGTCGTGCGTTGTATGATGGTCGTCTTGACCCTGCTGAAGCGCTTGACCTGATCAAGAAAAGCCGTGAGGGCCTCGCATGACCCTGAAGGCTCGCATTATTCCATGCCTTGATGTGAAGGATGGCCGTGTCGTGAAAGGCGTCAACTTTGTTGACCTGATCGATGCTGGTGACCCCGTTGAGGCAGCCAAAGCTTATGACGCAGCTGGTGCAGATGAGCTGACGTTCCTTGACATCACAGCCTCCAGCGACAATCGCGACACGATCTATGATGTTGTGCAACGCACTGCTGAAGCTTGCTTTATGCCAGTGACTGTTGGTGGCGGTGTGCGCACTGTTGAAGACATCCGCAAGCTGCTGATCGCCGGGGCTGACAAAGTTTCAATCAACACCGCAGCGGTGAAAAATCCTGAATTTATTCGGGAAGCAGCTCAGAAATTCGGTAGTCAGTGCATTGTTGTCAGCATTGATGCCAAGCGTGTTTCTGCTGAAGGCGAAGAAGAGCGCTTTGAGATTTTTACCCATGGTGGCCGTACGCCAACTGGCATTGATGCTGTTGAATTTGCGCGTAAGGCAGTGGACCTTGGCGCTGGAGAGTTGCTTGTTACATCTATGGACCGTGACGGCACGCAAGAGGGCTACAATTTGCCGCTTACCCGTGCAATTGCGGATGCTGTACATGTACCTGTGATCGCTTCCGGTGGGGTTGGAACTCTGGATCATCTGGTTGAGGGTGTTCGTGATGGACACGCGACTGCTGTGCTTGCTGCTTCAATCTTCCATTTTGGGACTTACAGCATTGAAGAAGCCAAGCAACACATGGCAGATGCTGGAATTCCTATGCGTCTGGATAAGTAAATTTCGCTCAGGTATTCAGAGTAATCCTGAAGCGGCCTCAACAAGGCTAGCCAAATGACCAATTTTACCCTTTCGGACCTAGAGGCTATTGTTGCTGCACGTGCGAACAGTGACGATGAAATGTCATATACCCGCAAACTCATTTCAAAGGGCGTTTCCAAGTGTGCACAGAAGCTTGGAGAGGAAGCCGTTGAAACTGCGATTGCAGCCGTAGAAGGTGATAGAGACGGTGTTGCTTCTGAAGCAGCTGACCTGCTGTATCATCTACTTGTTGTTATGAAGGTTTCCGATGTGTCGCTGGATGAAGTTCTAGCTAAGCTTGCAGCACGCACCGGCCAAACCGGACTGGAAGAAAAAGCGTCTCGTACGGACGACTAGTTTTCTTCCTGTCACGCGAAGTGGGAGGCACGAGGGGCCTTGAGCGCTAACGCTATGCATAAAGAAATCGCTCCAGTGCAAGAGCTGGACCTGTCCCCCTACTCTGTCTTTACAGAGACTGAATGGGCGTCTTTACGCGCAGGCACACCAATGACGTTGAGCATGCAGGAAATTGAAGACCTGCAATCGCTCAATGACTTTGTGTCTCAGGAGCAGGTGAAGAATATTTACCTGCCACTGTCTCGTCTGCTTGCCTATTACGTGGAAGCTTCCCAAAGCCTTCAGTTTGCAACGAAGCGCTTTTTGGGCATGCAGCTGACCCGAACGCCGTTCATCATTGGTATTGCGGGTTCGGTCTCTGTCGGCAAGTCAACGACGGCCCGCCTGTTGCAGGCACTGCTTTCGCGCTGGCCTGCCAGTCCAAAAGTGGACCTGATCACCACTGACGGTTTTTTGTATCCGAACTCTGTTCTGGAAACAGAAGGATTGATGCGTCGGAAGGGCTTTCCTGAGAGTTATGACCGCTCTGCACTGCTCAAATTCCTGACAGACATCAAGGGCGGAGAGCGCAAAGTTCGTGCCCCGATTTACTCTCATTTCTTCTATGATGTGATGCCGGGACAGCATGTCACAGTCGAACAGCCAGATATTTTGATCGTCGAAGGGCTGAACGTTTTGCAGACTTCGCATCAGCCAAAAGCGGCAAAGGCAGTGCCCTTTGTCTCTGATTTCTTTGACTTTTCCATCTACATTGATGCGGAAGAGCAAGTGCTGCAACGCTGGTATCTGGAGCGTTTCATGCGTCTGCGTGAGACGGCATTCCGAGATCCCGGTTCATATTTCCATAAATTTTCCACAATTTCGAATGATAAGGCGCAAGAGATCGCGAAGGACCTTTGGCAAAACATCAATCTGGAGAACCTTCGCCAGAACATCTTGCCGACGCGACCACGCGCTGATCTGATCCTGACAAAGGGAACAGACCATAGCATCGAAACCGTGGCGCTGCGCAAGATCTAAACGAGCAAACGCGCTCTTACATTGCTGACTGACAGACTGGCACCGAGAGGCAGGCGCCAGCCTGTATTGCATGTGTTTGAGCGTTGAGTGCCTGCAGGCCTTCCCCGGAAAGCTTGCTGGAAAGTTTTGCCTGCCGGCGTGCAAGATGCCCCCGAGCAGGAGCTTGCGTCAGTAAAACGACAGCTGCGCACCATCATCAGACTGGCATGAACCACGAAGCGCGTGAGCGCCTCGACCGTTTCTTATTGCCAAGTTCCAGCAATCTCGCATGCAACGCGCGCGGGAACCGGTGCCGCTGTGCCTAAAAAAGGCTTTCGGAGGAATTATGCTACAGCTTGCAAAAGTATCCGCGTATGCAGGGTTTAGTTTTCTGGTTCTCACTACAGCAGTTGCTGCAGGGCCAAACGCTTCTTTTGGTGACCTATCTTTGTCTGAGGAGCCAGTTTCTCTGCTCTCCGGCAAAGATACTCTTCCACAAAACAAGATGACCACCTCCGGCAATTATAATGTTGCCAAGCCAATTCTTGCTAAAGGCTGGGCGACAGCTGAAGACGGCAAGGCAGGCTCTTCTCTTCAACAAATCCTACCTGTTGGCGCACAGCTGAGCGTGCTGGACTGGGCGGCGGACCCAACCAAAGGCGAGCTGGTTCGTCTGGGCGTTGACCAGCCGGACGAAGAAAGCAGCATCACCGCTGACATTTACGTTTCCAAAGCAGATTTTTCGACCTACACACTGACTGAAGTTGCCAAACTCAGCCGTGACGAAGCAGAAAAGATCGCCGGTAGCGAAGAAGACAGCTATATTGGCTATGCTGGCGCAGTGCTGGCTGCAAGCTCTGGCCGTGTTCGCTCTGTTCGTCGCCGCCGCGGAATGACTTACTGCTACCGCTATGTGAAGAAGCATCTGATTTCTGAAGGTCTGGTAGACACCTACATTCCGGGTGGCTCGGCTTACATGGCGATCAAGGCTCTCCCGAAATATGGCTTCAAACGCTTGCGCGTGAGCAGCCCTGACCGTGCGCCAGATGGCTCGATCTGCGTTTATAACCGCGACAAACGCAATCGCCACGGCCACATTGAAGTGAAGAAAAGCGATACCTGCTACTGGTACGGCTACGGCTGTAGCAAGAACTCCATGTATGGACGTCGCGACTTTTACGACTGTTTTGCCAAAGGTGACATTAAGCGGAGTTTCTGGGCGTTTACGTCTTCGAGGAAAGACGAGGACGACAATGAACGCGGAAGTTCTGCTCTTGTAAGAAAGAACGATCCTTCTGAACGCCTTTAATACCTGATGATGACACCCTGACTGAAAGGTCGGGGTTTTGTCATTTTGGTGCTTTAAACTTTCCAGATCGGGACATTCCGAGGAGGCCTAAAATGCTTGCATATCTAGCTGCACTGAAATCCGCAGAGAAATCCGAAAAGGATCCCTCTCAAAACCAGAACGAACTGGGGCAGGTCGTGGGCGAAGATATGTTGGATTGGGCTCCGGCTCAGCTGCCGACAGACGAGACGATGGTCGGTCACTTTTGCAGACTGGAGCGACTGGACCCCGAAAAGCATGCGCAAGACCTGTATGAGGCGTTCAGTGTCGATACAGAAGGCCGGAACTGGACCTATCTGGATGAAGGCCCTTTTCCAGACTTTGAAAGCTTTGAGCAATACATCAAGGAGTTGGCTGCCGGGAACGACCCGTTTTCATTTGCTATCATTGAACAAGAAGGCGGGAAAGCTCTTGGTGTCGCGAGTTATATGAACATTGTGCCTGAAACTGGCAGCATTGAAGTTGGGCACATCCACTTCTCCCCCCTGCTGCAACGCAAGTGCGGTGGCACGGAAGCGATGTTCCTGATGATGCAGCGAGTGTTCGATAAATGGGGCTACCGTCGTTACGAATGGCGTTGTAATGCCTTGAACAAAGTATCTCGCAAAGCAGCTGTGCGCCTTGGCTTCAGCTACGAGGGAACATTGCGTCAGGCATCCGTTGTCAAAGGCAAGAACCTTGATACGGCCTGGTTCTCGGTGCTTGATAGCGAATGGCCCGTTTTGCGTGCCTCCTTTGAAAAATGGCTTTCACCTGCGAACTTCAAGGAAAACGGCGCGCGCATCAAAACGCTGTCCGAACTGGTTGCACGAGAAGAGGTCCGAGTCTTTTAACGACCTATTAGCCGACCTAATGATGATGAAGCCTCGGTACGCCCGAGGCTTTTTTTGTGCGAAGACCTGCCGCACATGCACCTATTACGCTAGATTTCATCTTGTGCTACCCTGCATACACCTACCCAGTTTTTTCTTATCTCACATTAAAAATGCGATTATCACTATGCTCATTTATGCAGATTACATCGGCTATCTCGCTGCCATTATTGGCACCTTGTGCTGGCTTCCTCAGACCGTGAAAACGTGGCGGTCTCGCGAAACAAAAGACCTCTCCCTTGCTGCAAACCTTCTTGTCCTGAGCACTGTGGTGCTCTGGTTTGTCTATGGCATCATGATGGAGGCCTGGCCGCTTGTTGTTGGCAATATCATCTCTATTATCGCGGTTGGTGCGATTGTGACCGCCAAGCTGATCTATAAATGAGATCGCGCACAGAATGTGTCGGATTTGAATAGATAGAGGCCCACAACATTAAGCTCAGGTTCAGCACACCTTTCGGGACGTAATAGACAGAGACGCTGGTTTAAATTCATATCTATGGGGAGGATATGTTTTGACACGTGAGAAGGAACCAGCATGTTCGACCTCAATAAAAACAATAAGAACGCCGCCGCCCAACAGGAACTCAAAGCGCAGTTGGAAGCGCTCCGTTCAAAATCAGGAACCAAGGTCGAAGAAGAACGCATCGAAGGCGTAGATAAGAGCGTACTTGATCGCGCTGCCGCCCCTCGCGAAGTGCAGCTGACCCATGACATTGCCGCAGCGCGTGAGAAGTACCGCGCTGCTACCGGCGATGAGGACAAGAAGGCCGCGATGAAGCATATCTCCGACCTTGAAATGCGACTTGCGATGGAAAAAGAGAAAAACGCCAAGAATAGATAATTCTGATTTCAGGCAAAGAAAAACCCCGATGCAAGGTGCTGCACCGGGGTTTTGTTTTTTGTACTGTTTGCAGAGCTTAGTTTGCAAGCTCTGCCAGCATGCCAGCTGCCACAGAGAACTTGGAAACCGACAGGTTCTTCTCCAGAATCTCGTTGGTTGCCTGCTGTGTTCTTTCAGCTTTACCGCCATTGCGTTCCAGCCAGCCATCAAAGCCTTTTTCGTCCGCAAGGGCTTGAGCAGCCAGATCACGCAGAGCATTTGCCAGGATGGAACGGGAACGGTCGAGCGCCAATCCGTCATAGTAGTCACGAATGACAAACTCACGAGCCAGCTCTTCAATCGCACCAAACTTGAAGTGCTCGGCCACGCGGAAGTAGGAGGCTGCAACTTCATCCACGTCACGGTTGGCTTTTTCGGAAACCAGAACGATATCCGGGATCACCATTTCGCCGATGAGACGGGCGATGCGAGCTGCGATCATGATTGGAACACCAGCTTCCACCAGACGATCAGTTTCCGCTTTGAGCGTTGCTGCCCGTTCTTCGGAAAGGAATGTTTCCAGACGTGGAGACAGACGCTTGACGGTATCGCGGAAGCGGTTGATCGCTGCTTCCAAACCATCTTCGAAGGAGACGTTGCGCAGGAACCAGATCACCATACCCAGCACCAGATCCTGAACCAGAGTATAGAGCTCTAGCTGCAGATCACCGGAGATGGTGTTGTCGAGACGGTCGATCTCTTCGTTCAGCTGGGTCAGTCCAAAGGCATCACGCACCACAGCGAAGGCACGGGCTACATCAGCGACAGACGCGCCGGTCTGATCGATGATGCGGGTCAGGAATGCAGGACCACCCCGGTTGATGATGGAGTTCGCCAGCATTGTTGCGATGATTTCGCGACGCAGACGGTGTCCTTCAATTTCCTGAGTGTAGGTCTCTGCCATCTGTTTCGGGAAGTAGCGGTACAGCTCTTTCGCGAGGTAGGCATCATCAGGAACGGAGCTGTTCAGCAACTCATCATGGAGCGTGAGTTTAGCATATGCCAGCAGCACGCCCAGTTCTGGACGAGACAGATGCTGACCTGCTTTTTCACGTTCTTCGATGGTCACATCATCTGGCAGATCTTCAACAACACGATCCAGCAGATCCTGAGATTCGAGCTGACGCATCATGCGGACCTGATAGCCCAGGTCTTCAAGGCCACGACGATCACAGAGGGAGATTGCCAGAGTTTGCAGGTAGTTGTTACGCAGCACCAGCTGAGCAACTTCGTCTGTCATATCTGCCAGCAGAACGTTGCGGTCTGGAGTGGTGAGGGTACCCTTCTTGACTGCAGCGCCCAGCGCAATCTTGATGTTCACTTCCATATCGGAGGAGTTCACACCAGCGGAGTTGTCAATCGCATCGGAGTTACAGCGACCACCGGCACGAGAGAACTCGATACGAGCTTTCTGAGTGATGCCGAGGTTTGCACCTTCGCCGATGACTTTCGAACCGACTTCAGCCGCTGTGATGCGGATTGCGTCGTTGCCGCGGTCGCCCACATCGCTGTTGTTTTCGTCAGAAGCGCGGATGTATGTGCCGATACCACCGAACCACAGCAGGTCTGCCTGCATCTTCAGGATAGCGGTCATGACTTCCTGAGGAGATGCTTTCGACTTGTTGAGGCCGAGCATCTTCTGAACCTGAATGGTCAGAGGAATAGACTTGGAAGAACGTGGGTAGATGCCGCCGCCTTCTGAGATCAGTTCCTTGTTGTAGTCCTGCCAGGACGAACGCCCCAGATCGAACATACGCTTGCGTTCTTCCCAGGTCACAGCTGGATCCGGGTTCGGGTCAAGGAAGATGTCGCGGTGATCAAAGGCAGCAACGAGTTTGGTTGCCTTTGAAAGCAGCATACCGTTGCCGAACACGTCTCCAGACATGTCACCAACACCACATGCGGTGAATGGCTCTTTCTGGATGTCACGGTCCATTTCGCGGAAGTGACGTTTCACAGCTTCCCAGCCGCCGCGAGCGGTGATGCCCATCTTCTTATGGTCATACCCAGCGGAGCCGCCGGACGCGAATGCATCGCCCAGCCAGAAGCCTTTGCTTTCTGAGATCGCGTTTGCGGTGTCTGAGAAGGTCGCGGTGCCTTTATCAGCTGCCACAACGAGGTATGGGTCGTCCTGATCGTGACGAACAACCAGCTCTGGTGGCAGGATGAGGTCAGCGTCCAGATTATCTGTCAGATCCAGCAGGGAGGAGATGAAGATCTTGTAGGCTTCAGTTCCTTCTGCAATCCACTCATCCCGACTGCCTGTTTTTGGAAGCTGTTTCGGCAGGAAACCACCTTTTGAGCCAACAGGAACGATCACAGCGTTTTTGACCTGCTGTGCTTTCACAAGGCCCAGCACTTCTGTGCGGTAATCCTGAGCACGGTCGGACCAACGCAGGCCACCACGAGCAGCCGGACCAAAGCGCATGTGCACGCCTTCAACGCGTGGGCTGTACACAAAGATCTCGCGGTACGGCAGCGGCTTTGGCAGGCCTTCCACTTTATGTGGGTCAAGTTTGAATGCGAAGGTTGGTTTTGGCTGGCCAGCATCATCCAACTGGAAGAAGTTGGTGCGCAATGTTGCCAGGATCAGATTCTGGAAACGACGGAGAATACGGTCGTCATCCAGGCTCGTTACTTCATCAAGGCTTGCGGAAATCTCATCAATCAGACGACCCTCCTTACCCGAACGTTCAAACGTTCCGAGTGTAGGATCGAAGCGTGTATGGAACAGGTGAACGAGCTGCTGAGCGATCTGTGGATAGCGGTTAAGAGTTCCCCACATATAATCTTCAGAATAGAGGATTCCAGCCTGACGCAAGTAGCGGGAGAGTGCGCGGATCATAGCGATGTCGCGCCATGCCAATCCTGCTGTCAGTGCAAGGGCGTTATAACCATCGTTTTCAGCCTGCTTGTTCCAGACTGCCAGGAACAATGCACCGAGGCGCTCGATGTCCGCTTCTGTGAAGTTGCGGAAGCGGTTTTCGTCCAAATGCAACGTGGTGTCGTGCAGATAGCTAAGTTCGCGATCTGACGGCGTAATCCGGTAGGTTCTCTCGTTGATGACGCGGAACCCGAGATTTTCGAGCATCGGCACACGAGCGGACAATGGAATCGGTTTGTTGAGGTGGTAAGCCCGCAGAGAAATCTGGCCCTTGCCTTCACGCTCGCGCTTGTAGAAGCTGATAACAAGCGGGCGCTTCTCGCCCAGTTGTTCAACGCGGCGAATATCCTTGGTCGCGGTCACCGCTGGTGTCGCGGAGGTGTATTCACCATCAAACGCAGAACCATATCGCTTCAGCAGCGCGCCAGAGATGGCGTTGCCATAGACTGAGCGGAGCGCTTCTCGCAGGCTGTCTGTCCAGGTACGGACAATAACCTGAATGGAAGCTTCCAGCTCTGCCTGAGACGGTTGAGGCGTATCGCCGATATAACGGCCAACGATGTAGTGGACGCGGACGAGAGGCCCTTCAGGGAACGTTGCGTACCAAGCTGACAGACGGCCTTCGTAGACATTTGCCAGATACTTACCAACCCGCTCACGAATGCTCGTGGTGAAATGATCACGCGGGATGTAGGTGATGATCGATACGAAACGATCGAACTTGTCGGTTCTGGACAGAACACGGACACGTGGGCGCTCGTTGAGCTGAAGAATCGCATCAGCAAAGTTGGAGAGCGTTTCAACATCAATCTGGAACAGATCATCACGCGGATAACCTTCCAAGATGTTGCGAAGTGCACGACCGCTGTGGCTTTCCGGATCAAAGCCGTGCTTCTTCATTACTTTCGCGGTCTTATGGCGAATATAAGGAATGGAGCTGGTTGAGCGGGTGTACGCTGTTGCGGTGAAGAGACCGACAACGCGCAGTTCACCACGAAGCTTGCCTTCATCATCAAACAGCTTCACGCCAACATAGTCCATGTGAACATGACGGTGGACGCGGCTGCGGATGTTGGCTTTACCGATGATCAGTGGTTCCGGCTTCAGCAGGAACTCTCTGATTTCCGGCGTCATAACAACGAATTCAGAGCCCTTGCGGAGCACCCGGACCTTCGGATCGGTCAGAATGCCGAGACCTGAGCCTTCGATCAGAGAGAGTTCGCTGTTTTCGCTGGTGTCATCAAAAATGAATTCGCGAATCCCCAAGAGGGTGAAATTATCAGCCGCCATCCACTCAAGGAAGGCGATTGCTTCGTCAAACTGCTTGTTGTCTGCCTTTGCGCGAACCTGCTGGTATTCTTCAACCGCCAGCTGGATTCTATCGCGCATTGGGCGCCAGTCTTGCACGGCCTGACGGACGTCATTGAGAACAAGGTCAAGAGTCTCTTCGAGTTTCTTGATGTCCTCATCAGAATTCAAACGTGTAAGGTGGATGTGGATGAGACTTTCGCGGCGAACAGATGGTCCTCCAAGACCAACAGTGCCGTGGAACTTTTGCAGGCCGCCATCATCATCACGCTCTACGATGAAGAGCGGGTGCAGTACGAGGCGTACTTCGTAGCCGGCTGTCTGGATTGCCCCCATCGCGGAGGAAACGAGGAAGGCCATGTTATCGTTGACGATTTCAACGATGGTAATGTCTTCGAGCTGCTTGCCGTCAGCGTTTGGCTGCGGGTTGAACACACGAATACGATGGGTCCCCAGCGGGTGATTTGCGAAATCAGCCCAGGCTTCCTGCGATACGACCGCAAGCTCTGATGGGGTATAGTTCAGGAGATCTTCTGCATCGGCGTGAGAGAAGAGGTCTTCAGCAAACCTTGCTTCGTCTTCGTTATCGTCAATTAGCAGTGCACAGGTATCGGCAATAAGCCCAGCTTTAGCCTCGGCTGTCGTTACAGACATTCAGGCGTTCCTCATCCAACATTATAGTCGGCACAGGCTGCGCGAACATGCCACATGGACGCGGCCTATGCCTTTGAAACCTATTAAGGTGCATTTACTCAATATTTCAATGCGAAACGCGACAAGAATCCCGCAAAAACATCGTTTTCAGTAGAATGTGTTCGGATGTGAGCGACATACGGGAATTCTTGTAATATTCGAAAAGCCTTTCCTGTGAACCTGAAGTTGCTTGAGCCCCCCTCAACTGCCAATTGAGGACAGAGGCCTAAAAAAACGCGCCCTATTCTGTGACAATGGGTGATGGACGTTGTACAACCCCTGAACCTAATTCCAACTACAAGCTCCAAGGAGTCGAAAATGTCAGTGCGCGTGTTCATTGATGGAGAAGCCGGAACGACGGGTCTACAGATCCGCGAGCGTCTGGCCGGGCGCCGTGACATTGAGATCCTCAGCATCGCTCCGGAGCGCCGCAAGGAGCTGGCAGCTCGTGCCGAGCTTTTGAATTCTGCTGATGTTGCGATCCTGTGCCTACCCGATGCAGCTGCACTGGAAAGCGTGTCGCTCATCAAGAACGACAGCACCCGCGTTATTGATGCATCTTCTGCGCACCGTGTTAATCCAGATTGGGCCTACGGCTTTCCTGAGATGACGAAGGATCAGGCGGAGATCATTTCCAACGCGCGTTTCGTTTCCAATCCGGGTTGTTACCCGCAAGGCGTGATCGCGACTGTGCGTCCACTGCTGGAAGCTGGGGTTATTCCGTCCACCCACGCACTCACTGTGAACGCAGTTTCCGGTTATACTGGCGGTGGCCGTCAGATGATTGAAAAGTATGAAGCCAGCGACAAGCCGTCTTCTTACTGGCCTTACGGTTTGCAGTTTGGACACAAACATCTGCCGGAAATGCAGCTGTATGCTGACCTTGCCCATGCACCTTTGTTCCAGCCAGCGGTTGGCAACTATGCGCAGGGTATGATGACATTTGTTCCGTTGCAGCTGGGACAACTGCGTAACGCACCGACAGGCAAAGACCTGCACGCTGTGCTTGATGACCATTTCTCCAGCATTGCTGGCGATGTGGAAGTCGCAGGGTTTGAAAGCGTCAACGCAATTGAGGACCTGAGCCCGGAAATCTTCAACGGTACAAACAAAATGCAGCTGCACGTTTTTGCCAATGATGACCGGCACCAAGCTCTGCTGGTCGCAATCTATGACAACCTTGGCAAGGGCGCTTCCGGCGCAGCCGTCCAAAACCTGAATATTATGATGGGCCTGAACGAGAGCATTGATCTCGCTGTAGCCTAATAAAAATTAGAGAATTCCAGAGATCCGAGGAGAGTCGTCCATGGAAAAGTTTAGTACACTGACAGGCGTTGCTGCGCCGCTGCCACTGGTCAACATCGACACCGATATGATCATCCCGAAGCAGTTTCTGAAAACCATCAAGCGTTCAGGCCTTGGCACTGCACTTTTCCATGAGATGCGGACCAACGACGACGGTTCCAGGAACGAAGAGTTTGTGCTGAACAAGCCAAGCTACGAGAATGCTCAGATCCTTGTTGCTGGTGACAACTTCGGCTGCGGCTCTTCCCGTGAGCACGCGCCCTGGGCTCTGCTGGATTACGGCATTCGCTGTGTGATCTCCACCAGCTTTGCTGACATCTTCTACAACAACTGCTTTAAAAACGGTATTCTGCCGATCGTGGTGAGCCAGGAAGATCTCGACAAGCTTATGGATGATGCGTCCCGCGGTGCAAACGCGACACTGACTGTTGATCTGGAAGAACAGGAAGTGCGCGGCCCGGATGGTGGCTCAATCAAGTTTGATCTGGACCCACACCGCAAGCATTGCCTGCTGAACGGCCTTGACGACATTGGTCAGACTTTTCAAAAGACCGACCACATCGACAGCTACGAAGACAAACTAGGACTGAGCCATCCTTGGCACTAACCAAGTTGGTATAAAGCAAATTTTTCAGGGCGCCCTTGTGGCGCCCTTGTTATATGGACTCCGCACGGTGCAATCCTTGGAGATCTGAATGAATAAAGACGCTGGCAAGAGCTTCTCGTTCAAGGCGACATTTATTTGGAGTTTCGCAGCCTTATTCCTTCCAATCTGGATTCTAGGTTTCACTGCCAGCATTTTTGCCGGAACTTGTCAGAAGCCTGGTATTGATGAAGAGAGAAAAGTCCGCGCCTGCAGCATTTCCATCACAACAGGTTTCTTGAACACCCTCATCGCATCTGAAGAAAAGAAACTTGCGATGTTGTACTTAGAACGCGGCATTGCACTTAGTCACCTCGATCATTCGCAAGAAGCAATTGAGGACTTTAGGCTCGCGATAGAGAAGGCTACCGGCATTCCATTGCCTGAGTTGGCTCAGCGCATTGAAGCTAATGACAACTTTCTGGAATTCTTCCATAAGCGCACAGGCCAAAAGCTCACTCGATCCCCTCTTTCAACTCTTGGGTATTCTAGCAGAAAGCGATTTGAAGGGCTGATCTTGCGGTTGATTAGTGAGGACCCAGCTTCCAAAGCTTGGTCCAACTGGGAAAAGCTGCTTAAAGAGGCTTAAAGCTAAAGAGCCTTGTTTCCTCACCAATCTCTGTCAGCTTAAGCAGCCTAGTCTTCCAAGAGCTGTACGATTGCTGTGTGGCCTTTGTTGCGGGCGTGGTCGATTGGGAGGGCACCGTTGCGGTCGGCGATGGTTTTGTCAGCTCCGGCATCAACGAGTTTCTTGACGATCGTCTGATAAGGTTCGCTGCCGTCGCCAAGAATGGTGGCCTCAAGAAGGGCAGTCCAGCCCAGATTGTTGACATGATCAAGCGGTGCGCCAGCATCAATCAGCATGGAAACAATCTCGACAGCCCCCTGATGGCTGCCGTAGATGAGTGCAGAGCCTTCATAGACAGATGTCACCATGGAAGGGTCGATCCCTAAGTCCAGAGCCAACCGTGCCAGTTCAGGGTTACTCGTGGTGATCGCGATGTTCAGCACATCACGCTTTTTGGCATCCATCAGATTGATGTTGGCACCGAGTTTGACCAAGTGTTCGACCAGCTCAAGGTCTCCACGTCTGGCTGCAACGATGACCGCTGTATCACCAGAGCTGTCACGGGCATCCAGTGACGCTCCGGCCTTTGCGATTTGGTCTAATGCCTTCATGTCATTCGCCTCTACTGCAGCAAAAACGTCTTGCTCTGAATAATTTTGAGCAAGCGCAGAAGAATTTGGCCCACCCAGAGTGAGCAGTGTAGCCACGACGGCTCCTGCGAGTACTTTACTGACGGTGTTTAGCATGGAAGCAATTTCCTCTTTGAGTGAGACGTTGGTTGGCTCAGTCAAAGCGGCAAACTATGACTGCATGAAGGCGACATGCAGTCATATCACAAGCTGACGGCTTGATTTACAATGCGCTTTTCAAAAGATCGTGCAGATGTGTTTACGCTATATCGGCAACGACCATAGAGATGCCGACAGCAAAAACACAAAGGCTGGCGAGCATGGAGACGCGTTTGCCGTTGTTGCTGTTTGCCAGCCACACGCGGGCAGGACCAGAAACGAGGCTGCCAACGCCGTAATAGACAATCAGACAGAGCAAGCTTGCCACCATGCCGAAAACCAGCGCGTAGAGCCAGAAAGGCATAACCTCCGGCACATAGAACTGCGGCAGCAGGGAGAAATAGAAGAGCATTCCCTTTGGGTTCAGCAAACTGGTGAGGAAGCCGAACTTCAGATCATTGGTATCTGCTGGTGCTTGTTGCTCATCTTCTGAAGTCCACATGCCGCTTGCGAAGAAGAGGCGATAGGCCAGGTACATAAGGTAGGCCAGACCTACCCAGCGGATTGCCTGAAACAGCCTTGGTTCCGCCAGGAAGAGAGACTGAAAGCCCGCAGCAACCAAAACGGTGAACACGAGATAGCCAGCTGAAATTCCGAGAGATGCTTTGAGGGCAGCGGGTTTTCCGCTCGCAAGTGCCCTGCTGGTGACATACAGCATATCCGGGCCGGGCACGATAATCAGACTTAGGATGGTGATCAAAAAGAGAAGGGTATTCGCTGCCATTGAGAGTATTTTCTTATGAGAGGTTTTATTCCAAATTTTCTCCGAATATACTGCGGCGCATACCCTCCGAATATCGAATTGATTCCGAAAAATGACCACTTCTCACCATCTCGACCGAACAGACTTCGTTATATTGGAAATTTTGCAGAACAATGCACTGCTTCCCAATAAACAGGTGGCTGCAGAGGTTAACCTGAGCCCATCGGCTTGCCATGAGCGTATTAAGCGTTTGAAAGACAGTGGTATTTTACAGAGTAGCCATGCCGTCGTGGACCCGAAAGCCTATGGAGTGGGCTTTGAGGCCATGTTCTTCATTCAGCTGGACAGACACGAGGCGCTGCTGGTGGAGGAATTCATGCAGGAGGTCGTTGGGCTACCGGAAGTAAAATCTGTCACGCTCATCAGTGGAGCATACGATATCGTCGCCCATCTGCGTGTTCGCGATATCGATCACCTGAAAAGCCTCGCCTTTGAAAAGTTCACAAAGCGGGCCTATATCACCAAGATCGAAAGCTCGATTATCTATGATTTTAAAGAGAGCCGCGTGCAGAAGCCGCTTTAAAGGGCTGCTGGCTTAACTGCGCTTAGCAGCAACTTCTTGTTTATGGCGCTCATTGAGAGCGTCCACTTCGTCCAGCTTGCGACCAACCCGCGCCAAAGCGGCAGCAGCTGTCGTAAACTGGTTAGCTTTATCGACATAAAGCTTTTGCGCAGTTTCAGGAAATTCCTGTAGCATGCGGGAGAAGAGTGCACGGCGGACGCGGATCAATTCGCAATTTTCAAGTGCGACAGCGCGAGCCGGACGTTTGCCCTCAGCCATCAGCGCGTTTTCGCCGAACAGAGTACCGGGGCCGTAGGTGCCTCTGGGACGCGCGTCGCGCCCCATACCGGTTTCCAGCTGCACCTTGCCGATTGTCAGCACGATGCCACCGTCTGCCCGCTCACCCTCATTAAAAATTGTTCCACCTTTAGACACCTGCATGGTTTCCGCACTGAATGCGAGCAGGCGCAACTGGTCCTCTGAAAATTGCGAGAGGAGAGGAACGCGTCTTAAGATTTCGATGTCGCGGGCTAGACTCATAGTTCTTGGATTAGCTGCTTATGCCTCAAGGCACAAGCTTATATCCACCAGCTTCTGTCACGAGCAGCTCCGCATTGGACGGGTCACGCTCAATTTTCTGACGCAGACGGTAAATATGAGTTTCCAGCGTGTGTGTGGTAACGCCGGAGTTGTAGCCCCAAACCTCATGCAGTAGCACGTCGCGTGTCACTGGCTTTTCACCTGCACGGTAGAGGAACTTCAGGATAGAAGTTTCTTTTTCGGTCAGACGAACCTTCCCACCATTATCGTCCTGCATGGACTTTGCAGCAGGCTGGAAGGAATAACGGCCAATGGTGAACACAGCATCTTCGCTCTGTTCATGCTGACGCAGATGCGCACGAATGCGAGCAAGCAGAACAGCGAACTTGAATGGCTTGGTGACGTAGTCGTTTGCGCCAGCTTCCAAACCAAGGATTGTGTCACTGTCTGTATCATGACCGGTGAGCATGATGACTGGAGCGCCAAAGCCTGCTTTACGCAGCAACTTCACAGCTTCACGGCCATCAATGTCCGGCAGACCAACGTCCATAAGAACCAGGTCGAAGTGATCTTCTTTTGCTTTTTTGATGCCAGTCGCAGCACTGTCAGCTTGAGTGGTTTCAAATTCATCATAAAGCGACAGCTGCTCAACGAGCGCTTCACGCAGATCGTTATCGTCATCTACAAGCAGAATTTTACGTGCAGTCATATTCTCACCCAATCACCAATCTTTGGTGCTAGCCCTAAAACTTATCTCACATAAATACATGAAGGGTTGCCGAAAAAAAGGCGAGCAAAAACGTGGTAATTCTCAAAGTTTTTCGTAAAATCTACTTCACGCGTAAGTGACCCCCGCTTTATTTGGGAGTGTTTCTCCCGGTGTTTTCCGCAGGACAACAGGTTCATAGATGCTTCCTCTCGCAGTACCCACTCCCCCCGCAAAGCTACTTAAGAAGACCCAGAAGACCCTATTTGTGCGGCATACAGGTGATGAGCCTCACTCAGGAACACTGACACTAGGCGCAGTAACATTTGCGTGTGCACTTGGACGATCTGGTTTGACGCACACAAAGCGCGAAGGTGACGGTGCAACTCCGATTGGGCGTTTTGAACTGCTGAATGTGTATTACCGCTCGGATCGCAGCTCTTGTCCAGTCACGTATTTGCCAGTTTCGCCCTTGTCCCAGAGCGATGGATGGTGTGATTCTCCTCAGGATACTCTTTATAACCGCCCCGTCGATCTGCCGTTTGAGCCCAGCCATGAGAAGATGTGGCGAGATGACCGGCTTTACGACATTGTTGTCGTGCTGGATTGCAATATGTATCCGGCGGTCAAAGGCGAAGGCAGCGCAATCTTCTTTCACGTGGCACGAGAAGGCTTTTTACCGACAGAGGGATGCGTTGCGGTTTATCCAGAAGTGATGCGTGAAATCCTGAAGGAAATGGCGCCTGGAGATGTAATGGAAGTCTGTGCGGATTAGTGCAAAACCAGAGAATTCGATTAGGGAGGCTTTAAAGCTGGCCTCACAATCGTCTCAGACAAGGTTTTTCCCTGCATTTTCCCTAGTAATCTAAAGTAATTTAATCCATATAGTGCCTTCTTGACGGATTACGCATGAATGGAAGCAAGCTCATGACGGATACGCTGGTTCCCTTTTTGAAAATGAACGGTTTAGGCAATGATTTCGTGGTGTTTGATGGCCGCGCAAAGAAGGTTGTCTTAACTCCGGCGCAAATTGCAGCTATCGGAGACCGCGAAAAGGGTATTGGTTTTGACCAGATGATTACGGTCGAGCCTGCAAGTTCTGATGCTTATGCCTTTATGCGCATTCACAATCGCGATGGCAGCGAAGTAGATGCTTGCGGTAACGCAACACGCTGCATTGGCCGTCTGCTAATGGGTGAAGCAGGCACTCCAAGCGTTCCTATTCAGACCAACGCTGGTTTGCTGATTGCGCATGCATCTGGCAGTCAGACTTTGGTGAGCGTTGATATGGGTGTTCCGCGTTTTGAGTGGGACCAGATCCCGCTTGCGGAAGAGTTTGCGGACACGCGTGCCATTGAGCTTCAGATCGGACCAATTGATGCACCGGTTCTGCATTCACCCAGTGTGGTGAATGTTGGCAATCCGCACGCCATTTTCTGGGTGGATGATATTGAAGCCTACGACCTTGGGCGCTTTGGGCCACTGCTTGAGTGTCACCCAATATTCCCTGAAAAGGCGAATATCTCTCTTGCTCAGATCATTGGCGAAAACGAGATCCGCATGAAAGTCTGGGAACGCGGTGCTGGCTTGACAAAAGCTTGTGGCACCGGGGCCTGCGCAGTGGGTGTTTCTGCTGCCAGAACTGGACGGACAGGACGTAAGTGCACTGTCCATCTGCCGGGAGGACCGCTGGGTATTGAGTGGCGTGAGGACAACGACCACATCATGATGACCGGTGAAACCGCAATTGAATTCGAGGGCGAGCTCAATCTCGACACCCTCACCTACACAAAGACCGCTTCGGGGGACGCGGCAATGGAGCCTACGCAGTGAGCATTGATGTTGTGACATTTGGCTGCCGACTGAACGCTTATGAGTCGGAAGTGATGAAGCGCGAAGCAGAGGCCGCAGGCCTTAAGGATGCCGTGCTGATCAACACATGTGCCGTGACCAACGAAGCTGTCCGTCAAGCACGACAGACCATTCGCAAAACCCGCCGCGAAAATCCGGATGCGCGTATTATCGTGACTGGCTGTGCGGCGCAGACAGAATCTGAAACCTTTGCCGAGATGGGCGAAGTGGATCTGGTTCTTGGTAACTCTGAAAAGCTGGAGCGCGCCTCTTATGGCCGTGTCGCTCAGTTTGGCATTGAAGAAACCGAGAAGGTGCGCGTCAACGACATTATGAGCGTGCGCGAGACTGCAGGTCACCTGATTGATGGACTGGAAGGACGCTCTCGTGCGTTTGTTCAGGTTCAGAACGGCTGTGACCATCGCTGCACCTTCTGCATCATCCCTTATGGCCGTGGTAACTCACGCTCTGTGCCGATGGGAGTGGTGATTGACCAGATCAAACGCCTTGTTGACAACGGATATGGCGAGATTGTTCTGACTGGCGTTGATATTACGTCCTACGGCGCTGATCTGCCGGGAACGCCGAAGCTTGGCACGCTCTGTTCCAAGATTTTGAAGATGGTGCCTGATCTTAAGCGCCTGCGTCTGTCCTCCATCGACAGCATTGAAGCTGATGAGGAGCTTATGGACGTGATTGCGCATGATCATCGCCTGATGTCGCATCTGCACCTTTCCCTGCAGGCTGGCGACAATATGATCCTGAAGCGCATGAAGCGTCGTCATTCCCGCGAAGACACGATCCAGTTCTGCGAAGACGTGCGTAAAATGCGTCCTGATGTTGTCTTTGGCGCTGACATTATTGCCGGTTTCCCAACTGAGACCGATGAGATGTTCGAGAACACTCTGCGCATCGTTGATGAGTGTGGGCTGACACATCTGCATGTGTTCCCATTCTCCCCACGCCCAGGCACTCCAGCGGCCCGTATGCCGCAGCTCGATCGCAAGATCATTAAAGAGCGCGCTGCACGCCTTCGTGAAAAGGGGCAGGAAGCTTTGCTGGCTCACCTTCGTGCTGAAGTGGGCAAGAAGCGTGAGATCCTGATTGAGCGTGAGGGACTTGGTCGCACCGAGCAATTTACTCAGGTTGAACTGGATGCGGATGTTGCCGGAAGCCTTGTCTCCGCACGCATTACAGGGCATACCGAAAGACATCTAATTGCAGAGCCACTTGGCAAAGCAGCTTAAGCTTTTACATTTCAAAGGTATCTTTCCAGCATGAGCGAAAAGAAGCGCAGTTTTTTCAGTCGTCTGTTTGGCGGTTCCTCAGAAGAAACGCAGAGCCTGCAGGAGGAAAAAGCTCCTGACAGTGCAGAGCTGCGTGAGTCTTTAGAAGGCGTTCAATCCGTTCCGCTTGACCCTGTTAAAGGCCTTGAAGAAACGGCTGAAGCAATCGCAGATGAAACTCTTGATCTGGAAAATCCAGAGCTCACACCTGAGTCGGAACCTGCGACTGAAGAGAAAGTTTCTGATAAGCCTCATGATTTGGATGAGGCAGAAACCAAAGCCCTCGAAGAGACCGCCTACCTGGATAATGACGATCTGCGTGAGGAAAATTCAGCAGACGTTGAGCCTGAGCAAGATATACTTTCCCCAAAGGTCAGCGATGATGCTGGGCCCGTTGCTGAGGATACAGCCGATGGACAACCCGTTCTCACAGATGAGATCACTGAAGCATCAGGAACAGCGGAAGGACCTGAAGAAGCAGGAAGCTCTGAAAGTGTTCGGGAAAGCGGAGGATCCGGAGGAGACGAGGAAACTGGAGCGGTCGAGGAGAGCCGAGAGGCTGAAGAAGCTGGAAAAACTCCGGGAACTGAGGAAACTGGAGAAGATGTTCCAGTAAAAACGAGCTGGTTCCAGCGTCTTAAAGCTGGGCTCTCCCGTTCTTCTAATGCCTTATCTGAGGGCATCAGCTCGATCTTCACCAAGCGCAAGCTGGATGCAGATACTCTTGAAGAGCTGGAAGATATTCTGATTCAAGCAGACCTTGGCATTGATACAGCGATTGCGATTACCGACCGTGTATCTGATGGTCGCTATGATAAGGAAATTTCAGGCGAGGAAGTCCGCAGTATCCTTGCTGAAGAAATTGAAAGCGTCCTTGACCCTGTTGCTAAACCGCTGGACCTTGAAAGCGGTCATAAACCACACATCGTCTTGATGGTTGGCGTAAACGGTACAGGCAAAACCACCACAATCGGTAAGCTGTCATCTCTGCTGCATGAGCAGGGTAAGAAAGTGATGCTCGCAGCGGGCGACACGTTCCGCGCTGCAGCTGTTGAGCAGCTGAAAATTTGGGGTGAGCGCACTGGTGCTGAAGTTGTGGCGCGCGATACTGGCGCAGATGCTGCTGGCCTTGCATACGATGCCGTTGATGCCGCTCTCAGCAACGATACTGATGTGCTGTTGATTGATACCGCTGGCCGCTTGCAGAACAAAGCTGAACTGATGGATGAGCTTGAGAAGATCATTCGTGTGATCCGAAAGCGTGTTCCTGATGCACCGCATACCACTTTGCTAACCCTTGATGCGACCACAGGCCAGAATGCTCTTTCTCAGGTGGAGATTTTCAGCAAGGTTGCTGGTGTAACTGGTCTTGTAATGACCAAGCTGGACGGCACAGCACGTGGCGGTATTCTGGTGGCGATTGCCCGTAAATACGGCCTGCCAGTGCACTTCATCGGCGTTGGTGAAGGCGTAGAAGACCTTGAGCCATTCTCAGCAAAAGACTTTGCAGCAGCCATTGCTGGCAAAGACCACGAGCTGGACTGACGCAACTCATGTTTCTTAGAGGAGTATAATCCTCTAAGAAACAACCCATATCAAGCAAAGAAACTTAGCGAGCCACGCTCAAGGCCATCGATGAATAGGTTTTATAATAGTCTAGCTCGTTCAGCTTTTCTGCCCAATATCGTGCTTTTTCTTTGTCTCTAATATCGTACTCGCGACTTGTGTAAATGAAAACTAATTGAAGGGCAGAACGTGGGTCTCCTGCATTTGCTGCTTTCTCAAAGTTAGAGATAGCTTTCATTGCTCCTTCACTCTGATTTCGATAAAACACTTCCATCTGCTCAGATTTAGTGAGCTTCTTGTATCCTCTATCATCTCGGATTCGCATGCCGTGCCAATTCTCTTTGAACAACAGCCCTAAATAATAGAGAGCATCAACGTAACCGTAAGATGCAGCCGTCTCAAAATTTTGCAACGCTCTATCATATTGCCCCAATTTAGTGAGAAATTCTCCTTGTACAATTAAGGCTCGCGGGTGAGAGATACTCTCCTGATCTAAAAGGTACTCGAAAATCTTTTGCCCATATGTTTCATTGCCAGTTTCCAGCATGATTTGTGCCGCAACGGACAGCTTTACAAACTCTGCAACATTGAAACCATCCAATTGTACTTCTTCAAGCTTTTCATAATATTTTTCATCTGTGATGTCGATTTCTTCACCAGCGAGAGCAAAGAAGTGCAGTAGTGCCAAGCTAGGATAGAAATCAAGAGCAGTCACACGTGTTTGTTCGAGAACCGTTTCATAACGTCTATCCCAATCGCCCATTAGTGAAGAAAACTGCTCATTCTTCCAAACTACTGGAGGCCGCTTATCTCCTACAATCGATTTGATACCTTGCTTTGTTTTGAAAAAAACAACTTCATTATCAGGATCTTCTGCAAGTCTTAAATTCGCATCAATTTCCAGTACGAGCGCAGTGTATCGCGCGACGCCTGGTAAGAAGCCATCCGCAGCACTTCTCTCCAAAATTTGAAACTGTTGGCGTATATCCTTGTCAAGGGCCGGGTGATCTACCATTGCGATGCTTGCAAGTGGCTCTCCAGCTGCAAGTGACCTCTTAAAGTCAGCTAATGCTAAATCGAGCTCCTGATGTCCCCCAACACCATGCTGTCTCAGCAAACCGCGATAGTAGAGAGCTTCAGCAACACCCGCTTCAGCAAGCATATTGAGCCCGCTCTCAAAAGCAATTCGCGCATAAGTCTCAGCATTTGCAATATTTGCTGGACGGCCTAGAGCCTTTATATAGCTATACGAAATTCGGGCTGCTGCAATAGGGTGCCCGTTTGGCCCTGCCTCATGAACGATTTTTTCGAAAGACTTATTTGCATTGCCATAAAACCCAGTAATATCTAAGGTCCGTGCAGCTCGCATATCTACATCAAAACTAAAGAGTACTGATTTCATGCACTCTAGCGAGCATGACTGTTGATTAACAACTGTAGCTTCCGCTAAAGCCTGCTGTGGCAAAGCAAAGTTTCCGCCCCACAGAAGAGCTGAAACCATTAATGCAAGTTTATTTTTCAGAAGACGCATAAAAGCTCACACCAGATAAAATCTCATCATCGTTATTATATGCAACTCTAGATTTCTTAAATGCAAGTTACATTTAAATTCCAACTCACACATAGCTCGATTATGTTCATTGGACACGCCTGAGTGATCAGATAGACTAGAGCTTCTATCGTCCTGCCATCAATTTGTGAGCTCTTCCATGACACTTGAGTATCTTCTAACGTCCTTCATTGTTGTCCTGCTGCCCGGACCAGGTGTGCTTTACACGATTGCTATCGGGCTTGGGAAAGGGCTTAAGCCAAGTGTTGCTGCTGCGTTTGGTTGTACGCTCGGGATTGTTCCAGCAGCTTTGGCAAGCATTATTGGGGTGGCAGCGATCTTTCATAGCAGCGCCCTCGCTTATCAGATCCTGAAGTATCTTGGTGTTGCTTATCTGCTTTACATGTCATGGAGCATCCTGCGCAGTGGTGGTGCGCTGGAAGTGAGTGGAGAGAAGCGCGAGAGAACTCTTTATCGCACTGCACTCGACGGTATTCTGCTTAATGTGCTGAACCCAAAGCTGTCTCTGTTTTTCCTCGCTTTCCTCCCTCAGTTCGTTTCTCCTGACAGTGAAAATGCAACATCTGCTCTACTCTTCCATGCCTTTGTTTTTATGGCACTTACATTTGTTGTTTTCATCGGGTACGGCGCAATGGCGTCGCTGGCCCGCGATTATGTGATCAACCGCCCAAAAGTTATGGCTTGGCTCAAACGAGGTTTTGCAGCTACGTTTGGTGCGCTTGGTGTTAAGCTGGCACTCTCAGAGAACTGATAGGCTTCCTGCATTTCTGGAACAACAAACTACTGGAACACAATGGAAAATTTAAAACTCAGGTTCCCGCCTGTGGCTGTCTTCTTTAGCTTTGCAATTATCATCTGGATGGTTGCAACACTGCTTCCCGGAGATATCAATCTGCATGGTGCAGGGACAGCATTTCTTGTGATTGGCATCGGAGCTGGCAGTTATTTTGGAGTGACCGGGCTCTCTGAGTTCCGCAGAGCGCGGACAACAACAAGCCCTACACACCCTGAAAATGCGAGTGCTATTGTTTCTGACGGAATTTACTCCAAAACACGTAATCCGATGTATCTGGGTTTGCAGTTCATCCTGTTGGGATGGGCCATCTTTCAGGGAAACCTGTTTGCTATTCCAGTTGCTCTGGGTTTTGCTGTCTATATCACCCTGTTCCAGATCAAACCTGAAGAAGACCTTCTGGAAGAGAATTTTGGTCAAGAGTACCTTGCCTACAAAGCACGCGTCCGGCGCTGGATGTAAGTTCTCCGCACGATGCACAAGCGCTTTGCCTTGAATGCTTCAACCTCCACTTCCTTTTGTTACCCTATGGTAAGAATGCACAAGTAGTGTCCCTAGCGTGATACTGGTCGTTGATCCAAAAGAAACAACAAAAGGGAGATCCTGATGGCCGTGCTTATGAAGTTTGATGATATCGATCAGGTTTACAAAGAAACCAGCAAAATCAAAGCAAGCCTGAAGAAAGCCAAGGTTGACGAAAAGACCGAGGATGCTTTCATGAAAGAGCTGAACCAAAAGAAGAAACGCGCGGAAGGCAAATTTTTGGATGAAGTGAACAACGATTCCAAAATTAAGAACTTCAAGGCTGAATCTTTAAAAGGGGACGGTGGCTTCACAAAAGCACTGAAGGAAGCTGCAAAGCGGACGCCAATCCAGCTGATGGAAGCGAGTGGTAAGGTTACGCTAAAAGTCGGCAAGGATGTTGTTGTCGGAACCTAGTTCCCTTACTTCCACCGTAGATTTGCTATGACCATGGCCGAATGTTCGGCCATGGGTAAGTTCTTATTGCTCATTGAGCAGAGCAGCAGCACATCAAGAGCTGATGACGCCCTCAATTGCTTCCAGACGGAATGCAGCAGCCATCAGGGCCTTGGTGTACTCGGTCTGCGGATTGTCAAAGACCTCGTCTGACGTCCCTGCTTCCATCACCTTGCCATGCTGCATAACGACCACATCATTGGCGAGTGCGCGGACGACCTTGAGGTCGTGCGAGATGAACAGATACGCCAGGCCATGAGCCTTTTGCAGATCGCGAAGCAAGTCGACGACCTGTGCCTGAACGCTCATATCCAATGCTGACGTTGGTTCATCCAGCATCACAAACTTTGGCTCAAGCACCATTGCCCGCGCAATCGAGATACGCTGTCGCTGTCCACCTGAGAATTCATGCGGATAACGGAACCTCGTAGCTGCATCCAGCCCCACTTCTTCCAGCGCACCTGCAACCTTGGCTTCCCGTTCTTTGGCCGTGAGGTTGGGCATGTGGATCTTGAGGCCTTCGCCAACAATCTCCGAGACTGACATACGCGGCGACAGGGAGCCGAATGGATCCTGAAACACGATTTGCATATCCCGGCGCAGCGGACGCATCTGCTTCCACGAGTGTTCCTGAATATCAGAGCCATTGAAGCTGATCTGACCGTTTGAGGAGATCATACGCAGGATCGCAAGACCCAGCGTGGTCTTCCCAGATCCACTTTCGCCTACAATGCCTAGCGTCTGCCCAGCGCGAACGGTCACATCAATGCCATCAACTGCTTTGATGTGGCTGACTGTTTTACGCAGAAAGCCACGTTTGACGGGAAACCAGACCTTGAGGTCTTTGGCTTCCATGACAATTGGCTGACTGGTATCGCCGGCAGGTGGATGCCCTTTAGGTTCTGCCGCCAGCAGATGCTGGGTGTATTCGTGTTGAGGGCTTTCGAAGATATCTTCGGTATCGCCGTGTTCGACAATTTTGCCCTGTGTCATCACACAAACACGATCAGAGATCCGGCGAACAATGCCGAGATCGTGCGTGATGAAGAGCATGGCCATGCCTGTGCTCTTCTGCAGGTCTTTCAGCAGCTGCAGGATTTGCGCCTGAACCGTGACATCAAGTGCTGTTGTCGGTTCATCCGCAATCAGCAGGTCCGGCTCGTTTGCCAATGCCATGGCGATCATGACACGTTGGCGCTGACCACCGGAGAGCTGGTGCGGATAGGACTTCAGACGTTCTTCCGGATTTGGAATACCGACCTGATCCAAAAGTTCCAGTACGCGCTTTCGGGCATTCGTCTCACCGAGGCCACGGTGGATCTTCAGGATCTCCGCGATCTGCTGTTCGATGGTGTGTAGCGGGTTCAGTGAGCTCATAGGCTCCTGAAAGATCATAGAGATCTTGTTGCCACGCACACAGCGCATTTCACCTTCGGTCGCTGCTATCAGGTCTTCGCCCTGATAGACGATCTTGCCAGTTGGATGGCTTGCAGCCGGATAGGGCAAAAGCTTGAGCACAGACAGTGCTGAAACAGATTTGCCCGAGCCACTTTCGCCCACAAGTGCGACGGTCTCGCCTTCCTTGATGTCGAAAGAGATCTGGTCAACGGCGAGATTTTCCTTTTCGCCTTGCTGGAAGGCGATGGAAAGGTCCTCAACAGAGAGGAGCGTTTGATTATCAGTCATATGCGATCCTCCCTTCTTCAGTTCATCGTTTTACGTGGATCAAAGGCATCGCGAACCGCTTCACCGATGAAGATCAGCAGGCTGAGCATAATCGACAGGACGAAGAAGCCTGTCATGCCAAGCCACGGCGCTTGAAGGTTGTTCTTACCCTGCTTGAGCAGCTCACCCAGCGATGCGGAGCCCGGAGGCAAGCCGAAGCCGAGGAAGTCCAGCGCTGTCAGCGTGGAGATGGACCCATTCAGGATGAACGGCATGAATGTAAGCGTTGCGACCATCGCGTTTGGCAGCAGATGGCGCCGCATGATCGTGCCATTGGAAACGCCCAACGCTCGCGCAGCGGAGATGTATTCGAAGTTCCTGCCTCTCAGGAACTCCGCCCGAACCACACCGACCAAGGCCACCCACGAGAAGGCGAGCAGGATTGAGAACAGGATCCAGAACCCCGGCGTCAGCACCGACGAGATGATCAAAATGAGGTAGAGCGTCGGCATTGCCGTCCAGATTTCAATGAAGCGCTGGAAGCCAAGGTCAACCCAACCGCCGTAGAAGCCCTGCACAGCACCAGCGCCAATGCCGATGACGGAGGATGCCAGTGTTAGCGCCAGACCGAAGAGTACCGAGATGCGGAATCCGTAGACAAGGCGGGCGAGGACATCACGGCCCTGATCGTCTGTGCCGAGCCAGTTCCAGTTGCCAATTGTACAGTTTGGATCGTTTACACCCTCAGCATAACGCTCGCAGCGCAGCTCCTTATCCATCATCCAGCTTGGAGGAGCTGGTGCCGGGACCGGGATTTCGTTGTTGACCGTCTGGTATGAATAGCGGATCGGAGGCCAGAGAATCCAGCCGTTGGCGTCGATCTCTTCCTGAATGAATGGATCACGATAATCCGTTGTTGCAAGGAAACCGCCGAACTTTTCCTCCGGGTAGTCCGTAAAGACCGGCATGAGCAGCTCGCCCTTATAGGAAACCAGGATTGGGCGGTCGTTGGTGATGAATTCTGCGCCCAGGGCGAGCACAAACAGGACGAGGAAAATCCAAAGGGACCAGTATCCACGCTTGTTGGCTTTGAAGTTTTGCAGGCGACGCTGATTGAGCGGTGACAGCTTTTGCCGCTTTTCAGGCGGTTGCGTCTGCTCTGGCAGCGGATTGATTGTTTCGTAGCCCTGATCCTGAAGGCGTTTTTCGAGTTGTGTGTCCATTGCTCGTTACACCTCCCGGCTTTCGAAATCGATCCGGGGATCAATCCAGGTGTAGGTGAGGTCTGAAACCAGATTCACAATCAAACCCATCAACGAGAAAATATAAAGCGTGGCGAACATAACTGCATAGTCGCGGTTGAGCGCCGATTCAAAACCCAACAGGCCAAGGCCATCCAACGAGAAGATCGTCTCAATGAGGAGCGAGCCTGCAAAGAACGCCGAGATGAACGCACCCGGAAAGCCAGCGACAACGATAAGCATCGCATTGCGGAAAACATGACCGTAAAGCACCTGACGCTCTGTCAGGCCTTTGGCGCGGGCAGTCTGAACGTACTGCTTTCGGATTTCATCGAGGAAAGAGTTCTTCGTCAAAAGCGTTGTTGTTGCAAAGGCGGAGAGCGCCATCGCAGTCAATGGCAAGACCAGATGCCAGAAGTAGTCGAGAATCCGTTGTGGCCATGACATATCGCTCCAGCCCTCTGAGGTGAGACCTCGGAGTGGGAAGAAGTCCCAGAAGGAGCCACCGGCAAAGAGAACAATCAGCATGATTGCAAACAGGAAGCCCGGGATTGCATAGCCAACAATGATGATGCTGGAGGTCCAGACATCAAACGAGGTGCCGTCCTTTACTGCTTTGCGAATGCCGAGGGGAATCGAAATGCCATAGGAGATGAGCGTCATCCATAGGCCCAGTGAGATCGATACCGGTAGCTTTTCGACGATCAGGTCAACAACAGCAATGTCACGGAAATAGCTTTCGCCGAAATTGAAGGTCGCGTAGTCCAAGATCAAGCGCCCGAAACGCTCCAGAGGAGGTTTATCGAAGCCAAACTGGACCTCGAGTTCCTTGATGAACTCCGGATCAAGGCCCTGTGCTCCTCGATATTTCGATCCTGCACTGTCTCCGCCGCCCTGATTGGCTGCGGCAGAACTTCCAAAATCACTTCCACCACCCGAAATGCGGCTGGTTGCGGATACACTATCCCCTTGCAATTGAGCGATAACTTGCTCAATCGGTCCGCCTGGTGCGAACTGAATAATGATAAAGTTGATTGCCATGATGCCGATAAGGGTCGGGATCATCAAAAGCAATCTACGCAGAATATAGGCGCCCATGGGCTTCTTTTGTCCCTAATTTTCCTTGCCGATGCGAGCGGCTTTTTCTGAATCCACCCACCACGTCGCTTCTACGGGGAAGGCATATGCCGGCATATCATTCGGAATGCCGAACATGTCCCAGACAGCTACTGTGTGGAAGGCTTTGAACCACTGCGGCACCCAGTAATAGCCTGCGCGCAGAACTCTATCCAATGCTCTAGCAGCGGTTATCATTTCCTCACGCGAGGATGCATTCAGCGCCTTATCCACCAAATCGTCGACAGCAGGCACCTTGATGCCCGAGAGATTGTAAGATCCGAAGGTTTCCGCAGAAGCCGATGTCCAGAAGTTACGGATGCTCGGCCCAAGTGTTGGTGTCAGAGAAAAACGGTGCCCGACAATGTCATAATCGAAATCATCAACACGCTTCTGGAACTGTGCCGGATCAACGACGCGGAAGCTTGCTTCAATGCCTAACAGTCTGAGATTCTTGACATATGGAAGCACAATTCGTTCGAAAGCAGGCGAGTTGGAAAGGAACTCCATTTGCAGCTGCTTTCCGTCAGGCCCGATCAACTGCTCACCGCGTCTGTAGTAGCCTGCCTCCTTGAGCAGAAGCGAGGCTTCTCTGAGGAGTTTGCGATCCTGGCCTGAACCATTGGAAACCGGTTGCGTGATCGCTTCGCCAAAGACCCCATCTGGCAGGTTTTTCTTGTAGGGCTCAAGCAGGGCCAGTTCGGCATCGCTTGGCAGACCAACAGCCTTCATCTCCGAGTTTTCGAAGAACGACTGGGTTCGGGTGTACAGATCATAAAACAGCGCAGAATTTGACCACTCAAAGTCGAAAGCATAACCGAGCGCTTCACGGACCTTGGGATTGGAGAACTTTTCTTTTCGCGTGTTGAGGAACCAGCCTTGCGCCCCTGATGGGAGGCGGATGGCAAACTCCTTCTTGGCAACACGTCCCTCTGTCAATGCAGGGAAGTTGTATTCTGTCGCCCAGGTCTTTGACGAGAACTCTTCGTGGAACGTCAAACGGCCTTTCTTGAAGGCTTCAAATGTTGCTTGTCGATCGCGGAAGAAGTCGAGGCGAATGATCTCGAAATTGTGGTGGCCATTGGTTACTGGCAGGTCTTTTGCCCAGTAATTCTCTACCTTTTTGTACTCAATATACCGGCCAATCTCATAGCGTCCGACCATATATGGCCCCGAGGACAACGGCGGTGTCAGCGTTGACGCCTCGAAGTTGTAGCGGGTGTAGTACGCTTTTGAGAGGATAGGGAGAGTTGCTATCAATAAGGGAAGTTGCCTGCTGTGATTACCTGAAAAAGCGACCGTGACAGTGTGTTCATCCGGAGCGGTTGCAGAAACCATTTCCTTGATGGACTGGCTGATAATCGGGTGCCCCTTTTCCTTCAGAAGGTTCAGACTGAAGGCAACATCTTCTGCATTGAGCATCGACCCATCGTGGAACCGGGCTTCTGGCCTAATTTTGAAGGTGACGAAGTTGCCGTCTTCAGAGACCAGAGCGCTTTCGGCCACCAGACCATATACGGCATCCGGCTCATCATAGGCACGCACCATCAGGCTATCAAAACAGAGCTCCATACGCGGTGGGGCATCTCCTTTGAGGATGAAGGTGTTGAACGTGTTGAAGGTCTGCGGGTTCTGATTGTAGCCCCAGCTCGGCGCAGTCATGGCGATTTTGCCACCAACCGGAGCTTCGGGATTGACGTAGTCAAACGCCGTGAAATCCTTTGGGTACTTCAGATCACCAAAGACAGAGAGGCCGTGGCTTAAGGTTCCCGCCTGAACCGGCAGGGCTCCACCGGGCACCAGAAAGGCTGCTGCAGTGGCCGCGCTGAAGTGCAGGAAGCTACGTCTACTGATTTGGCTAAGCGTCATCAATTGGCCTCCTCTATCTTCTTGGCTTTTTCTTCGTCCCACCACCAAACGGTTGGGAAACCTATGGAGAATTCAGGAAGCTGTTTTGGGTGTGCGAAACGATCCCACCGCGCAACGCGGCTGAATGGAGATGTCCAACCTGGAACAACGTATTGCTCCCACATCAGGATACGGTCCAAAGCCTTGGTTGCTGCAACCAGTTCGTCACGATCATCAGAGTTGATGATGATATCAATCAGCTCGTCGATGGCTGGGTTTTTGATACCTGCATAGTTTTGAGAGGCTTCGCTGTCCGCTGCATTTGAGCCCCAATACTCTCTCTGCTCATTGCCTGGAGAAAGAGACTGCGCCCAGCCGGTGTAAATCATACCGAAATCACGGCTACGGACGCGGTTGACATATTGCGAGCTGTCGACGACGCGCAGCTGCAGGTCAATACCAAGCTTCTTCAGCGAGGCCTGATAACGAAGAGCAACGCGCTCAAAGCGGCCACCATTCATCAGATATTCGATTGTAAATGGTTCGCCAGTCTCTTTGTTGACGAGCTTACCTTGCTTTTGCACGTAGCCAGCGTCTTTAAGAAGGCCGATTGCCTTTCTCAGGTTGGCACGCTCCTGACGGGAATCTTCGGATACCGGGTTCTCGTAGGGCTCTGTAAAGACGGCTTCTGGCACTGGTGATTTCAAAGACTTCAGAATTTCCAGCTCACGCCCTTCTGGCAAGCCTGCAGATGCGAGCTTTGTTCCGTCGAAGTAGCTGGTGAAACGGCTGTATTGATCAAAGAAGATCGTGCGGTTCATTTCCTGGAAATTCAAGGCATAGTTCAGTGCCCGGCGCACGCGGCGATCCTGAAACTTCTCTTTGCGGGTGTTGAGAATGAAGCCCAGCATCAAGCCACTACCACGATACGTCTGCGGGAATTTTTCCAGCACGACATGGTTGGCTTTAACAGCAGGAATATCGTAGGCGGTTGCCCAGTTCTTTGCCGTGGTTTCCGTGCGCCAGTCAAAACGGTCAGCCTTAAAGGCTTCAAGCTGCACGGTTTCGTCGCGGTAGTAATCGTAGGCGATTGTGTCGAAGTTGTTGGAACCAACATTTACATTCAGATCTTGCCCCCAATAGTCGTCAACGCGCTCAAATGAGATTGAACGCCCAGGTACGACTTCTCCGATGCGGTACGGACCAGAGCCGAGAGGCACTTCCAAGGTGCTTCTGGAAATGTCACGCACATTTCCAGAAGCACCTTTCTCATTCCACCAATGCTTTGGCATGATGTAGAGCGAACCAAGGATTTGCGGGGCTTCTCTGTTACCCGGTTTATCAAAGTTGAAGCGGATCTCTGTCGGGCTCAGAATGTCGTAGCCCGTAACATGACGATAATAGTATTTTCGGGAAGGATCTTGCGTGGTCCATTGATCGAATGACCATCCCACATCTTCTGTGGTGATTGGCTTGCCATCGTGCCAGCGTGCATCAGGGCGTAAGCGATAGACCACCCACGCAAAGTCTTCGGGATACTTCATCGCATCAGCGATCAAGCCATATTCAGTCGAGGACTCGCTCATTGATGGGGTCATCAGGGTATCGTAGATGAGGCCCAGCCCGCCTGCACGAATGCCCTTTGATGCCACAAGGTTCAAACTGTCAAAGGTGCCGGTTGCCGAGAGGCGCACCCTACCCCCTTTGGGAGCATCTGGATTGACATAGGGGAAGTGCGCGAAACCTTCCGGCATCTGAGGAGCACTGATGAGGGAGTCTGCATACCGCCATTCAGGCTCACTGGTTTCAGCAATTGCTGCGGAGGATGTCAGGCTTGCAATGGCAAGCGCCAAACCTGTCAGTGAGCTATATAGTCTGGTACGCACAGCATTCCTCCATAAATACAATCAGTAGTTCTAGCGTAGAAAAAACACCACGCGCTGAAAATTGAACTTTTCTTGCAGCTTTCAGCCAAACTTAAACTAAGATTACGGCTGAAAACACTTCCGCTACAACGTCTTTTGCCAAGATGACAAAAATTTAACTGGAAGAAACGAGGAAAAGGTTAGCATTCACGCAAATTCAGACAATAAAAAAGCCGGGATCAAATCCCGGCTCTTTAACAATTCTACCCTCACATATGTGGGAGGGATATCAATTCAATATTAATTGATCGGTACTGGGTTGTCTGAAAGTGAACGCAGGTAAGCGATCAGGTCAGCACGTGGCTTGTCTTTCTTCAGACCAGCGTAGCCCATGGATGTACCAGAAACATGTTTCTTAGGTGCTTTGATGAACTCGTTGAGCTGCTCAAAGGACCACTCAGGATTGTTTGCCGCAAATTCCTGCATCGCTGAGGAATAAGAGAAGCCATCATGAGATGCAGGTGCGCGACCTACAACACCCCAGAGGCCCGGGCCAACTTTGTTTTTTCCACCCTGATCGAAGGTGTGACAAGCTGCACATTTTTTAGCTTGTTTCGCACCAGCATCCGCAGAAGCAGTGGTGAGCAGCTCTTCAATTGAGACGACCTTGACTTCTTCCGCAGCTTCATCACCTGCGCCGTTGTCGGCACCAGCGACTTCAATCTCAAAACCGCGTTTCTCGTTTCCATGAGGCGCAAAGATGACTTCCGTCAAAACATTCAGGCCCATGAATACAACCAAGGCGAACAGAATTGCGCCGGCAATTTTGTTCAGTTCAAACGAATTCATAGCTCACACGCTCCGAATATTTGGTTAGGCTAGCCTTCATGCAGCAGGCACGGCACCTAACTCGATATGTGTATTTTGCTGGGAAACTACAGTTATTTTCGGGCACTTGTCCATAATTTAATTAGTGTTTTTCCTAGGTCTTTTGCAGTGATGTGGACCACAGGTTGATGTTTGAGAGCTCAAAAAACCAAGGAACACAACAACTCTCGCCGGTCAGCAGTTTAAAATGGCTATAAACTACTGATTTATTCGAGGATATCCCGCTCAGGCCAATTCAGATTGCAGTGAAGGCGCAGAACAACCAATTTACCTGAACTCAAGAGAATGCGACAAAATATCACACCAGAGCGCTTTTAGATCTGGGGATTTCATTGCAGAGCACCCAACAGGACCGTAAACGCGTTCATTCTTGAGGTCTTTTCACCTTAAGTTTCGCCTCTGAGTATTATTAAGGTTTGCAATCCCTCACATCTAGGGCAATTTGTGCGAGGGGCTTTTTCGCGACTGTTGGCGAAGCCTCAAATGTATCAGGTTTCTAAATTGCCGTGAGTATAATGATGTCAGATCAGCGCAAAGTCGTGTTTCAAGGAGAAGTGGGAGCTAACTCCCATATGGCGTGCAACGCCGTTTACCCAGAGTACCAAGCTATCCCTTGCGCGACTTTTGAAGACTGCTTCCACGCGATCGAGACCGGAGAAGCAGAACTTGGCATGATCCCGATCGAAAATTCGGTTGCGGGACGCGTTGCGGACATTCACCACCTGCTTCCTCGCAGCAATCTGCACATCATCGGCGAATATTTCATGCCGATTCGGTTTCAGCTGATGGGCATCAAAGGCACCAAGCTGGAAGATCTGAAGAGTGTTCAAAGCCATATCATGGGGCTTGGACAATGCCGAAACTTCATTCGCGATCATAACCTTAAGCCGATTATTGGCGCTGACACAGCTGGATCCGCACGCCAGGTTGTTGAAGGTGGCGACAAAACAATCGGAGCCTTTGCTCCAGAGCTTGCGGCTGATGTTTATGGTCTGGATATCCTCGCACGTGATTGTGAAGACGCTGCCCATAACACGACCCGTTTCGTGATCCTCTCCCGCGAGAAAAAGCAGACTGCGAACACTGGCCAGCCGATCATCACGACCTTCATTTTCCGTGTTCGAAACGTTTCTGCTGCTCTTTACAAAGGGTTAGGCGGTTTCGCGACCAACAACGTCAACATGACGAAGCTGGAATCCTATCAGCTTGAAGGTCAGTTTTTCGCGTCCATGTTTTACGCAGATATTGAAGGACACCCAGAAGAACCCAACGTAGCCCTTGCACTTGAGGAGCTGGCGTTTTATTCGACTGAACTGAATATTCTTGGGGTGTACAACGCTAGCCCGTTCCGCGAAAAAATTCGGGAACCTGAGGCTAACCGTGCTTTGCGTCCTACACCAGGGAAATAACAGTTGTAGGCCTTGCTCCAACGGTGAGTCACCTATGTATCGTTCCGGGCGCTTGTGATCCGGGCTAGTTACAAGGACTTTACATGTCTGAATTCAAGTTTGATGCATTGTGCATCGGCAATGCAATCACTGACGTCTTCTCTCATGTAGAAGATAGCTTTCTCGTTGAGCAGTCTTTGGTAAAGGGCTCCATGCGCCTGGTCGATACAGACGAAGCGCTGCGCCTTTATGATCTGATGGGTCAAACAACGCGCATCTCCGGTGGCAGTGCAGGCAATACTGCTGCTGGTATCGCTTCGCTTGGCGGTGCGCCTGCCTTTATCGGCAAGGTCGCAGCTGATGAAGTTGGAGACGTTTATCGCCATGACATGAACAGCATTGGCGCGCACTTCAACACAGGCCCGCTGCGTGATGATCTCGCGTCTGGCCGCTCCATGATCCTGATCACCCCGGACGGTGAGCGGACCATGAACACCTATCTGGGTGCAGCGACCAAGCTGACTGCGTTTGATATCGACCGCGACGTGGTTGCCAATTCTGCTATCACTTATATGGAAGGTTATCTCTGGGACGAAGAGGCAGCGAAAAATGCGTTTCTTGAAGCTTCCAGAATTGCCCATGAAGCAGGGCAGCTGGTATCGCTTTCGTTGTCAGACAGCTTCTGCGTTGATCGTTTCCGCGATGAATTCCTTGAATTGATCCAGGAAGACAAAGTTGACATTCTGTTTGCGAATGAGCACGAGCTTAAAGCACTCTACCAGACCTCCGACATTGAAACTGCGATTGCGATGGTGCGCGAGGATTGCACACTGACCGCTCTGACATTGGGCTCAGAAGGCGCTATGGCGATTTCTCGCGAGGAAACTGTACATGTGCCAGCTTCCGCGATTATTGGCGGTGTGCGTGACCTGACAGGCGCTGGAGACCTGTTTGCGTCTGGCTTCCTGTTTGGTCTGGCGCGTGATTTCAGCCTGAGCGATTGTGCTGAGCTGGGTTGCCTTTGTGCTGGTGAGGTTATCAGCCACGTTGGTGCGCGCCCTGAAAAGCCGCTTAACCAGATTGCAGAGCAGACTGGCTTCACTCTTAAAGCCTAGCACACTGCGAACTGAAAATATCAATTCAGGCGGCTTACGGGCTGCCTTTTTTATTTGCTGATCTGCTGAATATCCTCTGCGCTGTTTACCTTAAAGAAGAGCGGCTGTGCGGTGCCGATGTGCATGCGCTCGGTCTCTTTTTGATTAAGCTTGCAAATCTTCGAGATCAGTCCTCGAATTGTGTTCCTGTGTGAGGAGATGATGACGTTCTTTCCATTCATCAACTGAGGCAGAACACGGTGCTTGAACACACCATGGGCTCTGTTGGCCGTCATCTCCACACTTTCACCACCGGGCGGCACGGCGTGCAAGGAGTGGCGCCATTGGTGCACTTGCTCCACACCGTGTTCCTGAACCGCGCTTTCGATAGGAATGCCTGTGAGATCACCATAGGCCCTTTCATTGAAGAGCTTGTCCTCAATGACATGCAGATGAGATTGCTCAGCTTCTTCAAGGATGAGATCCAGTGTTTTGCGGGCGCGCCTAAGGCCTGATGAATAGGCCAGATCGAACTGGATTGCCTGTGAGTTGAGAGTACGACCTGCGTTTCGGGCTTCATCAATGCCCTTGGCGCTCAGCTCAGGATTAGCCTGTCCAGAGAAAACCTTCAGCGCATTCCATTCGCTTTGCCCGTGGCGTACCAACACCAACAATCCCATAAAACACGCCTCTCAGATCTTCTTTGTGTGCGTGTCTTATATAGGTTCAATTGCAGCTCTAAACCCGACTTTCGTTAAAACATCCAATGATGATTTCAGGCCGGCTCCAGAATGTTGGTGGGCAGGCCGTCCAGACTTGTGGCGTTGTGCTTGCGCCAGTAGTTCTCCAACTCCTCACGATCCATCGTCTCGTAGTAGGGCAGGAACTCCTTTTCGACACGCGTATCAACCAAATCCATGCGCGGGACTGTCGAGCCGCAAGACGTCTGAATGAGTTCGATATCAAGGTCGAAGATTTGTCTACACCCCGGCAGGTCGGGGAACTGAGCGACCAGTTTGGCCCAGTCCTCATCTCTGGGATGAATGACCTTTGCCGTTCCGAACACCCGAAGCGTGAGGCGCTGCTCGCCGAACGAACAGAACATGAGGGTCATGCGACCGTCTTCCTGCACGTGGGTGGCTGTTTCATTGCCAATGCCAGTCAGGTTCAGCCAGATGATGCGCTCGTCACTTAAAACCCTGAGGGTATCCATGCCTTTGGGCGACAGGTTGATATGCCCTATGGCAGCAGCTGTTGCGACGAAGAACATTGATTGCTCTTCGATGTGCTGACGAAATCTGCGGTTCAGTTTTTTGGCTACGATCATCGGCTTTCTGATGCCTTTTCAGGAGCGACTAGTCGGCGACTGCATATTGGGTGTTGATGCGGCGCTGCTCGCTGGCGTAGCTGCCAGAACGTCCGCCATTACGTTTGTCGTAACTTCTTGCCCAGGCCTGCCAGAACTCCTGGGAACTGCCGTCCATCTCGGTGATTTCCGGTTGGACAATCGGTGTCTTCGGCAGGATCGTGTTGGGCAATTGTAGAACCTGCAACAAAGGCCGGTGGCGTGGGAAGCTGATTGGGACATCCTGTTTGCGCAGCTTTATATTGATGAACAGCGGTGAACAGAACCAGCTGGAGTCAATCATCGCTTCAAAACAATCATAACCCGCATTGGAGGGCAGGTTGATTGGGCCGCGGACCCAATGGCACTGGCCTTCATCACCGATCAGGCTGTAGCCAGCGCCGATCTGAACGATGTCGCCTTCAGGGAACACATCCAGAAATGGGGGGTAGTAGTCTTCCAGCCCTTCCGGACAGGAGTTTTGGTAGTCTTCCACGAAGTCTGTAAGATACAACCGATCCAGCAGGGTCCACTCGCCCTCGGCGCCAAGCCGATAGAGGACCTCAGATCCGGTCCACATCAGATAAAAATCTACTGGCGGGTAAACATAGTAGCCCTGACGAGAAGCAGTAAGGAGGGGTTCACAATACTTCATTGCCCGGGCTGGCATCATGCCAAGGTTCGTTCCATCTGCCTTGACGACGTCCGGGGCAGATTTGACCATTCTTACAAACTTCACAGGAATTCCCTCGCAGATAAAACACTCTGCAAAAATGAAGCGAGGCAGCCTAAACTGCCTCACACATTAAATTATTTTGGTTTTTTCTCTTCATCTTTTGGAGCAAGGCCACCATTCAACTTTGCTGGCTTTGCTTGAGCAGATGCTGGGCGACCGTCGTTTGCTACTGAAAACTTCATAGGTTGTCCTCTCAATTAATATATTAATGCGGTCATACATTTCTGTATGCATGGAGAGGCTTGCATCGAATCTTACGTAGCGCAAGGCAAATAATAATGACGCATGCATTATCTATTATTGATAATTTTAAGTGTATTTAATTTCACATACTTAGTATTTTAACAAAGACTATTTGTGTGAATAATATTTATATTTTTACAATTCTAATTCAGCCATTACAGAGCAGTGCAACTCAGCCAAATAAAAAAGCGGCCCGAAGAGCCGCTTTTTATGATTCTGAATTTTGAGGGTGGCTTAAACTTCTGCCAGGTCCTCAACAGAAAGAACCTTACCTTCTTCATCAAGGCGATAAACAACAGGCTTGCCTGTGCCGAGCTCGCGCTTGAGGATTTCTTCAGGTGAAAGTCCTTCAAGTTCCATGATGAGGGAACGCAGGGAGTTGCCGTGTGCAGCAACAATCACGCGATTGCCTTCGAGAACTTTAGGAAGAATGTCAGAACGGTAGTAAGGCAGGGTGCGCTCTGCAGTCATCTTCAGGCTTTCACCGCCTGGAGGAGGAACGTCGAAAGAACGACGCCAGATGTGAACCTGCTCTTCACCAAATTTCTGACGAGCTTCGTCTTTGTTCATGCCGGTGATGTCACCGTAGTCACGCTCGTTCAGAGCCTGATCTTTTGATGTTGGCAGGTCTTCCTGACCAAGCTCACCAAGGATCAGCTTAAGAGTATGTTGAGCGCGCAGCAGGTCAGAAGTGAACGCCAGATCAAATGTCAGGTTCATTTCTTTGAGTTTTTTACCAGCTGTTGTTGCTTCTTCAACACCCTGTTCTGTCAGGTCTGGGTTTTTCCAGCCAGTGAACAGGTTTTTCAAATTCCATTCGCTTTGTCCGTGACGGACGAGAACCAAAAGGCGTTCCATTAAGCTCTCCTAAGGAGGTTATGTTTGCTTGAAAACAGTTGTCTTGGAAGGACTGTTTCAAGTCTCATTTCACATGTCTTGCTCATCGCTCATCAGAGCACGTCGCGTTCATGTACGTTTGCGCATCGCACTCCAACATCTTTGTTGGAGCGAAGTCTTGTCATTTGATTGGACCCAATCAAACAGAACACGCTCTAGCAAGCATGCATTGTGTGTCACTCATCATTCAGGCCGAGAACATCAGCCATTGAGTACAGGCCCGGTTGCTGATTGTGCGCCCAGAGGGCTGCTTTCACGGCACCGCGAGCAAACAGTTGTCTATCCGTTGCGATATGTGAAAGATCTATACGCTCTCCCTCGCTCGCAAACATCACCGTATGTTCACCTACGACAGATCCACCTCGCAATGTTGCAAAGCCGATGTCGCCTCTTTTCCGTTCACCTGTAATGCCGTCTCGTGTGCGAACACTATGGGTTTCAAGATCAATCCCCCGGCCTTCAGCTGCTGCCTCACCCAACAGCAATGCTGTTCCTGATGGGGCATCAACTTTATGCCGATGATGCATTTCCAGGACTTCGATATCGAAATCTTCATCCAGAGCTGCAGCCGCCTTTTTAATGAGGCATGCGAGCAGGTTAACACCTAGGCTCATATTGCCTGATTTTACAATGCGGGCTGATGTCGCGGCGTGAGCAAGTTCGGTAGATTGGGCAGACGTCATTCCGGTTGTGCCGATAATGTGCGCAATAGAATGACGCGCCGCAGCTTCTGCAAATTCAACCGTTGCCTCTGGTACGGTGAAGTCCAGCACGCCATCTGCATCAGCAAATGCAGCCTCAAGATCATCGGTGATTGCAACGCCGAGTTTACCGCATTCTGCGAGTTCGCCAGCATCTGTGCCCAGAAACTGGGAGTGTTTGCGCTCGATCGCGGCTGACACCACAACTCCGTCCATTTCGGTCACTGTGCGTACCAGTGCACGCCCCATTCGGCCTGCTGCGCCTACAACAACCAGTCGCATGTCACTCATCACGTCCCCCAAGCCTACGAAAGCCCCTCAAATTATAGTGTGGAGGGGTATAGCAGGCGCACTAAAGAGTTTCAAACTCATATGGCAGTTGGTGTCCCAGAGTTTGCTCTATCTCGTGCAACTGGCGCTCGTTTCATGCTTGGTCATGTACGGCCTGTCCTGCGAAAAATCTGATAAAACTTATCCCCCTGCCCTGAACCACGCTTATTCTCAGTTTTGTGCTCACGTATTCGGGCAGCTGATGGACCGTCCATCAGTGCGGCGTGGGCTGGGCGGGGCTACCGGGCGAAGTAACGCATCACCCGGCGGGTTCGTTGAAACACCCCTTGAAAGTCTTTAGTGCAGGGACCAAGCGGAAGCTAGTCACCCGATGGGCGTCTACACTGGCAGGCGTTTAGCTATCACCGACAATCACATTTGCCTCTGGCCGGTGTGCTTGTTGCTGACAGTGCCTGCTCCCAATGCCTTTCGGAGGAGATCTTGTTTCATACAAAAACGCCCGGGCAAGGCGAGCAGCCAATGCCGAAGAAACTAATTTACTTACAATGCGCAGGCACTGCCTGCTCGCCTTGCTCACTCCCGAACTTTCGGGGTTCAACTCAACACCGCCGGCAAAGCCGCGCGGTGCTAAAACCGCTCCAGCTATGAGGAATTCTCAAGTCCACCGGAATAGAAACCCGCGTGAAACTCATATTCTTGCGCTAAGATAGCGGATAGCTTACTCAGAGTACGGTGTGTTCACACCATGCACGCATCAGACTCTAAATCTTTGTTTTAACGCGTACTCCTGCTCGAAAACCAAGATCTTTTTTCGAGAATGCGCTTTCATCTTTACAGAACTTAAAAATGCAGCAGGGTTGCGTTTTCACGCGTTTCCGAGACCCAGGCAGCTGCTCCCGCAAGGGGATACTATTATGGATAATATACGCGGCAGCGCCTGGATGGTGCTTGCAATGCTGGGGTTTGCCATTGAGGATACGCTGCTTAAGACGGCGACGGCTTCAGTGCCCGTTGGGCAAACACTGATGTTGTTTGGTATCGGCGGCACATTCGGCTTTTTGCTGTTGACCTGGAGACGCGGTGAACGGGCTTTTACGCCGGAAGCGTTGAAGGCAACACTTTACGCGCGTGCGATTTTTGAGATTACGGGGCGGCTGTTTTTCCTGCTGTCACTGGCGCTGAACACGCTTTCCAGCACCTCTGCCATTCTTCAAGCCACTCCAATTACAGTCACTCTAGGCGCTGCCGTGTTGTTTGGCGAGCGCGTGAACTGGCAGCGGTGGCTTGCGATCCTGATCGGTTTCATTGGCGTGCTGATGATTATCCAACCGAGTTCGGAAAGTTTTCAGGTGACTTCGATTCTTGCCATCATCGGTATGATTGGCTTTGCTGGTCGTGATTTGGCAACGCGAGCGGCTCCCCCAGCCCTTTCCAACATGCAGCTTGGTGTTTACGGCTTTGCGGTGCTTATCCCAACTGGTGCAGCTTACTCATTCTGGTCTGGCGGGTTTGTCTGGCCGGATCTCTTCAGCGGGTTGGTCATCGCAGCAGGCACACTCGTGGGCATCGGGGCTTATTACTCGCTTACGGTTGCCATGCGCACCGGGCTGGTGTCCGTCGTCACCCCTTTTCGGTACTCCCGATTGCTTTTTGGCCTCCTGCTCGGCTTCCTGATTTTTGACGAGACCGCAGACGCCATGACACTGGCAGGCTCCGCGATTATTGTACTGAGCGGGCTGTATATTTTGGCAGGTCATTCACGACTTAAGGGGCAGACCTCTAAGAGCGCCGCAGAGTGAGCTTGAAACAAGAAAAAGGCCGGTCCATTTCTGAACCGGCCTTTTTTTGAATTTAGCTAGAAAAGCTTAGTCTTTTGCAGGAGCTGGAGCAGCTTCTTCGCGAGGAATTTCCTTGCCAGTTTCCTGATCGACAACTTTCATGGAAAGGCGAACTTTACCGCGCTCATCAAAGCCCATCAGCTTAACGAAGACTTTGTCGCCTTCTTTGATCACGTCAGTTACTTTCGCAACTTTGCGTGGAGCCAGCTGGGAGATGTGAACCAGACCGTCGCGTGCGCCGAAGAAGTTTACGAATGCGCCGAAGTCAACAGTCTTAACAACTGTGCCTTCGTAGATTACGCCAACTTCTGGCTCAGCAGCGATGGAGTTGATCCAGTTGAGAGCAGCTTTAATCGCTTTACCGTCAGAAGAAGCCACCTTAACGGTGCCGTCGTCTTCGATGTTCACTTTCGCGCCGGTCTTTTCAACGATCTCGCGGATAACTTTACCGCCAGAACCGATCACTTCACGGATCTTGTCTACTGGGATCTTGATCACTTCGATGCGTGGAGCATGCTCACCCAGCTCAGAACGAGCTTCGGTGATTGCATTTGCCATCTCGTCAAGAATGTGAACGCGACCGCCTTTAGCCTGCTCCAGAGCGACTTTCATGATCTCTTCGGTGATACCGTCGATCTTGATGTCCATCTGCAGTGCAGTGATGCCGTTTGCAGAACCTGCAACTTTAAAGTCCATATCGCCGAGGTGATCTTCGTCGCCAAGGATATCGGAGAGAACTGCGAAGCGCTCGCCTTCCTTGATGAGACCCATTGCGATACCAGCCACAGGAGCCTTCAGAGGAACACCAGCGTCCATCAGGGACAGGGATGCACCACAAACGGAAGCCATGGAGGAAGAACCATTAGACTCAGTGATTTCGGAAACAACACGCAGGGTGTATGGGAAATCATGGTGTGCAGGCAGCATTGGGTTAACAGCGCGCCATGCCAGTTTACCGTGACCGATTTCACGACGTCCTGGGGAACCCATGCGACCAGCTTCACCTACAGAGTATGGAGGGAAGTTGTAGTGCAGCATGAATGCAGATTTGGTGGTGCCTTCGAGCTTGTCAACGAAC
Organism: Pseudovibrio sp. Ad46; assembly: GCF_001623065.1. Lineage (NCBI taxonomy): Bacteria > Pseudomonadati > Pseudomonadota > Alphaproteobacteria > Hyphomicrobiales > Stappiaceae > Pseudovibrio > Pseudovibrio sp. Ad46. The sequence continues at coordinate 189,761 of NZ_LMCG01000005.1, read as the reverse complement.
TGCTCGTCTTCACCTGTACCCAGTGTTGCAACAACCATTGCCTGAGTTTCACCGCGTGTGAACAGGGCAGAACCGTGTGCACGTGGCAGCATGCCAACTTCAGAAACGATAGAGCGAACAGTGGAAAGGTCACGGCCATCGATACGGGAACCAGTATCCAGGATACGGCCACGAACGATAGCAGCTTCTGCCTTTTTGAACAGGTCGGAGATGACAGTCGCGTCAGGAGCGCCTTCTTCACCAGTTACAAGAGCTTCAACAACTTTCGCCTTCACAGCATCAACAGCGTTTTTACGCTCTGTTTTAACAGTGATGGAGTAAGCAGCGCCGAGTTCTTCAGCAGCCAGCTCCTGAACTTTACCGAACAGCTCAGAATGATCTGGCAGGTTCAGTTCACGTGGCTCTTTAGCAGCTTTTTCAGCCAGCTGAATGATAGCGTCGATCACTGGCTGGAAGCCTTTGTGACCGAACATCACAGCGCCGAGCATTACTTCTTCGGTCAGTTCCTGAGCTTCGGACTCAACCATCAGAACAGCGTCATTCGTACCTGCAACAATCAGGTCCAGATCGGTTTCTTCCATCTGGTCAACTGTTGGGTTCAGAACGTATTCGCCGTTGATGTAACCAACACGAGCGCCACCGATTGGGCCCATGAATGGAACGCCGGAGATGGTGAGTGCTGCGGATGCGCCAACCATTGCCAGAATGTCTGGAGCGTTCTCGAGGTCATGAGACAGAACAGTAAGAACAACCTGAGTTTCGTTCTTGTAACCATCTACGAACAACGGACGGATCGGACGGTCAATCAGACGGGATGTCAGGGTCTCGTGCTCGGAAGGACGGCCTTCGCGCTTGAAGAAGCCACCTGGAATGCGGCCAGCAGCGTATGCCTTTTCCTGATAATTTACGGTAAGTGGGAAGAAATCCTGACCTGGCTTTGCGGTCTTCGCGGACACGACTGTCGCGAGAACTTTTGTCTCGCCGTATGTTGCGATGACTGCGCCGTCTGCCTGACGGGCAACCTTGCCGGTTTCAAGGATGAGCGGACGTCCGCCCCAATCTACTTCCACGCGATGTATATCAAACATATCTTTATCCTAACGTTCGCCTCAGTGCCTGATGGTCGTCATCAAACTTGAGGCTGTCATTTGCCGGCAATGCGCGCACCAACTCCTTGAGTACCAAGGGCGCGATGCCTTTTCAGGTCGAACGATTGCAGGCAAGACAGCGAGAAGCTTTTGTTTGATTGTGCGTACCTTTGACCAAAAACCGGCCTCCACTTTTGGGAGATACGCTGTAAGCTTCTGGCAATCCTGCCAGGTCTTCATTCGCCTGCGTTCATTCTGGAAGAGAACGATCTGATCCAGAATATACCTCTCGCAATTTCCCGAAATACCTTGGAAATAGGAGAGGGTAAGGAAAACGCGGCGAGCTTTCGCTGCCGCGCTTTGAATTCTTCGTCTTAGCGACGAATGCCCAGACGCTCGATCAGGGACTGGTAACGAGCAACGTCTTTACCCTTAACGTAGTCAAGGAGCTTACGACGAAGTGCAACCATTTTAAGAAGACCACGACGTGAGTGGTTGTCTTTCTTATGACCCTTGAAGTGGTCAGTCAGAACTGTAATGCGGTGCGTAAGGATAGCAACCTGTACTTCCGGAGAGCCAGTGTCACCTTCTTTGATCGCAAATTCTTTGATCAGTTCAGCTTTTTTTTCAGGCGTAATCGACATCGATTTTTCCTTATCTAATGGCAGTCATACTGCCTCTTATTAAATGCCCAGAAGGCATGCGCTCTTTTACAGAGCTATGTGTTGAGCTCGGGCCGTGCCAAGATGTCGTCTAGCAGGGTCAGGCCAACACATAATAACCGGGTAAGCAGTAGCTTCCCAGCGGCGGGACTATGACTGAAAAACTCTCAAAAAACCAGAAGAATCTTAAGGGGCTTGCAGCCATAAATCCCCTTAGAACAGTTTGCCTTTCAGCGATTGCGCCCCGCGATGATTTACATTCACGTGTGGCGCTCCACTTTCAGAAAGGCTTCAGAGATTGAAAACTCGCTTTGGCTTGAACTGACCTTTTGAGACTTCACCAAAAGCAATCAGCTTGCCTCCAGAAACCACATAGATTTCCTCGGGGCCTATCGGTGCATTTGCGCCACGTAGTAAAACAGGATTACCACGCTTTACCTTCGCCGCAGCATCAGAGGTGATTGGCACCTCTGCAAACTGGTGGAGTGCGACTTCAACTGGCTTGATGTGTCCGATCAGTTCTGAGTTTTCGTGGGGGTCGAGAACAGGTGGCTCTTCACCTTCTTCAACTTCTACCGCCATAGTTTCTTTAGCAGCACGAAGTTCATCCAGGGTAACCATCTGCTCTTCACCGAAGGGTCCTACCAGCAACCGGCGCAAGTCAGTGACATAGCCACATGTACCAAGGCGTTCACCAAGGTCACGGGCCAGTGAGCGAACATAGGTTCCCTTGCCGCATTCAGCTTCAAAAACCGCACGGTTTTCATCTGGACACTCGACCAGATCCAAGCGATGCACCACAATCGTACGTGCATCCAGCTTTACGTCTTCGCCTTCCCGGGCAAGATCGTAAGCGCGGTTTCCGTCAACTTTGATTGCGGAGAAAATTGGCGGAACCTGTTCAATGGCGCCACGGAACTCAGGCAGAACCACGAGGATCTCATCGTGTGTTGGGCGCACATCGGAGGTCTTGACCGGTTCGCCTTCAGCATCATCAGAGGTGGTTTGCGTGCCCCAGGTCACCTCAAAGCGGTAAACCTTTCGTCCATCCATGATGTATGGAACTGTTTTGGTGGCCTCCCCAAAGGCGATCGGCAGACAGCCGGTCGCAAGCGGATCAAGCGTTCCTGCGTGTCCGACTTTTTCAGGATGAAAAATCCTCTTCAACTGCCCCAATGCATCATTGGAGGTCAGGTTTAGAGGTTTATCCAACACAAGCCATCCGTTTACAGGGAAACGGGGTCTACGTCGCTGCTGTTTGCGCGCCATACTTCTCAGCTCTTAATTCTTTGCATGCGTTGCGCTTCTGAGCGCGTACTCTGGTCTGAAACCCACGACTTCATCTTTGGCATTATGCTCTGTAAAGCTTAGTCGCGGTCATCACCTTGATCATCATCGTCATCGATGCCGCCATCAGCAAAATCCTTACGGATGCCAGGCTCATGCAGCAGTCGAGTAATCAGATCATCATCGTCAAAACGCGTATCGGCTACAAAACGTAGATCACAAGTGTATTTCATTGTGACGCGTCGAGCGACCTGCCCACGAAGGTACTTCGCGTTGCGTTTAAGTGCAGCGAGGACAACATCAATATCGCGACCACCCATAGGCATGACGAGAACGTCAGCCCATCTCAGATCAGGCGACATGCGTACTTCCGGGACCGTGATAATAACACCGTCAAGTTCAGGATCGGTGATCCGACCACGTGTCAGAATGTCTGACAGTTCTTTGCGGACAATCTCACCTACACGCAACTGGCGCTGAGACGGCTGACCTGCAAATTCATCGCGTGCTTTTGCCATTTTTATCTCTCAATTTGCTTTGAGTTTGGAACAACAGAGCGCCGACGGGGATAAATCCGCGCCGGCGCTGCTGAATGTTCATTTCGCTCGTTTAGCTCTTCACTCTGTTAGAGGGAGCGAGCGATCTCTTCTACCTGGAAGCACTCGATGACATCACCGACGCGCATATCCTTGTAGTTTGTGAAGTTCATGCCGCATTCAACACCGGATTCAACTTCTTTGACTTCGTCTTTGAAGCGCTTAAGTGTACCCAGCTCACCTTCGTGGATGACGACGTTGTCACGCAGCAAGCGAACCTGTGCGCCACGCTGAACGACACCTTCGGTGACCAGACAACCTGCAACACGACCGATTTTGGTGATGTTGAAGATTTCTTTGATGTCTGCGTAACCGAGGAAGGTTTCGCGACGTTCTGGAGCAAGCATACCAGACATAGTGGACTTCACATCGTCGATGAGGTCGTAAATCACGCTGTAGTAGCGGATCTCGACGCCTTCGCGACGCGCAGCTTCCTGAGCCTGTTTGTTTGCACGAACGTTGAACGCCATGATTGGTGCTTTGGACGCAATCGCCAGAGTGATGTCGCTCTCGGTGATACCACCAACGGAAGCTGCCACAACACGCGCGCCAACTTCGTCGTTGCCAAGTTCTTCAAGCGCACCCTGGATTGCTTCGGCGGAACCCTGCACATCGGATTTGATGATGAGCGGGAATTCTTTTTTGCCTTCTTCCTGCAAGCCCTTCATCATCGCTTCCAGAGAACCACGAGACCCAGCAATACGTGCTGCCATCTTGTCGCGCTTCTGGCGGTGACGATATTCGGAAATCTCGCGAGCACGGCCTTCGTTTTCTACAACTGCAACCATGTCACCAGCGGATGGTGTCGCCTGGAAGCCAAGAACTTCAACCGGTTTGGAAGGACCAGCTTCCTTAACTGGCTTGCCATTCTCATCAAGCATCGCACGAACACGACCCCATTCGGAACCAGCAATGACAACATCACCAACCCGGAGTGTACCCTTCTGAACCAGAACGGTAGCAACTGGACCGCGACCTACGTCAAGCTTAGCTTCGATAACGGTACCTTCAGCGGCACGGTTAGGGTTAGCTTTCAGCTCAAGAACCTCAGCCTGCAGCAGGATCATTTCGATCAGCTTATCAAGGTTAGTGCCTTCTTTAGCAGAGACCTCAACATCGATAACGTCACCACCCATGGTTTCTACAACCAGATCTTCACGAAGAAGGTCGTTGCGAACGCGGGAAGGGTCAGCGCCTGGCTTATCCATTTTGTTGATCGCGATGATGAGCGGAACGCCAGCAGCTTTTGCGTGAACAATAGCTTCTTTGGTTTGTGGCATCACACCATCATCAGCAGCAACCACGAGGATCACAACATCAGTGGACTTAGCACCACGAGCACGCATCTGAGTAAACGCTGCGTGACCAGGAGTATCGATGAAGGTGACCTTCTGGCCATTCTGCTCGACCTGGTATGCACCGATATGCTGTGTAATGCCGCCAGCTTCACCGGAAGCAACGTTTTCCTTGCGGAGCGCATCGAGAAGGGACGTCTTACCATGATCAACGTGACCCATGATTGTAACAACCGGTGGACGGTTGGACAGATCAGTGTCGTTGTCTTCAACGGTGAAGAGACCTTCTTCCACGTCAGCTTCAGACACACGTTTTACGGTGTGACCCATCTCTGCGGCGATCAGTTCAGCGGAATCAGCATCGATCACGTCGTTGATTTTCATCATCTGGCCCTGCTTCATCAGCAGTTTGATGACGTCAACAGCACGTTCAGACATACGCTGAGCAAGGTCCTGAATGGTGATCACTTCCGGAAGCACAACTTCACGCGCTACCTTCTCACGAACAACCTTTTGACCCTTACGTTTTTCTTTCTCACGACGACGGCGCATGGATGCCAGTGAACGATTACGACTTTCATCACCACCAGTGGCGCGGGTAATCGTTAGTTTTGACTTACGGCGGTCATCGTTGCCTTTAGGTGTTGGCTTAGCAGCCACAACAGGCTTTTTAGGACGTAGCGCAGGCTTTAGAGCCTTTTTGCTCACTTCCTTACCAGTTTCCATGCTTTCTGCCGGAGCTGCAGAAATTCCACCTGGACGCCCGCCACCTGGACGAGGACCATTAAGGTTTGGCGGCTTGCCATCACGCATTGGTGGACGACCACCACGATCACCACCTGGACGAGGACCTCGATCCCCTGCCGGGCGTGGACCACGGTCACCTGCCGGGCGTGGACCACGGTCACCACCTGGACGAGGGCCACGGTCACCTGCCGGGCGTGGACCACGATCACCTGCTGGGCGAGGACCACGGTCGCCACCTGGGCGAGGGCCACGATCGCCACTGCGCTGAGGGCGATCACCAGAACGTGCCGGACGCTCTTCGCGTTGTGCTGGCTTTGGAGCTTCAGCAGCTTTTGCAGCCGCTTCAGCTTCACGCTTCGCTTTCGCTTCAGCTTCGGCCTTAGCACGTACAGCAGCTTCTTCAGCTTCACGCTTAGCGCGAGCTTCGTCTTCTACACGTTGTTTTTCTGCTTCTACAGCGCGCTGTGCAGCCAAGATTTCCTGACGCTTTGCTTCTTCAGCGCGGCGTTTAGCATCTTCGACTTCACGAACCTTAGCCATTTTAAGCGCTGCGAGACGTGCGTCTGCTTCACCCTTGGTCAAGGTTTTCAGAACGGCACCACCGCTCTGACCGCCACCACCACCGCGACGCTGACCGCCACGCTGGTTGTTATTGTTGTTACGGTTGCCACCGCGACCGCCGCCTTCACCGCGCTTCTGAGCATCACCCGCACCACGGCGAGCTTGCTGAGGACCGCGCTCTTGCTGCTGTCCCTGACGCTTTTCCGGGCGTGACTGGGAGGCTGCAGGAGTTGAAGAGGAAGCTGCAGCAGGTGCAGGTGCCGCGGAGCCTTCCTGGCCCGGCACAACTACACGGCGCTTCTTCTTTTCCACGACGACTGCCTTGGAGCGGCCGTGGGAGAAGCTCTGCTTAACAGTGCCCTTCTCAACACTGCCTCCGCGTTTGAGGCCCAGCGTTTTCTTTTCCCCGCCGGTGGGATTGTCGTGGTTGTCTTTGGTATCGCTCATATTGCCTTCAGTCCTGCGCCACTGCACCCTTTGTACCGTCGTCGTCAGCCATGACAGAAACTTCCCGGAATTGCGCAAGGCGTTGCGCGTGCTTCACGAAGTTTCTGCCTGCCTCGCCGGCCAGCAGTACAGCATGTATAACGTTATCCCGATCCAGATGCGTACTCATCTGTTCCGAGTTAAACAGGCGGATCACGCTGAGACGATCCACCTTGCCAAATCTAGAAGCGGCTAGGGCCGCCAACTTACGCACACCATCTTCAGAGGCTTCAGTGGCGTGCACCAGAGCAAGAACACTCTCCTTTTTGAGAGCTGCCTCGACTTTCGAAAAGCCAACATGTAGGTTGCCAGCTTTTCGGCTCATGGACAGTGCGCCCAGAGCTGCCTGCTCCAGCAGTTTGTCGGTGTGGTCGGCCAAACCGTCTTCAGCGTTTACCTGCTCCTTAAAGCCTCTCGAGAAAGCGCGCCTTTTTATCGCTTCCTGCAAAACAGACTTCTTTGCCGACACCCAAACCCCACGTCCCGGGAGGGTGCCTTTCACATCAACTACAACAGTTTTGTCAGGAGCCATAACGAATCTGAGAAGGTCTGTCACCGGTAGAACTTCACGCGTGACCGCGCAGGTTCGTTCTGTCGGCTCATTTTTTCTCGGCACTTCGTATTCCCAACCCTACTATTGTTGTTATTTTTCATTCAGTTACGGGGATGTAGAAACCCGCAGCCTTTTGCTGCAACTTCAACACACCCCCGTATAAAACTTTTTTCTGCAGTCAAGCGGCTACAGATTATTCAGAGGACTGCTCGCCTTTTGCGTCTTCTGCACCGCTCTCTTGCGCCAATTCCTCGTCGGCGTCAACCACAGTCTCTTCAAATGTTTCGCCTTCGAAGTCTTCTTCTTCGACTTCCAGCTCTTCTTCAGAGACTTCCACAAGGTCTTCCGCAGAGATCCATCCAGCAGCAACACGCGCTGACATCACGACAGCTTCCGCATCAGCACGAGACAGATCGAAACTGCTCAGAGTACCTTCCACGCGAATGGTTTCTTTATCCTTGCGTTCCGTCCAGCCAACAAGGTCGTCAGCTGCACAGCCTGCGAGGTCTTCCATGGTTTTGATTTCGTCTTTACCCAATGCAACAAGCATTGCGGATGTAAGACCTGGGACCTGAACCAGCTCATCAGAAACACCAAGCTGACGACGCTCTTCTGCGAGTTTCGCTTCCTGCTCTTCCAGGTACTCACGTGCACGAGCTTGGATTTCGTCGGCTGTTTCTTCGTCGAAGCCTTCAATGGACGAGATTTCGTCGAGGTCAACGTACGCGACTTCTTCCACAGAAGTAAAGCCTTCTGATGCGAGAAGCTGAGAAACCATCTCGTCAACATTCAAGGTATTCTGGAAGAGATCGGAACGAACCTGGAATTCCTTCTGGCGACGCTCGGACTCTTCCGCTTCTGTCATAATGTCGATGCCCCAGCCGGTGAGCTGAGAAGCAAGACGTACGTTCTGACCGCGGCGACCAATTGCCAGAGACAGCTGATCGTTAGGAACAACAACTTCGATGCGCTCGGAGTCTTCGTCGAGAACAACCTTAGCAACTTCAGCAGGCTGAAGTGCATTTACGATGAAGGTTGCCGCATCATCATTCCAAGGAATGATGTCGATTTTCTCACCCTGAAGCTCACCAACAACTGCCTGAACACGGGAACCACGCATACCAACACACGCGCCAACCGGATCAATAGAACTGTCGTTAGACAGGACTGCGATCTTAGCGCGGGAGCCTGGATCACGGGCAACAGCCTTGATCTCGATAACGCCGTCATAGATTTCCGGCACTTCCTGCGCGAACAGTTTTGCCATGAACTGAGGGTGTGTACGAGACAGGAAGACCTGTGGACCACGCTGTTCGCGGCGCACATCAAAGATCAGCGCACGAATACGATCACCATTGCGGAAGATTTCGCGCGGGATCAGTTCGTCACGACGAACGATTGCTTCACCCTTACCGGTGTCGACAACAACATTGCCATATTCAACGCGCTTCACAACAGCGTTGAGCACTTCACCAATACGGTCTTTAAACTCATCGTACTGCTGATCACGCTCAGCTTCGCGGACCTTCTGAACGATGACCTGCTTAGCGGACTGAGCAGCGATACGTCCGAAGTCGAGCGGTGGCAATGGATCTGCCATGAAATCGCCGACTGTTGCATCCGGGTTGCGCTCCTGCGCATCAACCAGAGCAATTTCAGTTGAGATGTTCTCGACAACATCAACGACCTGCAGCAAACGCTGAAGGCGGATTTCACCGGTTTTCGGATTAATCTCGGCACGAACTTCAGTCTCGGTGCCATAACGGGAGCGAGCGGCTTTTTGGATTGCATCCTCAAGAGCAGCAATCACAATGCTACGGTCGATCGACTTTTCGCGGGCGACCGCTTCAGCGATCTGCAGCAGCTCCAAACGGTTTGCGCTGATAGCCATTCCTCGTCAACTCCTTCCACGCCCTGCCTTCCTTCACACCAGCAGGAACATCAAAACAAAAGGGTGGCTCTTTAAAACCGGAACCGCCCATAACCCATTGCGCAACAAGAACAGCTAATCAGTGATTGAGGTAACTGTCGTCGTCCGTAGGCTCCCCACGGGCTGCTTTTGCGGCTTTATCGGCTTTCAATGCCGCATCGACCAGTTCATCAGTCAAAACCAATACGGCTGACCCAATCTCATCCAACGGAAGACGAGCTGCCTCATCCTGACCTTCCTGTACATCGGTCATTCTGATAAGCGCGCATCCATCTTCCACACCGATGATGTGTCCACGATATCTCTTACGCCCAGCTTGCGGCACAGACATTTCGATTTTCGCAACATGTCCGACCCAGCGCTCGAAGTCACCTGCGCGAACGAGCGGGCGGTCAATACCTGGAGATGAAATTTCGAGATGGTAGGCACCAGAGATTGGATCGTCCACATCCAGCGCCGGGGAAACTGCGTGGCTGATTTCTTCACAATCTTCAACAGCCATCGTCCCATCCGGGCGCTCTGCCATGATTTGAAGGGTGCAGCCATTGTTTCCGTTTACACGGATGCGCACCAGCCGATAGCCCAGATCAGCAACGACCGGCTCGACAATTTCAGCTACGCGGGCTTCTAGGCCCTTTTCCTTTATAATCCGGGGATCGGTTTCGTCCACTTGGTACCTATCGTCTTAATGCAAAGACATGCTTAGTGTCTTTGGCAGTTATTTCGGATACCTGAATTTCGACAGTCAGGCATCACTACCGACTTAGCTAATAAAAAAGAGCGGGTCCTTTCGGGGCCCACTCCTCAATGCTCTTAACTGAGCCGATAGAGAACTCTTGCTCTGCAATATAGTCATTTGACCACTGTATGCAACAGAAAATCAAAGATGAGCGCAGACAAAAGCGAGTCCCCTTTAGGTTTTCGTCTCTTGAACCCGTAAAAATGTCAGGTAACGGCCAATTCTACCTTCACGGTGTGCCTTGCGTTCGTACCGCGTACCTGGCCAATTGCTCCATGGTGTACGCCAGTCAGAAGCACATTCGGCACTCCACTCAAAAGCCGGATGCCTGCGACAATGGGACAGCGTCCAATCCACATAGGTGTCGATATCGCTGGCAAATCGATATTCACAGCCCGGCTTTAGAGCACGTGCAATGCGCGTCAGATTGATCTGGTTCACAAAGCGACGCTTCCAATGCTTCTTCTTTGGCCATGGATCTGGGTAAAGCTGATAAGCCATATCCAATGATGCAGCCGGAAGCCAGTCGAGCAACTTACCCGCGTCATCATCAAACAAACGGATATTCTTGAGACCATGCTCTTCAATGCTGGAGACAGCCTTGATAATGCCAGAGCTAAACGGCTCACACCCGATAAATCCGATTTCAGGATTTTCTCTGGCGCGATGAATTAGGTGCTCAGATCCCCCAAAGCCAATTTCAAGACAAACGCTCTTTACTGGGACGGGGAATAACTCTGCCAGATTTTCTGGAGGTGTTTGTGTCAGGTCCAACGCCACTTGTGGCATAACATCCTGAAGCAGCTGCGATTGTCGCGGACTTGCTGGTTTTCCGACGCGGCGGCCGAAAAAAGAGCCTTTGTAGTGATCTACCATCGTTCTCATAAACACAAGCTGGCCAGAGGTCGCCCCGGCCAGCTGTTCATTCTCTAGCGTTAGAGGTTAAGCGTAGGCTTTCTCTACAGCATCACGTAGGTTATGGACAAGGTCGATTTTCTCCCAAGAGAAACCACCATCACCTTCAGCTTCGCGGCCAAAGTGGCCGTAGGCTGCTGTACGTGCGTAGATTGGCTTGTTCAAATTGAGGTGCTCGCGAATACCGCGTGGGGTCAAGCTCATGACTTCACGGATTGCAGCTTCAACGCGCTCGCCTTCAACACGGCCTGTACCATGCAGATTGACGAAGACAGATTGCGGTTCAGCGATACCAATCGCATAAGCCAGCTGAATGGTACACTTGTCTGCCAAATCAGCGGCCACAACGTTTTTCGCGAGATAGCGAGCAGCATATGCGGCAGAGCGGTCAACCTTGGTTGGATCTTTACCCGAGAACGCACCGCCACCGTGTGGAGCTGCGCCACCGTATGTATCCACGATGATCTTACGACCTGTGAGACCACAATCGCCATCAGGACCACCGATAACGAACTTGCCGGTTGGGTTGATGTGCCAGATGGTGTTGCTGGTCACCCAGTCACCCGGCAATGCTGCGCGGATGTACGGTTCGACAACAGCACGCACATCGTCAGAGGTCATGGTTTCATCCAGATGCTGAGTGGACAGCACGATGGACGTTGCCTCTACCGGCTTACCATCCTCATAGCGAATGGAAACCTGGCTCTTCGCATCTGGACCAAGCATCGGCTCGTTGCCAGATTTGCGAGCATCTGCCAGCAAACGCAGGATCTTATGGGAGTATAAGATTGGAGCAGGCATCAACTCTTCAGTTTCGCGACATGCGTAACCAAACATAATGCCCTGATCGCCGGCGCCTTCGTCCTTATTGTCAGCAGCGTCTACGCCCTGAGCAATATCAGCGGACTGGCCATGCAAAAGAACCTGAACCTCCAGGTCTTTCCAATTAAAGCCGGCTTGCTCATACCCGATATCCTTTACAGCAAGGCGGGCAATGTGAGCCAAATATTCTTTTGTGAGAGAGGCCGGGCCGCGGGTCTCACCTGCAATAACAAGCTTATTTGTTGTTGCAAGCGTTTCACACGCTACACGGGCTTCTGGCATTTCCTTTAGAAATGCGTCTACGATCGTATCTGAAACGCGATCGCAGACTTTGTCGGGATGGCCTTCTGAAACCGATTCCGACGTGAACACGTAGTTCTGACGAGCCATTGGCAAACGTCCTTCTGGGAAGAAAAATATAATTGAAGCGACGGCATATCCGTCGCTTCTGGTGTTACATCAAACAAGGAATGTCGATTACGTCAAGAGATTTAGATCAAAATTGCCGGAGAATTGCGAAATTTTACGGATCACAAACTTAATCTTCATCCCCAGCAAGACTCTTGACGAGCTCTACAACCTTTTTGCGAACTTTCGGGTTTTCTATGCGAACGAAAGCCTTGTTGAGAGCTAAACCATCAGAAGATGACAAAAAGTCGACGACGTATGTGGTTTGTGGATTATCACCAACACCAGGCGTCTCATCCGGGGTTCCCGGAGCATCTTCGAAGAAAAAGGCGACAGGCACTTTCAGAATGGTCGCAATGTGCTGCAAGCGGCTTGCACCAATCCGGTTGGTCCCTTTTTCATACTTCTGGATTTGCTGGAATGTAATACCAAGGCTTTCGCCAAGTTTTTCCTGACTCATGCCAAGCATCATGCGGCGCAAACGTACACGGCTGCCGACATGAATATCGATAGGGTTTGGTGCTTTTTTGCTGGGCATTATCAAAGGCCCTCTTCTTTGGTTTTTTACGGTGCCTTACCGTGGGTTTTTATTTAAACGAGAGCGCATTTCAGCAACTCTCGCAAGAACGCAATTCATCAAACCTGCATTTCGACTATTGCCAAAACAACCTCTGACAGAGGCATCGGTGGCAGGCCCATAAGGTTTTTTTGAGGCCAAATCTGACGATCCAGACGAAAACCTTTACGTGTATTAGATGACGACATTTGCGTGCATTCGTCAATCTCTACGGGTAGGTAATAATTTCTCCATCACCAATAGGAGACTAACAACTACTAGAATAATTCCCCAAAAAATTGAATCACCCACCCTCACGTAAGGCGTGGGTCTTAGTATTTTAGGCAATTCACCATTGAAACTACCTTTTTTATTTAGAACAACTTCTGCGAGTATTCTACCATTGGAATCTACTAGACTGGAAATACCAGTATTTGCAGCTCGCACCAACGGCACGCCTTGTTCAACTGCTCTAACTCTTGCCTGTGCCAAATGTTGGTATGGACCTGCTGTTTCGCCAAACCATCCGTCATTCGTTAGATTTACGAGCAAGTTAGGTCGCTCAGATACAGGCAGAACAGTTTGCGGGAAGATTGCCTCATAACAAATCAGGGGCTGGAAACTAAGTGAATTTTTTAAATCTATTTTTTTGTGCCGCGTCCCTGCAGTAAAATCTGCTGGAGCCGGAACAAGGCGCTCCACACCAATGGATTGTAGAAGCCAGCGCTTTGGCAAATATTCCCCGAACGGAACCAGCCGCACTTTGTCATAGATATCTATGAGTGCACCTTCGTCCGACACAACAAAAGTACTGTTAAAAAAGAGATTCCCGTTCTCGGACAGTTCGCGGCGAATACCACCTGTAATCAACATAGTATTTTGGGGAAGCGTGGCTCCGATGGCCTCCAGAGCCCCTGGTTCCTCATCCAGCAGGAATGGAAAAGCTGATTCAGGCCAGAAGATGAGGGTCTCGGTATCCAGTTTCAGCTCGGAAAGCGCCTGCTGTGTTTGCTGAAGATAGAGCGGTAGAAGTCTTTGTCTGTTCTCGGGCTTCCACTTGTCCGCTTGAGGTACATTGGGTTGTATTACCAGCACCTGAAGCCCTTCAACCGCCTGTTGAGGAGCCTGCAACCTATTCGTTCCGTATGCAACCACGCCGGCCCATACCAGCACACACGCGGAGATATAGGCAGCAGCAACCTTACGCCTCTGGTCAATCAGCGCAACAGGCATCGAAAACAGGAACAACACAAGAAAACCGACACCGTAAATTCCCAAGGCAGAGAAGCTCTGCATCAGCGTCAGGTTTTCGGCAAAGGCATAGCCCCACACATTCCATGGAAAGCCTGTGAGCATGTGTCCACGCAGCCAGTTGGAAAGAGCCAAAGCAATCACAAAAAGCAGAATACGAGAGACCCCATGCGTCCAGAATAAGGAAGCCCCGCTCAGCACCAATGACGGGATCAATGCAAGACCACCGGGCAGTATGACCAGCGCGAAAGGGATCATCCAAGCGTAGCTCTTAGCGTCGACGAGAAACGCTTCGGCAATCCAGAACAATCCGATCAGGAAGAACCCGAAGAAAAACGCCCAGGAAACACGAAAGAACGCAAAAAAACGGGTTTTACGGTGATCTACGGTCTGATCCTTTGCTCCATCAAGCAGAAGGATCAATAGTGGCAGCGTCACCCAAAGGATGGGTAAGGCACCGTAGGGAGGGAACGCAAAGGCAGATGCTATTCCCCCTGCAAAAGCAAGAAGTCCGCGTCTCCACCCTGATAATTCCCGAAGACTGCTTATCAGAGTTCGAGACTTATCAATGGCAGAGACCATTCCCCACTCCCGAATGTCATAGGTAAAAATTCAATTTTGTGCTGCTTATTCTGCAGCTTCCGGCCTGCGTGGGCGTATTCTCTGAACTGCCGCGCGTTGATCAACCCGACGCTTGGAAATACGAAGGCGTTTGATGCGGCGCAAGTCAGCATCAATTACTTCGAACTCGAAAGCTGGCAAGGTCTTATCTATGATCAACTCACCACGAACCGGAACCCTGTCCAGAATAGAGAACAGCAAACCACCAAGCGTGTCCACTTCTTCCGTCTGCTCTTCGACGAGCTTGAAATCCGCTCCGAGCTCTTTCTGAAGGTCTTCCAGATCAATTCGAGGGTCAACTACCCAAACACCCGGGCTGACATTCATGATAAGTTCTTCTTCGTCCTTATCATGCTCATCTTCAATGTCGCCGACCACTGTCTCAACGATGTCCTCAAGTGACACGAGGCCGTCGGTTCCGCCGTATTCATCGATCACAAGCGCCATCTGCACACGGGTTACCTGCATCTTCTTCATCAAGTCAGAGGAAGACATGGATGGAGGCACAAAGTGCAGAGGCCGGATCAGGCCTGTTGCGTTCAACGGTGTTGAGAGATCAACACAAGACAAATCGAGCAGCGACTTTTCTTCTGTCGACTTCTCAGAGGAGTTCTTTTCTGGTTTCACCAAAGTCAAAGGCACATCGGTCTTCTTGGCTTTTACAGCCAACTCGACGAAGTAGGACATCAAGTCCTTGATGTGGACCATGCCTCGCGGATCATCCAGATTGTCGTGATAGACAGGCATGCGAGAGTGGCCGGATGCCCTGAACAAGGCCATCACCTGGCCGATTGTCGTTGTATCTTCCACGGCCTCAATATCGGCCCGTGGGATCATGACATCTTCAACTCGAGATTCGCGCATTTGGAGGATGTTTGTCAGCAACTCGCGCTCTTCCTTCGTGAAAGCAGCATCAGCACCTTCACTATCGCGGGCGAGTTCATCTTCCAAATCTTCGCGCAATGAAACAGCCGCGCTTCTTCGGAAACCTCTAAACGGGTTCAGTTTTGATTTCAGCCTGGTCAGGACACCAGGCTTCATCGCTTGTGGCTCAGAGGTATCTTCGGCAACAGCTGTGCCGGTACTACTTGCAGGCTCTGCAGTTTCGGCCTGAGCGGAGGTGCTTGCACCTTCTGTACTTCGAGGTTCCGGGCTCATCTCTCTCTCGTTGTTCCCTGTACTCACCGTGAATACCAGGGGTTATTTATCTGCCGATAATGGCGCATCTTTGTATGGATCGGGGATTTGTAGGCTCGCCAAAATCAGGCGTTCTTCCGCTTCCATTTCTTCCGCTTCCTCATCTATCTGGTGATCATATCCAAAAAGATGAAGGGTTCCATGAACAATAAGATGAATCAGATGGTGTTCAAATGGAATTTCAAGCTCTATAGCTTCGCGCTTTACCGTCTCTTTTGCAATAATAATATCACCTAATAGCGGGCCGAATGGCGGCTCTTCGCTATCGTCTCCCGGAAAAGACAAGACGTTCGTTGGCTTGTCCTTCTCGCGCCACATCTTATTCAGTTCCTGAATATGCGCATCATCGGTGAAGACAAGAGAAACTTCTGTGTTTTCTATTACACTCAGCTCACTTGTTTCAAAAGCGGCGGCGATTGCTTTTTCAGCAATCGCTTCCAATAGTTCTTCACTCTCCCAATCGCCTGCTTCAATCAGCAGGTCGATGTGTACCGGGCAAGCTGTGTTCATTCCTGGGAGCCTTGCTCTTCTTTTTCCTTGGCAGTCTCTTCAGCTTGCCTGCGTTCTTTGGCTTCCAACCGGCGGCGGCTATCATTGTCGTAAGCGCCTACGATACGTGCCACCAGCTCATGACGAACAACATCGCTCTCTGTGAAATCCACGCGAGAGATACCTTCGACGCCACTCAGAATTTTCAAGGCTTCACGTAAGCCGGACATCTGGCCCGGAGGCAAGTCGACCTGACTCGGATCTCCTGTCACGATCATCTTGGAGTTTTCACCCAAGCGCGTCAGGAACATCTTCATCTGCATTGTCGTCGTATTCTGGGCTTCATCGAGAATAACGATCGCGTTGGAGAGCGTACGACCACGCATGAATGCGAGGGGTGCGACTTCAATCATGCCACTTTCCAAGCCACGTTCCAGCTTTTCCGGTGCCATCATCTCGTTGAGGCCATCGTAAAGCGGGCGCAGATACGGATCGACCTTATCCTTCATGTCGCCCGGCAAGAAACCGAGACGTTCGCCAGCTTCAACAGCTGGACGAGACAGGATCATACGATCAATCTCACCACGCTCCAACAATGCAGCAGCGTATGCAACCGCAAGGAAGGTTTTACCTGTACCAGCTGGACCAACGCCAAAGGTAAGGTCAGAACGGTCCATTGCCCGGACGTAAGCATCCTGAGCGGCTGTTCTGGCGACCAATGTTTTGCGGCGCGTGGCGATCTGCGCAAATGCCATACGGGACTTGGGTTCCATCGTTGGCAGAGAAAGCTGCGCTTCAGCAACTTCTGCCAGACGGATTGCGCCATCAACATCACCAGGTGTGATGTCGTGACCACCCTGAAGACGCGTATAAAGTGACTCCAGAGCAAGCTTAGCCTGCTCTGTTGACGTTTTATTGCCGCGAATGGTGACCTGATTGCCGTGTGCGACTGCCTCAACACCCAACCGCTGTTCAATCAGCGCAAGGTTCTGGTCGAACTGACCGAACAGATCGCTCACAAGCCTATTGTCTTCGAATGCCAATACCACATGCATCATATCTGATGCCGCAATGGGGCGCATGGCCGTCCTTGAAGCGGACGTTGTCTGGGCTCTGCCCTTCAAATAATGCCTCCGTTCGCTTTTACGCGAGAATCTGGGAGCATCATGCACCTAAACAAGGCGGCCTTCCAGACTATTTGCGCTGGCAGCGACAATTTCTACTGATCTGATTTCACCATACAGGTCCAACGGCGCATTTACATGAACTGGCTGGAGCCAAGGTGAACGACCTGCAAGTTGACCTTCTCTGCGGCCTTCCTTCTCAAACAGTACATCAATTGTTTTGCCAATCAATGACGCATTGAAGTCTTTTTGCTGGGTGCTGAGCAGATCTTGCAATTCTGCCAGACGCTCGGACTTCACCTGCTCGTCGATCTGCTCTTCCAGTGTTGCACCCGGAGTACCCGGACGCGGGCTGTATTTGAAGGAGAATGCAGAGCCATAGGTGACGCGGCGGATCAGATCCAGAGTGTCTTTGTGATCCTGATCAGTCTCGCCCGGGAAACCAACGATAAAGTCGCCGGAGAGTGCGATATCATCACGGGCTTCGCGAATGCGGTCGATCAGACGGAAGTAGTCATCACGGGTGTGTTTGCGGTTCATTGCCTTCAGGATCGCATCAGATCCAGACTGAACTGGCAAATGCAGATAAGGCATCAGAATATCAAGATCGCGATGAGCTGCAATCAGGCTGTCTTCCATATCCCTTGGGTGAGACGTGGTGTAGCGCAGGCGCTCAATGCCGTCGATCTTTGCCAAGCGGAACAGAAGTTCACCAAGGCCCCATTCACGGCCATCTGGACCTTCACCGTGCCATGCGTTGACGTTCTGGCCGAGCAAGGTCACTTCACGGACACCAGCAGCTGCCAAGCGCTCGGTTTCCATGACAATCTGCTCTACCTTACGGGAGACTTCAGCACCGCGAGTGTAAGGCACCACACAGAAGGTACAGAACTTATCGCAGCCTTCCTGAACAGTCACAAATGCTGTGACACCACGCTTGCGGACTGCTTCCTTGGAAGGTGTCGCGAGGTGCTTGAATTTTTCCTGAATATCAAACTCTGTCTCAACGACCTTTGATCCGTTGGAGGCACGGTTCAGCAGCTCTGGAAGGCGGTGGTAAGACTGCGGGCCAACAACAAGGTCAACAATAGGCGCTCGGCGGGAAATCTCCGCACCTTCAGCCTGAGCGACACAACCAGCGACAGACACCATCATCTGCTTGCCGTCTTTGGCTTTCGCTTCCTTCAGCTTACGAATACGGCCAAGTTCAGAGTAGACCTTTTCTGCCGCCTTCTCACGAATGTGGCAGGTGTTCAGGATAACCAGATCCGCATCATCCGGATTTTCTGTTTTAACGTAACCATCGTTGCTCAGCGCGTCGTTCATACGATCGGAGTCGTAGACGTTCATCTGACAGCCATAGGTCTTGATGAAAACCTTACGGGTCGCTTCGGTTTTGTCGAGCGCCTCCGCAGTGTTTTCGGATTGGCTCTGGTTTTCGTGGTCTACTAGATTATCCATTAAATCCTCAAGTGGATCTGCTGCCGGAGTATCTTCTTTTTCTAATGCCCAGCAATTCGAGCGCACCTGCCTGATTCATCAGCAACGTCAGCTCGTCATTTTCAGAATTTCGGAGAGCTTTACTCTGTTTTACGCCGAAAGAGAAGCCTTGTCTTGATCAGGTTTGAACCTGCTCTTCTTGTTTGGGACCATTTCCCTGCAATGCTTCTATGGTCATCCCTCTGACCTGCTCTTCCAAATCGCGCGTTAAGCGTTTGCGATTAGTTGCTTTTTCAATAGGAACGGGAGTTCCCCATGTCAAATCAACATCTAATCCGCCTTCTTTAATGACAGACCAGAGATGGCCAGCAAGTTCCATGTCGCCGTACCAGGCAACATGAGCGCGCCAGAAACGCCCCATTGGCATGCCTTGCAGGCGCGTATAGGCAATTGAAAGAGGCTGCACATAAGCAACATCTTTTTCACCGACATTCATTGCGTGATGAACGGCACCCACCAGCGCAGATCTGAATGGTAGTACTTCATTGCCATTGCTGGATGTACCTTCGGCAAACAACACCATCGCATCGCCTTGAGCCATGCGCTTAGCGACTTCCTTAGCGACACGACCGGTATCAGTTCTGCGCTGTCGATTGACAAAGACTGTCCGTTGGAGCTTAGCAAACTGACCAAATATCGGCCATCCAGCAACTTCAGACTTAGCGATAAAGCTCAGTGGCTTGGTGCATCCGATAACGACAATATCCAGCCAGGAGCAATGATTGGACGCTACAAGAAGAGGGCGTTCCAACGCCATTTCCCCATGCTGCTGGATGCGCAGTCCAATCAGACGAGACGCGATTTTATGCCAGAGCAGAGGGATTTGCCGCTGAATGGGCCAACCTAACTTCATTGCGACCCACTGAGGGGGAACGAGGGTTAGCGTTAAGAGTGTTAGTGCGGCAAGTATGCAAATTGCTCTGACAGTTGCCATGCACGGCCCCTATTTTTCGTCTAACGGAATACCGTAGAGCTCCAGGCGATGATCAACCAGTTTGAAGCCCAGCTTACGCGCGACTTCTTCCTGCATTTTTTCGATTTCTTCACTGCGGAACTCAATCACGTCGCCCGTGCGCAAATCAATCAGGTGATCGTGGTGTTCATCAGAAACGGTTTCGTATCTGGAGCGGCCATCGCGGAAATCATGACGTTCAATGATACCGGAATCTTCGAAAAGCTTCACTGTGCGGTAAACAGTTGAGATAGAGATCTTCGGATCGATCTTGGAGGCTCTTCTGTAAAGCTCTTCCACATCTGGGTGGTCTTCAGCAGACTGAATTACATCAGCAATCACGCGGCGCTGTTCTGTCATCCGCATACCCTTATGAGCACACATTTCAATCAGCGTCATTTTTTCTTCTGCCGTCATTTGCCCCAATTCCTCAAAATCACACAGGCACCACAGTTCCAGTCTGCGTTGGTATCCTAGCCCTCAAAACTGTGAGAGAAAAGAACCAGTTTCACTGTTACGCGGTTTGAGCGTGAGCTAAAAGCCTCATCTCACATGCGTAGTGTCGCTTAAACGAGATCGCAACGCATAACAAGCGCTGTTCCACTGCCTTCGCTAGCCGCATAATACGCTTTTCTTTCTCCAACCTGCTTGAAGCCCAAGTTTTTATAAAGCCTCAATGCGGAGCTGTTCGTGTCATCCACTTCCAAGAACAGTGCTTCGGTACGATCAGAGTAAAGCTGGAAGATGGCGGCTTCCATAAGTTTCCGCCCTATCCCCTTTTTTTGATGCTTCGGGGAGACTGCAATAGTCAAGACTTCGGCCTCACCTGCAATCGAACGGATCACGACAAAGCCCAGATCGGCTTTTCCAGTCACACCAGATGTGCGGGCAGACAGGAAGAAAACGCCTTTTTGCTCAAAGATTGCGGCAAGTTCTGCTGTACCCCAATTCAGCTTGAAGCACTCGGCATGAAGTTTCGCCAGTTTAGGCAGGTCGTCTTTCTCAGCACGCTCGATAACCGGCGGCTTTTCTGATGTCCACCAGGACTTCATTGACGACGAACCTTTCCTTTCTCACCCGGAATAGCATCAGGAGCCCGAAGGTAGAGTGGCATCGGAGCTTTATCCTGACGCTTTGCACCTTTACCGAGCTTTGCGATGTAGTCAATCGATGCAGCAGCGGCATCATTGCAAACGCGAGACTTATCTACGCCTGCAGCATTGGCGACAGCCTGTGCAGCAGAGCCTGCCAGATTGGTCTCAGCATCGAGACTGTGTGCCAGGTCCTTGACGGTTGAAACTCGGGCCTCTCCAATCGGAGCACCAGTTTCATCAAACTTTTGGCAGTAGACTTCATTACGACGCGCATCGAGAACCACCAAAATTGGTTTTCTGACGGGAGCTGCGTCCAAAGTCTCGTGTGCGATTGCAGCCAATGTTGTGACCGAGACAACAGGCTTTTCGAGAACGAGACCAAACCCACGCGCAATGGAAAGACCGACACGCAGACCTGTAAAACTACCCGGACCAACATTTACAACAATGCGGTCCAGTGAGTTAAACGTTGTCGAGGAGTCCGTCATGACACTCGCAACCATGCCCATAATGCGTTCGGCATGACCTCGTCCGAGATCTTCGCATTGGGAGACAATATCCGGCGTACCGCCTTCATCGGTTAAAACGGCGGCAGCACAGGTACTTAGTGCGGTATCAATAGCAAGCAACTTCATAAGTTCGGCTTATCGTTAGGGCAGCTGGTTGTCGAGCAACCAATTCGTTTAACACCCGGAGTATTTTTTGGCCTTGCAGCAAAAAGGGCAGCTGGTGCTGCCCTGTTTCAGAAGATTTACATTAGCAGAAACTACATCTGTCTAACTTCTTGAACTTCTGGGATGAAATGCCGCATCAGGTTCTGAATGCCATGGCTCAGTGTCGCTGTTGAGGATGGGCAACCTGCACAGGCGCCGCGCATGCTCAAATAAACGATACCCTCACGATATCCCCTGAATGTTATGTCACCACCATCTTGAGCAACTGCAGGGCGTACGCGGGTCTCGAGGAGCTCTTTGATCATGGTTACGGTTTCTTCGTCTTCTGCGTCGAAGAACTCTTCTCCTGTATCGCCATCACCAGCTTCCTCACCTTTCAGGATCGGGGTGTTGGCCATGAAGTTTTCCATGATCGCACCAAGAATGGCCGGGCGCATATGCTGCCAGTCAGTCTCATCCTTGGTTACGGTGATAAAGTCATGACCAAAAAAGATGCCAACAACGCCTGGAATAGTAAAAAGCTTCTCCGCCAGCGGCGATATTGTGGCTTCTCCTGCCGAGCGAAAATCGCGTGTGCCTTCCGACAAGACTACGCGGCCAGGCAAAAACTTGAGAGTTGCCGGATTTGGTGTCGCTTCGGTCTGAATGAACATGGTTTTGTTTCCGATTTTTATGCCAAAGAGCTTTCGCAAGCAGTCGCAGCACAGTTTACACTACTTAACGCTTCAGCAATGACTGTTTTCAAGTTCTATATGATAGGTAAACCTGATCAGGCAAGAGCATCTAGTGCATCATCGTCCAAATTACCTGGTACGATGGTCGTCGGAATCGGGAATGTTCCTGCCGATTTGCCCGCAATGGATGAAACAAGAGGCCCTGGGCCTTCTTTGCTGGTTCCTGCTGCCAATACAAGAATCGCAATGTCTGCATCTTCTTCAATCAGGTCAATGATCTCATCTGACTGGTGACCTTCGCGCACAACCAGCTCTGGCTCTGTCCGTGCAGCAGCTCTCACCTTTTCGGCAGCTTTGGCTAAAATGGTGTCTGCATTATCACGCGCTTCCTGGCGCATAATATCCTCAACCCCTAGCCAATGCTGGAAGTTTCCGGGTGCAATGACAAAGAGCAAGAGAACGACGCCGCCGGTACGGGCCGCACGCTTTGAGGCATAAACGATGGCTCGACCACATTCTGGAGTGTCATCGACTACAACCAGAAACTTTCGGTCGTGACCTTCTTCATTACTTTTGCGAATAGCTACCATGTCGGCATGCTGCCACTTGAGGTGGTATGCGGCAAGTATTTTTCCTTGCCACATTCCGTTAGGTTTTCTTTTTCCGACTGATTTTTTCGTCAGTTAGAGGATGAACTGAGACAAATCGACATTCTTGGCCAGTTCACTCACATTCGACTTCACGTAGGCTGCATCAATTGTGACCTGCTCACCAGACTTGTCTGGTGCGACGAAGGAAATCTCATCCAGCACGCGCTCCATCACAGTCTGCAAGCGGCGAGCCCCAATGTTTTCGACCGTCGCATTCAAATCAACAGCAACTGTCGCAATCTCGTCGATTGCGTCCTCGGTAAATTCGATGCTCACGCTTTCCGTCGCCATCAATGCAACATATTGCTTGATCAGGCTGGCTTCGGTTTCTGTCAGGATCTTGACAAAATCTTCTTTCGTCAACGCTTTCAGCTCAACACGGATCGGAAGCCGACCCTGAAGTTCAGGCAGAAGGTCTGATGGTTTTGACACATGGAATGCACCAGATGCGATGAACAGAATGTGGTCTGTTTTCACCGGGCCATGTTTTGTTGAAACAACAGTACCCTCGATCAGTGGCAGCAAGTCACGCTGAACGCCTTCACGGGAAACATCGCCACCATTACGGCCATCTTTCCCGCAGATTTTGTCGATCTCATCGAGGAAAACGATGCCGGAGTTTTCAACCAGCTCGATGGCCTCTTGAACAACCTTCTCTTCATCGAGAAGCTTGTCGGACTCCTCTGCCAGAAGAAGCTTGTGGCTATCTTTGACGTTTGTGCGCTTCGGCTTGGTCTGACCGCCAAATGCCTTACCCAGCATGTCAGAGATATTCATGACACCGACGCTGCCCCCTGGCATGCCAGGAATATCGAAGCTTGGCATCTGTGGGTTGGCACGCACCTCAACTTCAATTTCTTTGTCGTCGAGGTCACCTTCGCGCAGCTTCTTGCGGAATGTATCACGGGTGGCCGGGCTTGCATTGTTGCCGACCAATGCATCCAGAACACGCTCTTCAGCAAGAACATGTGCTTTTGCTTCGACTTCTTTGCGGCTTTGCTCACGCACAAGTGCGATGCTGGATTCGACCAGATCACGAACGATCTGCTCTACATCACGGCCAACGTATCCCACCTCGGTAAACTTGGTTGCTTCAACTTTTGTGAAAGGAGCATTCGCAAGCTTAGCAAGGCGACGAGAGATCTCAGTTTTACCAACACCGGTTGGGCCAATCATGAGAATGTTCTTTGGCTGAACTTCTTCGCGCAGCTCTTCATCCAACTGCTGACGACGCCATCTGTTGCGCAGTGCAATTGCCACTGCGCGTTTCGCGTCATGCTGGCCGATGATATAGCGATCGAGTTCACTAACGATTTCCCGAGGAGAGAAATTTGTCATTTTCTTACTTTCTAGTTCCGGATAGGTGGCAGATATGTAGTGAGTGTGGTTCCTGCAAGAGGGCGCATAACGATCCGTCGCGCCACGTTCCAGCCTGAACCGAGTAGCAAAACAAAACTCCCAAGTAATACAAGGGAGATAGCAGTTAGCTGCGATGCAGAAAAGTCGGCAGACTCCAGCAAATAGGCTAATGCGAAGCCTAGGTAACTCAGCGCTGCAACCAGCATTGCACGACGGTCGATGATGAGAGCGACCGCACCAAATGCCAGGACAACAGCAATGGAGACCAAGGCATAAGCTTCTGTCTGCTGTTCAAAGTACATTCCACTCAAGATGGAATGAACGATAAGCGGGGCAGCAAGCAGGTGAAGCCAAAAGGCCTTGTCTGTGTTGAGTGTTTCCCGCTTGGTGTCTTTGGTGTCAAAATACATCGCGCAACCGAATGCAAACAGACCGCAGACCAGCGAAACCCAGGACAGATAATCAAGAATTTTCGTGTCAGTCACTAGTGTCAATGCGCCTACGATCAAGCCCATGATCCCCGCAACAATGACGGTCAGTGTTATTGGCACCTTAAAGCGCCAGTAAAACAACGAAGCGCCCACTAAAGCGAAGATGGAACTCAGAATGACCTGAATGGCTTCGGAGTCGTTGTTCAGAACATCAGGTGTGAACAGGCCAAATCCAACAAGCGCAATTGAACCTCCAAACAATCCTGTCAGTAAAATTGAAGGAAGCGCGAGCTTCTTGATCTTGGTAAACCATTCAGCCAGCACCCATGTGATGATGGCAGCTGCGCCAGCAACAGCAGCTGTAGGAAGCCCGCCTTGAGTGAGCGTGTCCCCAAACCCAACACCGTAGCCAGCAAAAAGAATTAGGATACCAAGGCTAATGAAAATATCATGAAAGCCGCGTGTAAACCGAACTTCTTCCGGATCATGGAGGCTATCAGTCGTTTGTTGGTTCTGAATGTTTTCTGCTTGAAGAGATAAATAGGAGACGAGCTTATCAGCTTGATCTGCGCTGATAATTCCTGCGGAGATGGCTCCAGTAAGAGATGCTCTTGATATCATCAGTTCCTCGTCAAATCCAAATGGAACATTAAAAGCTTCAAGTATCCTTGGCTTAGCAAATTAAGCTGATCTAAAAGTGTCTTGAACGCAGAACTGGAGATCGAAAATTATTGATCTCCAGTCGTATCTTGTCGCTATCCTTACTCTTCGTCGAGCACTTCGACGGTAACGTTGCTGTTTGTGTAGACGCAGATGTCTGCTGCGATTGTCATGGACTTGCGGCAAACCTCTTCTGCGGTCAGGTCCATATCAACCAGTGCACGTGCTGCGGACAGCGCGAAATTGCCACCGGAGCCGATACCCATCACACCATTTTCCGGCTCAAGCACGTCGCCGGTACCTGTCAGCACCAGAGAATGCTTTTTGTCGGCAACCAGCATCATGGCTTCCAGACGGCGAAGGTAGCGGTCTGTACGCCAGTCTTTTGCCATCTCAACGCATGCACGCATCAACTGGTCAGGGTATTGCTCAAGCTTGGCTTCAAGGCGCTCAAACAGCGTGAACGCATCAGCAGTCGCGCCTGCAAAGCCGGCAATAACCTTACCGCCTGCCAGTGGGCGGACCTTACGTGCAGTGCCTTTAATGACCGTTGATCCAAGAGACACCTGACCATCTCCAGCAATTACGACTTTGCCGCCCTTGCGCACGGTCAAGATGGTTGTGCCGTGCCACTGTTCAGGTTCACTCATTCATTTTTCTCCAGAGTTCTATCGGCAACGGAGCAAACTCCCGCGCAACTCAATTTCAAATTTGTGTCTGCGGTATTATGTATGTAGTCCTTGCCGCATTGCCAATGCAGCAAGCCAAAAAAACTCAGTTATCCTGTAGCTTTACGTGACTTGCCTCACTGACGAAGCGGTCAACAAGCTTATGCAATCGCTTGATCTGATGGTCTTTTGTAAGGTCGCCATTTTCATCAAAGGACTTGCCCGCAAAATTAATAGAGACCATTTCTGGCAGGACAAGGCACCCTAAAGACACTTCCATGATCGTTCTCAGGTGCATGAGACCTCTCAAAGAGCCATGCGCACCGGGAGAAGCCCCGCCGACAGCATAGATCGACTTGTGGAAGAGCTGAAGCGGTTCTTCCTCTGGCAACTGGATGCGACTGATCCAGTCCAGTGTATTCTTCAGCAATGGGGTGATTGAGGAGTTGTATTCCGGGCTGGCTATGAAGATCCCATGATGGGTCTCAATGAGCTTCCTGAGCTTGAATGTATTTTCAGGGATACCTGTATCATCTTCGAGGTCACCATCGTAAATAGGCAGAGGATAGTCGGCGAGGCTGATTGTGGTTACTTCTGCATTGGCGATCGTCAGGTGTTTCGCCATCAGCTCTGCCAGCATTTTATTGTAGGATCCCTTGCGGGTTGAACCTGAAAAAACGAGTATCTTTGGCTTCATAGGGCTATCCTCACGACATGGCTCTGCAACCTCTCGTTCAAGAGCTGCATGATCTCTGGTAAAGTCGGCACGAAGAGTACCCTATACTACCCAAGCGTAAGGTTTATGGAAGATGTGTGTTTTTAGGTGATTGACCGCTAAACGCCTGCCTTTGAGAAATCAAAAGGGCTTTCGGAAAATCCAGACACGAGCTGGCGGAATATTCTTCACGATCCATCCGGTTTTCGACCAGCTGAACATTTTGGATTTCAGTGTTACCGGAGACGCGAAGGAATAAGAGAATTGGATGAAGGGAGCACCGGGCCTCATAAGAGCGAAGGCATCACGAATGCACTTTAAGCGAAACTCCATCGGTCTGGACACAAGTGGCAAGCTCGAAACCACAGCACACAGTGAGTTTGGCGCGATATGCTCAAGGCTGGGACGCATGTTGTAAGCGTCACCTTGAACCACGTTCAATCCTTCAAACTTGTCACTGAGATGCTCGCAGAAGTCTGTGCTGTACTCCAAGCAGGTAAGACGGTCTTTAGAGATACCTGCTTCAAGAATAGCTTTTGTGACCGGGCCTGTGCCAGGTCCCAACTCTAAAACCGGATTATTTGACTCAACGGGAACGAATTCTGCCATTCTCTGGGCGAGAACAGGGCCTGACGGGGCGACCGCTCCGGTCGTGAGTGGTGCTTCCACCCACGCCCGAAGAAATTTGGAAGGCTCACGAAATTTGTTCAAGGCATTTTCTGCCCGTGACCTCGTTTCGTGAAACATTCAACTCTCCGTAGCATCAACAAAGGGTACTACTGAGATATTACTGATTGGTGGCAATTTAAAGAGCTATGCCTTGAAATTCTCCAAAAAATCTTTTGCCTTTGCAAAAAAGCCAGTAGATTCCGGATGATTTTCTCCAGAGGATTCACCTTCAAATTCTGAAAGAAGCTCTTTCTGCCTCTTCGTAAGATTTGCTGGTGTCTCCACGGCAACTTGAATATACATGTCGCCCTTCTGGCTAGACCGCATAATCGGCATGCCTTTACCGCGCAGTCTGAACTGCTTTCCGGTCTGAGTGCTCTCAGGAACTTTCACTCGCGCTGTATTGCCATCCAATGCCGGAACTTCGAACTGACCACCCAGAGCAGCAGTTGTCATTGAAATTGGCACGCGGCAGAAGATGTCAGCACCGTCACGCTGGAAGAACTCATGCGGACGAATGGACAGGAAGATGTAAAGATCGCCTGCGGGACCACCGCGAGCACCGGCTTCACCTTCGCCTGACAAGCGAATACGCGTGCCATCTTCGATGCCTGACGGAATATTCACGGAGAGCGTGCGCTCTTTCGTTGTCCGGCCAGTACCGCCACAGCTGTCACATGGATCTGTAATGATCTCACCACGACCCTGACAGGTCGGACAGGTACGTTCCATGGTGAAGAAGCCCTGAGCCGCTCTGACACGCCCAGCACCGCCACAGGTTGGACAGGTGGACGGACGGGTTCCGGACTTTGCGCCGGAGCCACTGCACGGCTCACATGTTACTGAGGTTGGAACCTCGATCTCGACAGACTTACCTTCGTAAGCTTCTTCAAGAGAGACTTCCAAGTTGTAGCGCAGATCTGCGCCGCGTTCACGACCAGAACCACGACGTCCACCACCGCCACCAAAGAACTCATCGAAGATGTCTGCCATGGAGGAAGCAAAGTCGCCCGGACCTGCTCCGCCGCCACCACCAAAGCCGCCGTTTTCAAAGGCTGCATGGCCAAATCGATCGTAGGCAGCGCGCTTTTGCGGGTCTTTCAGGGTTTCGTAAGCTTCGCTTACTTCCTTAAAGTTTGCTTCCGCTTCATCATTACCAGGGTTTCGGTCAGGATGGAATTTCATCGCGAGTTTGCGATAAGCGCTCTTAAGTGCCTTTTCGTCGACCTCCCGTGCTACCCCCAGCACCTCATAGTAGTCGCGTTTAGACATTATGAAATAAGCTCCAAAGACGTGATGTCTATTTGCGTTTTGAAGCCTCAGGAGAACATCAGCTCAGTCTGAGGTCACTGTGGGCAGTCGAGTTTAATTCTTGCTTCGCAACGAACTCACTCGTGAACTGCACTCATCTTCAAAACAAAACTGTTTACTGTTCAGTCGGTGATTGAGGTGCAGCTTTAAGCGCAGCGCACACATTACCAACTACCCATATGTAGGAAGCAGCTCTCTCAAATGCAATTGCACCCAAAAGGTTCTCTTCGACTAAAATCTTCCATACAGTCGGGAAATACTTGAATAAAGTTTACCTCGCAAGCCCATAGGAGCTTGCGAGGTAAAAG
The DNA here is from genome assembly GCF_001623065.1 of Pseudovibrio sp. Ad46. Taxonomy (NCBI): domain Bacteria; kingdom Pseudomonadati; phylum Pseudomonadota; class Alphaproteobacteria; order Hyphomicrobiales; family Stappiaceae; genus Pseudovibrio; species Pseudovibrio sp. Ad46. Next base: position 160,769 of record NZ_LMCG01000005.1, on the reverse strand, counting down.
TATTAGTTAGCTGGACTTTTTGTCGTCGTCGCGAACTTCTTCGAAGTCTGCGTCAACCACATCGTCAACTGGCTTTGGTTCACCATCGTCTTCAGCACCCTCTCCGGCTTCTTCTGCCTGAGCGTCCTTGTACATAGCTTCGCCAAGTTTCATGGAAACTTCTGCAAGAGACTGGGTTTTCGCAGTGATATCTTCCAGATCTTCACCTTCCAGAGACACCTTCAATGCAGCCAAAGCGCCTTCGATTGCAGACTTGTCTTCGTCTGAAACCTTATCGCCGTACTCTTTGACGGATTTCTCTGTTGAATGGTGAAGTGCTTCACCCTGGTTTTTGGCTTCAACCAGATCCTTACGCTTCTTATCGTCTTCAGCGTGAGATTCTGCGTCTTTCACCATCTGCTCAATGTCAGCGTCGGACAGACCACCAGATGCCTGAATACGGATCTGTTGCTCTTTACCTGTGCCTTTATCGGTTGCAGACACGTTTACGATACCGTTGGCATCAATATCAAAGGCTACTTCAACCTGTGGGACGCCGCGAGGTGCTGGTGGGATGCCAACCAGATCGAACTGACCGAGGATCTTGTTGTCCGCAGCCATTTCACGCTCGCCCTGGAAGACACGGATGGTCACTGCAGTCTGATTGTCTTCAGCTGTAGAGAACACCTGGCCCTTCTTGGTAGGGATTGTGGTGTTGCGATCGATCAGACGTGTGAACACGCCACCAAGGGTTTCGATGCCGAGGGACAGTGGAGTAACATCGAGAAGCAGAACGTCTTTAACATCACCTTGCAGAACGCCAGCCTGAATTGCCGCGCCCATTGCAACAACTTCATCAGGGTTTACGCCCTTATGAGGTTCTTTGCCGAAGAATTGCTTAACAATTTCCTGAACCTTAGGCATGCGAGTCATGCCACCGACGAGAACAACCTCGTCGAGTTCACCAGCTGCAAGGCCTGCGTCTTTAAGAGCCGCTTTCATTGGAGCAACAGTACGCTGAACCAGATCGTCAACGAGTTGCTCAAACTTAGCGCGGGTCAGTTTAAGGGTAAGGTGCTTAGGACCAGAAGCATCTGCTGTGATGAACGGCAGGTTGATTTCGGTCTGGGATGCGGAGGACAGCTCAATTTTTGCTTTTTCAGCTGCTTCTTTCAAGCGCTGCAATGCGAGCTTGTCGTTCTTAAGGTCGATGCCCTGCTCTTTTTTGAACTCACTCGCAAGGTAGTCAACCAGACGCATGTCAAAATCTTCACCACCGAGGAAGGTGTCACCGTTGGTGGACTTCACTTCAAATACGCCATCGCCGATTTCCAGTACGGAAACGTCGAAGGTACCGCCGCCAAGATCGTAAACCGCAATGGTTTTACCGTCGTTCTTGTCCATGCCGTATGCAAGAGCAGCGGCGGTTGGTTCGTTGATGATACGCAGAACTTCAAGACCAGCGATCTTACCAGCATCTTTAGTTGCCTGACGCTGAGCATCGTTGAAGTATGCAGGTACCGTGATAACAGCCTGAGTAACAGTCTCACCCAAGAAGCTCTCAGCGGTTTCTTTCATCTTTTGCAGAATGAACGCGGAAACCTGAGATGGGGAGTACTTTTCACCTTCAGCCTCTACCCATGCGTCGCCGTTGTCAGCTTCAACAATCTCGTATGGAACCAGCTTTTTGTCTTTTGCGACTGTTGGATCATCAAAGCGACGACCAATGAGACGCTTAACAGCAAACAGGGTGTCTGTTGGGTTGGTTACAGCCTGGCGTTTCGCTGGCTGACCTACAAGCTTCTCACCATCGTCAGAAAACGCAACCATAGAAGGGGTAGTACGCGCACCTTCTGCGTTCTCGATTACTTTGGCGTCCTTGCCGTCCATTACAGATACGCACGAATTTGTCGTGCCGAGGTCGATACCGATGACCTTTGCCATGTTTTTAACTCTCCTTTCGGCAGACCGCCCGAACCCCAAAGGCCTTCGGATAATGTCGGATCAGCATCCGACCGGTCCCCAATACATTGCACTTGCGTGAGTTGTCGCAAACACGCAAGAAAACTTCAATTGGCTATATAAGAGGGGTCCCCTGCCCCTGCAAGGGACAGGACCCGATATATCGACACAAGATCTACCCGAAGCCATTTTCTGAGTTAAGAAATTGAACTTTTCTTTGGAAAACCACAGAAAACACCTCCATTGCATCCCGGTTTTCTGCGTAACCCTCATTTCTAAGAGGGTGTTTGTGGATAGAGCTCTTCAAGAGAGACGGAGTGTCCACTTTCCTGGACGATGCGCACGTGCTCTCGTGAAAGCTGCCTTGCAGCATCGACCCCACACGCATGAGCAATCATATCAACCTCCATCCGCACGCTATGACAATAAGCAGCGACTCGGTGGCTCTTTTCTGTTGGGTCAAGACCAGTCTGAAGTGCTTTATTATGGGTGGTGATACCTGTCGGACAGGTATTTTTGTTACACCGCATTGCTTGGATACAGCCCAGTGCGAACATGAAGCCCCTAGCAGTTACTACAAAATCAGCCCCTGAACATAACACTAGGGCAACGGCGGACGGGATAATTCGCTTTCCAGAAACAATGATACGGATACGGTCACGCAGATCATGCTTTCGCAAGACATGATCGACAATTGGAAGTGCCTCAGAGATCCTTAGACCTACGTTGTCCATGAGAGGCATTGGCGCTGCACCCGTACCACCATCTGCCGAATCGATTGTGATAAAGTCAGGTGCATGCTCGATCCCACGATGGTTGATTTCACGACAGAGCTCTTCCACCCAAGCGCTTGAGCCGATCACTGTCTTGAAACCTACAGGCTTCTTGGCAATGCTGCGGACGCGGCTGATGAAGTCTAAGAGCTCACCCGTATTGCTGATCTCAGGATGACGATTTGGAGCGTGAGATGGTTGCCCGACTTTGAGCCCACGAATTTCTGCGATCTCAGGTGTCACCTTTCCACCAGGCAAGAGACCACCTTTTCCGGGTTTTGCGCCTTGAGCGAGTTTGATCTCGACCATTTTGACCTGAGCGTTGTCCGTTATTTTTTTCAGCTTGTCTTCATTGAGCGTGGAGTCATCATTCCGGCAACCATTTTTTGCTGTCCCCATTTGAAAGACAATGTCAGCACCACCTTCTAAATGGTACGGAGATAAGCCACCTTCTCCAGTATTCATCCAGCACTTTGCCATCTTTGCACCTCGCGAGAGGGCGAGAACCGCAGGACGGGAAATTGCACCGTAACTCATGCCAGAGATATTAAAATAACTGGGTGGCACATATGGATTTTCGACATAGGGACCAATGAGAAGCGGTTCTGGTTCGTCGATCTCCTTCTCCAGTTTTGCAAAAGGAGCATTCACAAACAGCGCTGTTCCCGGCAAGTTGAGGTTTTTTGTGGACCCGAATGCCATTGTGTTGCCTTCAGCCTTGGATGCGCGATCTATCCAAGTGCGCTCAGCACGATTGAACGGCATTTCCTCTCTATCCATTGCAAAGAAGTACTGGCGGAAGAATTCACCTAAATACGCGAAGAGTGATCGGAAGCGGCCCACAACAGGGTAATTATGCCGAATCGCGTCTTTGTGTTGGCGGCGATCAACTACATAAAGAACGATGGCTACAATGACCGCGAGCAGAATTAGGAGTGAAACAAATGCTGCAAAAATATTTAGTACAGCCGAAAGCAGTGGAGGTAGAAGGTGCATTTGTGGTTCTCCTTAACCGGGAAACCACTATTTTGAGGAATATGGGTTAAATTCACTTTCGGCAAATCTCTCCAAGTTTTCCGTTTTTATAAGCAGTCTTTTCAGCAGATACGCCCGGCTTAAAAGAGATATCGAGATGCGATTGAGCGATGACTTTCCTAAAGGTTTCAAATACCTGCCCGGATACTTCTCTCTGGAGGAGCAAAAGGAACTTGTCGATACGCTCAGATATCTCGTCAAAGAAGCTCCATTGTTCACTCCCGTGATGCCACGAACAGGAAAGCCATTTTCTGTTCGGATGACCAATCTTGGAACATTGGGTTGGGTATCTGACAGGAGTGGTTATCGCTACCAGTCTCAACATCCGGAGACCGGTCAGCCCTGGCCTGTTATCCCTGAGGTCCTGCAGGCTCTTTGGAACAAGGTTGGCAACTGCCCGGCAGCGCCAGAAGCCTGCCTCGTGAATTATTATGCTGCAACAGCAAAAATGGGCATGCATCAAGACAGTGATGAAAAAACGTTTGAAGCCCCTGTTGTTTCGGTCAGTCTCGGAGACACAGCAATTTTCCGGCTCGGCGGTGTGAAGCGCGGGGGCCCGACGCAATCACTCAAGCTTAATTCAGGAGACGTTGTTGTACTCGGAGGAGAAGCGCGACTGTGCTACCACGGCATTGACCGTATCCAGGGTGGGAGCTCAAGCCTCCTTAAGGACGGAGGCAGATTAAATCTGACTCTCCGCCGCATCTCGCCATTTTAGCTAGAGCATCAGGCCTCTTCGAGCGCACCAGCCATAAAGAAGGCACGAATGCCGCTGGACACGAAACGAATAGTGCCTTCGACTATCTCGTCCTGATCCATTTCTTCATCGTAAGGGCCTTTGGAAGCTCCGGTCACAACGTAAAGCGCCTCTAACGTTGCGCTGTGCATGAGCATCATCAACAACTGAGCACGAGGTCCTGTTGGGATGTCACTCTTCGTGGCTTTTGCCAGAGCCTTTGTGATGCGAAGGATAATCCTCGGTGGCTCCCATGAGTGCATGATCTTCTGGCCGGACTCTGGATCAGAGAAGACCTGACGAATGAGAACAACAAACGGCACCAGCTTTCCGGAGTCTCTTGAGATCCCTTGTACAATCAAGGGCTCCATAAATGCTCGGGTTATCTCTTCTAGATCGGGTTCGCGCCCGCCAACTTCCAGCGCATCCAGACGCTGCATGCGCATATCGTCAATTTCGCGAAGGCGGCGCATAAAGACTGCCCTGACGAGATCATCTTTGCTGCCAAAGTGATAGTTGACTGCAGCAACATTGGCATCGGCTTTTTCGGTGATCATTCTTACAGAAGTTTCCGCAAGACCATGTTCAGCGAGCAAGCGTTCTGCGGCATCAAGTAACCGTTCACGGGTCCCCAGTTCAGAACTGTCTGGCACAGCGGCACCTCCAGGAAGATAGTTTACAATTGTTTTGAGAACTCTCTAAAGGTTTTGAGTAGACCCTTAGAAATCTCAAATACTTCTCTTAAGCTATCTTGCTTTTAGCACGTTTTGTTGAGCAACAACCCGCCTACAATTCATATCATCAATTGCAATGACTATATAAAACTTAGATAAATTTATGCAGTAACTTAGTATGATCCAATTATTTCTAGATTTATCACATATAGCCGGCTAACCAATAAAAAACGGGAGCGTAACAACTCCCGTTTTTCATAGTTTCAACTCAGAATGTCTTAGAGGTGGATGCCGTAAGCAATTGCTGAAAGAGCGATTGCAATGACCCAAAGTGCGACACGTCCAGACCGGCTATGCTTCGCTTCCGATCTGCCAATCGCATCTGCGGTTGCCTCATCGAATCTCAGGCCGTTGTTTGCCATCGACTCCAGTTGATTGGAAAACTTGCTCGCACGGTCAGCAATAATCGGCAAATCACTTGCCAGACGACCCAAAACAGTCACGCCTGTTGCTAGGTCTGTGATGCGTCCCATAGGGCCAAGGTTTCTCTGAATCCAACCGGTTACAACAGGATCAGCCGTGTTCCACATATCCAGATGCGGGTTCAGCGAGCGGGCGACACCTTCTGCCAGAACCATGTTTTTCTGTAGCAAGATCAACTGAGGCTGAGTGTGCATGTTGAACATCTCAGTCACTTCAAACAACTGTGTCAGCAAACGCGCCATTGAGATTTCACTGGCATCATGCCCATGGATCGGCTCACCAATCGCCCGAATTGCTTGCGCGAATATATTCACGTCCTGATCTGCAGGCACATACCCAGCTTCAAAATGAACTTCGGCAACTCGCAGGTAATTGCGAGTTATGAAGCCATAGAGAATTTCTGCCAGGAAGCGGCGTTCAGACAGGCCCAGGCGTCCTGTGATCCCTAAATCCACCGCTACCAGAGTTCCGTCCGGCTCAATGAAGAGATTGCCCTGATGCATATCCGCGTGGAAAAAGCCGTCACGTACCGCATGGCGCAAGAAAGTCTGGATCACTTTATTGCCTAGTTCAGCTAGGTCATGGCCAGCTTCTTCGATACCTTCGAGATTGGAAAGCTTTACACCGTCAATCCATTCCATGGTGAGTACGGAGCGAGAGGTGCGGGGCCAGTCCACACTGGGAACGCGAAAATCTTTGTCGTCCTTGCTGTTTTCACCCATTTCAGAAAGAGCTGCGGCTTCCATACGCAGGTCCATTTCCAAAATGACAGCGTGCTCATAGGTCTCAACCATCATAAGCGGACGAAGGCGGCGGCTTGCCGGACTAAAGCGTTCAGCAAGGCGCGCTGCAAGGTAAAAGCTCTTCAAGTCGCGCTTAAACCCGCGTTCAACACCCGGGCGCAGGACTTTAACAGCTACTTTTTCCAGTTCGCCATCGCGGTTTCGGAAGTACGCAGGGTGTACCTGTGCAATCGACGCTGCGGCGACTGGTTCACCAAACTCTTCAAAGTGATCTTCGACTGTTTTGCCGAGCTGTTCTTCGACTGTTTTGCGTGCGTACTGCGTCAGAAATGGTGGAACATTGTCCTGAAGTGCAGACAGTTCCTTTGCCGCTTCCTTACCAACCACATCCGGGCGTGTCGCAAGAAACTGCCCCAACTTAATGTAGGAGGGACCAAGGCGGTTCAGCGCATCTGTCAGGCGTGCTGCAGCATCTTTTTTCTCAATGCCACGACGCTCAAGCATACGTGCGACGCCAATAGCCAAGCGCGGTCCGGGAGGGAGATCTGGCAGAGAAACGAGTCCGAACACACCTTCGCGGGCCATAACATAACCCGCGAAAACCAGACGCATAAATGGCACAATATTTGCGATCATAACTGGTTAGATTTTCCAGCCGGAGTGAAGTGCAGCGATACCGCCAGTGTAGTTTCGATAGGTGACACGCTCAAAACCTGCATCACGTATCATCTGCGCAAAACGTTCCTGATTTGGAAACTTGCGGATAGATTCTACAAGATAGCTGTATGGGTCTCCGTCACCTGTCACCGCCTGCCCGATTTTTGGAATGGCGTGGAAGGAAAACAGATCATAGACCTTATCAAGTGCTGGCACGTCTACCTGTGAGAACTCAAGGCACATGAAGCGACCGCCGCGTTTAAGTACACGGTGAGCCTCTTGCAGTGCTTTTTCGATTTGTGGGACGTTACGGATACCGAATGCGATGGTGTAGGCATCGAAGTGTTTGTCCGGGAAAGGCAACTCTTCTGCGTTCCCCTGAATGAACTCGATGTTTTCTGAAAGGCCAGCAGCGCTTGCACGGTCTTTGCCGACACCCAGCATTGATCCGTTGATATCGCAAACGGTTGATTTGATTGTCCGGTTAGAACGCTCAACAACGCGAGTTGCGATGTCTCCAGTCCCACCAGCCACGTCCAGATGTCGCCATTCACGGGCGCCATTCTTTGGTGGGTTCATGCTGGACACCATCGCATCTTTCCAAAGACGATGCATTCCACCAGACATGAGGTCGTTCATCAGGTCATAGCGGGATGCCACTTTGTGGAAAACATCATCCACCAGATCCTGCTTTTCACCTTCGCGAACTGTGCGAAACCCGAAGCTAGTTGCCATTTCAGTCGGGTCTGTTACGGATGCCTGCTCAGGGGTTGAGAACTCACGCGCCATAATCAAATCACTCCATTTCGCGGGCGAACATAGTACAGCTTGTTACAAAGCGCTATTGTTGAACGTAATCTTTGCCCAGCAGCAAACCACTGTACCAACGGATATCTTATGCCTGAATTACCGGAGGTTGAAACAGTCCGTCGTGGACTAGCACCTTTTTTTGACAATGCAACAATTTGCAGAGTTGAACAACGCCGCCCTGATCTTCGTTTTCCTTTTGGCGATGATTTCGTAGATCGCCTGGAAAGTCGCAGAGTTGTTTCCTTCAGCCGCCGTGCGAAATATCTACTGCTTGATCTGGACAGCGGTGATGTTTTAGTGATGCACCTTGGCATGTCGGGTTCGTTCCGCTGGATCGAGACTGATGACCAAGAACCAACACAAACCGTTGAAATGTATCATGCAAAAGGCAAACACCCTCAGCATGACCATGTGATTTTCCATGTTCGTCCAGCTGATCAGGAGACGATCGTAAAGATCATATATAATGATCCGCGGCGCTTTGGATTTATGGTGCTCATTCCACGCAGCGAGCTGGCGACACACCCAATGTTTGTCGATATGGGGATCGAACCACTCGGCAATGAGCTGGATGGAGCCTACCTCGCCAAGCTGTTTGAGAACCGGAAGACCTCTCTGAAAGCAGCTTTGCTCAATCAGAAGTTCATTGCAGGACTGGGTAACATTTATGTGTGTGAAGCACTCTGGAGAACGGGGTTAAGTCCTTTCAACAGCGCATCCACACTTGCAGGCAAATCCGGTAAGCCGCTTAAAAAAGCCGAAGAGCTTTCCAATCACATTCGGGAAGTCTTGCAGGAAGCGATAAAATCCGGCGGTTCGTCCCTGAAGGACCACCGGCAAGCGGATGGTTCTCTCGGATATTTCCAGCACAACTTCTCTGTCTATGATCGCGAGGGGGAAGCTTGCCGAACTCCCAAGTGTGCTGGCGTCATTGAGCGGAAGGTCCAGAATGGGCGCTCAACATTCTTTTGTCCGAAATGCCAGAAGTAGACATGCGAGCTGATATGTCACGCTTGAGGGAATTGCATTCCCTAGAGCAACTGTCTAGGAGACAGGCATAATATTATAAAAGCCAGCAGGATGCCCTGCAAACGGCGAGAAAAGGATGGCCCTATGAAAATCGGTGTAGTTGGTGTTGGCGCTGTTGGAAGTACTGCAGCCTACGCCATGGCCATGAACGGTGTGGGCAACGAAATTGTGCTCGTCGATTACAATCCGAAACTCGCTATTGCCCAGGCGGAAGACATTCTTCACGCGACCCCATTTGCGCGCCCGATGAGTGTTATTGGTGGCGATTACAGTGACTTGAAGGATGCAGCAGTCGTCGTGATTGCAGCTGGTGTCAACCAGCAACCGGGAGAGACCCGGATTGAGCTATTGGCACGCAATGCTGGTGTGTTTGCAAAAGTCATTCCTGAGGTGCTGAAATATGCACCAAATGCGATCCTGATCATCGCAACCAATCCGGTTGATATCATGACTCAGGTTGCGACCGAGATTTCTGGTCTGCCGCGCAATCGCGTTATCGGCTCAGGTACAATTCTGGATACTGCACGGTTCCGTACTTTATTGGGTAAACATCTGGGCATCACACCAACCTCTGTACATGCAGATGTGCTTGGTGAGCACGGTGACAGTGAAGTGCTTGTCTGGTCTGGCGCCAAGGCAGGCAACACGCCGTTGTTTACCTTTGCCGAGCAGATCAACAAGCCAATCACTCAAGATGTTCGTGACCGTATTGACCATGGTGTTCGTTACGCTGCCTATTCGATCATCGAAGGCAAAGGGGCAACCAACTATGGCATCGGTGCTGGGCTCTCCCGTATCGTGAAGGCTATCGTGACAAATGAACACGCCGTCATCAGCCTTTCCATCGTCAATGAAGAGATTGTTGGCGTGAGGGATACAGCCCTTTCAGTGCCGCGAGTGCTGGGTGCTGATGGTATTGAAGCTACCCTCTTCCCTAGTATGGATGAGTTGGAACGCAGCCAGCTGCAAGCGTCCGCAGTGGCGTTGGAAACAGCGGCAAAAGAAGTGCTTTCCAAACACCTGAAATAGTGCTGATCCCGCAAAAGCTTTATTTCGGCAGTTTTATTAGGCTTTTGCGGAATTTTCTTATTCTCACCTTGGCAAAAACCTGTTTTTCACCTATGCCACAGACCTAGTTTCTGATGCACAAGCGCATACAATCGCCAAGTTAGCTATTGGATTAGGTTTGTTGCGCGCGTCTGTGCACCACTTGCAGCGCGGAGAGTATTGATGACACAGGCGGATATCGGCCTTGTTGGACTAGGCGTCATGGGAGCCAATCTGGCTCTTAATATCGCAGACAATGGCTTTAAAGTAGCGGTGTTCAACCGTACTGCAGAGGGAACCCAAGCTTTCATGGAGAAGGCTGGACACCTCAAAGACATGTTTATTCCCTGCTACAGCACAGAAGAGCTGGTAGCGAACATCAAAGCCCCTCGTCCTATCATTTTGATGGTTCCCGCAGGCGAGCCAGTTGATCAGCAGATTTCTGTTCTGAAAGACCATCTGACAGACGGTGACATTCTGATTGATGCAGGCAACAGCGACTTCCACGACAGTAATCGCCGCTACAAAGAATTGGCCGACACGCCATTCACCTTTGTTGGTATGGGCGTTTCTGGTGGTGCGGAAGGCGCTCGCTTCGGTCCATCAATCATGGTTGGTGCTTCTGAAGCCGCTTACGGGCGTATCGAACCTATCCTGAAAGCGATCTCAGCAAAGCACAATGATGAACCTTGTGTTGCTTTGATGGGTCCTGAAGGCGCTGGCCACTTTGTAAAAACCCTGCACAACGGCATTGAGTATGCCGACATGCAGATGATTGCTGAAGTGCACGAAGTGCTCACCGAGACCCTTCACCTAAGCATTCAGGAACAAGCCGAGATCTTCTCCAAATGGAATGAAGGCCCGCTGGCGTCTTACCTCATTGAGATCACCGCAAACGTTATGGGTGTGATTGATGAAGAGAGCGGCAAGCCAATTCTGGATGTTATTCTGGATACTGCTGGTCAAAAAGGCACTGGTCGCTGGTCCGCTGTCGAAGCGCATCTGCTTGGCGTTCCGGCAACTGGTATTGATGCAGCTGTTGCAGCGCGTTGCATGTCTGCAAGTCGCGCACTCCGTCAGGAAGTTGCAGAACTATACCCGCAGTCTGATGCAGTGCTGACTTGGGAACTCAAGCAGGAAGGCATTGATGCCTGTGAACGCGCTCTGATTGCAGGTAAAATTGCAGCCTACGCTGAAGGCTTTGCTGTGCTGGCTGCTGGCGGCAAGGAAAACGGCTGGGATCTGCCAATGGGTGACATCGCTCGCATCTGGCGTCAGGGTTGCATTATCCGCTCACGCTTCCTGGATGAAATTGCGCAGGCATATGATGAAAATCCTGACCTGAAATCTCTCTACCTGGCTCCTGCTATTGCTGAACGTATGAAAGATGCTGTTCCTGGTCTGCGCGATATGCTGAGCTTGAGCATCACCAACGGCGTGCCTACGCCTGCTCTTTCAGCAGCGCTTGGTTCGTTTGACATGATCCGTCAGAAGCGGACTGCTGCCTATGTGATTCAAGGTCAGCGCGACTTCTTCGGTCAGCATGGCTTTGAACGCACGGACAAAGAAGGCTCCGGCTTCCACGGCCCTTGGCCTGCTGGTGGCGCGTAAGCCAGATACAACTTAGGCATGCTAGTTATTAACTAGGCTGTGCTATGCCTGATTGAAATTTGATACAGAAACTGGCAGGACCCCTATGTGGCCCTGCCCGTCTTTAAGAAGGCTGGCATGTAGAAGCTACAAACTAAGCCTTTACTAATCCCGGGAATAAGATGTGACTGCCAATTCACCCAATGGAGCTGAGATTTACCGCCGTCTCATTAAAGCGATTGAGAGCCGTGAGCTGAAACCCGGCAGTCGCTTGAGAGAAGCTGAACTGGCAGAGAAATTCGGTGTCAGCCGCACACCTATCCGGGAAGGCCTGAAGCGCCTTGAGGCACAAGGGCTTGCTGTTCATGAACCGAACCGCGGCATGGTCATTCCTAGTCTGGACCATAACCAGATCAGCGAACTGTACTATCTGCGAGAAGTGCTGGAAGGAACTGCTGGTCGCCTAGCTGCGCAGCACGCCTCAAGCGCTGAGATCGAAATTCTGCAGGAAATGGTCGAGTCCGACATGCAGAACCTTGCGGATGCGGAGCGCCTGATCAAGACCAACCGTGAGTTCCATCGCCGCTTCTATCTCGCTTCCCACAACCGTTATCTGGTTGAGCAGATTGATCATATGCGCCTATCTTTGCTGCTGCTCGCGGGCACTACCCTGACGGATGATGACCGTCGTCGTCTAGCGATTGAGGAACATGCTGAGATTGTGGATGCAATTTCCAAGCGAGATTGTGACCGTGCAGACAAAGCTGCACGTCACCACATCGCAGAAGCCCATAAGGCTCGCTTAAAATTCTTCACTCAACTCACCTGAGTCTTATCAAAATCTGGATGATTTGGGGCGCGTTCTGCTAACAGGACGCGCTTTTTTGTTTAAGTGAGTCGGTATAAGTACCTAGAAAACTAGCCAAAACAAGCTTCACTTTTATTAGTCTGAGATATCACATAAGTTTCATATGAACATAGTAGACGTTCATATGAACAGCATATTTGCAGATTGAAGCAGACTTTTGTGATGGAAACAGCGCTCAGTACAAGACAATCAGAGATCATCTCTCTCGTGCGGTCCAATGGTTTCGCGAGCGTAGACTCGTTGTCGGAGCAGTTTGCGGTTACCACCCAGACGATCCGTCGAGACATAAACCGCTTGAGCGAACTGGGGCTTTTGAGACGGGTTCATGGTGGCGTCGAGGTTCCGGCAAATAGGGGCAACATCACCTACAAAGCCCGAAAGATCCTCAATTTTGAAGCAAAGAACGCGATTGGGAACTCTGTTGCAGAGTACATCGACGATGGTGCAACACTTGCTTTTTCCATCGGCACGACGCCCGAGATTGTTGCAGAAGCACTTGATACCCATGAGGGGTTGAAGATCTTCACGAACAACATGAACGTAGCCATTGCAGCACTACGGAACACTTCCAGCGAAGTTACGATTGCAGGAGGCCGATTGCGTCATGGCGACCTAGACGTTCTTGGTTCAAGCGCGGAAGGTTTCTTCAAAAACTACAAGTTCGACGTCGGCATCTTCGGCGTTGCTGGCGTGGATAGCGATGGCACCCTCCTCGACTTCAACGAGGATGAAGCCACTGCCCGTCAGGCCATTTTGGCGAACTGTCGTCAATCATTTCTTGTTCTGGACCATTCCAAGTTCGGTCGCCTCGCCCATGTTCGCGCTGGCTTTCTGACTGATGTTTCGAAGATCTTTTGCGAAGAAACTCCGCCAGCTTCAATCCTTTCAATAATTGAGAAGTCATCTGCAGAGCTCGTAATCTGCAAACAGGAGCCTACTCTATGAGCAACCTGAACCATCCAGCTCGCCTAGAACTCTCAAACCTGACCAAGTCCTGGGGAGACTCAACAGCAGTCAACAATGTCAACCTGTCCGTGAATGGTGGAAGTTTTACGGTTTTGTTGGGGCCTAGTGGATGCGGCAAATCCACGACATTGCGCTTGATTGCCGGGCTGGAAGAAGCGACTTCCGGGCAAATTACAATAGGCGGGAGAGATGTGACTTATCATTCCCCCGCCCAGCGCGATATCTCTATGGTGTTCCAAAACTATGCGCTCTTTCCGCATATCTCTGTGGCTGAAAACATTCTGTTTGGGCTCAAAGTGCGCAAAGTAGGCAGAGCGGAGCGGGATGAGCGGCTGAAGACTGCAGCTGATCTTCTCGGGATTTCTCAGTTGTTGGACCGGAAGCCATCCCAGCTCTCTGGAGGGCAGCAACAGCGGGTTGCTCTAGGCCGCGCCATCGTTTCACAAAAGCCTGTTTGCCTGATGGATGAGCCCCTCTCCAACCTTGATGCCAAGCTTCGTCAGGAGATGCGCGTAGAGCTGAGAGCACTACAGCAGCAGCTTGGGCTGACAATGGTTTATGTGACTCATGACCAGACAGAAGCCATCACCATGGCCGATCAGGTGGTGCTGATGAACAAAGGTGAGGTTGAGCAGGTTGCAACACCAAAAGTGATCTATGAGCGCCCTGCCAGCGTGTTTACAGCGCGCTTCATTGGTACTCCGCCGATGAACATTGTGGAGCTGGATAAGGTTCGTTCTGTCACCCCTGTCACGGCTCAATCCCTGCTGCCTGATGCACCAAAAGGATGTTTGCTGGGCCTGCGCCCGGAGGACATCAGATTAACTGGTGAAAACGGCGTTCCGGCCCAGGTGATAAGCCTTGAATACATGGGGGCAGATACGCTGGCTAATTGTTCTGTTGGCGGTGAAAAGCTGCTTGTTCGCGTGAAAGGCAGCACCGAATTGAGCCCGGGGCAGAACATTGGCCTGGCCTGGGATAATAAAATTCCTGCAAGTTTTCAGAGAGATACCGGCAAGCGCCGGGAAGAATTCAAGCCGGTCGAGGTGCAATTCGAGCCGGCTTGAAAAACGCGCATCAGCGCATTGGAGTGCCCCAATTACTAGGGCAATTTGAGGATATAAACCTATGAAATCCATTTTCAAGTCTTTAGGTCTGGCAGCTTCTGTTGCTGCTCTATCCCTTGGTACTGCGATCAGCGCTCATGCGGTTGATCTGCAATTCTATTTTCCTGTGGCTGTTGGCGGTACAGCTGCGACAACAATTGAAGAACTGACAGCAGAATATGCGGCTGCTCATCCTGATGTGAATATCCACGCTGTTTATGCCGGTTCTTATCAGGATACTGTATCCAAAGCACTGACCGCAGCGCGTGGCGGCAACCCTCCGCAGCTCTCTGTAATCCTGTCAGTCGACATGTTCACTCTGATCGATGAAGACGTGATCATTGCGTTTGATGATGTGGCAAACTCTGACGAAGACAAGAAGTGGCTGAACAGCTTCTATCCTGCCTTCATGGAAAACTCGCAGACTGGCGGGAAGACTTACGGTATTCCATTCCAGCGTTCCACTCCAGTTCTCTACTGGAACAAGGAAGCCTTTAAAGCGGCGGGTCTGGATCCTGAAAAAGCACCTGCAACATGGAAAGAAATGGTTTCCATGAGCCAGAAGCTGATCAAGAAAGACACTTCCGGCAACGTCACCCAGTGGGGCGTGCGCATTCCTTCCTCTGGTTTCCCATACTGGCTGTTCCAGGGCCTGACCACCGAGAATGACGCTATTCTGGCGAACGCTGAAGGGAACAAGACCAACTTTGACGATCCAAAGGTTGTTGAAGCTCTGCAGTACCTTGTCGACCTTTCTGGCAAGCATGGTGTGATGGCTCCAGGCATCATCGAATGGGGTGCTACTCCAAAGGCCTTCTTTGAAGGCAATACCGCTATGATGTGGACCTCCACTGGTAACCTGACCAACGTGCGCAACAACGCTCCGTTCGATTTCGGCGTTGCTATGTTGCCAGCCAACAAGCGTCGCGGCGCACCGACCGGTGGTGGTAACTTCTACATCTTCAAAGATTCCAGCGATGAGCAGAAAAAGGCATCTGTAGACTTCGTGAAGTGGATCACTGCTCCGAAACAGGCTGCGAAGTGGTCTATGGCGACTGGCTACGTTGCGCCGTCTCCAGCTGCTTGGGAGACTGACGAGATGAAGGCTTATGCAGCTGACTTCCCGCCAGCACTCGTTGCTCGTGAGCAGCTGAAGCACGCCGTTGCAGAACTCTCCACGTACCAGAACCAGCGCGTGACCCGTGTCTTCAACGACGCCCTGCACGCTGCAATCACCGGTAAGAAAACACCGGAAGAAGCCCTGAAAAGTGCCCAAGCAGAAGCGGACCGTATTCTTTCTGAGTACCGCTAAACCACATTGATTTCGCATGACCCAGCGAGGCGCAGCCGTTCTATGCCTCGCTCCAGCATTTTCCAAGAGGTTGCCCGATGACCAGACGTATGCAGTGGATTTACGCGTGGCTTTTGCTCACTCCAGCAATGGTGATGTTGTTCGCGTTTACCCACTTCCCGGCCATCACCACTATCATCAATAGCTTCTTCTCCACTCCGCGTGGGCGCAGGCCAGCTAAGTTTGTTGGATTGCAGAACTATGAGGAGTTGATGGCGGACCCAACCTTCTGGAAAGTGCTGGTCAATAACCTTTGGTATGCGATGGCAACCATTCCAGCTTCTATCGGCATCTCCCTGCTGATGGCCATCTGGGTGAATGACAAGCTCAAGGGACGTAGCCTTGTACGCATGTCGTTCTTTGCGCCGACCGTGTTGCCTTTGATCGCGGTCGCAAATATCTGGCTGTTCTTTTATACACCGGGCTTTGGGTTGATCGACCAGATCCGCATGGGCGTCTTCGGGCTTCCCGAGAACTCATGGCTGGGCCAGCAGGAAACAGTGCTGATTTGCATGATGGTTGTGACTATCTGGAAAGAAGCCGGGTTCTTCATGATCTTCTATCTGGCAGCACTACAAGCTATTCCACCCTCCTACAAAGAAGCTGCTGATATTGAAGGGGCAAGTCGTTGGACCTTCTTCTGGAAAATCACATGGCCTTTGCTTATGCCAACAACTTTGTTCGTATCTATCAACGCTGTTATCAATTCTTTCCGTCTGGTGGATCACATCTTCACCATGACAGGCGGAGGGCCAGATAACGCATCGTCTTTGCTGCTCTTTTATATTTACGAGGTCGCCTTCAAGTACTGGCAAACCTCTTATGCCGCCACGCTGACTGTCGTGATGCTGGCGCTTCTTTCGATCATTGCGATCGGCCAATTCTTCTTCATGGATCGTCGGGTGCACTACAGATGAGCGACTTATCTCTTTCCAACACTGTTGAAGCAACACGTCCACGCCAGTTCGATTTTGACCGTGCTCTCAACACGTTCGGAGCATGGACACTGGCGATCTTATGGGCCCTGCCTCTGCTCTATGCGATCTGGACTGCATTCCATCCAGCAGCTTATGAAGCCAACTTCGAGTTGTTTGCACCGCTCACTTTGGAGAACTTCACTAAAGCCTGGTCAGCAGCTCCATTTGCTCAGTACTTCCTGAACACGGCCATGCTGGTGACGATCATTTTGATAGCGCAGTTTGTTTTGGGCACTCTGGCAGCTTATGCCTTTGCACGCTTTGAGTTTCCCGGCTCAAATATCCTATTCACTCTGGTGCTTTTACAGCTGCTTGTGATGCCGGATATCCTGATTGTCGAGAATTACAAGATGATCCGAAACCTTGGCCTGATAGACACCATCGTAGCAATTGGCTTGCCCTATATGGCATCTGGGTTCGGAATCTTTCTTCTGCGACAGACATTTAAGACTATTCCGCGAGAGTTAGATGAAGCCGCACGCGTTGAGGGCGCCGGACCTTTAATAGTGCTCTGGAAGGTTTACGTGCCGCTGGCAATTCCGACCTACCTCGCTTACGGGCTTGTTTCAGTCAGCCACCACTGGAACAATTTCCTCTGGCCTCTGATTATCACCAACTCGGTAGAGACGCGTCCCGTCACTGTTGGACTTTCTATCTTTGCTGCGGTTGATGGAGGTGTGGAGTGGAGCGTTATCAACGCAGCAACGCTCATGACATCAGGTCCGCTGTTGATCGCTTTCCTGCTGTTTCAGAGACAATTTGTGCAGAGCTTCATGCGCGCAGGGATTAAGTAGGGAAATCGTAATTCTTACCCCTCAAATTTAAGTGAAATAGGTGACCTTTAAGGAGGTTCACGACAGTTTTTTGAGGGGAATGAATGAAACTTACCGCGATAACAGCCAGTATCTTTACAGTATTACTCGGAATTTCTGGGTGTGCCGTGGTTTCAGTCGGGGGAGCTGCGGTCTCTGTTGCTACAACTGCAGTAACAACAACTGCAAAGGTTGGAACAAGTGTCGTAGGAGGAGCGGTGGATCTTGCTATTCCGGACGATAACGAAGATGATGAGTAATAGGCCTGTTACTTCAGGTAGATAGCGTAGTATTTCAGATTAATCTACGCTAACGGTATCAGTACTCGCCAAAACCACTTCTATTGCGCGATGTAACTCGGACATTTGATCTTCATCGAGAACTTCAACGAGCTCACTGCGCGTTTCGACATCCAGTTGCTCAAGTGAAAACTTGTCAGCAGGAAGCTCCACGAGAGGTTCTGCACTGGCAGAAATCGGCAGAATTGGGCTATCCAGGCGCTCTGCTTTGACACGAGCATCTTCCAAAATGACATGCACGAGGCCACGGCGGTCGTCAGGGAGGTTAACCTCGGCAACAATCGCATTGACAGTGTCGCGGTCTCCCAGCAGCAATACTGGCGGCTTGGAAGTCGCAGAATTGGTCATCGAGAGGGCAGTCAGCAACGCGCCCATAAACACTACTAGAAGATACGGCATATACTAGATTCTTACGGTCTAAGTGTCAGTTCAAGCTCAGATTATACAGGACAGAAGTATGAAGTAATAACCGCTCGAACTGGTTCATTTCTTTATATTCTTCCAAGGTGTTACGCGCCAGTGCAGGATCATCCGTGATAATTCCATCTACGCCCATGGAGATGTAGCGCAACATGGTAGACGGATTGTTAACCGTCCAGACGAAAACCTGCTTACCGGTCTCTTGTGTTCTTCTAATGAAGTTCAAAGAGGCGGAGGCGGAGGAGACGGCTACGAAGTTTCCTTTGAGTTCGGAGAAATTACCGATAGATGTGGCGGTAAGAAGGCCGATGTTCCAATTTGGTTCTAATTTTCGCATTCTTGTGAGGGCTGATCGCTCTAACGACATGATTGCTATGTCGTTTTCCATGTTAGCCTGCGTGATGATGCGTGCGACCTCATTTTCGAGGTGTTCGTTGCGGCTGCGGGGATAATATTTGAGCTCGATGAGGAGAACTGCCTTCCCCCTCACAATCTCAAGCGCCTCGCGAAGCGTTGGGACGCGTTCACCCTGAAACTCCATCCCAAACCATCCGCCCACATCGAGAGCCTGGATTTCCTCCAGTGTCAGGTCCCAGACATTGGCTGGCTTGCTGATGAGGCGCATGAAGTCGCTGTCGTGGGCGATGACCACGGAGCCGTCTGCGGCTTCCTGAACATCGACTTCAATCCAGTCGGCTTTGTCCTCAATTGCTCGCTCCAGTGCTGCTATGGTGTTTTCCGGCGCATGCGCGGAGGCCCCGCGGTGGGCGATGATCAGGACATCTTTTTGCGGCAGATCGGCTGAGACCCAATACGTCCCTGTCAGCACCACGATGGTTCCGACCACTCCAATGAGAGCGGCAAGGCGCATAGGTGTCAGTGGGTTGGCCCACTTACTCTCCAGCTTTGGCGTATGCGGCACCTCAGAGAACGTGTGCCCCTTTCCATCGGCAACGAACAAAGCTGCCTTGAAAAGCAACGCCATAGTGCCAGACATCACGCCACTGATCAGTGTATTGCCGACCAACAGAAGCACGACGAGACTGCCCAGGATCGCTGCCAATGTCTCGGGGGAGCTCTCCCCAAACGAAATGGCGTAGGAGCCGATCAGTTCCAGCGAGATCAGGAAGAACGCATGGATGAGGATGTCCAGAAGTAACCACAGCGAGACGGCACCTGCAAAGACAGGACGGAGGCCACGCGAGAGGAACCGGGCCCGCGAAAAAGCGGAGCCAACAGGATGATCTCTCAGCACCACCAGCGGCAAAGACAGCCCCCAGACGAGGATCGCGTAGAGTGGCATAACGATAACCAGTGCCACCCCAATTCCGATGAAGAAGGCAGCCATCCAGAACTCAACGGGTTGAAACTGGAGGTAGTAGCTGAAGTCATGTTCTTGCAAAAAGATTAGTATACTCAGTGCGATAATGACAAGACCCGGGATCATTGCCATCACTAAGCGTTGTGTCAGCCGCCATGTAAACATACCAAGGCGGGGGAACATGCTGAGCGTTGAAAACAGGGCATTACGTGCAGCAGGGAACGCGCTTTCCTGCCTATCCAGCACCGCGAGCAGAGCGACCTGCTCAAGCAGTGCCATGGCGATGAAGACGACGACAAAGAAGAACGCACCGAGCAGCCCAATCGGCGACAGAAAGAAAGACGCGATCTCATAATCGGCCAGCACCGCATTGCCGGAAAGGCCAATAACGAAGTTGCCGATACCAGCAACAATAGGTGTGATTGCAACTGCACCGAGAAAAACAAAGGCATAGTGAACCAGCAGCAAGCGAAATGCGTTTGCTTTCCAGCCACGAAGTATCAATTGAGCAAGCGTGTTTAATCGAGCTGCCATACCCTGTTCTTATCGTTGTTGGTGCAGACAGACTGGCTGATTGATGCCAATTAAATGCAATGTACCTGAAGAAGGTTCCGTAAGAGCGCATAGGTGCTGCGAAGTCAAGATATGCCAAACAAACGGTAACAGTTGAGCGGGGGATTCGCGTATTTTCCCAATATTATCCCATTTATTTATGCGAATGATTTGCAACTGCAAAAGTGCAGAAAAGCTTTTAATGACAATAAGTTGCAACTGAAACTCATATTTAGAAATACTCTAAACTACTGAAAGTGCACGTTTTTAAACTTGACAACAATAGTCAGGAATATGAAATAGCCGCAGTTTTCTCACGCTTTAGGGCGTGACAACATTTGGCAAACTGAATTCGTGCAGCCCGGATTTTCCGCTCGCAGCGCGAGGCGAATTCACTGCACATTTAAGGGGATTACAATGAGCTTTATCCGTGGCGCTTTGCTCGGTACTGTAGCACTCGGCAGCCTTTCTACTGTTGCTGTCGCTGCAACTCCTTCTGACGTTCTTGCAACCTACGGCGACATCGCCCAGGCAGCGTTTGAAGACTCTCTGACAACTGCGAAGACCCTTCAGGGTGCAGTGGACGCGCTTGTCGCAGAGCCAACTGAAGACAACCTGAAGGCCGCACGCCGCGCATGGATTGCAGCTCGTAACCCATACCAGCAGACAGAAGTTTACCGCTTTGGTAACGCGATCGTTGATGACTGGGAAGGCAAGGTCAACGCCTGGCCGCTTGACGAGGGTCTGATCGACTACGTTGATGGTGCTTACGGCAATGAGTCCGAAGAGAACCCTTTTTACGCAGCGAACATCATTGCAAACACTAAATTGACTGTTGCTGGCGAAGAAATCGACGCCACTGAAATCACACCTGCACTGCTTGCTGAGCAGCTTCAGGAAGCTGGTGAAGTGGAAGCAAACGTTGCGACCGGTTACCACGCAATTGAATTCCTGCTGTGGGGACAAGATTTGAACGGAACGGGGAAAGGTGCTGGCAACCGTCCTGCTTCTGACTTCGACACTGCAAATTGCACCGGCGGCAACTGTGAGCGCCGTGCAGACTACCTTCAGGCTGCAACGAAGCTGCTTATCACCGATCTGGAAGAGATGGTCGCAGCATGGAAAGCCGACGGCGCAGCACGTAAAGAGCTGGCTGACAAAGGCGAAGCTGCAGGCATCGCAACCATCCTGACCGGCATGGGTTCCCTGTCTTACGGTGAACTGGCTGGTGAGCGCATGAAGCTCGGCCTGATGCTGAACGATCCTGAAGAAGAGCATGATTGCTTCTCTGACAACACCCATATGTCCCACTACAACGACGTGGTTGGCATCAACAACGTATTCCAGGGTAAATACACCCGCGTTGATGGTTCTGTTGTTGAGGGTACTTCCCTTAAGGACTTGCTTGCAAAGGCAGATTCCGCTGTTTCAACTGAGCTGGAAGGCAAGCTGAATGCTTCCCTCGGCACCTTTACAGCCATGAAAACCCGCGCTGAAACCACTGAATCCTACGACCAGATGATTGGTGAAGGAAACACAGAGGGTAACGCAGTGGTACAGGCTGCTATCGATAGCCTGGTTGACCAGACATCTTCCATTCAGCGTGCTGTTCAGGTGCTGAAGCTGGAAAATATTGCATTCGAAGGCTCCGACAGCCTCGACAACCCTTCTGCAGTATTCGAATAAGATATCCAGTCCCGCACGAGACACCTCGTGCGGGACTTATCCCCCTCGCCTTTTGTTTGCGTTGTTATGTGCGTTCATTTGCGTGTTTTAGCGTTTTTGCGAAGGCCTATGTAAATACAGGCACCCGTTATGCCAGGAATGGTTCCAGCCACACTTCGCCGTCGTGCAGGAGTGATAGCCACTACCGCCGCTTTTACCAGCTTCCTCATTCCCGCCGCTTCTGCTGTTGATCTGAACCAGCGTACCGATCTCAGTGACGGGGATAAAGCGAAAGTCAGCCGGGTTTTGAAGGCACCGACAGATTTCTCCAAAGCTGAAAATTTTGAGTTGATGCAAGCGGGAAAAACAACGACCCGGAAGCCTCTCAATCGCGCTGTCTTTACCTACCCAAGTGCCAACCTCCCTTTCGAGCAGCATCAGGACTTCCGTCTGGGTGAGAGCCTGTTCCAGAAATTCTGGGTGTCGACCCCGAGTTCTACACGCGCCTCTGACGGACTTGGGCCGTTGTTTAATGCCCGCGCCTGCGAAAGCTGTCACCCGAAAGCAGGGCGCGGTCGCCCGCCGGTTGATGACGAACGCCCAGTTTCCATTTTCATGCGCCTCTCAGTTGCCCCTTCCACGCCGGAAGAGCGGGCTCTGATTGAGAGCGGTGAAGTGCCTCTCCTTCCCGAGCCGACCTATGGTGGCCAGCTGCAGAACTTTGGCGTGCCGGGCGTGCCCGGAGAAGGTGAGATGAAGATCACCTATGAAGAGATCAAGATTGATCTTTCTGAAGGTGAGACTGCCTCTTTACGCAAGCCGACCTACACCATTGAGAATCTGGCTTATGGACCGATGTCTGAACATGCGCTGATTTCGGCTCGTGTTGCGCCGCCAATGATTGGCCTTGGCCTGCTGGAAGCGATTGCAGACACTGACATCACCTCTCAGGCTGATCCGGAGGATGCTGACGGTGATGGCATTTCTGGCCGTGTAAGCTGGGTGAACCCTGCTGACCCTGACACCAAGCAGGTTGGCCGCTTTGGCTGGAAAGCCTTGAACGCGACCGTGCAATCTCAATCTGCTGGCGCATTTGCAGGCGATATCGGCATTTCGACACCGTATGACCTGCGCAATTATGGAGACTGCACCGAAGCTCAGACTGCGTGCTTTGAGCAAGCACATGGCGAGCAGGCGCATCTTGGTGTTTCTGAGGCGCCAGACCCGGTTCTGGACCTTGTGGTGTTCTATTCTCAAAACCTTGCCGTGCCAGCGCGTCGTAATGCAAATGACGCCCAAGTGCTTGCTGGTAAAAAGGTATTTTACGAGACAGGCTGTGCAAGCTGCCATACGCCTAAATATGTCACCAGCCGCACTGCTGAAAACCCGGAGCATCAGTTCCAGCTGATCTGGCCTTATACAGACCTGCTGTTGCACGATATGGGCGAAGGTTTGTCTGATGGTCGTCCAACAGGTTCTGCCAGCGGAAATGAATGGAAAACACCGCCGCTTTGGGGTATTGGACTGACAGAAACTGTCAATAATCACAGGTTCTTCCTGCACGATGGACGTGCACGTGGCCTGCTGGAAGCTGTGCTGTGGCACGGCGGTGAAGCAGACGCTGCCAAAACCCGTGTAGTTGAAATGCCTGCTAAGGATCGAGCTAATCTGATCCGGTTCCTGGAGTCTCTTTGATGCAGTTTAAGCGTGCTGTCACTCTCAGCCTGGCCGTTGCCTCGGCAATTGTTGTCTCTACGCCCTCTTTTGCGGCTGATACCACTGACTATGCTCAGTTCCCGCGCTCCAGCGTAGTGCAGTATATTCGCCCGGCGACCAAACAGCTTGTCAGCGCGCTAAGCGACCTTGAGAAACGGACTGGTGATTTGTGCACCAGTTCCACGACTGAAAGCACCACTGCCTTTAACGAGGCTTTCAGCAAATCCGTCGCCGCACTCGCTGGCGTTGACTTTTTACGCTATGGGCCAATGGCGCAGGACAACCTTGCTCAGCGCCTCGCCTTTTTGCCGGACAGTCGCGGTGTGGTGCGGCGCCAGATCAACAAGGTGGTTGCCAAGCAGAACCCTACCGTTCGCGATCCCGCTTCCCTTTCTGTCAAAAGCGTTGCCTTGCAAGGGCTGACTGCTCTTGAACGCATCTCTTATGCCAGTGATGGCACTTTGACGCTTGGTTCTGGCAAGGACGCTGTTTACCTTTGCGATTATGCCGAGAGCATCAGCATCAATCTGGTTGGTGCCGGATTGGAGCTTGAAGCCGAATGGGCTGATCCTGACGGTTTTTCCAAGGTGCTTCTGGAGCCAACCAAAGGTGGCGGTGTGGTGCACACCCACAAAGAAGCTGCGGAGATGGTGTTCAATGCCATCACCACGGGTCTGATTGTCGACAAAGATCAGTATCTGCTTGTTGTGCTTGGCAAGACTGAGAAGAAGGCCAATCCGAAGAAAGCTCCATTTGCCCGCAGCGGTAATGCTGTCACTTACCTTTCAGCCAGCCTTGCGGGTTTGCAAGGCGCTTTGAATGCAGGTGGCTACGCAAAGGTGCTGGAAGACGAGCAGGACTGGGTAGAAAGCTCGCTGAACTTTGAATTTACCAATGCGCAGCGTGTGCTTGCGAACTTGCCAAAACCACTTCAGGACACTGGCAAAGAGCCAGAGGTGCGCGAGCAACTGCGTTATCTCATCACCATTATCGATGGCATCAAGATTGTGATGGCAGAAGACCTTGCTGGCTATGTTGGCCTTGCAGGAGGCTTTAATGCGCTTGATGGCGACTAAGCCCCTTGCTCTGAGCAGACGGCAGTTTTTAACCGGCCTTGCTGCCTCTGGTATTGCCTTAAGTGCCAGCAGTTCTCTGGCTTTTGCCAATGGCCTGCCTTTTACTGAGGCCGCAGACCTGCAACTGTTTGCCAGTGCTTTGCGTACACCAACGGGCAGTTATGCTCTTGCTGTGTTTAGCGAAGATGGCGAGGTGCTGTACCAGACAGCGTTGCCGGATCGCGGGCATGCCATTTCCTTTGACCGCAACTCTATGCGCCTGCTGTCCTTCGCACGGCGGCCCGAGACCTTTGCGGTGCTTGCGGACCTGACGGGTGCGCGAGAGCCGGTTGTTTTCACATCACCAGAAGATCGTCATTTCTATGGGCACGGGGTATTCTCCCCCGATGGCCGTTTGGCTTATGCGCCGGAAAATGACTTTGCCAACGTGCGCGGTGTGATCGGCGTTTATGATGTTTCCGGTGACCAGCCAAAGCGGATTGGCGAGTTCGAGAGCTATGGCGTTGGTCCGCATGATTTGCTGATGTCTCCGGACGGCTCGCAGCTTGTTGTTGCCAATGGCGGGATTGAAACTCACCCGGACATGGGCCGCGAAAAGCTGAATCTGGACACGATGAAGCCCACTATCGCTTTCATCAACACAGCAACAGGTGATCTGCTTGCCAAACAGGCTTTGAGCACAGACCTGCACCAGCTCTCCCTGCGCCACATGAGCTTTGACGGCAATGGCGATGTATGGGTCGGCGGACAGTTTCAGGGCGCGAAAGACGCAACGCCTCCACTAATGGTGCATCTGGGGCTCGACAAGCCTGCAAAAGCGCTGGAAATGCCGTTGGAGATCACAAAAGGCCTGCAAAACTACATTGGCAGCGTAGAGATGAACCGCTCCGGCGACGTAATCGCAGCCTCCTGCCCACGCGGCGGCAAAATCCTCTACTGGGATGTGGCACAGCGCTCCTTCATCGGCTACCACCAGCTCGCAGACGGCTGCGGTGTGGCCCCGCTGGACGAGGAAAGCTTTGCGATGACTGACGGAAACGGCGCCATCAGCTTTGGCGGAACCGAGGATGGTGTGGCCCGGACCATCAGCCAGAGCGCTGGCGTCAGCTGGGATAACCACCTGACACCACTGGGTATCTTGCAGGAGGCATAAGCTCTCCCCACGCCTTTCCACATTTTCGAGGGTTGTTGTAATTGGCGCATTGCAGCGCGGCTTAGGATCGGGTAAAGACTACAACATCTCAAGGGCACCCACGCCCGACACAGGCACCCGTAGCTCAGTTGGATAGAGCGCTGCCCTCCGAAGGCAGAGGCCATAGGTTCGAATCCTATCGGGTGCACCATATTTTTCAATGACTTAGATAGATTTGTATGACTGTGGATTTCGGCAAAGGAACCACGCACAGGTAGTTCATGTGATTTGGTAACTCACCAAATAGGATCAATCGTCCTCTAAATTTTTGGCAGGTTGAGACCAGCCGCCTTCAGGCGGTTTACGATATTCTTCATCTTGTTGAACTCAGTTCCATAAGATTTTTTTATGCCCACGCTATGAGCAAACTCCTTACCCGTCACATGTTCTAGCTCTTCAGCATATTAAGTGACTGAAGATGTATCTCCGCAGCTCTGCCTCCTTCAGGAGCCGCATCAATGGCTTGCCGGACTGCATTAAAGATCTTGGATTTATCAGCCATATCTAATGCCTCAACATTCCATTGATGAAAACGAATAGGACACTCTGAAAGAATGATAAATTTCATTCTCAGAGCATCATAACGTTTCATTTTGCAACTAACTGCAAAATACTCATCCGAATTAAAGCGTAGGTTTCCCTACGATGAACCGTTTCAATAAAGCAGAGGCTTATCGGCGCCTCAAATCACAAAATTTGCGTATTTATACTCTGGTCTGGACGGTAACAATTAAATCGAAGCTGAGTGGAATTCACTTATATTCAGAATTCATATGTCCCTTGTCCTGAGAGGCTTCTCAGGATGTTGTAGTGCGCGTCTAATATGTTAATGGAAAGTTAAATCTTGATTTAAAGTCATTTCGTTTATTAGGGGGCAAACATGCTGGAGATCACTCAAGAGGCACGCGCTGAAGAGACAGATTGCGGCGTTTCATTCCAAGTGACAATCTCCAGCGTCGTGAATTATGCGAGTTGGCAGAACTCGGTTCCCCTCCTCTCCATGGTTGAACTGCATAACTCAGCAGAACACGCTCAGAACAATCTTACGCTAGAGCTAAGCTTCACTCCGTCATTCGCAAAGGCCAAGAGCTGGAAGATTGATCGCTTACCTGCAGACGAGACACTCAGCCTTTCAAATCTTGAGGTGACTTTAGACCCAGATTACCTGCGAGGACTGGATGAGGCGGAAAAAGGTGTCGCAGTTTTCCATCTGCGCAATGCTGAAGGGGAACTTGTCGCCGAGCACAGAAAAGAATTGCGGTTATTAGCTCGCGACGAATGGGGCGGCTTTGCAGGCATGGCAAGCATTGCAGCTGCGTTTGTCATGCCAAACGATCCTGCTATCGCTCAGGTTCAGCGAGATGCCGGGGAAGTTCTCGTAAAATATGGATACTCGCCCGCCCTGGACGGATACCAAAGTAAGGATCCCAAGAGAGTTTACATGCTTGGTGCAGCGCTCTGGTCTGCTGTGGCTGGAATGGGCTTAATGTATGCAGAGCCACCCAAGAGTTTTGAAGTTCACGGTCAGAAAGTTCGGCGTCCTTCTACTATTCGAGAACAGGGGCTTGCCACTTGCTTCGACAGCACACTCTTCTTTGCATCTGCCCTAGAAGCCATTGGCTTAAATCCTGTCGTTCTCATCATCGAGGGGCATAGTTATTGCGGTTTCTGGCTGAGAGAGACAACACTTCCGTCCCTTATTGAACAAGATCCGACTGAGATCAGAAAAGCGCTTGCTGCACGCGAACTTATTGTGTTCGAAACAACAGGTATTACCCGCCGTCCGGCAGACCAGTTTGATAAAGCGATTGCGATTGCTAAAAGTTACACGAACGAAGAAAACGAAGCGGGTTTTATTGGCGCGATTGATATAGCACGCGCCAGAGCTTCTCAAATTCGTCCTATGGCGTCACACCAAGCTGCATCTTCAGAAAACCATGCTGAAGCGCCGGAGTTTGAGGCGACTACTCTACCTCTGCCTAAAGCACCTAGCTTTGATGCGCTCCCTACGGATGAAGCTAAAGAATCTCCACGTACTCCAAAGGATCGAATCGCACGCTGGCAGAATAAACTGCTTGATCTGTCGTTGAGAAACCGGCTTTTGAATTTTAAGTCCACCAAACAAACAGTTCCATTTTTATGCACGGACGTTCCGCTTCTGGAGGATCGCCTCGCTGAGCGGAAGAAAATTCGGGTTATTTCGCTGCCAGAAGAGAATCCTCATGGGGAGCGCGATGAAGATCTGCATCTCAAAAAGACCGGGCAAGATCTGGATGAAGAGTTTGCAGCTCAAGCAATTGCAAGAAACGAGCTTCCTTCCACTTTAGAGAAACGAGAGCTGGATAAGCGCCTGACAGAGCTTTTCAGGCGCGCAAAGAACGATCTGAACGAGGGCGGCTCCAACACCTTGTTCCTTGCAGTCGGCTTCCTGCGTTGGAAGAAGTCAGCTGATGACGAAAAGGCCTACAAAGCTCCGCTGCTGCTTATCCCAGTGAAGCTCACACGTAAGAGCGCTGCATCTCGCTTCAATTTGGAGCACCATGAAGACGAAGTCCGTTTTAACGCAACTCTGATGGAGTTTCTCAAGAAGGATTACAATCTTTCTCTTCCACCATTCGACGCAAAACTGCCAACTGATGAGAGTGGCATTGACGTTCCTTACGTATTTGAGATGGTTCGAAAAGCGGTACGTGACGTGCCGGGCTTTGAAGTTGTTGATGAGACGGCCCTCTCAACCTTCTCTTTTGCCAAGTTCCTTATGTGGAAGGACCTCGTTGAGCGTACTGATGATCTGCGTAAGAACCGGGTCGTAAGGCACTTAATTGATAACCCAGACAAGGCATTTGAACCGGGTGTTTCAACGGCTTTTCCATCTGAGCGCGATATCGATGTAAAATACGATCCGAAAGACATCATCACCCCGCTCCCTGCGGACTCATCTCAACTAAGCGCTGTCATGGCTGCGGTGGAAGGTCAGGATTTCATCCTTGTCGGCCCTCCCGGTACTGGCAAAAGCCAAACCATCACAAACATGATCGCTCAATGCTTGGCTAACAACAAAAGTGTTTTGTTTGTCGCTGAAAAGACTGCTGCACTAGACGTTGTTTATCGTCGCTTACGAGAACATGGGTTAGGCGAGTTCTGCTTAGAGCTGCATTCAAACAAAGCTGAACGAAAGCAGTTTTTGGAGCAACTTAAGACTTCGTGGGAGCAAAGTTCAAAGCCAGATACAGGCGAATGGGTGCGCATCAACGAGCAGCTCAAAGTTCGCCGAGATCACCTCAACGATTATATTACTGCCCTTCACACGCCTTCAGCATGTGGACTTACTGTATTTGATGCTCTGGGGTTGGCTGTAAAACATGCCAATGAATACATCCCAAAACTCACATGGGATAACGACAGAAGCATTGGGAAGGAAACGCTTGCACAGCTTCAGGACACTGTAAGCAACATCGCCAGTGTGCACCGTGAAGTACAGCCAATCCCCGCTCTCAACCTCGTGAAGCACCAAGATTGGTCTGTACGCTGGGAGCATGACCTCATAAACGTGGTTGGTGATGTATCTAGGGCGATTCATGAGCTATTAAGTCAGCTTGATGCCTTCAATAAGTACACAGACTTCAAAGCAAGTATTGATCTCACGCTATCCGATATTGAAGATATCTGCTCTCTCGCTGAGTTACTGCTGTCGACACAAGGAACAGAGCTAGGGGTAATCTTCGAAGAGCGCCTCGACGAAATCAAGGAAACGGTACGGAGTCTTGAAGAAGATTTAGTTCTTTTTAAAGCTGCAGGGCAATCACTCAGCGCGTCTTATGACGAAAAAACAATCTTGAGATTACCCATAGATTCTCTCGATCACAGCTGGCGAGAAGCCTGTTCAAAAATGTGGCCATTCTCAGTATTTGCTAAAGGGAAAGTGAAAAAGCTCCTGCAAACTTATGCACGCGCCGGGGAGGCCAACCCTGAAACTGACATTGCATGCCTACGAGAAATGCAAGACGCATTAACCTCGCTAGAAGATCAGGAAGAAACGAAGTTCTTCCCTGATTGGAATGGAACTGGCACCGATCCAAATGAGCTTCTGTCGTACTTCGACCTCGCAGGCAAAATTGATGCGGCCTTCCGACAAATAAATCATCTTAGCAACGCAACGGTCTTCAAAAACGAAAAACTCCGCTCTAGCCTGTCTGAGGGAAGAGCTGATGACCCACTGCGCTTGCAGGCATCAAAGCTGATTGAAGCAGCAAAACTCTTTCGTGCCGAGTTAGGTCGCTTTTGCGATATCACCGGCTCTAACAAAGATCACTTTGAAGGAGCTGGTATCTTGCAAAAACTGCAGGACGATCTCAGCGTCTTAAAAGAAAATGCAAAACAACTTCAAATTTGGACCGAATGGCAGAAAGTCAAAACAACTGCTGAAAATCAAGACCTTACGCCATTTATTGAAGCTGTTGAGAACAAACTCATCCCTCATGAGGACTTAGGGAAACGTTTTGCTGTCGCCTTCGCAAACTGGTGGCTTCCTGAAGCGATTGATAACACTCCTGTTCTTCGCAGCTTCAAGCGCTTCAAGCATGAGGAAATGTTACAGCAATTCCGAAAGCTCGATGATCAAGTGCGGGCTACTGCGGCATACAAAGTACAATCTGCCCTAAACCATAAGCTGCCATCACAGCATGCCGTTCCAAAAAGCTCCGAACTTGGAACGCTTCGCCACCAAATGAACTTGAAGCGGCCAAGCAAGTCTATTCGTGACGTTATTTCGGCAATGCCTGGAACATTTAGTAAGCTGGCTCCCTGCCTTCTTATGTCTCCGCTGTCAATTTCGCAGTATCTTCCTGCGGGCCAATCACAGTTTGATGTGGTGATTTTCGATGAGGCTTCCCAGATCACGACTTGGGATGCTGTTGGAGCAATCGCACGTGGTACGCAAACTATCATTGTGGGTGACCCTAAGCAGCTGCCTCCAACCAACTTCTTTGGCCGCTCAGAACAAGATGATGATGAAGAGCTAGAAGCCTACGAGAAGGATCTGGAAAGCATCCTTGAAGAGGCGAAAGCCTCTGGTTTACCTAACTTACAACTGAATTGGCACTACCGCAGTCGTCACGAGTCTCTCATCGCATTCTCCAACTGGCACTACTACGATAACAGGTTGATTACATTCCCATCACCTGTCGTGGCAGACCGTGCTGTAAAACTCGTTCACACGCCGGATGCAATCTATGACCGAGGCAAGAGCAGAACTAATAAGCTAGAAGCCCAAAACATCGTAAAAGAAGCTGTTAAACGCCTGCGCAAGTGGATTGATCTGCCGGAAGAAGATCGTCCTACACTTGGTGTAATAACCTTCAACCAACAGCAGCAAAGTTTGATTCAGGATTTGTTTGACGCCGAGTTACGCAATCATCCTGAGTTGGAATGGTTCTTTGCTGATGAACGCATTGAACCTGTCATCGTGCGCAACCTTGAAAACGTTCAGGGTGACGAACGCGATGTTATGATGTTCTCGATTACGTTTGCCCCCGACATTGCAGGCAAAATGTCCATGTCGTTTGGTGCAATCAACAAAGATGGCGGTGAACGCAGACTAAACGTTGCAATAACCCGCGCACGCGAAGAACTACTCATTTTCAGTACAGTTACAGCAGATGCTATTGATACATCTCGGACGAAAGCCCTGGGCGTAAAGCATCTTAAGGAGTTTCTGAGCTTTGCTGAAAAAGGCACAATTGCGCTAGCAGCTTCAGACGATGGTTCTGTGGGAGGCTATGATAGCCCATTCGAAGAAGCTGTATCCGAAGCACTCCAGATGCGAGGCTGGACAATTGTTCCGCAAGTCGGGGTGTCAGGCTTCAGAGTAGATTTAGGCATTGTACACCCAGATAAACCCGGAGCGTTTATTGCTGGCGTAGAATGCGATGGAGCAACATACCATAGTTCAGCAACAGCACGTGATCGCGATAAAGTACGCGAGCAGGTACTGCGCAATCTAGGCTGGGAAATCCTTCGTATTTGGTCTCCTGATTGGTGGTACGACTCTCAACATGTAGCAGACGAGATTCACCACAAACTGCGAGATCTGTTAGTCGATAGCCGCACCGCAGATAAATTGAAGGCAGAGCAAGCAGCAGAGGCTGAAAAACGCGAAGAAGAGCATCTTGCTGTTAAAATTGATGAAGACACCCTAGAGGCATCTCCTGAAGATCCCGAGGAAGCGGTGGAAGCTGATAGGGGTGAACCTGAACAGAGCACTCCCTTACGCGGTAACTCTTCTGCAATGTCAGCAGCGAGTGTTCCATCGCCAACATCAAAGCCGTATGAGTGGACAGACCTCTCTGGCCTTTCACCGAACCCAGACAAGTTCCACGACTCTGATTACGCCCCGACCCTGTCAGAGATGATCAGAAAAATCGTTTCGGATGAAGGGCCAATCAAAGATACTGCATTGGCGCAGCGTATTACCAAAGCGCATGGCTGGAGTCGGACTGGAGCTGTATTGCGACGCGAAATTGAGAAGCACTTTGCAAACTTCGAACTTCACGAGGAAACAACAGGCACCTTCGTTTGGGAAAAAGATAGCAAAACGCAACTCATTGGCTTCAGGCCAGTAGTCAACAAAGATTACAGGCGCTCTGTGACGGATATTCCAATTGCAGAAATCGCCGGTCTCATTGATGAGCAGCCGCACTTGCTTAGCGAAGAGGACCCGGTCAATGCCATCGCCCGTACAATGGGTTATGACCGCGTCGCTGCAGCCATTAGGGCAAGAGTCGCGGAAGCAATTGATTACTTTCGAGCGCACTCTGAGTAACTAAGCACAAGAGATCAAATCAATGGGCGGACCTGTTACTGCCCATTGAAAACCAAACTACGTTTGATTTGATAGCCAATTATGTGCTTGCGCGCCTTTTTGCAAAGGGAATGCAACACGACGCGCAATTTCAAGCTCTGACATCTGCTTTCCGTGAATATCAAGCCCGGTTACTTCCGCTTGCAGAGCCCCACGTCCTTTCCAGTGACTTCACTTCTTATCTTTTGACCATAGCGAGAAGGGAAATACTTCTCTGCAATCCACTGGCGCGTTTGTATGCGCAAGCGCGAACGTTGAACGTTTTCTGCATTGAAAACCGCTGTGGTTTCACTTCGATTGATGCGCTCCATCCAGTCATTGCGAGCATCATCCGCAATCTCCAACATCTCATCAACAAGGCTGTCAGCAGCAAAACGGCGAGCTGCCTCATAGGCCTGCTTAAATTCTGGATAGCTTTTAAGGCAAATATATCTCCTAATTCCGCTCTACAAAGTTTGTTAAGTTAAACGGGCTGTTGGATTTTTTGTTTTGTGAACTCGGAGAGGCGATTCAGGAAGACTCCCAGGTCTTGTTGGAGATTGTTGAAGTTCGGGTACTTTTCTAGTGTTACTTCGCTCATGTAGAGGCCACGGCTGACTTCGATCTGGAGGGAGTGCCAGCCTTGTTGGGGGCGGCCTGTGTGAATGATCAGTTCTGCGCCTTTGTAGGGATCATTGATCTTCACCTCATAGCCAAGGTTTGTGAGGATTTCCCAAGCTGTGTAGATGTATTCGCGGTCGCAGGTGGTGCCATCCCGATCGCTGAGTGTGATGTCTGGCCGCTTTTCGCCTGCTCCAGTTTCGTGCATGACGGTGGAGACCGCCTGCATGCTGTGGCAATCCAGATGATAGGCCACACCGAAGCGGGCGTGGGCCTGTTCCATCAGGCGGGTGAGTGCGTCGTAATAGGGGGTGTAATAGGCGTCTATGCGGTTTTCGATCTCCGCAGCGCTCAACTCACGATCATAAAGCGGGCCGCTGGTAGGCGGGGCTTCCGTCCAGATGAGGCCTTTGCCGAGGTCACTGCGGAAATCAGGCTTTGCAGCTCGTGTCCAGCCTTTGATGGTGGTCGGATCAATGTTGTCGGCACGACGATTTGGATCGATATAGATGCGAGGGAAGAGCGCCTCGAGGTAGACACCCCCCGTTTCAGCCGCCTTTTCAAAGAGTTCATGGACGTATCTGTCTTCTGCGCATTTGTAGCGGCTGGCGGGCACACAGGGGCGGAAGTCCGCGGGGTAGATCTCTCCTGAATGAGGAGAGTCTACCACCAGCGGGTTGGTCAGCTCTGCGGGTCGATGGATGTTCAGCACGTTTTCGATGGATTGGGGCAATGTGTTTCTCTCAAATATTTTTGGTTTAACTAGGCATCATTAAGGTGACAGGCAGAGACATGGCCGGGAGCAATTTCCCTCAGGGTTGGCTGCTGCTCTGAGCATCGTTTGGTGGCAAATGGACAGCGCGGATGGAAATGACATCCGCTTGGTGGTGCAAGAGGTGACGGGATTTCGCCTTTGATCGGCTCATACACCTGCTTGCGGGCATCAATACGCGGGACTTCGCGCAGCAGGGCCTGTGTGTAGGGGTGGTTTGGTCTGGCAAATAGCTCATCAGTTTTTGCGATCTCAACTACGCGACCCAGATACATGATCACCACACGGTCGGAGAGGTGCTCCACCACGCCGAGATCATGACTGATGAACAGATAGGTGAGGCCAAGCTGGGCTCGCAAGTCCATGAAAAGGTTGATGACCTGCGCCTGAATGGACACATCCAGCGCTGCGATGGACTCATCACAGACGAGGAATTCCGGGTTCACTGCCAAGGCACGGGCAATGCCGATACGCTGTCGCTGACCGCCGGAGAACTGATGCGGATAGCGGGTTTTGAAATCCGGATCGAGCCCCACACGCAGCAGCATCTGGTCCACATAGTCGGAGAGCTCTGCTTTTGAGACCAAGCCATGGACACGCGGGGCTTCCCCGATGATCTCAGTCACCCGTTTGCGCGGATTGAGGGAGGACATGGGGTCCTGAAAGATCATCTGCACCTTCAGTTGGGCATTTTTGGCATCCGCACCGGAGAGCTGTTTGACGTTGTCTCCATGGAACTGAACGGTGCCGTTGCTGGCCTCATGGATGCCTGCCACGACGCGGCCCAGCGTAGATTTTCCGCAGCCGCTTTCGCCAACAAGACCAACCACTTCGCCCGGTGCAATGCTGAGCGAGACATCATCAACGGCGTGGACCACCTGCTCTTTGAGGTTGGAACCGAAGAAACGAAGTGTTTTTTCAGCAAGGTCCAGTTTTTTGGTGAAGCGCTTGGAAACGCCTTGCAGTTCAATGACCGGAGTTTCCAGAAGTGTCATGCCATTTCCTCCTGCTTTACAGGATGGAAGCAACGGACTTGTCTTTCCTCTCCTAACTGCGTGATTTCTGGCGTAGCAACCAGACAGTCACTCTGCTTTGCCGAGCAACGACTTGAAAAGGCGCAGCCCGCAGGAAGGTTGAGCAAAGATGGTGTCATACCGGGGATCTGGTAGAGCTTGGCGCCGCGTTTGTTGCGGCTTGGGACGGATTCAATGAGGCCCTTGGTGTAGGGGTGCAGTGGTGCGTCCAGCACTTCATCAATGCTGCCCTGCTCCACAATCCGCCCAGCGTACATAACGGCGATCCTGTCTGCCAAACCGCTGATGACAGCCAGATCATGCGTGATCCAGATGAGGGACATGCCGGTCTCTGAGCAAAGTTTGCGGACCTCGTAGAGGATCTGTGCCTGAATGGTGACGTCCAACGCTGTTGTTGGCTCATCTGCGATGATCAGGTCCGGCTCGTGCAGCAATGCGATGGCGATGGCCACACGCTGTCTCATACCGCCTGAGAACTGGTGCGGGTAGGACGCGAGGCGCTCATCCGGAGAAGCAATGCCGACGCGGACCAGTGCTTCACGGCAACGTTGTCGTGCAGCTT
This sequence comes from Pseudovibrio sp. Ad46, assembly GCF_001623065.1. NCBI lineage: Bacteria > Pseudomonadati > Pseudomonadota > Alphaproteobacteria > Hyphomicrobiales > Stappiaceae > Pseudovibrio > Pseudovibrio sp. Ad46. The sequence continues at coordinate 125,103 of NZ_LMCG01000005.1, read as the reverse complement.
GTTTTGAGATGTCCTCGTGGGCCTGAATGGCCTCAATCATCTGCGTATCGATGCGCAGGACGGGGTTGAGGGTCATCATGGGGTCCTGAAAGATCATGGCGATCTTCTTGCCTCTTAGCTCACGCCACTGTTTTTCGTTTTTTCTAGCCAGATCATCCCCATTGAGGAGGATTGAGCCGCCGACCACCCTGCCCGGTTCGTCCACCAGACCGATAAGTGAGAAACCCGTGACGGTTTTGCCGGAGCCGCTTTCACCAACGAGGCCCAGGATTTCACCGGGTTTGACGGAGAAGCTGACATCATCAACGGCCTTGACCACACCTGCCTTGGTGAAGAAGTGGGTTTTGAGGTTTTTGACTGTGAGTGTGTTTGGCGTGTTCATATTGTCCTCACTTCCTCAGGCGCGGGTTGAGGACATCACGCAGCTGATCACCCACCAGATTGATTGAAACCACGGTGATGAGCAGGGCTATGCCGGGGAAGATTGAGATCCAGTATTTGCCACTGATCACATACTCAAAGCCATTGGCAATGAGCAGGCCGAGAGATGGTTCTGTCTGTGGCAGACCAACTCCGAGGAACGACAGAGTTGCTTCCAGCGCAATGGCATGGGCGGTCTGAACCGTTCCTACCACGATGAGTGGCGGCAGGCAGTTGGGCATAATGTGCAGGAAGAGCACGCGGGCATGGCTGAGACCAAGGCACGTGACAGCTTCCACGTACTCTTTGCCACGCTCAACAAGGGCTGTTCCTCTCACCGTTCGGGCGTAATAGGCCCATTGAGCGACGACGAGGGCGAGGATGATTTTGTCGACGCCTTTGCCCATCAGTGCCAGCAACATCAAAGCAACCAGAGACGCTGGGAAGGAGAGCTGCAGGTCCACAATGCGCATGATGAAGGTTTCTGTACGGCCTCCAACATAAGCTGCGATCAGGCCGACTGACATGCCGATGACAAGAGCGATGATGCCACTTGTCACCCCGACGGAGAGCGAGATGCGCAGGCCGTAGAGGATTGCAGAGAACAGATCGCGCCCTGCCCCATCTGTGCCAAGCCAGAAGGTGTATCCGTCAAAGCTTTGCTCTCCCGGCTCCATGCGGGCATCCAGCACGCTGACTTGTGCCAGGTCATAGGGGTTTTGCGGGGTGATCCATGGGGCGAACAGTGCTGCCATGATGATTGTGAACAGCAGGAGCGCAGCGACGACGGCGACTTTGCTCTCCACAAACTCCGAGAGAAAGCGGCTCATAGGAGTATCGCCAGAAAAGAGCTGCTTTCGCGGTGGTTTGAGGCTTGTTTCTATGGTCATGAGATGCCCCTTAGTTCGCCGCATCCTGAAGCCGCACGCGCGGGTCCAAAATGGAATAGAGGATGTCAATAATCAGGTTGATGACGACGAAGAGCACCACGATAATCATCAGGTAGGCCACAATGATCGGGCGATCGAGCTGCTGAATGGCATCAATGAGCAGTTTGCCCATGCCGGGCCATGCGAAGATTGTTTCCGTCACGACTGAGAAGGCAATGAGTGAACCAAACTCCAAGCCGAGGACCGTGACCACGGGGATCATGATGTTCTTAAACAGGTGCACCATGACAATACGGCTGGAGGACAGGCCTTTGGCGCGGGCAAACTTGATGAAGTCCATATGCATGACCTCCCTCACCCCTGCCCGTGTCAGGCGGATCACCAGCGAGATTTTTAAGAGCGCGAGATTGAGTGCCGGGAGAACGATGTGAGAGAAGCCATCTGCGGTGAGGAACGAGACCTGCATGCCGAGCACCGAGATGGTATCTCCACGCCCTGTGGCGGGCACCCAGTCGAGCATCACGGCAAAGAGCATAATCATCATGATACCAACCCAAAATGTGGGCAGTGAAAAGCCCAAAATTGAGCCGCTCATGATGAGACGCGAGGAGATGGCGTTGGGGCGCAGACCCGCGTAAAGACCTAGCGGAATGCCGATGACAATCGCCATGAGAAGCGCCATGAAGGCGAGCTCCAGCGTGGCCGGCATCCGCTCTACAATAAGCTTGAGCGCTGACTCACCAAAGATAAAGGAGGTGCCGAGATCTCCTTTGAAGGCGTTGCTGACGAAGACCGTATATTGCTGCCACACGGGCTTATCGAGGCCGAAGTCGCGGATGACGCGCTCAATCTCGGCCTGATCCGCATCCGGTGCGACCAGCATATCGATGGGGTCCCCCACCACATTCACGCCAAAGAACACAATGACGGACATAGCAATCATGACTATGCCACTTTGCATCAGGCGTCTGAGAACGAAGACAGACATGTCTTTAAATCTTTCGCAGGTAAAGCCAACCCATTGAAATAATTGAGGTGAGTTTTGGCCTTAGAAAAGAAAAAGACCGGCATAAGCGCTATGCCGGTCTTTTGTTTGCATGCGATTACTCAGCGGATACGCCCCAGGACAGGGTGTATTCATCCGTGCGTGGCAGGTATTCGAGGCCTTTGCGGGTCGCCCACGTATTCACCTGATAGTGCAGCGGAATGATCGCCTGATCGTTGATGGCGATTTCAGTTGCTTTTGCGAGCAGGTCCTGACGCTTTTCATCATCGACAGTTGCCAGAGCTTCTTCAATCATGGCATCCACTTCAGCATTGGAGTAGCGGCCACGGTTGGAAGAGCCGAAGCCCTGGCTCTTGTCGTAGGTGTGGATGAGAGAGCGCAGTGGTGAGGATGCTTCGCCAGAACCAGCGCCCCACCCCACGAGAACCATTGAGAACTCGGGCGTGTTGTTTGGACCACCACGAGATGCGCGCTTGAAGTAAACAGACCGCGGCATGGTCTCCACATCGGTTTTGATGCCAACGCGGTTGAGCATCTGTGCGATAGCTTCCACGATCTTGGCATCGTTGATGTAACGGTCATTGGGGCCGTGGATGCGCAGTTCGAAGCCCTCACCAACACCGGCAGCTGCCAGTAGCTCTTTTGCGCCCTTCGCGTCGTATTCAACCGGCTTCAGGTTTTCGCTGACACCAAAGAAGCCATCTGGCAGAAGCTGGCCTGCTTTGACAGCGACACCTTCCATCACACGTTCAACAATCAGATCACGGCTGATGGCTTTTGAGATCGCTTCACGAACACGCTGATCCTTCAGCGGGTTTTTGATGACCCCGCCGCCCATGGCTTTCACGAATGGGCTGTCGTCACGGTCATGATCCAGATGCAAGTAGATGACGCGGTTGGATGGGCCCTGCCACAACGAGACTTTGTCGTTGCTGCTTAGCACTTCAATGTCTGTTGTTGGGACGCCGTTGATCAGATCAACATCACCTGCCAACAAAGCAGCCACACGAGACGGGCCGGATTTAATTGGCTTGAAGATTACCTTGTCCCATTTTGGCTTTGCGCCCCAGTAATCAGGATTTGCCTCCAAAACAATGCGGTCACCGGGCACATACTCCGCATATTTGTAAGGGCCGGAGCCAACCGTTGCTTTGCCGGAATTGTACATCTCAGTTGTTGCATCCGTTCCGGCTTCTACAGAGATGATGCTGACGGTTGAAATGTCATTTGGAACAAGCGGATAAGGCTTTTCAGTCACGATATGGACTGTGTAGTCATCAATTTTTTTGACCGTTTTGCCTTTGGTGTATGTGGCAAAGCTGGATGGTGAGTTTGGCACATTTGGTGCGCGCTCAAATGAGAACACCACGTCATCCGCATTAAACGGATTACCATCATGGAACACGACGCCCTCACGCAGTTTCAGTTCCCATGTGGTGGCGTTAATTGGCTTCCAGCTGGTTGCGAGGCCAGGCTGCAGCTGTTGTTTTTCGTTTTGGTGAATAAGGCGGTCGAACATATGATAGGCGATCATATTGTTCGGGCCCAGATTATGGTAGTGCGGGTCAATCGCGCTTGGTTCTGACGACAAGCCGATCGTCAGATCTTCAGCAGACGCTATTCCACCCATAAGCAACATGGCACTTGCTGTCCCAGCAAGCCATTTGTGCAGCTTAATCATTGCTGCTCCCCCCTCAAAATTTTCGTTCCCTCTGGCGATTAAAATTCATTCGCCCAGTAACAATGCCGCTGCTTCTTTATATGAGTGTGTTTCTGCCAAAACGGGCAAATCACCGGTAGAGCTTCGCGGTTGACTTAAACCGTAGTATGTGTTTTCAACATTGTCATTCAAAATTTTATAATCAAAACGCATAGAACTATGTCAGATACCCCTACACGCCCCCGTCTCAGCCTGCGAGAGTTTGAAGTTTTACGCGCTGTCATCAGCGTTCGCAAAACAACTGCCGCTGCTGCTCGCCTCGGTATTTCGCAGCCAGCAGTGAGCCGCGCGATCAAGCATCTGGAGGAACGTCTCGGTAAAACACTGTTTAATCGGGAGAGCGGTCGGCTTGTGCCAACCTCTGATGCTTTGGCGCTGAATGAGAAGCTTGAGCCTGTTTTTGAGATGTTGGCGGGGATTGAGAACGAGACCTTCGTTTCTCAGCACAGCAGCAAGCCGCTGCGCCTTGCTGCGCCGCCAACAATCTCACACCGCTTTTTGCTGGGCGTGATGGCTGCTTTCATCAAGGCTTATCCGGGGCAGAAGGTTGAGTTGGAGATTGGTACATCCTCGGATGTTCGCAATCATGTGGCTGAAGGGCATGCCGATTTGGGGATTACCGACGGGTTATCCAAACACGCTGGATTAACCCTGGAACCGCTGCGCTCTGCCATTGCACATGCGGTTTTGCATCGGGATCATCCCCTTGCCAGCAAAGCATTTATTGAGCCTGAGGACTTCGATGGGCAAGATTTTGTCGCCCTCACACGAAGGTTTCCTGTGCGAGCGATTTTGGAGCGCATGTTTGCGGAACGGGGAATTCGGCCTAATATTGTTGCCGAATCTTCTACCGCCGTCTCCGTGAGTGAGCTGGTGCATGCAGGTGTTGGTGTCAGCGTCCTCAACCCGTTTCCTGTGGCGCGAAACCATCCAGAAACGCTGGTTTTTCTGCCGTTTAAGCCGCGCATCTCCTACCTCAACGCCTTTATACTGCCCGCAACGACACCAAGCACGCCAATCGCCAGAAAATTCATTGAGTTCACGCGCGCCTTTGAGATTGAGGACCCATATTCAACACCAGCCTAGATATGGTTGTTTGGCTGGTGTGACCTATACTTTTCAAGGACCATTGCCATGATTATTGAAAGTACAGCTTACCCTATCGAAATCGATTTTCCCGATATCCTGCCCTACAAAGTCGGCAATACCGGAGTGGATTGGATCACCACATTTGATTCCGGCACTGCCGGCCCGCATGTGATGATTTCTGCGCTGGTGCATGGCAATGAGCCGTGTGGTACGGTTGCTCTGGATTGGTTGTTCAAGCAGGAAGTTCGGCCTGTGCGCGGCAAGCTGAGCTTCGCTTTTATGAATGTGGCGGCTTACAACTCGTTTGACCGGAATGACCCAACCGCTTCGCGTTATCTGGATCAGGATTTCAACCGCGTTTGGCAAAACTGTTCGCTGAATGGCCCGGAAGTGACGCGCGAGCTGGAACGAGCACGCGAAGTGCGTCCTGTTGTCGATACCGTAGATTACCTGCTGGACTTGCATAGCATGCAGCACAAGAATCCGCCGCTTATGCTTGCTGGCGATCAGGAGAAAGGCCGTGCGTTAGCCAAGCAAGTGGCTGATCCTGAGTGGATTATCTGCGATTCCGGCCATGAGGAAGGCAAGCGGCTGCGTGATTATGATGGGTTTGGCGAGCCGGCCAGTCCAAAGGCCGCTCTTTTGCTGGAAGCCGGGCAACATTGGGAAGCTGCGGCTGGGCCGCGGGCGATTGCAGCGTCTATCCGGTTCCTGCGCGCAACAGAATGTGTGCCTGCTGATTTTGGTGAGGCGTTTCTTGCAGAACAGCCGCCACTGGTTCCGCAAAAGACGATAGAAATCGTGGTACCTGTTACGGTTCAGCATGAAAATTTCCGTTTCAGCGATGATTACCTTGGGATGGAGGTCATTGCCGAGAAAGGAACTGTGATTGCGATGGATGGAGGCGCGCCTGTCACAACACCGCATGACAACTGCGTGCTGATTATGCCAAGTCGCCGGTTACTGGTTGGGAAGACTGCCGTGCGCCTTGGGAAGCTGTTGAATTAAGAGTGCTTTGGGGCTGGGAATCTGGTTCCCAGCCACGCAATTTAAGCGCTTAACTCTGCGGTTTCAGAGCAGATATTCTTCAAGCTTTCCCATTGCCATTCACTGAGAACGGGCGTTTTCTTTGCCTCTGGGTCGGCAAGCTCATTCAGCGTATCCACGCGCTCTTGTGTTGGCGGATGGCTGGAGAGGAAGCCCAGAGCCTGTGTGAGAGCATTGGCTTCACTGTGCTCTGCTGCGATCTTTTCAAGGAAGCTCGCGAGCCCGGTGGAATCTACGCCTGCATTTTCCAGCATCTGAACAGCGAAAAGGTCGGCTTCACGCTCCATGTCTCTGGAGTAAGAGCTGTCGAGCATAGACTCCCCAACACTGGCGACGATGCTGCCGCCGGTGAAGTCTCCGATGAACATGGAAAAGACAATACCCGTGCCCGCCACGTTGATGAGCTGCTGCATGGAGTGACGGTGTTTGACATGGCCAAGCTCATGCGCCAGCACGGCGGCCAGTTCGTCAGGACTGTCAACCACTTCCAACGTTTTGGAGAGAATGGTGATCCTGCCGCCGGGAAGGGCGAAAGCGTTGGGTATTTTACTTTCAACCACTGTCATCACCGGGTCAAACGGCAAGTCCATGCCCTTTGTGAGGCGCTTTGCCATCTGCTCCAAGGCAGCCTGACCCGTTGAGGCCTTACAGATTTTCTCTTCACTCAAAGCCGGGATCAGTGTTTCTTCAAGGCTCTTGCCAAGTTCCGCTTCCCAGGACTTCGGCACGTTGTGAACCGCGTATTTGGAGAACGCAGGTAAAAAGTAAATCAGCGCAAGTGCAATCAGGGCAATGGATGCCAAGCTGCCAAACACGATTTTTTTTGTGTTTTCGCGCTTTGGAAGGCCCGCTACCAAACGAATTTTGCGCTCAACGGATTGCGCGGTCTCTGTATTCGTAATTTTGACGTAAGCAGTGCTTGTCGGCTTGTTCAGCTCTACCACCATGGCGGTTTGAGATGTCCAATCACAGAGCAGCTTTGCCGCGGACCAGCGCGCATATTCCTGATTGCCTGCCAGATCTGTCAGGACCATCTCATCATAGTCAAACCAGATCTGACAGTTGCGTACAGCTGCAGACGTGCCATCAAAGAACTCAGCGTTTCCAAGCAGTAACTTCATGGTCAGATAACTTCAAACCCTGCATCAAGCGTATCAGCAAGCCCCATGCCAACTGCATTTTCCAGATCGCCCCCCGCAATTGCATCTTGTACGCTGTGTGCATTGATCACCACAGTACTGCTCATTTTCCACTCAAACATCATGACTTGCAAAACCATCATGTTAGCAAACAGCAGAACGCCATAATAAAGGGCAAAAACTGGCAGGGCAGCAAGACTGAACAAGCCGCTCTCCGGCTCTATTTGGACCCCAATAGTTAAGGCTAGCAAGGTGCCGATTGCTCCAACAATAGCAACACCAACCCCAACAATCACAGCATGAATGATGTAGGCGCCATAGAACTTGGAGGCCCCGATATGGCTCTCAAAGCTAGCATCGCCAATCTTTGTGGAGTTGACTTGCAGACGGAAGATATCAGCCGCGATGTAAGGCCACGTGAAAAATGTGAGCATAGGAGCAATTATTGCAGCCGCAAATACAGATGGGCCAATCAGCGCAATTGGAATGAACAAGACAACAGCCAGCGCATAAGCTGGCAACAACGCATCAAAGTAATTTTTTGGAGTTGCAGAATAGCTAAACTGCTGATTTCCAAAATAACTGGCTTCTGCCAGCATTCTGTCCAGCTTTGCCATACGCCATGGTAGAGCAATGCCCAGAGTAATGACTGACAGGATAGTCCAGAAAAGCCAAACGCCCACATAACGCCAAGCAGAGCCTTGCATGTGGAAGCGAATGCCGCGCCAGCTTGTGCGAGTCAGCAGGTATCTGCGGCGGCGGAACAAGGCGTAGGGTGTGAGCAGAAAACCGACTACAAACATAATGGCAAAGCCAATGATTGTTGCAATCAGGCCCATAAACTGAAGGCCGAAACCAAGCGCATAGAATGGTATTAGGATCGCCAGAGCAATCAGAAAACCAATAAAGAGTTCTTTACCCGTGCCATGGTAGCGAAGATGATCGCCTTCCAAATGGGTCGCAGACCAGAGAGATCTGCGCAGGCCTGTCATTGCCCAGAAACGGTAGATACCCAGCGTGATAACCGTCAGGGTGACCCACTTCATAACCCGCGCGAAGAACGAACCACCAGAAAAGAGAATATAACTCCGCTTTGGTGAGCCCGGATTTTCCTGAGCAACTTCAATAGTCATGGCACGATCCAAATTTTTTAAATAAAAACGTCTTTCTCTGTAATTCCACTCGTCAAATTATGCAAACATCCGAGGGTTGAGTGAGCACTATTCTTCTAAAGCAACTCTTAGGTCGTGAATGCCTGAGGATTTCTTAGGTTAACGAAAACAGGCGCACCTTTGCAGATGCGCCTGTGTAGAATCGATGAATGTTCTGCGTCCTAAACGAAGCAGTCCATGATTTCCTGTTCGCGAATGATACCGACCGGGCGGTCTCCGCGATAAACTGCGATTGGACCAGCGTTGTGGCGCTTCATCTCAATCACTTCGCGGATCATCTGCTTCGCTGCGCATTTTGGCATCTCTTCAACGCTCACGATCACATCAGCGCTCATCTGAGAGAGGTCTGTCATGATGTCTTCAGCGTGCAGAACGTTGAGTGGGTTCATGTGCGCGACAAAGGACTCAACGTACTCATCCGCTGGTTTCTTCACGATTTCCTGCGGAGTACCGATCTGCACTACATGACCACCTTCCATGATGGCGATGCGGTTGCCGATTTTGGCGGCCTCATCAAGATCATGGCTTACGAACACGATGGTTCTGTGTAGTCTTTCCTGCAGCTCCAGCAGCTCATCCTGCAAACGACTGCGAATGAGAGGATCGAGCGCAGAGAACGGCTCATCCATCAGCAAGATTGGAGCATCTGTTGCAAAGGCGCGCGCCAGACCAACACGCTGCTGCATGCCGCCGGAAAGCTCATGCACGTATTTGTCGCCCCAGCCGCCAAGACCAACAAGTTCCAGCTGTTCTTCGACACGTTCCAGACGCCGGGTCTTAGGAATGCCAGAGAGTTCCAGACCGAAGCCAACATTGTCTCGCACAGTGCGCCAAGGCAGCAGGCCGAACTGCTGGAATACCATGGCAACACGTTCGCGGCGCAGTTTACGCAGGCGCGAGGTAGAGCAGGTGGTTGGGTTGACCTGCTCGCCATCGTCAGCAACGAGCACTTCACCGCGGCAAACCTTGTTCAGGCCGTTAATGGCGCGGAGCAGGGTGGACTTACCAGAACCGGACAGGCCCATGAGAACGAGAAGCTCGCCCTGCTGGATGTCGAAGGTCGCGTTGGCAACACCAACCAGCTGGCCGGTTTGATCCTGAATTTCAGCGCGGGTTTTACCGGCATCAATTAAGGGCAGGGCAGCGTCGGGCTGATCGCCGAAAACAATGGAAAGGTTTTTGAAGGAAACAACAGGATTGGTCATTTTTTGCTGCCCTTTTCTTCTGAGCTTTTGAAGAAACGGTCAAGCACAATAGCAATCAGCACGATTGCAATACCAACCTCAAATCCTTTTGCGATGTTCACTGTGTTCAACGCACGAAGTGTTGGAACACCAAGGCCATCCGCACCAACAAGGGCAGCGATCACAACCATGGACAGTGACAACATGATGGTTTGCGTCAGGCCAGCCATGATGTTTGGCAACGCATATGGCAGCTCAATCTTAAAGAGCTTCTGCCAATAGGTCGCGCCAAAAGCTTCACCAGCTTCCAGCAGATGTTGCGGCGTGGAGGCAACACCAATCTGGGTCAGGCGAATGGATGCGGGCAAGGCAAAGACGACAGTTGAAATCAGACCTGGAACGACACCCAGTCCGAACAGGATCAGGGCGGGGATCAGGTACACAAACGTTGGAATTGTTTGCATCAAATCCAGCACAGGCCGTACCCATGAGAAGAACTTAGGGTGATGCGCGGAGTAAACGCCGACCGGAATACCAATCAACATACAGATAAAGGTGGAGCTGAGGATCAGCGCCAGCGTTTCTGTGGTTTCATCCCAATAGCCCTGGTTGATGATGAGCAGCAGGCTCACCGCAACAAACGCTGAAAAGACGAAGGATCTTCTGACCACAAAGGCCAAAGCTGTGGCAATGACCACAATGCCGAGCGGGTGAGGGGCTTGTAGAACCCATAGTACACTGTCGATGAGCCATTCGATTGCAACGGAAATCGCATCGAAAAAGCCACTTGCATTGTCGGTGAGCCAGTCAACTCCCCACTTGGCCCATTTGCCGATGGGTAGTTTGTGCTCTGTTAGCCACTCCACGGGAAACCTCAGATTTTGTTATTGTGTGTCAACGCGTTAACGTCATTTCATTTGTAGGGCAGGATACAAAATTATTGGTACCGACAAGCAGCTTGCCCCAGTGCGCAATGGTTATTCCAGGTGCCGGAGTGTTCTGGAATAATGCGCTAAGAGGCGGACTGCGAGTATATCGCATCCGCCTCTCAATTCATGCTCGGTAATGACCCTTAGAGGCCGAATGCAGTCTTTGCAGCAGCAAGACCGTCTTTACCGTCAAAAGTAGTTACGCCAGCAAGCCATTTATCAAGAGCCTCAGGGTTCTTCTTGATCCATGCTTTTGCTGCGTCTGTTGGCTCTTCACCGTCGTTCAGAATGCCGTTCATGATCTCGTTCTCCATCTGCAGGGAGAAGGTGAGGTTCTGAAGGAATTTGCCCATGTTCGCGCACTCAGCAGAGTAACCTGCGCGGGTGTTGGTCAGAACGTCAGCGCCGCCGAAGTTTGGACCGAAGAACTCGTCACCACCGGTGAGGTACTTCAGCTCAAAATTGGAGTTCATTGGGTGCGGAGCCCAACCGAGGAAGACGATGTCCTGGTTCTTGCGGGTTTTACGCGCGACCTGGGACAGCATGCCAGCTTCAGATGATTCGACGAGGTCGAATTTGTCGAGACCGAACGCGTTTTTCTCGATCATATCGAGGATCAGACGGTTACCGTCGTTGCCTGCTTCAATGCCGTAGATCTCGCCATCAAGGTCTCCAGAGAATTTTGCGATGTCCGCAAAGTCCTTCAAACCCTTGTCATAGGTATACTTAGGAACAGCCAAAGTATACTTGGCGCCAGTCAGGTTGGTTTGAACAGTATCAACGGTGCCAGCTTCACGATATTTCGCGATATCAGCTTCCATTGTCGGCATCCAATTGCCGAGAAATACATCAATATCGTTGTTTGCGAGAGACGCATAAGTGACTGGAACGGAAAGTACTTTTACGTCTGTTTCGTAACCGATCGCGTCCAGCACAGACGTTGCTGTGGCGGTGGTTGCGGTGATGTCTGTCCAGCCCACGTCGGAGAAGCGTACAGTTTTACAGGCTTCCGCTTCTGCGGCGAGAGCTGACCCAGTGATTAGTAATAGTACTGAAGCAGAAGTAGAAAGTTTCTTTATCAGGCCACTAGCAACACTCATGTAAATCTCCCCAATTTCAATATTTATTTAATAGAGCCGTAGAATTGTGTAGAAAACATGTCCCAAACACTATCAAGGCGACAATTAAATTTTCAAATTCCTTCGTTCACTAAAGCTAATAAACACCCGATGGACTAAAGGCAACCTCTCCGTCAGATATTAATTACGATAAATCTGAGTGCAATACTTTTCAAAAGCTCCGAAATGTTCTAAGAACTATTTTTATTGATTGAACGTTCAATAAAAATAATCTTGGAGTGAGTTCGGCGCAAATGCCTAAGGTCGGAATGGAAGAGGAACGCAAAACCTCGATAATTATGGCAACGATCAAAGCGATCCATGAAAAGGGATACGCAGCGACGACAATGGCAGATATTGCCAAGAATGCCGGCGTTTCGACGGGTCTGCCACATCACTACTTTGGCTCGAAGGCAGCTGTCTTCAACGCGACCATGAGCTTTTTGCTGACGGACTTGAGCAAGCAGTCCCGCAAGCGCTTGCTGAAGACGAAAACCCCTATGGAGCGGATCGACGCGATCATCCATACCAACTTCAGCGATGAGCAGTTTCAGCCCTCCGTTATCTCGGCGTGGTTTGCGTTTTATGTAGTGGCACGAACGGAACCGGGAACGCGCCGGTTGCTTCAGATCTACCACCGACGGCTGATCTCGAACCTCACTGCGGAATACCACCGCGTCACAGATCGTGAGACGGCGATTACAGCGGCAGAAGGTACAGCTGCGATGATTGACGGGCTCTGGCTGCAATGCGTACTGACGACAAACCGACCTGACGGGTCACCGGCAACAATGCTGGTTCAGGACTACGTGAAGAAATGTTTCGACAGCTTTGAAACGACAGAAACTACACAATAATAACTGGAATACGGCTTCAAGCCCAAGAGAATACAATGACTGCAGATTTCATTATTGTAGGCGCCGGCTCTGCTGGATGCGCCCTGGCAAACCGTCTTTCTGAAGATCCCCAAAACAAGGTGGTTTTGCTGGAGTTTGGTGGTACGGATATCGGTCCGTTTATCCAGATGCCCGCTGCCTTGTCCTATCCGATGAACATGTCCCGTTACGATTGGGGCTATGAGAGTGCGCCCGAGCCGCATCTGGATGGGCGTAAGCTTGCTTTGCCACGTGGTAAGGTGATTGGCGGCTCTTCCTCCATCAACGGTATGGTCTATGTGCGCGGCAATGCCTGCGACTTTGACAGCTGGGAGGAGATGGGAGCGAAAGGCTGGGGTTACCAAGACGTTTTGCCTTACTTCCAGCGCCTTGAGAACACTGAGGTCGACGGAGACTGGCGCGGAAAGTCCGGCCCGCTCTACGTCTCTCGCGGTACACGCTGGAGCCCGCTTTACGATGCCTTTGTGCAGGCTGGTGAAGAGGCTGGTTACGCCAAAACTGACGACTACAACGGTTATCGTCAGGAAGGCTTTGGCGATATGGAGATGACGGTGCACAATGGCCGTCGCTGGTCCGCCTCCAACGCTTATCTCTGGCCCATCAAAGGCCGCGAGAATCTGGAGATCATCTCCGGCGCGCACGTTAATCGCATTCTCATGGAAGACAAACGTGCTGTTGGCGTTGAGTATATGCGTGGCGGGCAGGTACATCAGGTCAGATGCTCCCGCGAAGTGGTCGTTTCTGCGTCTTCCATCAACTCTCCAAAGCTTCTGATGCATTCCGGCATTGGTGATGCAGCTGCTCTGTCCGCTCTGGGCATTGATGTGATTGCAGATCGCAAGGGTGTTGGTGCGAACCTTCAGGATCATCTGGAACTCTATATTCAGCAGGCGTGTACTCAGCCGATTACGCTCTACAAACACTGGAATCTGATCTCCAAAGGCGTGATCGGAGCTCAGTGGCAGCTGGCAAAATCTGGTCTGGGCACCACCAACCACTTTGAGACCTGTGGATTTATTCGCTCCAAAGCGGGTGTAATGTACCCTGACATTCAGTTCCACTTCCTGCCGTTTGCGGTTCGTTATGACGGGCAGGCGGCTGCTGAAGGCCATGGCTATCAGGTTCATGTTGGCCCGATGCGCTCCAAGTCTCGCGGTGCAGTGACGCTGCAATCTGCGGACCCAATGGACAAGCCGAATGTGCTGTTCAACTACATGAGCCATGAAGACGATTGGGACGATTTCCGCCAGTGCATTCGCCTGACACGTGAGCTCTTTGCTCAGCAGGCGTTTGATCCGTTCCGCGGCAAGGAAATCCAGCCAGGCAAAGACGTTGAAAGCGACGATCAACTGAATGCTTTCATCAAAGAACATGTCGAGAGCGCGTTCCATCCGTGCGGCACCTGTAAGATGGGTGACGCGAATGACGAAAGTGCTGTGGTTGACAGCGAATGTCGTGTGATTGGTGTTGACGGTTTGCGCGTTGCGGATAGCTCCATCTTCCCGCAGATTACGAACGGAAACCTCAATGCACCTTCCATCATGGTTGGTGAGAAGGCTGCAGACCATATTCTCGGCAAAGGTATGCTTCCTGCCAGTGATAAGCAGGCGTGGGTTCACCCGAACTGGCAGAACGAACAACGGTAAGTGTTGGATTAAGAAATGACGAAAACAGATAACCTGACAAATGCATCCCTGCGTGCGCAGCCTGGTGGCTCTCACTTTATTGGCGGCACTTACGTTGAAGACACGATGGGTGAGGAGATCCTCAGCCTTTACCCTGCAACACAGGAAGTGATTGCGCGGGTTCACTCCGCAACACCGGCAATCATCACCAAAGCTGTTGCATCCGCACGGACGGGCTTTGCGATCTGGCGTTCCATGGCACCTGCTGAACGCTCCCGCGTTCTGCGTAAGGCTGCTGACCTGATGCGTGAGCGCAACCGTGAACTTTCCGAGCTGGAAACGCTTGATACGGGTAAGCCGCTGCAGGAAACTCTGGTGGCTGATGCTGCTTCCGGTGCTGAAGCGCTGGAATATTTTGCAAGCGTTGCAGCTACCTCTAACGGCGAGCACATTGATCTGGGTGGCTCTTATGCTTTGACCAAGCGCGAGCCACTGGGCATTTGCCTTGGCATTGGCGCTTGGAACTACCCAATCCAGATTGCTGCATGGAAAGCTGCTCCGGCGCTGGCTGCTGGTAATGCGATGATCTTCAAACCATCTGAAGTGACTTGCCTGTCTGCGCTGAAGCTTGCAGAGATCTTCCGTGAAGCTGGCTTGCCGGATGGTGTGTTCAACGTGGTGCAGGCAAACCGTGAAGCTGCGGCTTCTCTGGTGTCGCATCCTGAAATTGCCAAGGTTTCCCTGACGGGTTCCGTGCCAACCGGTATGAAGGTTGCTGAAAAAGCAGCTTCTCAGCTGAAGCACATGAGCCTTGAGCTGGGTGGCAAATCTCCGGTAGTGATCTTTGAAGACAGTGACATCGACAATGCCGTTGCTGCAGCGATGAATGCTAACTTCTATTCCACCGGTCAGATTTGCTCCAACGGCACACGCGTGTTCGTGCACTCTTCCATCAAAGATGAGTTCCTGAAGCGTCTGAAAGAGCGGACCGAGAAGATCCTTATTGGTGATCCGCTGAATGAAGACACACAGCTTGGCCCGCTTGTCTCCAAAGCTCAGCTTGAAAAAGTGATGGACTACATCGCGATTGGCCAGAGCGAAGGTGCAGTTCTCTATGCCGGTGGTGGACGTCCGCAGGTGGCTGGCCTTGGTCGTGGACTGTTTGTTGAGCCAACCATCTTCACTGAAGTCAAAGACGACATGCGCATTGCTTGCGAAGAGATCTTTGGTCCTGTGATGTGTGTGCTGGACTTTGATGATGAAGCTGATGTGATCCGCCGCGCCAACAACACCGAGTTTGGTTTGGCTGCTGCTGTGTTCACCAAAGACATTCAGCGTGCTTACCGTGTGATTGATCAGTTGGAAGCTGGCACTTGCTGGATCAACAACTACAATCTGACCCCGGTCGAGATGCCATTTGGTGGCTTCAAGAACTCCGGTATTGGACGTGAGAATGGTCAGTGGGCGCTGGATCAGTACTCTCAGGTTAAGAGCATCTATGTAGAGATGGGTGATGTTGAGGCTGGCTGGTAAACAGCCTCAACCATCATTTTGAATGAGCAGAGTAGGGGCTTTTGGTCGCGTATCTTTATCCGAAAACCGGTTTCCACTTTTCGGCGATACACGGCGTCCCTACTCACGCATTGCGTGGGCGATCTGATCGACCATTGGCTTCATGATGTATGAGATCACCGTGCGGTTTTCTGTCTGAATGAACGCCTCAACCGGCATACCCGGCACCAGATTTTTACCACCCAGTTTGTCCAGCTGATCTTCTGAGATTGTCAGCTCAGCCATATAGAAGCTGAGACCGGTTTTGGGGTCTTCCAAAAGATCAGGTGAGATCGTCTTCACCTGAGCTGTCAGCTCGGGTGTTGTGCGTTGATCAAAGCTTGGCAGGCGGATCGTTGCTTCCTGATTGGGTGTCAACTGATCCACATCGATTGGCTGCACCTGCGCTTCAATCACCAGAACGTCTTCACGTGGCACAACTTGCATCAACACCTCACCGGGAGCGATAACACCACCGATGGTGTGAATGGTCAGGTCGTGCACTGTGCCAGACTGAGGTGATTTGATTTCCATGCGCATCAGCTGGTCCTGTGCAGCAATCTTCTTTTCTTCAAGCTGAGCAACCTCTGCCCGGACTTGCTGAAGCTGTTCCAGTGTCTTTGTCAGTACATCTTCTTCGATCTGCATGATCTGAATATTGCGTTCCGCGATGGCTTCTTCTGTCTTAGCGACCTGAGCTATGAAGTCCCCATATTCACCCTGAAGCTTGGTTTTTTCGCGCTTGAGAGCTGTGACACGTGACTCTGTGACCAGTCTTTTGGCCAGCAGCTTGTTGAGGTCTTCCAGTTCGCCATCGATCAGGCTGATCTCGATTTCTTTGGCATCTCTTTGTTGAGACAGTCCATCAATTTGCTTTCTATACTGCTGAATCTGAGCACGCATCTGGTCCTGTCGGCCACGCAGGTTCTTGGTCTTCGCAACCATCATCCGGCGTTGCCCTTCCTGAATGGTGTTCAGGACCTGAGAATGTGCATCATCTGTGGCTCGTGTTGAGAAGAGTATCTCTTTTTCTCCATCACGTTCTGCGATCAAACGGGCTTCCTGCGAGTAAAGATTGTCGAGCTGTTTGGTCACGACAGCAAGGTTGGCGCGGGTCACCGTGTCATCAAGGCGGAGCAGGGTGTCTCCCGCATCAACGGTATCCCCATCAGTCACCATGATGGAGCGGACAATTCCGCCTTCCATGTGCTGCACATTCTTGGTGTTGGTCTCAACGACAATGGTACCGGGAGCAATAATTGCGCCGCGGATTTCCATCAGGCCGCCCCAGAGGCCTACGCCTCCAACAAGGATAACAACCAGAAGACCAGCGCAGATCAGATGGAATCTAATGCTACTCTTGATCTGCTTGTCACTTTCAGAATGATTATACATTATGCTGCTCCTCGTTTGGCAGGAGCTTTAATTGCTGCTTTTTGCGGGACTTGCTGAGTTTGAACCGGGGTTACAAGTTGCTTCATAACCTCATCTCGCGGACCAAAGGCAGCTTGTCGGCCATCATTGAGCACGAGTACCTTATTAACCGCCGCAATCGCACTTGGGCGGTGGGCAATGACAATGACGATCTTACCTCGGCCCCGCATCAGCTTGATCGCATGGGTCAGGCAGGCTTCACCTTCAGAATCCAGGTTGGAGTTAGGCTCATCCAGAACGATGAGGAAAGGCTCACCATACATGGCACGGGCGAGGGCGATGCGCTGACGCTGGCCGCCAGATAAGGCATAACCACCACTACCGATAATCGTGTTGTAACCATTCGGCAGGCCTGTGATGAACTCATGGATACTGGCAATTTTCGCAGCTTCGATGACGTCATCAGGATTTACATCTTCCTTGAAGCGGGAAATGTTCTCCGCAACCGTGCCATCAAACAATTGAATGTCCTGCGGCAAGAAGCCCACAAATTCACCGATGCGCTCCGACGTCCATTGATCAAGCTCTGAGCCATCAAACCGGATTGACCCTGTCAGCGCATTGGTGATGCCGACAATCGAGCGGGACAATGTTGACTTGCCAGAACCGGACTTACCAATCACGCCAAGGCCTTCGCCAGCTGCAAGACTAAACGAGATGCCTTGCACGATTGGTTGACGGATACCAACCGGACCGCATGCCACACTGTCCAGATCAACTTTCTGATGCGGAAGGGGCAACTCCATCACGTTGTTGGTGTCATCTTTATTTTCGACTACCTTGCGCAAACGGGTGAGGCCTTGTCGCGCAGCCAGAAAGCCTTTCCATTGGGAAACGGCTTGCTCAACAGGAGCCAAGGCACGGGAAGACATGATTGAAGAGGCAATCATGACACCAGAGGTGACCTCCTGCTGGATAACCAGCCATGCGCCCATGCCAAGCATGGCGGACTGCAAGATGAAGCGGAAGGTTTTGACGGCTGTTGAGAAAAAGGCAGCTCGGTCACCCGCTTTGCGCTGCTTGACCAAGTAGGCATCATTGCCCTTGTGCCATCTGTTCTTCATCGTCTCCATCATGCCCATAGCCTGAATGACTTCAGCATTGGAGCGACTGGCTTCAACGATAGCAGAGCGGCGGTTTGTTTCGGCTGCAGCCTCGCTTGAAGGTCTGCGGGAGGTAAGTTCATTCACTCCAACGAGCGCACAAATGATCAATGCGCCACCGATTGCCATCATGCCAAGATAGGGATGGAAGAGGTACACGATACCGAAATAAAGTGGCATCCACGGCAAGTCGAAGATGGCAGCAGGGCCTGGGCCTGAAAGGAAACTGCGCACCTGATCCAGATCCTGAACCGGGCGCATCTTTGCACCTTTGGGGCCGAGAATAAGTGGTAGGCTCGTTGAGATTTCGTAGGAAACACCAGAAAGCTGGGCATCTACACGTTGCCCAAGACGGGACAAAACACGACTGCGAAGTGTTTCCAGAATTCCATAGAAAAGGAAAAGGACGCCAACAAGGGTTGCTAAAACGACAAGCGTTGGGACCGACCCACTCGCCAGCACGCGGTCATAGACCTGCAGCATAAAGAGTGGTCCTGTCAGCATCAAAATATTCAACAGCATGCTGACGCCACCAATTCCAACCAGTGCGGACCTTAGAGATCTGAATGCACTGGTGATTACAGATTCTTTCTGTCGTTGGCTGCCGGGCATAAGCTTTTCTCTCAATTGCTTCGGGAATTAAAGCAAGAAACCCCCTCCCGGTAATGACCGGGAGGGAGCAGTTCTTTTCGTTAGCTCATCGATCAGATCAAGTTATCGTCCTGATTGACCGAATGCATCTGATCTACAACACCGCCTTCTTCAGTTACGATGGTGTTGAAGTCGTCAGCTTCGAAGTTCTCCGCAGAGAGGTCTTCTACGCTGATGCCGTTCAAGGTGTAGGTGTGACCACCGTTATCCAGAACCTCGATCACAACACTGTTGTTCTCTTCCGTGATCTGAACCTGTGATGCATTCAGATTACCGAAATCAATGGTGTCGGTAGCAGGGTCGAAGTTTGTTATGACTTCTTCTGATGCCCAATCCCAATTGATCTGAACGGTATCGCCTCCGATTGCTCCGTTGCCATTGGCCGCAGCTGCAAGAGCTGGTTCAGGAGCATTCTGAGCTTCACGAGGTCCAGTTTCCTGTTCAGCTTCCTGAGCAGAAGCGGCAACCGCATCATCATCTCTGTCATTGGAAGCAGCTGCTTCCTGTGCAGTGGTTGATGCTTCAGGAGCCTCTGGAATGTAGGTAGAGTCTACACTTTCAGCTTCGGACTGAGTTCCCACATCTGCCAGATTTTCAGCATTTGACAGGAAGTCATCAATCTTAGCCTGAGCAGCTGCATCATTTGCGATGATGCTGTTTGCTGTCAGATCAGCTACGACAATGCCAACCAGCAGAAGTGACCGACCACCGTTACCCGGCAGAGTGAACAACACACCATTGTCGGTCTGTTCCACTTCGAACTGGCCGCCGCCAATCCAACCGATGTTCACGGTATCCTGTTCCGGATTGAAGTTTGCGACTTCTTCCTGCTTGCCCCACTGCCAATCCAGTGTGAACTCACGAGGTGAACCATCGCCCGGATCCACTGGATCTACAGGATCGACCGGGTCAGGATCTGGGGTTGGGTCTGGGTCCGGAGTTGGATCTGGATCCGGAGTTGGGTCGACAGGTGGCTGTGAACCTTCACCGCTGAGCAGATCAAGGATTTCCTGCAATGTAGATGGATCTTTGATGTCGAAGTTATCGGCATTCAGATCCTCAAGGAACACACCTTCCAGCAGGAGGGTTTGTCCACCATTTGAAGGCAGGGAGATCACGAGACCGTCTTCAGATTCTGTAAAGCTAATCTGGTCTGCACTGATCCAACCAATGCTAATCTTATGTTCCGCTGGGTTGAAGTCGGTGATAACGCTGTTTTCACCCCAAGCCCATGTGAACACGACCACTCCATCACCAGGAACCTGACCTGGAGTGCCTGTACCCGGATCAACTGGGTCAACCGGATCGACTGGATCAACCGGGTCAACTGGGTCCGGATCTGGATCAGTTGGGTCGACTGGGTCAACCGGATCAGTTGGTCCGAAGTCACCCGGTCTGGTCTGGTGGCCATCCGTTGTGTCGCCAGCTGGCGCTTCCGGAGTCAACAGGCCTTCACGGCTAACGAGGGTTACGTCACCCTGATCAAAGCCGAATGGAACTTCAAGGTTATCTTCCATAACCTGATCGAAGTGGAATTCCAGCTGACCTGGAACCAGATCATCAAGAGAAATGCCTTCGAACAGGAAGCTCTGACCACTTGGCAGAGTAGAGATCAACAGGCCGTCATCGGTTTCTTCAACGCTCAGACGCTCACGTGTACCGTAGTACAGGAAGCTGATCTTCATGGATGATGGGTCAAAGTCAGAGATAACTTCGTGTACGCCGTACTCATGAGACCGGATGTAGACTGTGTCGTCTTCGCGAGGGCCCACGCCTTGTTCCCAAGAGACCACGCCACCAAGATCTTGACGGAGGTGTTCATTACCGACCACTCCGAAGTCTGAGATGTCGACATCCTGGAAGGTGACGCCCTGCACGATTTGTGCAGAAGAGCTCCACGGGCTGTCGAGAACAATTTCACCGGCAGGAGACTTGGTCACGATGAGGCCGTGAACAGATGTTCCGCCGAAGTCCAGCTCGTCCCGATCAGGGTCAAAGCCAACGATATCATCTGCGTTTACGTCAGCGCGGAACTTGGAACCACCTTCATCGGTCGTGCCGGTGACTGTTGGTGGGTTTGAACCGTCGTTGTCGTAAACAAGCTCGTATCCGCCGCCCTGACTTGGGTCTGGTACTTCAACGGTCTCACCAATGGCAGAGACAACTTCGTTGAACGCAGACTGGTCTGCGACAGAGAAGTTTGCCAAAGACAGATCGGAGAGTGTCACACCCTGGAAGATGGTGGTGGACATGATGTTACCGAACTGATCAGTGATCACAATGCGGACTGTTTGTCCGAGTGCGTCGCCGCTTTCCTCGAAGATTTCAAACTGTTCGCCAGTCACACCTTCCAGAATATGGATCATGTCAGAGGATGGATCGAAGTCTGCGATGACCTGAGACTCACTGTCCAGACCGAGCATATACATGTCGCCAGTATGGCCACCATGCCCATCATCGCCATCGCCTGGATGACCATGACCATCGTCACCATCACCTGGATCAACCGGGTCGACAGGATCTACCGGTTCAACGGGATCAACCGGATCCACAGGGTCTACCGGATCAACAGGATCGGTTGGTTCTTCAGGCTGAGTGTTTCCGCCAACAAGGTCTCTGATCAATTCAGCTGCTGATGCATCCTGAATGGAGAAGTTTGCCAGTGTCAGGTCAGCAAGTGCAACGCCGGCCAGGAGCAGCGTCTGCCCGCCATTGGACGGAATAGAGAAGAGCACACCGTCTGGTGTTTCGGTTACTTCAAGCTGGTCAGCACTGATCCAGTCAACGAAGATCACGCCATCTTCTGTATCGAAGTCGTTGACGACTTCCTGTTCACCATAGGACCATGTGACGACCACATCGGCATCTTCTTTTGGAACACCAACGCCTGGCAGAGTGCCGTTCAGGCCTTCTTCACCAGTCAGACGATCCTGGAAGTAGTCGATTGCTTCATCAACAGTTGGGCTTTCAAAGCCGCCAAACTGCTCAACATACTGCAGAATAGAGGTACCGTATTCATCCTGAGAAACGTTGCCGCCCTGCAGGAGAGCAAGTGTACCGTATGCGCCACGCAAGTGGGCAGCAGCCAAAATACCCGTCAGTGTGAGGGTTACGCTGACATCCTGACCGTTCTGCTCGTAGGTGAAATCCTGTCCAATAAAGTCGTCCAGTGACTGGCCGCTGTTGGACAATCCGTTTTCGATAATCTGGAGATTGAAGCCAAATGCTTCCTGAATGGCAACTTCCTGTGCTTCAGGAGTCATAAACTCTTCTAGTGAGTCGACGCCGTTTTTACCGGTCCAGGTGCCATCCCAAGTGTTAGTGGATGCGCCGTTGCCGTAAAAGACATCATCATCATAGTAGCCCAGATCGATAAGCAGAGCTTCACCGAACTGGTAGCCGACGAACCCAAGTGAGTTGGTGGAGCGATAAGACATCGCACTCCATTGGTCGTCGTTCAGATCCCCCCAACTGTCATACTCTGGAAAGAAGTCTTGCACCGGACCGCCTGCCCATTCAGTGAGCTGCCAATCCTGAATTCTGCCGTCGTTGTATCTTTCGCGATCCCAACCGGATTCGAAAGCCCGCAATGCGTCACGGAATTCGTCATATGTGCCACGATAGTCCATTGTATTCCCTCAGTTTTTATTGAGAGGTCCCAGACAACTCCGAAATTAAAGGAGCAAGCCGAATTGCTAAGGTCCGGAAGGCTCACCGAGCCGCTCTCGTTAAAAACGAACGCTGATGCGATCTGACTGCAATTTTGATCTTTGCGTTTCCAACAGCGCATTGTTTGCAGTGCATCTGATCGCTTCCGCGTTCGACGAGGCTGATTTTTCTGGAAATTGGGGCCAAATTTCGAAAGAAAAATGGAGTATTTATTACAGACGAATTTAAAAAAATCTCTGCGATTCAATGTTTTACATCACAGAATACCGTTTTTAGAATCTGATGATTCTGTTTTCTCTCAGTATTTCCGCGGCTTAACGATTCTATTGATTTAGAAAGATCTTTGGTATTTTATTGGCGTTTAAGGTGCCTTATTTGCCTTATTTGGCTTGTATTACTTTAGGATATGTACCTACACATTATTGTGAATTATGCGGATATCACAGGTGCTGAACGCACTATCAGGCTTCCGACTCAAAGTGCCTAAGCAATCCCTAAAATTCTACCCGCATACATTGCTGATTTTAGTGACCGGCATTTGCCCCCAAAATAAGAATGGTGACTAGTTCATTCTGGGAGGAAGCTATGGCCACGATCGCTATCAGCATGGCTTTGGCTCTGTGCTCTACGTCCATTGCTCTTTTGTTTCTTGCCGTGAAAAACAGGTGGTCTGCCCGCTATAGGGTTCTCAGGCGCAAAGCACCGATCAAAGGGGAGTTTTCCCTCCACCCGCTTAATCTCATTCGTGAAGAAGAAGAGAAGATCGAGAAAGAGCGCCTTAAGCGGCGGGACGATCTTTAAGGGCGCTTGCTCTGTTTTTGTATAGTCAGAACAGCAAACGGCCTGGGTTGCCCATCCAGGAACGCAGGCCGCAAAGCGTGATTATGCTGTACTTAGGACGGACGTAGCTCTGACCAGGATTTGCCGAGGTTCCGGCCCTTTGCCAGATGACCCCACTTGGTTTCCAGCATGCGGTCATCAAGATGGTAGACCGAGCGGAGTAGGTCGGTTGTTACAACATCCTGCGGCGTGCCGTGCGCAACCAGATTGCCGTGGTCCAGCACAAAGATCTTGTCGGCATAGACGCAGGCCAGATCGATATCATGAAGGACTGCGATAACACCGCCACCTTCATTCGCGTATTTGCGGCCTGTCTCCAGTACGTCGATCTGGTGCTTTAGATCCAAACTCGCGGTCGGTTCATCCAGAAACAGATAGTTGGCACGGCTATTTTGTCTTGGTTCCCAAACCTGACAAAGCACACGGGCCAAATGAACACGCTGTTTTTCGCCGCCAGACAGTTCCTGATAGTACCTATTCAGGTAGGACGTGAGACCGACACGATCCAGAGCTTCCAGAACACGCGGGCGTAGTTGCTTTGCGCTTAGGCCGTGACTGCCGGAGACCAGACCCAGCATAACAACCTCTTCAACAGAGAACGGAAAGGACAGCTGCGAGCTTTGAGGCAACACCGCCCGGCGGCTTGCAAGCTCGACTGCGGGGACTGACCAGATAGACGTTCCATCCAGCATTACGTCGCCTTCCGATGGCGACAAATCACCCGTCAGGCATTTGAGAAGCGTCGACTTACCGGCGCCATTGGGGCCGATGATTACCGTCAGTTCTCCCGGACAACTGCGGAAGTAGATGTCTCGGAGAAGTTTTTTTGTGCCAATGCTTACCGTGATGTTTATTGCCTCAAGCATCTGGGATCCTCACAATTGGACTTGGTTTTTGCGGCCAAGCAGGATGGAAAGGAACACAGGTGCGCCAATGATTGCTGTGATGATGCCGATTGGCAGTTCAGCAGGCGCGACCACCGTTCTGGCAACAACATCAGCGGCAACCAGTAAGGATGCACCGAGCAATGCGCAGGATGGCAGGAGGAAGCGGTGGTCTGGTCCAATGAGCAGTCTTAAGACGTGGGGCACAACAATCCCGACAAAGCCAATTGCACCAGCCGCCGCAACAGAGGCTCCGGTTGCACCCGCAACCAGAATAATAATCAAACGTTTGAGGTGCTGTGTGTTGAACCCCAGATGAAAGGCTTCAGCCTCACCCAACAGAAATGCATTCAAACCTTTTGCGATGAATGGGAGAGAAGCGAGCACAGCCAGAGCAAACGGAAGTGTGGACCAAACTCTTGGCCACGTGGAACTTCCCAGTCCGCCCATGCCCCAGAATGTCAGGTCTCTGAGTTCTTCGTCTGTGCTACCGAAAACGAGAAACCCTGTGACAGCACCAGATAATGCGCCAAGCGCAATGCCAGCCAGCAGCATGGTCGCGATGGAGGTTTGACCTCGACGGGTTGCGACTTTGTAGAGCAGGGCGGTTGTTGCAGCACCGCCAACAAAAGCGCCCCACGGAAGGAGGTAGACCGAATAGTCATCCAAAATCCATGCAGGCAAACCGGAAGACAGAGTGATCACGCAGACTGCGGCGAGGGCAGCGCCCGATGAAACTCCCACCAAACCCGGATCAGCAAGGGGGTTTCGGAACAAGCCTTGCATCATCGCACCGGAAGCAGCAAGAGAGGCGCCAACCAGACATCCGAGTACCGTTCTTGGCATACGAATATCCATCAGAATGACTTTGTCTCGGAGCGTGAGTGCGGTTTCATCACCGAAGAGCCAGTAATCAATCGCGCCGAATATGTGTGAGACGGAAACCTCTGTCGGCCCCACGGCCAACGACACGAAGCAGACAACCAAAAGCAACAGGGTTAGTGCCTTAACTGCGTACTGCTGGCAGATTTCTCTGCTTGTTTTTGCATGGGTTACTGGTGACTTGAACGCCTCAGACAGTGTCATCTCACTCATGGCCGCCTGACCTCACGATTTTACGTCAGATTTAGCTGCGATTTTCACAAAGCGATCGCTCAGATCTCGAAGGGCTTGCGCTGTGCGAGGGCCAAAGCCGAGGAGATAGACGCCATCCATGACGATGAGATTGCCGTTTAGGCCCGCAGGGGTGAGGTTGAAACCTGGTTCTTTGAGAATTTTTGATTGGTCGCTTGAGCCCGGACGAGACATCATCATCACAACATCAGGAGCCGCTGCAATCAGCGCTTCTTTGGAGACTGGTTTGTAGCCGCGCAGGTTTGCAAACACATTGGTTGCGCCAGCCAGTCCGATTACGGCATGAGCCCCTGTTTCGCGGCCTGCGACCAGCGGTTTTCCACCTCCTTCAGAGATGACAAAGACAACTTTGAGCGGTTTTGCTTGCAGATGTGCGTAGGCTATTGCCTCATCAAGATCTGCTTTGACCTTCGCTTTCAGCGCTTTTGTTTCCTCTGGAAGCTGCAATGCGGTTCCGACTACATCAATCTTCTCAAGAATACCTTCCGGGGAATAAACCTCTTTCACTTCCGTCAGCTTGATAGAGGCAGCTTTGAGGACATCAACCGCTGTTGATGGGCCTGAACCTTCCATCATGAGGATATGATCTGGGTTGGTTGCGAGCACGCCTTCTGCGCTGAGAGCTCTCATGTAACCCACGTTGGGAAGCTTTGTTGCCTCCTCGGGATAGAGACTTGTGGTGTCGACAGCCGCCAACCGATCCTGAGCTTCCAGTGCGTAGACAATTTCTGTCAGAGATGAGCCAATCGAGATAATACGCTGATCATTTTGTGTGCCCTCAGCCTGGACCTGACCGATAAACATTCCAAAGAACAAGCTCAGGAGCGCTGCGGCCACATAAGGAAGCATGAGAGAAAATGAATCGAGGGCTCTGGTTAGAACACGCATGGTAGCACCCATTTGAGAGGAGGTATTTCATTCCTTCGGGCATGAGTGGCTTCTGGCTTCCCAAATTCGCCCAGTTCGTAAAACGCTATCTTTCAAAATAACATGAGTGAAATACTCATATTTATATATCGGGTCAATCTCTAAATTGAGCTAGGAAGGAAGACAGGCAAATATAAGAAATAATACTTGACTATTAAATTCATATTTTTCTACATACGCGGATCGAGAGCCTTTAAATGGCGCATCGTTAAGACCATTTTGCCAGCCAAGCGGTTTAAATCGCTAGCCAGCCTCCGCATACCCCTCCCATTCCTATTGTGGTATGTGTTTTGAGAGTGGCTCTGAAGACCTGAAACTTTGCTGAGCTTTTGACTGGAAAGGCTCATGTACTAATTGGCTAAGGAGTTCCGGCGTGTACATCGCAATGAACCGTTTCCGCGTGGTGCGGGGCAAAGAAGAAGAGTTTGAAACCGTTTGGAAAAATCGTGAGCGTCACCTGAGCTCCGTTCCCGGCTACATCGAATTTCGTATGCTCAAAGGCGAGACAGCTGAAGACCATACCCTTTATGCATCCCATACCACCTGGGATACCTATGAGAATTTTGTCGGCTGGACGAAGTCTGAAGCGTTTGCATCTGCTCATAAAGGCGCTGGCACCCGCATGAACTTCTATCTGGGTGGCCCACACTTTGAAGGCTTTGAAGTCATCCTGACCGAGACCCGCGAAGTCGCTTAAAGCCTTCCTGACTGGAAGCTGCAACTTGCTGTAGCTTCCTTTCTCCCCCGTCCAAAGTATCAATTGCGCCGCTATATTTTGTGTGCAAACTATTTGTATGCAAAATTTATGGAGTGTCTGTGATGCGCTTAGATAATTGCATTTTTTATCTGCTTTCCCGCAGCGCCAGAAGTGGTGCGCGGTTTTACAAGAAGCAACTGGAAGAACTGGGGCTCACACCGGTCCAATCTATTGTGTTGCAAGCCCTTGCTGTTCAAGACGGATGCACAACGTCTCAACTGGGCAAGGCTGCCGAACTGGACAATGCAACACTTACCGGTGTGCTGGACCGGCTATGCCCCGCCGGGTATCTGGAGCGCAAAGCAAGCCCGGAAGACCGACGGACCCAGCATATTTTCCTCACCAAGCAAGGTCAGGAAGTTTCCGAAATTCTTGACAGTTTAACCGAAGACGCGAACGCCAGATTTCTTGCGGAGCTGAGTGATCGTGAGAGGGACGATCTCAAGGCGCTTCTCACCCGGCTTTAAGCTGGGCGCTCAAATTCATTTGAGCATTGTTTTCATTGCGTAATCTGACTGAACACCAGCAATCACTTGCAGGATTACGCCTTTATCTCAAAGATTTTCAATAGGACGGATTGAAAAGATGGACGTAAAAGTGATGTCAGGACTGGAGTTCCTGAAAGCCATGCAGAAAGCGGGCAATCGTCCGCCAATGGCGGAAACCATGAATGTAGACCTTGATTGCATTGAGGATGGTCTGGTTCGTTTTAAATGCATGCCAACGAATGATCATCTCAACCCGGGCGGTACAGTGCATGGCGGCTATGCTGCGACAGCGCTGGATTCCGTTCTTTCTCTTGCGGTTCAGACCAAGCTCAAAGACGCCTTCAATTTCCGCGGCACCTCAGAACTCAACGTCAAGTACATACGTCCCATTAAGGTAGGGCAGGTTCTTTACGCTGAAGGCCGCGTGGTCAGCATGACGCGCCAGACCGGGATCTCTGCCGGAGAAATCGTCGACGAAGAAGGCAAAATTTACGCCTACGCTTCTGGAACTGTGATGATCAAACCAGAATCCTGATCGCATAGTTTTGGATAGGAGCACATAATCGCCTCTATGTGCTCCTTCTTTTGTGGACAAATTAGCTGGCTAAATTAATTTATTTTTGTCTGCTATATTTCCTGTTCCGTTGGTTGAAACTCTTCAAGACTGCCAATTAATTAGAATTTATAGCTTTGAAATTGTGTCTTTTTATTCGATTAAATAATAGTTACAATGAAGGGCGCAACAATACGCCCTACCCCTAAGGAACTATATTTTACAATTGCACGTAACATAGTTTACACGCTATACGTGCTTATGGTGTTCCTGTGATGAGAAATCCGAAGCTATTTAGTGTAATGTGCTCTCGGATTCGTCTCTATCCAAAAAAAAGCGCTTTCTGTCATGCTGCACTCGATCTCGGACCGCTCGCTCGTTTCTCGCTTTGGAATTTCTCCCTGGTCATCCACCAGCAATCGTAAAAGTGACGCTGTCTATCTTTATCTGGAAGAACAGATCATCGTTGGTGCTCTTAAGCCTGGTGAAGCAATTGCCGAACAGACGGTAGCTGATGCGTGTGATTGCGCGCAGGGAACTGTACGTGAGGCCTTGCTTAAACTTCAGCAGTCCGGCTTGGTGGTACGGCACGATTACAAAGGTACTCGCGTTGCGGGTATCAGCCGCGCTGAAGCTGTCGAGATTGTCAAAATCCGCATGCAGCTGGAAGAGCAAGCCGGACGAATGATTGCCTCCAACATTTCAGGCGAGACGCGCGACCGGCTCTTCGAAATTCTGGATGCTATGTGTCAGGCAGCCGATGACAACGAGGTGTTTCTTTGCAGCGCTTATGACCGCCTCTTCCATGCAACCCTGTTCCGTCAGGCAAACTTGCGCGGACTAGAGCCAATTCTGGAACGTTGTGCGCTCCATATGCATCGTGTGACGCTCTCTCACCGAGACATTCCACTCAATGGTGCTGACATTCATGAAAAGCATATTGCGATCATCGAAACGCATTGCAATGGCACGCCTGAAGAAGCTGCAAACGCTGCGCGTGGGCATGTAAGCTTCCTGTTTGACCGCTGGATGTCAGAGCACACCTTCCTTAGTCTTTCCATTTAGACCGTCGCCAGCCTTAAGCTGGAGCTGGGCATAACAAAAGCCGGAGTGCAGAAGCATCCGGCTTTTGTTGTTTCTTATGCTTACGCGTTGCTTAGACGTCGAGGTTGGCAACGGAGAGAGCGTTGGTTTGAATGAAGTCGCGGCGTGGCTCAACTTCATCGCCCATCAGCTTGGTAAAGATGTCATCAGCTGCGTCAGCTTCCTTGATCTTCACCTGCAGCAAAGAGCGTACATTCGGGTCCAGCGTGGTTTCCCAGAGCTGTTCTGGGTTCATCTCGCCCAGACCCTTATAGCGCTGCATGGAGATGCCACGACGCCCTTGCGCGTAAACAGCCTCCAGAAGGGCTTGAGGGCCGCGAATTTCGACAGACTTGTCTTTACGCACCAAAGATGCGGCCTTGTGATAGACCTCATCCAGATGCTTGAAGTAGCTGTCGAGGCGACGCGCATCTGCAGAAGCCAGTAGGGCAGCATCAATCGTGGTGACTTCTTTCACGCCGCGAACAACACGGCTGAAGATGAGATCACCCTCTTCAGTTGCTTCGCCTTCCCAACCACGCTCAAACTCGTCAGCCAGAATGTCCAGGCGACGCGCGATGTAAGCAGCAGCTTCCTGCGCTTTTTCGTGGTTGTGCAGGTTGTCGGAGTTCAGCGCACCGGCAATTGCAGCCTGCTCGACAACAGCTTTGTTGTAGCGGGAATGCAGGCCGTTGAGAACGTCGGAGATTTCACGCGCCTCGTTCACGACGCTGCGAAGGTCTTCGCCCATACGCACTTCGCCGCTTGCAAGGCTGAGTGACGTCTCATCCAGACCACTGCCGATCAGGTATTCTTCAAAGGCCGCTTCATCTTTCAGGTACTGCTCGGACTTGCCGCGCGTAACCTTATAAAGCGGAGGCTGAGCGATGTAGACGTAGCCATTTTCGATCAGATCAGGCATCTGACGGAAGAGGAAGGTCAACAGCAGCGTACGAATGTGCGCACCGTCGACGTCCGCATCGGTCATGATGATGATCTTATGGTAACGGAGCTTTTCGAGGTTGAATTCCTCGTTGCCGATACCTGTTCCCAATGCAGTGATCAGCGTGCCGATTTCCTGCGAGGAGATCATTTTATCAAAACGTGCGCGTTCGACATTCAGGATCTTACCCTTCAGCGGCAGCACAGCCTGATTTGATCTGTCACGGCCCTGTTTGGCAGAGCCACCCGCGGAATCACCCTCCACTATGAAGAGTTCAGCTTTAGAAGCATCGCGCTCCTGACAATCGGCCAGCTTACCGGGTAGAGATGCGATATCCAGTGCGCCTTTACGGCGTGTGAGCTCGCGAGCTTTACGAGCAGCTTCGCGAGCGCTCGCAGCTTCCACCACTTTGGAAACAATGGACTTTGCCGGTGCCGGATTTTCTTCCAGCCATGTAGAAAGCGCTTCACCAACGAGGTTCTCAACCACCGGACGGACTTCTGAAGAAACCAGCTTGTCTTTTGTCTGGGAGGAGAACTTAGGGTCCGGCACTTTCACAGAAAGCACGCAGGACAGACCTTCGCGGCAATCTTCGCCAGTTGGGTTTACTTTCTCACGCTTCAGGATCCCTGATGAATCTGCGTAGCCGGTCAACTGACGTGTCAGAGCGGCGCGGAAACCAGCAAGGTGCGTACCACCATCACGCTGTGGGATGTTGTTTGTGAAGCACAGAACGTTTTCGTGATAACTGGAGTTCCACCACATCGCCACTTCTACAGTGATGCCGTCTTTTTCGGCAATCATTGTAACAGGCTCTTCGATGAGTGGGTGCTTGGCTCGGTCCAGATAACGAACGAAAGCTTCCAGACCACCTTCGTAGTAGAGCTCTTCAACGCGAGGCTCAACACCACGATTATCTGTCAGGATGATACGGGCACCGGAGTTGAGGAAAGCCAGCTCGCGTAGGCGGTGCTCAAGGGTGTCGTAATCAAACTCAATTTTAGTGAAGGTTTGAGGAGATGGAGTGAAGGTCACCTCAGTACCGGATTTACCCGGAGCGTCGCCGACAACTTTCAAAGGAGCTTCAGCTTCACCGTGATGGAAGCGAAGGAAGTGCTCTTTGTCATTGCGGAATACACGCAGCTCCAATGTGGTGGACAGTGCGTTCACCACAGAAACACCCACACCGTGCAGACCGCCGGATACTTTGTAGGAGTTGCTGTCAAACTTACCACCAGCGTGGAGCTGGGTCATAATAACTTCAGCCGCAGAAATTCCCTCTTCCGAGTGAATGTCTACCGGAATACCGCGTCCGTTATCGGTTACCGAGACAGAACCATCAGCATTCAACGTAACGGTCACATAATCAGCATGACCGGCCAGCGCTTCATCGATGGAGTTGTCGACAACCTCATAGACCATATGGTGCAGGCCCGAGCCATCATCGGTATCACCGATATACATGCCGGGGCGTTTACGTACAGCATCCAGGCCTTTCAGCACTTTGATGGAATCTGCACCGTATTCACCTGCGCCATTTTCCTGCTCAGGTCCGCCATTTTCAGGGGTCGACGTTTCGCTCATTCGAATCACTTCACACAACGGTTTTCATTAGGGTTCATGTTATAATTGGTTGGGCAAATGGTTCAAGCAATCTGGGAGTTTAAGCGCTCGTAAACCAAGGGAAATATTGCATAAACACTATTTTTAAGGGGGGATAATTTCCTTAGCGTGCATCCCATGGATTTGCTTGCACGATTAGCACCCCAAGTTTTCATTTTTGTGCCTGGCATTTTCTGAAAATTGAAACGACTTATCGGTGATATTGCTACCGTGTAATCATCAGTACTGCGATGCCGAGAAGTCCCAAAGAAGCCAGTCGACTAATCAGGTACATCGTCTTTTCTGACCTCAAGAACTGGCAAAATTTGACTGCCAGAAATGAATAGGCACCGTTGATGATCAGTAAGATGGCTGACAGCACAGCGGCGAGTTCAACAAAGCCCAGCAGGCTCATTTCCTCAACGCTGACCAAATTGGGCATCAGCGCGAGGTAGAACATGATTGCCTTGGGGTTTGACAGGTTGAACAATAGCCCAGCAAACAAGGATGTCTTCGCAGAAGATTGTGGTGGGATTGAGTTGCTGTCATCCTCGGAAGGAGCTGCATATACGCTCTTCCAGATGCCCCAGGCTAAATAGGTGAGATACGCAGCACCTAACCACTGCAAAGCCACGAAGGCTCCGGAAAAACTGCTGGCAATTGCTGCTAATCCCAGTGCAGCCATGGAGAACCAGAGCAGATCACCGCTCAACAGCCCCAAACAGAACAGCACTGCACCGCTGCTGCCAAAGCTCATAGCGCGGGCGATGATTGCAAAAACGGCAGGGCCGGGAATGATCGCTAATGTGAAAAGCGTGCCACCGAACAGGGCAAGGCTGGTTACATCCATAAATCTGCAGCGGTTCTTTCGTGGTGACAAGCACTTTCAGTTTACGGCGTCGCAGTCTTCCGCAAGCGCCGTATTAAAAGGCTGATTGCTCAGCGGGTGACCATGGTTGCTGCCACGCCGACCATTACCACGCTGGAACTTCGGTTCAGCCGCTGGAATGCTTTTTGCGACGAAATCAGCTTCTTTGCAGAGACCGCCAGATAGGCATAGATGCCGAAGACGATGAACAACACACTGGCCATGGTTGCTGCCAGTTCCCAATAAGCCAGCAGGTTGATCTTATCCATGGGTACGATGTTCGGCATCAGCGCCATATAAAAGATCACGACCTTTGGGTTGGACAGGTTCATTGAGAGACCAGCAAGCAAGGCTGTAAAACGTGAGGATGCCTCTACAGCTGCATCACCATCTTGCGTTGGAGCTACGCCCTTTGAGTTCCACATCCCCCAGGCGACGTATAGCAGATAGGCGGCTCCAACCCATTTGAGCGCCATGAAAATAATCGCGTAGTTGGTTGCGATGGCTGCCAGCCCCATGATTGCGAGCGTAAACCAAAACAGATCGCCAAAGATCATGCCGACAACGAACATAGGTGTGCCACGCATGCCTTGTCCGAAAATACGGGCAAGCAAAGCGGCGATACCGGGACCCGGTGTGATGGCTGCAGCGAACAAGGTTCCTGCAAAAAACAAAAGAACTGCCAATTCCATTTTATTGCTCTTCTTATCGCGCCACGATTGCGGCAGCGGTGCCAAACATTGCAACACTCGCGCTCTTATTCAATCGTGTCACGGCTTTTTCTGAGGTCAGGAGGCTTCGTGCCCGTACGGTCACACCAATATAGATTGTAAAGACCAGTGACAACACGGCAAGCGTAACAAACATCAACTCAACCAAGCCAATGGTCGTGATGGTTTCCATGGGCACCACGCTTGGCATCAAAGCCGCATAAAACAGCAAGCCTTTAGGGTTGGAAAGCGTGATCAGCATGCCGGAGACCAGTGTTTTGGCATTGCTTTTGGTGTTTGGCGTTATGGCGGCGGTGCCTTCAGTTGCCTGCGCTGTCTGGAGACCACTGGCAAGCCAGAGCTTCCAAGCCAGAAACAGCAAATAGGCAGCGCCTGCATATTTAACGATGGTGAACGCCAGTACATAAGTACTCGCCAGTTTTGCGAGGCCCAGGATTGCCAGAATAAACAGACACATGCTGCCAATCAGCATGCCAGAGACAAATGTGAGTGTCCCTTGCAACCCAAAACCGAGTGTACGCGAAACCAGTGCTGTAATCGCAGGGCCCGGTGTGATGGCAACAACAAACAGAGTTGCCCCAAATACGAGGAGAATTTGCAAGTCCATGGGGATCACTTAGGTCAGAGATAAGGCGCTTAACGCAGTTCGCGTATTCTCATCGGAAAGCTTGTCTCTGCTTTTCCAGAATACCGCCCAAGACTAATCACAAGGATATTTCTCTGACAAGCGAGATAAAAGCGGCTTGCCTTCAAGCCAGCTCAATGATGACACTTTCAGCTTAGCGCAATACCACCGTTTGCAACCTCGAAAATCTGTGCCGCACTTGGCAGATCTTTGAAGAGGTTTTCATCGGTGCCAGTCATGAAAACCTGACCACCCAGAACTTCTAGCCGTGTAAAGAGAGCTTCGCGGCGGCCCGGATCCAGATGGGCGGCGACTTCATCCAGCAGCAGGATCGGGGTCATGCCGGAGATTGATGAGGTGAGGTCTGCATGTGCCAGAACCAAGCCAATCAACAGCGCTTTTTGCTCTCCAGTTGAAGCTTGCGCGGCAGGCATTTGCTTTTCGCTATGGACCACGTAGAGGTCAGAGCGGTGCGGACCATCCAGAGTACGCCCTGCGGCACGGTCGCGGAAGCGGCCTTCCACCAGCAAATCCCGATAGCAATCTTCCCGATCTGAAGCGCTCATGCCGATGGTCGCGGTTTCAAACGCGCCTTGCAGGTGGATTTCTGCGGACGGGAAGGGGAGGCCGAGCTGCTTTTGTGCTTCCAGTGTTTTGGCCAGCAAACTCACGGTTTCACTACGAGCCAGAGCGACAGCGGTGCCCAGTTCAGCAACCTGCGCTTCGATGGCATCCAGATATTCGGGTGTTCCGCCCTCAGACAGCAGGCGGTTTCGCTGGCGCAAAGCTTTTTCAAAGCTTGCAACCATTCTGCCATGAGACGGATTGAGGGAGAGGACCAGACGATCGAGAAATTTGCGTCGATCAGAAGCTGAGCCCGTAAACAGGCCATCCATGGACGGGACCAGCCACAACACACGAAGGTATTCCAGGAGAGCTTCGGAAGAACGAGCTTCTTCACCGTCAATGCGGACGCGGCGTCCCGGTTCTCCGGCAGTTAAACCTGTGCCGATGCGGGTCTCACCAAATTCTCCATCCAAAATCGCGCTGACAGCCCAGCCGCCAGATCCATCGGCCCGGGCGATATCACCAAGGGTTGCGCGGCGGAGACCTCGACCAGCGGAGAGAAAGGAGATTGCTTCGAGAATATTGGTTTTGCCTGCGCCGTTATCGCCAACAAAAGCGACCATTCGGCTGTTCAACTCAACGCTTGTTGCGTTGTAGTTTCGAAAATCCGTTAGCGCGAGGCGAGTAAGCGCCACAGGCACTGGATCCGACATTCAGGCTCTCTTTGGTTACATGAATTTTGAGCATATTCTCATCCGAAAATTGGCCGCCATTTTTCGGGAATATGTAGCAGAAGAAAAAATGCCCCCGGCTTAGGACCGAGGGCAAAACATTTAAACGCGCATTGGCATCAGCACATAAAGCGCTTCATCACTGCCTTCATCGCGAACGAGGGTCGGAGAACCGGAATCTGCAAGCGTAAAGAGAGCAGAATCTGCTTCCAACTGAGCTGCGATATCCAACAGGTACTTGGAATTGAAGCCGATCTCGAATTCTTCGTTGTCGTACTCAACTGCAACTTCTTCAGTCGCAGAACCAGAGTCCGGGTTGGTGACCGTCAGAACGATCTTGCCTTCGCTCAGGGACATTTTGACTGCACGGCCACGATCAGATGCGATGGTGGATACGCGATCAACTGCTTCCTTGAAGGCATCACGATCAACGCGCAGTTCCTTGTCGTTTCCTTTTGGAATGACGCGCTCATAATCCGGGAAGGTTCCGTCGATGAGTTTTGAGGTCAGGATGATGTCACCAATGGTGAAACGGATCTTGGTTTCAGAGATCTCAACTTTGATCTCAACTTCCGGATCATCCAGCAGCTTCTGAATTTCGCCAACGGTTTTACGCGGCACAATGATACCAGGCATACCCTCGGAGCCTTCCGGCGCCTCAAGCTCAGCCTGAGCGAGGCGGTGTCCGTCCGTTGCGACAGCGCGGAAACGCAGGCCTTCTCCGATATCCAGAGAGTGCATGTAGATACCATTGAGGTAGTAGCGGGTTTCTTCCGTAGAGATCGCAAACTGAGTGCTGTTGATCAACTTGCGGATGCCGCCGGCGGTCATGGTGAAGCTGTGAGTGAACTCACCTGCAGTCAGGTCAGGAAAGTCGGTGACTGGCAGGATCTGCAGCGCGAAGCGGGAGCGCCCGGCGCGAATTTCCATAGTGCTGTCATCACCAGACGTTTCCAAAACAACCTGAGAACCATCTGGCAGCTTGCGCACGATCTCGTAGATCATGTGAGCTGGCACTGTGGTTCCACCTGGCGTTTCGACCATTGCCGCGATGCTTTCCACGACCTCAAGATCCAAATCGGTTGCCTTAAGCTTGAGGTTGCCACCTTCAGCCTGCAGCATCACGTTGGAGAGGATCGGAATGGTGTTCCGCCGTTCCACCACACGGTGTACGTGGGTCAGAGACTTCAAAAGCTCGGTCCGCTCAAGTGTCACTTTCATGCGAAACGTCCATTCTTCTGGGCGGAGCATCGCGCCGGTGCAGCGAACTCCGCGAATTACTAATACAAATTGCCCAGTTTCAGTGCAGAGGCCCACTTGGTCTGCACTTGCCCACTATGCCGAGTTTAACCTCGTGCAGGGTCGTTCAAACTGCACGTTTAGCTCGCAAAATGCAAGAGGGGCGCTGCAAGCAGCGCCCCAATAATCACCAAATTCCTGCAAGGAGTCCAGATGGCTCCGTGTAGAGGACGCTTATTAGAGCACGTTGCATTCACGCATCGTGCTCTAAGTTCTTTCCTTGAGCTCATTCAGATCATTTGATTGAAGCCAATCAAATGGAATGCGCTCTAGGCGTCCAACATACGCTTCAGCAGCTCCAGCTCCTGCGCAAGACCGTTATCTGCCTTGGAGAGCTCTTCGATTTTACGAACTGCATGAAGTACTGTTGTGTGGTCACGATTGCCGAAGCGACGACCGATCTCTGGCAGAGAACGTGGGGTCATCATCTTAGCGAGATACATAGCGATTTGACGAGGACGCACGATGGTGCGTGTCCGGCGTGCAGAAAGCAGATCTGCTTTTGTGACGTTATAATGTTTTGACACAACGCGCTGAATGTCTTCGATTTTAACGCGGCGTGGTTCAGCTGCACGGATGAGATCACGCAGAGTGATTTCAGCCATTTCCAGAGTTACCGGAGAGTTTGTCAGCTGATTATGCGCAACGAGACGGTTCAGAGCACCTTCCAGGTCACGACCTGAAGAGGTTACGTTACGAGCAACGTAGTCCAGAACGGCCTCCGGCACAGTGAAGTTCGGGTATGAGCGCTGCTGAGCACGCATACGATCTTCAATGATAGCGCGACGAAGCTGGAAATCTGGTTCGGAGATATTTACGACCAGACCACCTGCCAGGCGGGAGCGAACGCGATCATCCAGGCTTTCCAATTCAGCCGGAGCGCGGTCAGCTGCAACAACAACCTGACGAGCACCATCAATCAATGCATTAAGAGTGTGGCAGAACTCCTGCTGCACCTGCTTGCCGTGAAGGAACTGCATGTCATCGATCAAAAGAAGATCGATAGAACGCAAAGTTTCCTTGAAGGACATTGCAGACTGCGCCTGAAGCGCGGCAACGAAGCGGTACATGAAATGCTCTGCGGTGAGGTACAGAACACGGCGACCAGCCATACGGGCCTGATTTGCAATCGCCTGCATCAAGTGGGTCTTACCAAGACCTACAGAAGCATGGAGGTAAAGCGGGTTAAAGGTTACGACACCGCCGCCTGCAACTTGCTTTGCTGCTGCAAGAGCCAGAACGTTGGATTCACCTTCAACAAAACTTTCGAAGACGTATTTCGGATCGAGGGATGCCCCTTCGAGCACGTCTTTAGAGGAAAGGTCGGAACGACCACCTCGACCGCCCATCATGGATGGCATTGGGGACGTTGCGCGCAGACCAACAGGATCATTTACCTGAATTGGGCGCATATCAGTCTTGCCACCCAGTGCTGGGCGTGCAGCTGGCTTAGCCGCTGCAGGACGGGGACGAACGGCACCGCGAACGGTGAGCTCGATCTTATGAATGTCATCACATTCATTTTTCCAAAGTCCCATCAGACGCTCTGAATAATGAGACTGAATCCATTGCTTCAAAAACCGCGTAGGAACAGACAAACGAACGGTGCCGTTGGTGTGCCCTTCCATGTCTACACGTGCAAACCAGCTGGAGAATACATCTTCACCCAGCTCAACACGTAGACGTTTCTTAACGCGATCCCATTGCTCCGGCCCTGGAGCTTCCTGAACGTGCATGCTCGCCTCCTTGCAGCCGTTGAGTATTCCGCCACAGATACTCAACCATCAAATCTATTGCGCTCATTTCGAGCTTTGTTGAACCAGACGCTTTTTTATTTCGTTGCCATTAGACAAAAACATCACATCGGTGTGGCGCCCACACACCGTTGCTAAATTCTAATATTTCTTGGGAGCTATCCTTGGCTCCACGGAAGACCTTGAGCCTTCCACCCAGAAACCGAGCCTCGATGACCTTCAGCATCATGACCGCCTTCAAAGCCGTCTGCCACGTTGTAGCAGTTTTTGTAGCCAAGGGCTGTCATCGCGATCGCTGCTGCCTTACTCCGAACTCCAGAGCGGCACAAAAAGAAGATTGCAGCGTTTTGGTCAAGTCCTTTTTGCGTCAATGCGTCAGAAAGTTGACTCGCAAAGCCCTCATGAGGGCCATTGGATGGGAAACCCTGCCATTCAGCAAGGATGACTTCCTTCTCCAATTTGGAAAGATCCGGAATGCCTACGAAGGTCCATTCAGCGTTGGTTCTTACATCTACAAGAATTGCAGAACCATCAGCTTTAAGGCTCTCGAAAACTTCCGTTACGCTTCGATCACCTGCATAGGACTCATGCATAGATACTTCCATTTACTAACCTAGACGCATTACGTTTGCTCACCCAAATGAGTAAGCCACTATAAAAAGACTCAAAATCGAAATTCAAGAAAAATCAGAAGGAAAAGCAACAATAGCAGCAAAATGACGCAACAACTCTAGTAGTCTAAATTGCAATTACTATAAAATGCAACGCCTAGACTTTACGCCATCTGACCAGCTTTGCCCGACCC
The DNA here is from genome assembly GCF_001623065.1 of Pseudovibrio sp. Ad46. NCBI lineage: Bacteria > Pseudomonadati > Pseudomonadota > Alphaproteobacteria > Hyphomicrobiales > Stappiaceae > Pseudovibrio > Pseudovibrio sp. Ad46. The sequence continues at coordinate 85,869 of NZ_LMCG01000005.1, read as the reverse complement.
TGGTTCGATTCTTCTAACTTGTATGCTGGGATCGGGTAGCAACCCGACTTCTTCTTGACCATACACAGCCGATTTTGGTCCCGCAATAGCGGAAAGTTTACAAAACGCAAATGCCCTTTCTGTGACGCAAGGTCAAGCTCATATGTCGTCAACGGCTAAGTTCGGCAAAAAGCAGTGAACTCAACAACTTTCTCGATATGCGCTTGGTTAATGGTGGGCCTGGGAAGCGAATAAAAAAAATTTATCCGGCCATCTCTTGACTCACCAAGAATCTGCTCATTTCAACTGTGACAATTTTAACCTAGAGCCAATCCATTGTTTTTTAAGGATTTTCCTTGACAGGCTCCGAGACTAGTCCACAGGCTATCCGCCGTGAAAATGCCCCAGTTTTATCCTAGGGTAAGCTTATCCAGCTAACAAAAAAGCCCGGCCATACGACCGGGCTTTTTTAGTCCAAAAAAATTGGATTAGGCGCCGAGTGCCTTAATGCGGGCATTCATGCGGGATACTTTGCGAGACGCAGTGTTCGCATGCATAACGCCTTTAGTAGATGCACGCATGATCTCAGGCTGTGCAACTTTGAATGCTTCGTTAGCAGCTGTCTGGTCACCCGCGACAATTGCTTCTTCCACTTTACGAACGTATGTACGTACGCGGCTACGGCGAGCCTTATTAGTGGCCGTCTGGCGAGCAATTTTACGTGCCGCCTTCTTGGCCGAAGGAGTGTTGGCCATGGGCTCTGTCCTGATCTGTCAGTAAGAACTGTTTTCAAATCGCGAACGAGACCGCCCAAAGCCGCCCCGATCAAACGAATTCAGTGACGAACAAAATCCGCCTCTGGTTGTGGAGCGCTTATAGTTGGGAGTCTGAGCCTCGTCAACGAAAAAAGGTGTAGACCTGCCTAAAAACGGCTTATCCGTCTTCGAATTCAGGTTTTCTCTTTTCTATGAATGCCTTCATACCTTCTTTTTGATCGCTGGTTGCAAACATAGAATGGAACAAACGACGCTCAAAACGAATGCCTTCAGCAAGTGTTACTTCGTAAGAACGGTTTACACTTTCCTTCGTCATCATAACAATTGGAGTCGAGAAACTTGCAATCTTTTCAGCAGCTTTGATTGCTTCAGCGACCAGATCTTCATTTGCGATAACACGAGAAACCAGACCGGCGCGCTCAGCCTCTAATGCATCCATCATACGGCCTGTCAAGCACATTTCCATTGCTTTTGACTTGCCAACAAGCCTTGTTAATCTCTGTGTACCACCTGCACCTGGCATAACGCCAAGTTTGATCTCTGGCTGACCGAATTGCGCAGATTCTGCTGCCAAAATGAAATCACACATCATGGCAAGCTCACATCCGCCGCCCAGCGCGAAGCCTGCGACTGCTGCGATGATTGGTTTACGCTTTTGCGCGATCTGATCCCAACTGGTGATGAAGTCCATCAGATAGGTCTGCGGATAGTCGTATTCTGCCATCACTTTAATGTCAGCGCCCGCCGCGAAGGCTTTCTCGGAGCCGGTGATGACTGTCGCGCCAATTTCAGGGTCACGATCAAATACGTTCAGTGCTTCATCAAGCTCAGCGATCAGGTCGCTGTTCAATGCATTCAATACTTTCGGGCGATTTAGCGTAATCAGGCCAATCTTGCCGCGTGTCTCAACCAGAATATTCTCGTAGGACATATGTCCCTCCCAATAAAATCAACTTGGATTTCTGCCCTAACATTGAAGAGTGATGGCTTAGCGGCAAGGTATCCGTTTGTCTTAGTTCTATCAGGCGTCTGTGTTTGCCCGCTCTGGAAACAGCGCTGCGAGCCCTTCTTTGCTTGCTGCACAGGCACCGCGCTCAGTGATCAGGGCGGTGACGTATTTTGATGGCGTCACATCAAACGCGAAGTTGGACAAAGGGGTCTCTGGCGGGCAAATGCGCACCTTCTCAACCTTGCCCTCCGCGTTTTCGCCCGAGATCCACGCGACCTCTTCGCCGCCACGCTCTTCAATCGGAATTTCCTTCAGGCCATCAGCGACGGTCCAGTCGATGGTTGAGGAAGGCAGAGCCACGTAGAATGGGACGCCATTGTCATGGGCTGCCAGCGCTTTTAGGTAGGTGCCGATTTTGTTGCAGACATCGCCGTGTGCAGTTGTTCTATCCGTTCCCACGATGCAAAGATCCACCATGCCATGTTGCATGAGGTGGCCACCTGCATTGTCGACAAGCAACGTATGAGGAACGCCGTGCTCTCCCAGCTCCCATGCAGTCAGGCCAGCGCCCTGATTGCGCGGACGGGTTTCATCAACCCAGACATGGACCTTGATACCTTTGTTGTGGGCCTGATAGATCGGAGAGGTGGCTGTCCCCCAGTCCACGGTCGCCAGCCAGCCCGCATTGCAGTGAGTCAGGATGTTGATGGTCTCGCCCGGTTTCTTTTGCGCGGCGATCTCTTCAATCAGCTTGAGGCCGTGCTTGCCGATGGACTCGTTGCAGGCCACATCTTCATCAGAAATCTCGACGGCCCGCTTCCACGCAGCTGCCGCTCTTTGCTCCAATGGCAGCTCTGAGAGCAGGCCTTGCATGTCATTCAACGCCCAGCGCAGGTTGATTGCGGTGGGGCGGGTTGCATGGAGCACCTGCCACGCATTGCTTAGCGCTGCATCGCTTGGGTCCCGCGCCATTTCCAGTGCAACACCAAAGGCGGCTGTTGCGCCAATCAGTGGGGCGCCTCGAACCCACATGTCCTTGATGGAAACTGCTGCATCTTCCAGATTACGCAGTTCAACCTCGACAAAACGATGGGGGAGGCAGGTCTGGTCGATGATCCCGACAGATTTTCCAGCTTCCAGCGGCCAAATGGAACGGTATGCTTTACCATGAACCTTCATCGCGACGTCTCCTACCCATGTATGCGGTTTGTGCGTCAGATTATCGGATTTTTCCGTGGCTCCATCTGCATTTTATCGCGTCCGGTTTCTTTTCCTCATAAAGTTCTGCAGTCCGCGGTTTCCGCATGGTCCAATTAGATGAAAGCCTTTCATCTCCTCTTTAACCATACTGCGCTACGCTGACTCTCTTACGTTAGTTTACACATAACTTTGCCGGGTTGATGAAAGAGGCTTCCGATGGCTCCGCTGGACACTGAAATTCGCGTTATGGATGAAGATGGCATTCTGACCATGCTGGATTGGGCCGCCCAAGAGGGGTGGAATCCAGGTGAAGATGATGCTCCATCCTATTATGCAGCGGATCCCGGTGGTTTTCTTGGCTGCTATCTAAACAATCAGCTGGTTTCTATGGTGTCTGCCGTTCAATACGGTGAGGCCTATGGCTTTCTCGGCTTTTACATCTGTCATCCGGAGTTTCGCAGGCAGGGCCTCGGGGCCGTTATATGGAATGCCGCCATGAAACGGCTAGAAGGACGGACGATTGGCCTTGATGGCGTGGTGGAAGAGCAAGACAATTACGCGAAGTCCGGCTTCAGGCTCGTTCATCAGAATATGCGTTACAGCGGTCTATCTGATGTCACCATGCCTATGGATCAGCGGATTTCCATCATTGGCAAGGGCATTTTGCCGAGCATTATAGAATATGACCGCAACTACTTTCCCGCAGAGCGCTCCGCCTTTCTGGAACGCTGGATGGAGCCAATGAACCCTATGCGCCGGGGCCTATATCTGGTTGAAGAGGGAATTGTTCGCGGTTATGGCGTAATCCGTGCGGCCCGTGATGGGTATCGTATCGGCCCAATGGCCGCTGAAACTCCAGAAGGGGCTGACCTGCTGTTCCGCGCCCTTGCTGGTAGCGCCAAAGGGCAGATGATCAACATTGATCTGCCTTTGCCTAATGAACAAGCCGTGGAACTGGCAGAGCGCTACGACCTATCACCCGTGTTCGCTACCGCCAGAATGTATAAGGGCCAAGACCCCAACCTCCCCCTCGACAAGATCTACAGCTTTGCGAGTTATGAGCTGGGGTAGAAGTGGATGGACAGAAGCGGCAAGACAACTACGAAGCGATTTACGACACATTTTGCATCAAAATACGTATCCACAACCTAGAATAGATATCACTCTTTAACACAAGCAGTTCTTCCCAACTTTCTAGCAGATAGCTATAGTCTACACTAGGAAGCACGGGAGAGGTTCAGTGTATTATTATCATGACGGCAAGCATGAAGTAGGGCCGTTTGATGTCCGTAATCTTCGCATACTTCGGCAGAACGGTTTGATAACGGAGAGTACGCTTGTTCGCTCTACCAATGGCGATGATTGGACATCTGCTGGTCAAATTCTCGATAATGAAGGTACTTCGGCAACAATTGAGCAGAACCTAAGTTTAGATGATACAGAAGTAAATACCGACCAGATTCTAAAACTTCGCCCAGCGTCGGAAAACCTGTTTCCAACTTTGCATGCACCCCTTCATGAAGAATCATCACAATCAGAAGTAGGCACTGCCCCCAAGGGATGGCTTGCGAACCCGCCTACACCTTGGAGAAGATATGCAGCCCGGCTATTTGACACGACCTTTAACGGCGTTGTTTTAGTCATGCTATTGGCTTTTGTTTTTTACGCTATTGCGCCTGCTGCAGCTGATGAGTTCTTCTCATTGTTTGATGGTCCTGGAGGCCGTCTGATAGATTTAATGTTTACCGCAAGTGCTGCCTCTGTATTGGGTGGAAGTTTAATCGGCGTCAGTGGCACTACTCTTGGAAAATTTATATTTGGGATAAAAATAACTCGGACCGATGGCCAACTTCTTGGGTTTTGGGATGGCTTAAAACGTGACTTCAACGTTTTACTCAGAGGGTTGGGACTCGGAATTCCAATAGTCGCCCTGTTTACTATGTGGGGCTCCTATCAAAGACTAAAGTCAAATAAAACAACAAGTTGGGATACAGAAAAATATACTGCTTGGCATCGCCCCAGCGGAATTGGGCAATACATTCTCAATGTGATCGGTATCGGCCTGTTTTTCCTAATCTTGACCATGGTGCGCGCTATGGAGCAGCTATAAGCGTTTATGAAATATAGAGTACTAAAAACGCTCTTCGCATTAGCATCTTTTGTTAGCGGCGTAGTAGCGTGGTTTATGACACAAGGTTATAGCTATCTTGCTAACGATGTCTTTTGGGGCCACGTGGGCTTAACCGCAGCCTGTTGCTTCTTTTTCTTAATTACTGCGTCAATAGTAATTGCCAGTTCTATAAATCAATCAGGTAATATTAAAGCACCTCATTCATTGAATGATCTCTTCCTCCTGATACTACTGATTCTACAAGGTGGTGCAGCGTTGGGCACTATCTTCAATTTTGAAGCTTCATTACAAATTGCCCAAGCGCCTGCTCAGTTGAAAGGTGTTGTTGTTTCTGTTCAGAACAAAGGCAGTGCTGTGCTTTATGGCGAAATTGGCTCTAAGACATTTGATACTCTCAAGATGGCCCACTCAAAAGCCCCAATTCATTCAATAGAGTTGCGTAGTGGTGGAGGAGACATCACAAGCGCAGAAAGGATTGGTGCCTTTATAAACGACAAGGGCATTGAAGTGCTCGTCAAATCTCACTGCGCAAGTGCTTGTGTTTTGATCGCATTGTCAGCTTCAGAACTCTATGTTTCTCCTGACGCCCGGTTTGGTTTTCATCAGGCTAGCACAGCAGCAAGCCTAGATAGCCAAATGGGGAGCTTCTATGGAAAAATCGCAACTGAAGAGTTTATTTCACAACTAAAGATTCTGGGTACGCCCAGCTTCCTTTTAGAACAGGTTCGAAAAACGCCTCCTAATCAGATGTATTATATTTCTGGAGAAGACCTATCTCAATTTGGATTGGCCGAGATCATATCTGTTTCACATCAGTAGCAAACTGATAACTCACAAACCGACTCACAATCTATCTAAAGGCGGTTTAGGCCACTCCCTACTGTGGCAACAACGTCTCTCGGTCCAGTTGCTGTTCGTGGGCTTCTTCCTGGAGCCATGCTTTGAAGGATTTTACGACTGGGCGCAGGGTGCGGTTTTCGGGGTAGACGAAGTGGTAGGCGGAGGAGAGTTTCAGGCTGATGTCAAACAGGCGGACCAGTGTGCCTGCGGCGAGCTCTTCCTCAATAAAGAACTTTGGCACCAGCGCAACGCCCAGGCCAGAAGCAGCAGCCTGTGAGATCATGGTGAACTGATCGAAACGCGGGCCCTGAAAGGCGCCATCTGTTTCTACACCTGCCAGAGAGAACCATTTTTGCCATCCATCTGGCCGTGTTGACTGGTGCAGGCGCATAACGTCGATCAGGTCCTCCGGTGTGCGCAGGCTGTGTCTGTCGCGGAATGCTCTGGAGGCGACTGGAATGACTTCTTCCTGAAACAGCGGCTCTGCGATGGCTCCTGCCCAGACAGGTTCTCCGTAATGGATCGCTCCATCAAACGGTTCTACCGAGAAATCGAAGGGGCGCAGACGGACGGAGAGGTTGAAGCTGGCTTCCGGGTAGCGCTCGTGGAAACGGGGGAGGCGGCGGGCGAGCCAACGGGTGCCGAAGGTTGGGAGGACGGCGACGTTGAGCACATCCTCACTGCCCGCAAAGGACATCACCTGACGGGTCGCGCTGGTCATCTTTTCCAGCGTGCCGCGGATGTCATGCAGGTAGATACGCCCGGCATCCGTCAGAACAATGCGCTGGCGAATCCGTTTGAACAGCTCAACACCCAAGCGACCTTCCAAAAGGCGCACCTGTTTGCTGACTGCGCCTTGCGTCAGGAACAATTCTTCAGCTGCACGCGTGAAACTGCCGTGCCGCGCTGCGCTTTCGAATGCGATCAAACAGTCTATCGGGGGGATAAAACCACGCTTCATCCTGACCTCTCATGATGCCGTGAACAGCTCGAAACTCCTGAAATCGCGAGGTTAAGCACACCCAACACGATTAAATTTCGTTCTATCTGGCATCATCTCCTTCTTAAAACAGAATCTCAAATAGGCCGATACCCATTATTATCCTACTGATTTTAAGCAGTTTTCTCACTAGCGCAAGATCCAAGCGAAATTATCAGTCATTCCATATGCGAATGAATAATGGAAAAGACGTAGCTTTTACCCGTGAACAGGACAAGAGAAACTCTGCTCAAATTTCGAACTGACTGTTTCTCACTCTTTGGGGGCTTCAATGACCGTAGGTCTGGATACCGCGCAATTCGCAAAAGAAACAATTGAACTCATGGAGCGTATGGGTGTAGCCCGCGCTGCTTTGGAAGGGGGCACACTTGCTGCAACTTCTCCAAACTCCGGTGAAACGCTGGCGATGATCAAAGAAGACAGCGCCGCGGAAACCACCGCTGCGATTGGTCGTGCTCACGATGCTTTCAAAGAGTGGCGCAAGCTGCCAGCCCCTCGTCGTGGCGAACTGGTTCGCCTGCTGGGTGAAGAGCTTCGCACTTATAAAGATGACCTTGGTAAGCTGGTGAGCCTGGAAGCAGGCAAGATCACCTCTGAAGGTCTGGGTGAAGTTCAGGAAATGATCGACATCTGCGATTTTGCAGTTGGGCTTTCGCGTCAGCTGTACGGTCTGACCATCGCGACCGAGCGTCCGGGTCACCGTATGATGGAAACCTGGCACTCATCCGGTGTTATTGGTGTGATCTCCGCGTTCAACTTCCCAGTCGCGGTCTGGTCCTGGAACGCAGCACTGGCATTTGTTTGTGGTGACTCCGTTGTTTGGAAGCCATCTGAGAAATCTCCTCTGACAGCAATGGCGTGTGCTGCGCTGTTTGAGCGTGCGGTTGCCAAGTTTGGTGATGATGCGCCGAAGGGCTTGCTGGAAGTTATTGTAGGTGGTCGTGAAATCGGTGAGACGCTGGTCGACGACAAGCGCGTGCCTGTTATCTCCGCAACCGGTTCCACTCGCATGGGTCGTCAGGTTGGTCCACGTGTTGCACAGCGCTTCGGCAAGTCCATCCTTGAGCTGGGCGGCAACAACGCAGCGATCGTGACCCCATCTGCTGATCTGGACCTGACCCTGCGCGGCGTGGCCTTCTCTGCAATGGGTACTTGCGGTCAGCGTTGTACTACTCTTCGCCGTCTGATCACACATGACAGCGTTTATGATGCGCTGATCCCACGTCTTATCAAGGCGTATGCCTCTGTGAAGATCGGCATTCCGACCGAAGAAGGCACGCTGATCGGTCCGCTCATCGACAAAGACGCTTATGACAACATGCAGAAGTCTCTAGAAGCTGCGAGGGCAGCTGGCGGCACCGTGCATGGTGGCCAGCGCGTGATGGCGGACGAGTATCCGGATGCCTATTACGTTCAGCCTGCTGTTGTTGAAATGCCAGGTCAGGTTGGTCCTGTACTGGAAGAGACTTTTGCTCCGATCCTCTACGTCGTTCGCTACAGCGACTTTGATGAAGCGATTGAAATTCAGAACGGTGTTGGTGCTGGTCTGTCTTCTTCCGTCTTCACCAAAGACATGGGTGAAGCTGAAACCTTCGTTTCTGTTGTTGGCTCTGATTGCGGCATTGCAAACGTCAATATTGGCCCATCCGGTGCTGAAATTGGCGGCGCATTCGGTGGTGAGAAAGAAACTGGTGGTGGTCGTGAAGCTGGCTCTGATGCCTGGAAGGCATACATGCGCCGCGCGACCAATACCATCAACTACTCTGGCGCTCTTCCATTGGCGCAGGGTGTGAAGTTTGACGTTGAATAAGGAATTTTGAGCATGAGTAGTGATCCAACCGGCGGAGGCGTCTTTAATTGGGAAGACCCGTTCCTCATGCGCGACCAGTTGAATGAAGACGAAGTCCTCATCATGGAAAGCGCGCGTGCCTACGCTCAGGAAAAGCTTCTGCCACGTGTGATGGAAGCCTACCGCGAAGAGAAGACTGATCGCTCCATCTTTAACGAGATGGGGGAACAGGGTCTGCTTGGCGTGACCCTTCCAGAGCAATACGGTGGTTCAGGTGCGTCTTACGTGGCCTACGGCCTTGTTGCCCGCGAAGTTGAGCGTGTGGACAGTGGCTACCGCTCCATGATGAGTGTGCAGTCCTCCTTGGTGATGTACCCAATCTACGCCTACGGCTCTGAAGAGCAGCGCATGAAGTATCTGCCGAAGCTTGCTTCTGGCGAATACGTTGGCTGTTTTGGTCTGACCGAGCCGGATGCAGGGTCTGACCCAGCTGGCATGCGCACCCGCGCTGTGAAGACCGAGAGCGGATACCGCATCACTGGTTCCAAGATGTGGATTTCCAATTCCCCAATCGCAGACGTGTTTGTGGTTTGGGCGAAGTCTGAAGCGCATGACAACCAGATCCGCGGTTTCGTTCTTGAAAAGGGTATGGAAGGTCTTTCCGCCCCTAAGATCGAAGGCAAGCTGTCTCTGCGTGCTTCCATCACCGGTGAAATCGTGATGGACAACGTTGAAGTGGGTGAAGATGCGCTGCTGCCTAACGTTTCTGGCCTGAAAGGTCCGTTCGGCTGTCTGAACCGCGCTCGCTATGGCATCTCCTGGGGTGCGCTGGGCGCTGCGGAAGATTGCTGGATGCGTGCTCGCCAGTACGGCATGGACCGCAAGCAGTTCAACCGTCCTCTGGCACAGACACAGCTGTTCCAGAAGAAGCTGGCAGACATGCAGACCGAGATTACCCTCGGTCTTCAGGCTTCCCTGCGTGTTGGTCGTCTGTTTGACGAAGGCCGCGTTGCTCCTGAGATGATTTCCATTGTGAAGCGCAACAACTGCGGCAAGGCGCTGGATATTGCGCGTCAGGCACGTGACATGCACGGTGGTAACGGCATCTCTGAGGAGTTTATGGTGATGCGCCATGCTCAAAACCTTGAGACCGTCAACACTTATGAAGGTACACATGACGTTCACGCCCTTATTCTGGGTCGTGCGCAGACTGGCCTTCAGGCTTTCTTTTAAGCCCTGATCAGCATCGTAATCTCGTGAAAGTGCTGGGAGGCCTTTTTTTGAGATTACGCATGATGCTCTTGGGAGGCGTTTCGCCTCCCTTTTAGACCGGCGCTCGCAAATACCCGCCTAATTGTTTCGGGCGTCGGTTCTTACCTTTTTCATTTCTCAGTATTCAGGTGTGACTATGGCGATAGCTTCAGTGGATGTTGCTATTATTGGGGGGGCTGTCATCGGGTCATCGGTGGCGTACCATCTTGCACAACGCGACGACTTCAAGGGTAGCATTGCGGTCTTTGAGAAAGACCCGTCTTACCAACATTGCGCTTCGGCGCTTTCTGCCGCTTCTATTCGCCAACAGTTCTCCTCTGCCGTGAACATCGACATTTCGCTCTACGGCATCGATTTCCTGCGCGATATTGGCAGTCTTCTGGAAGTTGACGGCGAACAGCCACGCATTGATCTGGTTGAGGGCGGTTATCTATTTCTCGCAACGCCAGACAAGCGCAGCATTTTGGAAGAGAACCACGCGCTTCAACAGAAGATGGGTGCGGATATTGGGTTTTTGGATTCTGATGCGCTGAAAGCCAAATTTCCGTGGCTCAACGTCTCTGATCTTTCTGCTGGCTGTCACGGTCTTTCTGGCGAAGGCTGGTTTGACGGCTATGGCCTGATGCAGGCTTTCCGCCGCAAAGCGCGCTCCCTGAACGTGCCTTATGAGCCGTATCAAGTGGTTCATCTTGAAAAGATCATGGGAGGCAGCTGGATTTTGACACTCTCCAACGGAGAACAGGTGGAAGCTGGTGTTGTGGTGAACGCTGCAGGCGCGTCAGGTGGTACTCAGATTTGCATGGAAGCAGGTTTTGAAGCGCCTGTGCACTCCAAAAAGCGCATGATTTTCACCTTTGAATGCCGCGATGAGGTTTCGGGTCTGCCGTTGCTGGTTGATCCAAATGGAACCTATGTACGCCCTGAAGGGACAGGCTTTATCTGCGGCAGCTCACCAGATGAAGAGCAAGACCCGGATTCCTTCGACTATGATGTTGATTATTCCTTCTTTGAGGAACACCTTTGGCCAACACTCGCCAATCGTATTCCTGCATTTGAAGCCATCAAGCCCGGTGCGGCGTGGGCAGGACATTATGATGTGAACCTGTTTGATCACAACGCATTTACCGGTCCGGTGCCCGGCATTGAAGACTTTTACATCGCGCTGGGCTTCTCCGGTCACGGCCTTCAGCAAAGCCCTGCGGTGGGACGCGGCCTTGCCGAACATATCGTAACAGGACGCTACGAGATGCTGGACCTTTCCGAGCTTGGTGTTGAGCGCCTGACCGCAAACAATCCGCTGATTGAGCGGAATGTGGTTTAAGAAGAGCGGTCTACTGAGGTGGGCCGCTTAATCTGGCTCGGTTTTTGATGATCAGGTTGGCGAGGAAGTCTGCCATAACGCGCATTCGGGGGGAGTGGGCGAGATCAGAGTGCATGACCAGATAAATTTGTTGATCAACGCCGATGTTGGCTTCTACGCAGACAAGCCCGGCTTCTGCTGCAAGGAAGTGAGGGAGAACCGCAAGACCGAGCCCGGCGTTGGCAGCGACCACTTGCGTCGCGAGTGATGAGGTTAAAACTGCGGGCTCGCGGCCTTTTAAAGCACGTCGAATCCATTGTGCTGCGGCAAGGTGAGCCTGCGCTTCACTCCAGGATATGCAGTCATCGTCCTCATAGCTCTCAGGCTTTTCGAGTTCTGTTCGCTTGAGCAGATATTCTTTGCTTGCATAAAGGCCGAAGCCGAGTGTTCCCAAGCGGCGAAGTGTGACATTGCCGCTTTCCGGTTTTACCATCCGTATGGCGAGGTCTGCATCACGGCGGTGCAGGTTCACTGAGCTTACGTCGGTCAGAATTTCGATATGCAGGTCCGGATAGCTGGTGCACAGCTCGGGCAGTGCAGGCAAAATCAGGTGAGTGGCGAGGTTTTCAGCTGTGGCAAGGCGCAGTTTTCCGGAAATGCCGGCCTGAGCCTTTGCGCCGGAAGAAAATGCTGCGGCTGCGGCTTCTAGCGCTTCTGCTTTTGCCAGCAGCTCACGGCCATCCTCCGTGAGCTGATAGCCGGACTGGTGCCTGACGAACAAAGGGATTTTCAGCGTTTCTTCGAGACGATCAATCTTTCTCGACAGCGTCGCCACACCGATCTGTAGGTGTTGAGCAGCCGCGCTGAGTGTTCCTGTTCTGGCGACAGCCAGAAAGGCTTTGGTGTCATCCCATACAAGGTCACGCAGAACTTCATTTCCAAATTCGGAAATCAGCTTTCCATTTCTACTCGTATTTTCCATTTTTGAAACATGGCAAGTATTCAGCAGCAACACAAGGAAGCTTCTGATGAAAACTCGCCAACTTGGATCTAAACTTAACGTCTCAGCGCTTGGTCTGGGCTGCATGGGGATGAGTGAGTTTTATGGCTCACACGATGACAGCGTGTCCTTGGGTGTGATGGCACGAGCCGTTGAGCTGGGCATAGATTTCTTCGATACGGCTGACATGTATGGCCCTCATCACAATGAGGAGTTGATTGGTCGGTTTTTGAAGGAAACGAAAGCGCCTCTCAAAATCGCAACGAAATTCGGCATCAATCGGAAACCCGGCGAATACAAGCGGACAATCGAGAATAGTCGGCAATACGCACGGCAGGCCTGTGAGGCCTCTCTGAAGCGTTTGGGCGTTGATTACATTGATCTTTACTACGTTCATCGCGTTAACCCGGAACAACCCGTTGAGGATGTGATGGGCGAGCTTTCACAGTTGGTTGATGAAGGAAAGATCGGCAATATCGGGCTTTGTGAGATCAACGAGAAGACCTTGCGCCGGGCTCATGCGGTTCATCCAATTGCAGCTGTGCAGACAGAATACTCGCTGTGGTCCCGTGATGTCGAAAGCGCAATCCTGCCTGCATGCCGTGAGCTTGGCATTGGATTTGTCCCTTATTCCCCGCTGGGGCGAGGATTTTTGACGGGCAGTTTCAACTCGAAAACGGAGTTTGAAGAGGGCGATTTTCGCGCCAATCTACCTAGATTTTCGAAAGAAGCCCTGCTCATCAACGAGGGTATCGCGAAAATGATTACAGCGACCGCACACCAGAAGAAATGTACACCTGCGCAGCTCTCCCTCGCCTGGTTGTTGGCAAAGGGAAACGATATCGTGCCAATTCCGGGCACGAAGAGACTGAAGTATCTGGAAGAGAACGCTGCTGCCACTGAGATTGAGCTGACTTCAGATGAGGTGCAAGTACTGGAAGCCGAAATTGCTCGCATTCCTGTTGTGGGCGAGCGGTATACTCCTGAGGGCATGAAAGGCCTTAATGCCTAAGCAGGCACTCTGAGCAAAACCGAGTGATCCCTAAAACTTATTCCCCTCCCAGTTTTCTCCCATATTCTGAGAGACATGCCCACGCAACGGGCTGCTGGCGGACCGTCCGTCAGTGAGGCGTGGGTTGGGCGGGGCTATCAGAAGAGGTAACGCATCTTTCTGGTGGTCCGGTGAACCGAACTTCAAACGTGACCGCATGGTTTGAGGGGAAGGGCCCAAGTTTGTAGGGTATCACGCGGCGACAAGTGCAAATGTACCGGCAGTAAAACCTGCTTTTGCAGATGCGTTTGTCAAAGACGGAGGAACTGTTCGGTTAGGGAAACCTGATTGGATAAGCCATTGTCTTTCCGGGAAACCGGCTATAGTGCCTTACAGGCAAAGAGGCGACGTTGTTCATTACAAGAAAGCCCGGGCGAGGCGAGCAGCCACTGCCGAAGACTCATATTTAAACAAGTAGCGCAGGCACTGCCTGCTCGCCTTGCTCATCCCAAGTTTGGGAACCTTAGCTTCAACACTGCATGGGCTGCCATGTGGTGCTTTTAGTGCATGTTTTTGTTGTTCCAGTGCCATTCAGAACAGCGCAACTCTGCAACCTCCTGCACAACCTTGGTGTCAGGCTTATAATGCCCTGCATGACCAGTTGACCGCATTCAGGAGGGTGGAACATGTCATCTTCAGTTGCTTTGAGCACACCGCAAATTAATCCGCACATCTCAGCGGGGGATCTTGAGAACATCAAGGGAGCCTCGGACAGAGACCATGTTGGGAATCCGGCAACGCGGCTCTGGGACAAGATTGTTGACTGGTTTTGCGGGACGGACCGCGTAACAGCGAAGAAACTGACGTTTGATCTGTATTCTCCGAGTGTGACGGACCAAAACAAGGTCAAAGCCTTTGAGCAACTGCGCGAACTGGCTGGTGCGAACTATCAGGACAATTTCAAAGTCTATGACAGTTCCCATTATCGCAGCTACAGCGTTTTGGATTTCAAGCTGGAATTTGATGTGCGCAGTCCTGATGAAGACCGCGTGGAAGCTAACCTGAAAAACGACATCATGCTGGAAGGGATCAAGATCCCCGAGCAGCAGGGCATACAGTTTCAAAAGGACTTTGACCGCAGACAGGAGCGAACTTTTACGTTCGATTCAAAACCGATTGAAGACATGAGCTTCTTTGATCAGTTCTCTTCGCAGGAACGTGCCGCCATCTTTGCAGTTTGCCATCAAGGGCTGTTTCCGCTGCTCTCTGACGCGGTGATGTGTATGTCCAACAATCAGGACATGCGGTTTGATATCAGCAAGCCGGGGCCAGATGATCTGCGCATTGAGGCCTACATGGAGAAGGACATTTCCATGGACTTCGATGGACCATTCTTCGAGGAACAACAGCAGCAGGTTGCTGACTATGACGGCGTGAAGAAGTCGCTGAAGATTGAAGCTGCGATCAATGTCTGGCGAGGTGGCCAGGAGGTTGACCTGATTTCTGCTGAAGTCCTGTCACAAAACGAAGTGTGACAGGAGCTGTTGCGGAGTGTCGAAGACGAAGGACGCTGAGTTAGCTCTCCTTGTCCTTCTTCTTCATCGCCTTTTCGAGGGCATTGACGGTGGTTCTAAGCACCTGAATGCGGGCGTAGCGCTTGTCCTCGGAAGAGATCAACGTCCATGGCGCATAGCGGGTGGAGGTGCGGTCCACCATGTCACCAGCTGCGATGGCGTATTCGTTCCATTTGAGGCGATTACGCCAGTCTTCCTCGGTGATTTTGTAGTTCTTGTAGGCGGTTTCTTCGCGGGCTTTGAAGCGGCGCAGTTGCTCTTCTTCCGAAATCGCAAGCCAAAACTTGCAGAGGACGAAGCCGGAATCCGTCAGCTCTTTTTCGAAGGCGTTGATTTCGTTGTAGGCGCGCATCCAGTCCGCTTCGGAGCAGAAGCCTTCGACGCGTTCAACAAGAACCCGCTCATACCAGGAGCGGTCAAAGATGGCGCTGTGGCCCTTTTTCGGCAAGCGGCGCCAGAAACGCCAGAGGTACGGGTGCAGCTTTTCTTCAACGGAAGGGGCTGCGATTGGGTGCACCTTGTAGTTTCGTGGGTCCATGGAGCGGGTGAGGCGGCGGATTGAACCACCTTTGCCAGCTGCATCGTTGCCCTGGAAGACGGAGATTAGACCGAACTTTTTGAAACGCTTGCGATCTGTCAGGTACGCCATCTTGTCCTGAAGCTCTTCAAGCTCTGCCTTGTAGTCTTCTTTGGAGATGGTTGCTGTCAGGTCTATCGCATCCACCGCATTGGCCTGCGACAGGGTCGTGACCACAGCCGGAGCTGAAACCGGATTGCCGTTGCCGCTTTCCAGCTTCTTCTTCATGGATTGTGCGATGGTTTCAGCCAGTGCGAGATCGCGAACATCCGGATCCTGAGAGGGGATCACAAACCAAGGAGCATAGCCGGTGCTGGTTTGCAGGGATGCCTTTTCGCCAGCCGTCTGCGCGGCGCGATAGTGCTCTGAGCCAGACCATTCCTCAATGAAGTTACGGCCTTTTTTGCCTTTGGCTTCGATATCATGCAGGCGTTCCTGCTGCTCTGCCTTTGGAAGAGTGAACCAGAACTTGAGAAGGAGAATGTTCTCGTAAGCCAGCATTTTTTCAAAGCGGTTGATGGCTGACAGCTGGCGCTCCAGCTCTGCGTCGTCAATCTTGCCCATAACCGCATCACGCAAAGGTTCCTGATACCAGGAGCCAAACACAATGGAGGTTTCGCCCCGTGCTGGCAGATCACGCCAGTAGCGCCAGTAGTTTGGCCGAGCGCTTTCAGACTCGCTACGCTCTTCATGGTAGGCGTTGCAGAACAGATAACGGGTGTCCATCCACTCATACAAACGGGAGATCGCCGCGCCTTTACCCGAGCCGTCTACGCCAGCGAGCAAAATGATCGTTGCAAAAGCTTTGTTCTCTCTCAGCTTATGCTGAACTTCCAACAATTCCTCACGGAGTTCAGGCAGTCTTTTTTGAAGCAGCTCTTTGCTAACTGTCTGAGGAATGTTTGCAGACTGAAACATGCAAGTGACCTTCGCATCTGGGGCATGGCGTAAAATGTTATTTTTGCTCATTCGGCTTTGCTGCCAAGAATAGCCATTCTGTATTATTGCTTAAAGAGCTAAACGATGTTTTTCGTCACCAGAATTAACGTATGGGTCTGATTAGTGGGACTATTATGCTTTTTGAAGGGATTAGGGCTTGTTATTTCCCTTTCAAAGCGCCAGATGCCTGCATATAAATGTAACAGAATGCAGACCTTATTTTGGTCACCTTGGCACTATGTATACATTTCAAGCAGTCACCCAGCGATCTAAGTCATTTATGAAAGAGCTAGAGACTTTTCAGTGAACGTCGATTTCGTCACCACATTCCTCAACCACATTGTTGATTTCATTGCAGCAAACCCAGCGTTCGCTGGCCTTATCTGTTTTATCGTCGCAATGGGCGAAGCGCTCTTTCTGATTGGACTGGTGTTTCCAAGCACGGTTGTTCTTGTGGGCGCCGGAACGCTTATTGGCCTTGGCGAGCTGCCCTTTCTGAGCATCTTTTTATGGACAACCGCAGGCGCCGTAACGGGCGACGCGTTTTCCTACTGGTTTGGCTACTTTTACAAAGACAAAGTGCGCACCATCTGGCCATTAAGCAGGTATCCGGATTGGCTGCAGCGCGGTGAAGACTATTTTGCCAAACATGGCGGTAAGAGCATCTTCATTGGCCGTTTTGTGCCGGGTGTGAAGTCTGTGGTACCTGGAATTGCCGGTATGGCGGACATGAGTTTTGGCCGCTTTACGTTCTTCAACGTGACATCTGCTTTCGCTTGGGCTGCGATCCATCTGATACCGGGTGTGATGGCTGGCTCTGCTCTGTTTGCGATTGGCGAGTTCAATACGCGTCTGGCGATTATTCTTGGTGGCTTGCTGCTGGTTCTTTTGATTGCCGTGGCCCTGATCCGCTGGCTGATCATGTTTATTCTGCCAATCGTTGGCGGATCTCATCAGGCAACTGTCAATTGGTTTGCCCGCCGTCCTGATCGCTTCAGCCAATGGGTTGCACGGACGTATGACCCTGAAAACCCACGTAGTGTGGGAATGCTGGTCTCTGCGTTCTTCCTGCTTGTGACGCTGCCCGGTTTCATCTGGTTTACAGGTGCTGTGGCGCCGGGAATGCCGATGGCGCGGGCTGATCTTGCGATCAGCAACTTCTTCCAGATCGCCCGGACGCCAGTCATCGATAAGGTCATGGTTATGATCACCATGATGGGCGATGGTCATGTCACTGCAACCGTGACGCTGGCTGTTGGGCTTTATCTGTTTGGGCGGAAGGCATGGCGCAGAGCGACAGGCTTTGTCATCGCGATTGTCAGCTCCTCTATCTTTGTGGTGATCACCAAGGCATTGATTGGCCGCGATCGTCCGATTGAGCTGTACTCTGGAGCGGACGCATTTTCATTTCCATCGGGGCACGCAACGATCAATACGGTTCTGATCGGGGTGATTGCGGTTCTGGTGGCTCATGATCGTTCCCGTCTGAGCAAGACGATCATCTATTCTGTGGCGGCAACCTTTGCGATCCTGATCGGGTTCTCACGAGTTTATCTTGGCGCGCACTGGCTTTCTGACGTGCTGGCTGGTCTCTTGTTTGGCTCCGGTACGGTCTTCTTCTTCTCATTCGTGTTTGGGCACATTCACAACGAGAAAGTTGGCAGAACTGCGCTGACGATCATTTCGCTGAGTGCACTGGCGATTGCTTCCGTCTGGCACATCAGCACCAATTATAAGACAACTGCTGAGGCTTATGAGCCGCGCAGTGAATCCGTTGTGATCCAAAAATCCAGCTGGCGCTTGCAGGACTGGCGTTTGCTGCCTGCCAAGCGTGTATCCATTACGGGTGAACTGGAAGAGCCGATAACACTGCAATGGTCCGGCACGCCGGAACAGTTGGAAAAACAATTGACAGACCTGGGTTGGCGCAAGGCTCCGGAATGGTCTGTTCCAACGGCGACTGGATACCTGAAAGGCGAGACACCTGCTGGCGAATTGCCTCCGGTACCACACACTAATGCAGGCTTTCTGCCTGCGCTGACGATGGTTTATGAAAGCGATCAGGACCACAGACAGGTGTTCTGGCTCTGGGAAACCCGGTTCAAGCTCTCCGATGTGAGCGGAGATATTTCCAATCTGTATATCGGCGGTGCGCTGGACGAAGAAACCGTCCGTCTGTTTGGTGAGTTTTCAGGTCTGAAGTCTGAAGATGAAATTCCAGTGGATCTTCACATGTTCAACCAGCTACCGAATGCAGAAGAGAAGCGCAGGTGGGATGGTAGCTCTGTGGTCATTGCCGGGCCTTAAAGCAGGCCCTGCTAGGCTTTTTCCTGAGGAGCGCAATACAGGCCGTAGAGAGTTTGCAGAACGGATTCCACTTCGGCACTTGCCAGAGAATAATAGATTGTCTGGGCGCTACGACGGGTGGAAACCAGATTGCTGGCACGCATCTTGGCAAGGTGTTGAGACAGCGCAGACTGACTAAGATTAACAGCTTCTGCAAGTTCACCTACAGTACATTCGCTCTGTACCAGTCGACACAACACCATCAAGCGCTTGGGATGCGCCATGTTAGCAAGAAGCCGCGAAGCTTCCTCAGCGTTTTCTTCTAAGTCTTCAAAATTTGCATCAATCAAAGCTCGAACCCTAATCTTTAATGTTATTAGCAGCAGGCCATTTATAGGATGTGGGCCATAAAAGCAGCGTCATTATTCTTGGTCCCCATACATAAAGAAGAACATGAAACATGCAAGTAGCTGGACTGCTCTAACCAAATTTGTCGTCCTTTTCTTGTCGGGACAACCAGAATATTATGCTCTCCTGCAATAATTCTAGCATAATGTGGCGGGTCTATGTTAATAGCCCGATCAAACCGAGCCTCAGAGACTATTCCAGTAGAATTAATTGAAGCTGCCTGCTTTTGTGCTGGATTTCTCGAAGGCAAACTTCTTCAAGCTTGTTTTGTGCGCATCCTAAATCGAAAAACGGTTTCTACTTTTCCGGGACGCGCAAAAAACACATGATGAAATCAGCAGAACCGGCTTCGGACACTCTGCTCATTCGAAAGATCACTTTTGACCGACTTCGACAAACTTGGCGTTGCAAAACCATTTCAGATCGCCCTGAAATCTAAAGGTTATGACGAGCCAACACCTATTCAGGAAAACGCTATTCCATACATTCTGGATGGCAAGGACCTGCTTGGTCTTGCTCAGACCGGAACGGGTAAAACCGCAGCTTTCGCAGTGCCGCTTCTTCAGCGCTTGCTTGAGAGCCGGTATCGCGCAGCGCCAAAGAGCGTGCGCAGCCTTATTCTGACGCCAACTCGCGAGCTGGCGGATCAGATTTCAAAGAACATCAAAGCCTATTCAGGCCGCACCAAAATGTACTCCAGCTGCGTTGTTGGCGGTGTGCCATTTCCTCCGCAGTTCCGTGCTTTGCAGCGTGGTCTGGATGTGCTTGTGGCGACACCTGGTCGACTGCTCGACTTGCACCGCAAAAACGGCGTCAGCTTTGATGAGTTGGAGATTTTCGTTCTCGATGAAGCGGACCAAATGCTGGATCTCGGCTTTATCGCAGAACTGGAAGAGATTGCTTATCTGCTGCCGGAAAAACGGCAGACACTGCTGTTCTCAGCGACTATGCCTGCAGAAATTCGTGAGTTTGCTGGTCGCTTCCTAAGCGATCCTGTTGAGGTGAGCACTGCGCCACCAGCAACAACAGTAGAAGCTGTAATTCAGAAGATCGCGCATCTGGAAGATAACGCCAAGTATCCTTTGCTGAAGACGCTTCTTGAAACGGAAGAGTGCGAGCGCGCTCTTGTGTTTACGCTCACCAAAAAAGGCAGTGCGCGACTAGCTGCCCGGCTAAACGCAGACGGTGTGCCAGCAGAAGCTATTCATGGTGACATGTCTCAGGCAGAACGCCAGAAGACGCTGGACAAATTCAAGGGCGGTAAGCTGAAAACCCTTGTTGCGACTGATGTTGCAGCCCGCGGGATTGACGTTTCAGACATTTCGCATGTGATCAACTTTGACATGCCGAATGCGACCGAGAACTACGTGCACCGCATTGGCCGCACGGCGCGTGCGGGTAAGAGCGGAAACGCGATTACGTTCTGTTTGCCAGAAGATCGCGGCATGCTGCGTGCTGTTCAGAAGCTGATCAGTAAGAAGATCCCCGAGATGGATGGATACACCTTCTTCCCATCAGATCGCGAGCCGAAAAGTGCACGCAGCAATGCGCAATTAGCGGGCAAAAAACAGAAGCTTGGTGGGCAGCGGAAAGGCCCGGGCGGCGGTAAGTTCGCTCAAAAGCCAAAGGGCAAATCTTCTGCCAAGCCGAGTAAAAAAGCACCTCCACGCCGGTCGCCAAGCAAGTCATCTGACACATCTTCAGCGCCTGCTTCCGGTGGTGGCGTTTATCTCAAGCGCAAGAAGCCTTAAGCCTCCGCTCAATGCAGGGGCTTACGACAGTGCAGAGTGTATCTCACGGATTGGAAGTAAAGTTCCAATCCGGTGGTCGCAGCGGTGTGTTACTGGTTGTTTTCTCTCAGGTCCGGATACCCTCTGGTAAATTCGGGCTGGAGCGCTTGTTTGCAAAGACACAGCATTCCTGTGTTTTTCTGAATGATATCCATTCACAATGGTACCTAAGTGCTCAACAAGGCATTGACCGTGCGATTGACGAAGCGATTGCGCAAGAGAACCCGGAGCGCGTCATCTATTACGGCGCATCTATGGGGGCTTATGGGGCGTTGGTGACCGGCCTGCGGCGTCAGGACGGTGAGATTTATGCGTTTTCACCGGAGCTGGAGCTGGGTGTGGTTGGCACGCAGAGCGCTGCATACCTGACACCTTCTGCTCCTGATAAGGCAGATCTGCTGGCGCTTCTATCAGAGAGTATGAAGTATCCCGTTCACCTCTTCTTCGGGCTATTCGATTGGGTCGATACGAACGGATACCTTGCCGCGCAGCGATTGCCGCATTGTGCAAACCGGTTCTGTTATGGGGTTGCAGGGCCGCATGCGTTGCATGATCAGCTCTACTCTCTCAACATTATTCGCCAGCTGATCAAGACGTTTCAGCGCGATGTTGCTGAGCTGCTTAGGGCGCGAGGTCTCCTTATCACGCCAAACCTTGCTGACTGCGCGGAGTTTGTTCGTCTGGGGCAAGCGCTCGCAGAAGGCAGAGTGATGCATCTGCCAGATGTATCGAGAGCACTCTCTACAAATCCGGGCTATGGGTTGCTAAAGGCCGAACATCTTGCGTTGCAAGGAAAGCCTCAAGAGGGTGCTGAACTGCTTCAGGAGTGGCATAGTACCTTGCAACGTGATGCCGTGTTGAAGACGACACCAAAGCGTTGGCGCAAGAGTTTTTTGATAGGTGCAGCAGAGTTGTATTTAAGCTGCTCTGAGCACAGGAAAGCTCGGGAAGCCCTTGCTGACTGCGCTGCACAGTTTCCGATTGATGAACGGATGTTGCAGTTGGCAGCAAAGCTGGATTTCGTTTTGCCTGAAACTCAGTGAAGCCCTGATCTAATCTTGGATTGAAATTGTCAGACAGCTTGATAGTATCACCAAGAACAAAGTGGGAACGATTTCATGGAATTTGTGAAGGGCTCAAATCGCGTTCAACTGGATGATCCGCTGGTCGATGGCCGTCAGTCCGAACGTGCGTTGAAAATCCAGCGTGGGGTGCAACGCTATTTGCGAGTGCTGGGTCATACGAGCCTGCCAGAGATCACATTGGCGTCAGGCCGTCGGGCTGATCTGGTGGTTCTTGGCAAGAAGTCCGAGATTTGGATTATCGAGATCAAGTCATCCATTGAGGACTTCAAAGCAGACAATAAATGGCATGAGTACCGCGATTATTGCGACCGGCTGTTTTTCGCTACCAGCGCGGATGTCCCGCAAGAGATCTTTCCCGAAGAAACCGGCTTCATTCTGGCTGATGACTACATGGCAGAAATCATTCGCGAAGCTCCGGAACACAAGCTTTCTGCTGCAACCCGTAAAGCGGTGATTTTGCGATTTGCGCAGGCTGCGGCGAACAGACTGCACGATCTGACTGACCCGAACCAGAGAAACCTGCGCAGGGGATAAACTGGGGAAGAACCTCAGCAAGCCTCTGCGTTCAAATGTTATTTTCAAAGAACGCCCTCAGAGAAGTTTAGCGCATAACATACTCACCAGAATGTTCAGGTTTCCGTTTGGGGAAAGGCTCACTAACATTGAAACATAAAACAGCTTGTCCGTATTGGGGCGAGAGAAAAGTGTTTTAGACATTTTTGCTGTTTCATTTCCGAGAGAGTTGAGGGCTTTCGGGCGTGTGGTGTGTTTCTGGGGAGGGGCGCAATGGATTTTGATTATGTGATTGTTGGAGGCGGCTCAGCAGGGTGTGTGCTTGCAGCCCGACTTACAGAAGACCCTTCAGTAACCGTTTGCCTGCTTGAGGCTGGTGGTGAAGGAAAGTCCGTTTTGGTAAGAGCACCCCTTGGTATTGCAGCGATGGTTTCGGCAAAGCCCTTTGCCATCAACAATTGGGCTTTTAACTCGGTTCCACAAACAGAGCTGAACGACAGGACCACATTCCATCCACGCGGCAAGGCTTTGGGTGGCTCCAGCGCAATCAACGCGCAACTTTATATCCGCGGCCAAAAACAGGATTATGATGGTTGGGTGGAGCAGGGTGCTGAAGGGTGGTCCTTTGATGATGTGCTGCCCTACTTCAAAAAATCTGAATGTAATCAGCGCGGTGAAAGCGGAATGCATGGGGCCGATGGGCCTTTACACGTTTCCGAGCAACGTTCGCCTCTTCCAATATCGCATGCCTTTTTAGCTGCAGCTGAAGGCAGACAGATTAAACGCAACAATGACTTTAACAGCGGTGATCAAGAGGGCGTTGGGCTTTATCAAGTCACGCAGTTCCATGAGGATGATAAAAAAGGCGAGCGCTGTTCGGCTGCTGCTGCCTACCTTCATCCCGTTATGGATCGCCCCAATCTGACCGTGATTACCCATGCCCGCAGTACTCGGGTGTTGTTTGAAGGCAAGAAAGCCGTTGGTGTTGAATACAGCCAGAAGGGTAAACTTGCGACGGTGAAAGCTGGACGTGAGGTTATTGTCTCAGCCGGTGCTTTCCAGTCTCCGCAGTTGCTCATGCTTTCTGGCATTGGGCCAGCGGACGAGCTGGCGAAACACAACATTCCGGTCCTGCATGACCTGCCTGGTGTGGGTAAGAACCTGCAGGATCATCTGGATTACACCATAAGCTATCGCTCCAATAAAACGGATATGCTGGGATTGGGATTGAAGCCGGGCATTCAGCTGATCAAGGAGATACTGCGCTGGCGGAAAGACGGCTCTGGCATAATTGCTTCTCCGGCAGCAGAGGGTGGGGCTTTTTTGAAGACCAACCCGGAACTAGACAGGCCTGACGTTCAACTACATTTCGTCATCTCCATCATCGATGACCATGGTCGAAAGCTCTACGGTGGATACGGGTTTGGCTGTCACGTTTGCGTTTTGCGGCCAAAATCAACCGGGGAAGTTGGGCTCAATTCAGCAAATCCGATGGATGCACCGCGTATTGACCCGAAATATCTGACAGATCCGGAAGACATGGATGTGTTGGTGAAGGGTGTCCGCATGACGCGAGATATCTTGGAGGGGCCAGAGCTTTCTGACTACCGGGAGGACATGCTCTACGAATTTGGTCGTGATGAGCGCAGTATCAAGCAAGCGGTGCGGGAGAGGGCGGAGACGATCTATCATCCTGTTGGCACTTGCAAAATGGGCACAGATGAAATGTCGGTCGTCGGGCCGGACCTGAAAGTGCACGGACTGGAAGGCCTGCGAGTGATTGATGCTTCTGTGATGCCTTCGCTGATCTCAGGCAATACGAATGCGCCGACAATCATGATTGCCGAAAAGGCTTCAGACATGATCCTCGGTAAACCGCTTTTGAGTGCAGAACACGAGAGCGAACAGGTTTCGGCCTAAACAGAAAAAAGGCCGGTACGAACTTACCGGCCTTCTAACGAGACAGTTTGGCGAATGGGTTAAGCCAGCTCTGCAATCTTTTTGACAAGCTGGCGAGCGACTTCGTCCTTACCCATTTTCGGCCAATCTTCCACGCCGTTATGGGTCACGAGACGGACGGTGTTGTTGTCGCCGCCCATGACGTTATTCTCTGGGCTGACATCATTTGCTACAATCAAATCAGCACCTTTACGCTCCAGCTTTCCGCGGGCGTTGTTGATCAGGTCATTTGTTTCGGCAGCAAAACCAACCACTAGCTTCGGTCGTTTGCCTTGCAAGTGCCCTACTGTTTTCAAAATATCCGGATTTTCGACAAGGCTCAGAGCTGGTGGCAAGCCTGTTCCGTCTTTCTTGATTTTCTGGTTGCTATCGTGAGCAACCCGCCAGTCTGCTACGGCTGCAGCCATGATCGCGATGTCAGCTGGTAAGGCACATTCAACTGCGGCCAGCATAGCGCTTGCAGACTCTACGCGAATTGTCTCAACGCCTTTCGGGTCTGACAGGACTGTCGGGCCAGAGACAAGCGTCACTTGCGCTCCAGCGTTCGCGGCGGCTTCTGCAATAGCATAGCCCTGTTTGCCGGAGGACCGATTGGCGATGTAACGCACTGGATCAATTGGCTCATGGGTTGGACCAGCTGTGATGACAATGCGTTTGCCCTTCAGGGGCTGTTCTTTGGGAGAAAGGAGATCTTCAATCGCGGCAACAATTTCCAGCGGTTCGGACACGCGGCCATAGCCTGCTTCGCCTTTTTCCGCCATCTCACCCGCATTGGGGCCAACAAAATTCAGGCCATCCGCTTTCAACTGAGCAACGTTGCGCTGGGTGGCCGGGTGGCTCCACATTTTGGAGTTCATAGCAGGAGCAACGAGGACCGGTTTGTCATTGGCCAGCAATACGCAGGAGGCCAGATCGTCAGCCAGCCCGTGCGCCATCTTTGCCATGATATTTGCGGTGGCTGGGGCGACGACGACAAGATCCGCCTCTCGCGACAAGCGGATGTGGCCGACATCGTGCTCGGCTTCTCTGTCAAACAGCTCGGTGAAGACTGTGTCGCCCGTCAACGCACCAACAGCAAGCGGTGTGATGAACTGGGAGCCACCGTTGGTCAGAATTGCCCGAACTTTCGCGCCTCGCTCTTGCAGGCGGCGGATCAGATCCAGCGATTTATAGGCTGCAATACCGCCTGTGATGATGAGGAGAATGCGCTTGTCTGAAAGCATTTTAAAACCACCTTTTGCGCAGGCTTGATCACCATCAGGCCCGCCAACTCATTTCCTGAGGTATTTCTATCCGTTTTCGCTCCAGATTTCATTAGTTTCCTAAAGGCCTTTCGTCCCATTGAGTAAATCGCGGTAACAGTGCAGCGCCTTCAGATCCTGAATTTTCCGGGATGAGGCCAAATTTCCTCTTCGGGTTTATCGAATTGCATGAGTTCGATGAGGTTTCTACCCTCCAAAATGAAAGCGACCCAAACGCCTTTGGCCGGACTTTCCGGAGACAAAATAACGTTCTTACCTTGCAAAGCTTCGGTAAGGTCATCAACCACATAGGCAACATGAGGGGTTGTCTTGATTATCTCGGGGAGTGGGTTGTCATCATCAAAGTTCATCCACTCAATGGCATAGGGACCCTCAAAATAGCCTGTTGCAGTGAGTTTAAGGGTTTTGTTGTGGTGCGTTTCCGGCAGCTTTTCGCTGGTTGGAATACCGACATGATGAAAGCGTAGTTCCTGCATGGCTCCTTGCCTCTAATGGCGATTTTGCCAATGCAGATTAGGCTTTTTCGATCACCACAGCCCCAAGATAACAGGTGCAATTGAAGCCATTTTTCAGGGCCACACGCAAAAAAGCCCCGCTCTTGCGAGCGAGGCTTTCAACATCAAAAGTTTCGGAGCCTAGAATTGGCCAGAGAAGCTGCGAGGTGCCGGAGCAATTGGTTCGGCAGTCCTCTTGCCAGAAACAGCATAAACCGCAAGTCCACGGTCATTCAGGCCATCTTGCTGGAAGCGGAAGATACCATCAATGCCGAGGAAACCATCACGATTGGTCAACACACGGTCAGAGAAGCGATCAGGTCCAGCGGAGCGGACCAGCCCAGCGGCCAGAATTGTTGCATCATAAGCCAAGGACGCATTGCGCGGTGGTTGAGAGCCATAGGTTTCGCGGTAACGGGTCGCGAGACGCTCGAAGCTCTGGTTATCCGGACCCGGGAACCAACTGCCAACCATGACAGGAGACTGGAGGATGTCCGGTGTGTTCCATTGACCACTGCCGATCATCTTCACTTCACCAAGGCTTGCACCCATTTCGGTCATCACCTGCATCACAAATGGAGGAACACCGCCCCCTTCAGGAACAAACAGAGTGTCCACCTGCGAAATAGAGCGGCTCAGGCTGGCAACGCGAGCGCGGATGTCTTCAGCATTGCCCGGGATGTAGCGCTCAATGGTGATGATACGGCCATTTGTTTGCCCAACAGCCTGACGGAATGCAGCTTCAGCCACCGCACCATAGGCATTGTTTGGCAACAGTGCAGAATAGGAGCCACGCTCTTGTTCTGCTGCATAAGACACAATGCGGTTCACGTCAGATACTGGCAGGTAGCTGAGCAGGTACGTGCCCTGCTTTGCCGCATTGATATCAGAGGAGAATGCAACGATTGGAACACCAGAGCGACGCGCAACAGCGGAAGCACCCTGAACAGCTGGGGCAAAAACCGGACCGATAAGGAGTTCTGCACCTTCACTGATCGCCTGCTGAGCAGCAATGCTTGCACCCTCTGAGGTTCCGCCAGTGTCTTTTACGAGCAGCTGGATGTCAGCTCCCTGAAAATCCTCAAGTGCAAGCTTGGCGGAGTTTTCGAAAAGAGTGGCAACAGAAGCGGCGGATTGACCTTCGCCAGAGTATGGCAGCAGCAGGCCAACACGAACGGAGCCATTGCCGATGGCACGGCCTGAAACCAGCTGCGGCTGGCCGTTCGGGTTCAAATCAGGCTGAAAAGGAGTGTTCACCGATGAGAAGTTAGGTGAATTAACACAGCCAGCCAACAAGAAGGAGACGCCAAGTGCAGCCCCTGTCACAAGTTTGCGGAAGCTCATTCCACGCAGTGTGGCTGATCCTAAGCTCATGGATGCCCCATCTATTCCGAAGGCCGTTCCATCAATCCCTCATTTTGCAAGGGACGAAATCCGGCAATTTAAATTTAGAACTCGTCGCGATTGTTCCCGCGCCATGCTCTAATCGATTATTTTACGCACACTCTTATCCGAAAACCGGACCCCACTTCTCGGAGATATGCCTTAGTTTGGTTTATTTCTACAGATCCATCGCAGTTAATACAGCCTCAACCCAAGGAAATCCGCGATTTTTTTAAGGATTCTGTCAAAAACTCCCCGTTGTAATTAGTCATTTTGCGGTTTGTTGGTTAGATGTGCACTCTCTACTGTGCAAAACTTGCTCCATTCTGGAGCTTTCACGAGGCGACCATGGATCATTCCGAAGCTGCATCCGAGCGGAAATACTACATTGGCGAGCATTCGCTAACGGCTAAACGGATTGAACCGGGACTGCACATCGTTTCGACCCCAATCGGCAATCTGCAGGACATCACAATCCGTGCGCTGGAAACTTTGGCTGCTTGTGATCTTATTGCCTGCGAGGATACTCGTGTGACGGGTGTTTTGTTACAGCGTTATGGCATCCGCACGCAGATGATGACCTATCATGAGCACAATGCTCACAGGCAACTTCCCAAAATTTTGGAAGCATTGGGCGCTGGACGAGCCGTTGCGCTGGTCTCCGATGCAGGTACGCCGCTCATCTCTGATCCAGGTTTTCGACTTGTAGGTGATGTGGTGGAGCACGGGCACAAGGTGGTACCAATTCCAGGAGCTTCGGCCATGTTGAGCGGTCTGGTAGGTGCTGGTTTGCCTTCTGACACCATTTTGTTTGCTGGTTTTTTGCCCAATAAGACCCATGGCAGAAAGAAACGTCTTGAAGAACTGAGAGATATTCCAGCGACACTGGTGTTTTATGAGAGCCCTCACAGAGTTGGGGCTTCTCTTATCGACATGACTGAAATTCTTGGAAAGCGTAAAGCAGCTGTTGCCCGCGAGCTGACCAAGCGGTTTGAGACCTTCCAGCGTGGTACCCTTGCAGAACTGAGTGATTTCTATTCGGGGGATCGCCCTAAGGGAGAAATTGTTATTCTTGTTTCACCACCTGAAGAGCAGGAACTGACCGAGGTTGATGCAGACGCGCTGTTGCATGAGGCATTGAAAGAAATGCCAGTGAGCGCAGCAGCCAAAAAAGTCTCCAAAGCGACCGGGGTGGATCGAAAGACGATTTATACCCGTGCGATGGAGCTTAAAAATGCAGGAACCGCAGAAGAGCCCGAGAGCGACTAAAAGCAGCCTTCTGAAGAAGCAGGCAGCTTACCGAAAAGGCCTGCAGGCGGAGTTGAAAGCAGAGATGTTGCTTCGTCAGGCTGGCTGGCAGATTCTTGAAAGACGCTACAAAACCAAGCAGGGCGAGATCGATTTGATCGCCGAACAAGACCAGACGATCGTGTTTGTGGAGGTGAAAGCCAGACGGGGTGTGGATGATGGCTTATATGCAATCACGCAACGCTCTCAACGAAGGATTGCAAATGCCGCCCGAGAATGGGTTTCACACCACAACGATGTGGTTGGAAAAACCTTGCGATTTGATGCGGTTATTCTTCCCAAACACGGAGAAGCCCAACACTTCCCTAATCTTTTTGAAGCTGAAATTTTTTAGGAAACAAATATTTTATCGCAAAAATGTAGACAAATTGCTTTCTGACCCACATATCTGCAGCTAACATCCATTTTTATTTACATGGATTTCTATCCCAGCGTTATTTCAGGAGTGCCTCATGTCCCAAGCAGCTTCTTCTGGTGCCAAGCGGCCGCTTAAAGTCGCCGTACAGATGGACCATATCTCTACCATCAACATTGCGGGCGACAGTGCTTTTGCTCTGATGCTAGAAGCGCAGGATCGTGGTTATGAACTGTATCACTACACACCAGAGCGTCTGGCGCTGTGGGGTGAAAAGGTTATGTGCCGCGTTGAGCCGGTAACCGTGCGCGACGAAGCAGGCAATCACTTCAGTTTTGGTGAACCGCAGCGCGTTGACATGTCTGAAATGGACGTCGTTCTGATGCGCCAGGATCCTCCATTTGATCTGGCTTACATCGCTGCGACCCACATTCTCGAAAAGCTTTCCGAGACAACGCTCGTTCTGAACAATCCAGTCTCTGTGCGTAATGCACCAGAGAAACTGTTTGTGACCCAGTTTGCAGACCTGATGCCGCCAACGCTGATCACTCATGATCGCGAGGAGATTGATGAGTTCCGCAACATCCATAGCGACATCGTGATGAAGCCGCTGTTTGGACATGGTGGAGCTGCTGTTTTCCGCGTGACCAAAGATGACCTGAACTATGGGTCACTTTACGACTTCTTCTCCGTCACGTTCCGCGAGCCTTGGGTCATTCAGAAGTTTCTGCCGAATGTGAAGCACGGTGATAAGCGCATTCTCCTGGTTGATGGTGAGTTTGCTGGTGCAGTGAACCGTGTGCCTGCAGAAGGTGACTTACGCTCCAACATGGTGCGTGGCGGATCTCCAAAAGACAGTGACCTGACCGAGCGCGAAAGAGAGATTTGCGCACGCCTTGGGCCGACGCTGAAAGAGCAGGGGCTCATTCTCGTTGGAATCGATGTGATTGACGGAAACCTCACTGAAATCAACGTGACTGCCCCAACTGGCATTCGAGCGATCCAGAAGCTGGGTGGGCCAGATGTGGCCGGCATGGTCTGGGATGTGCTTGAGAAAAAGCTGGAAGCCTAAAAAGTAGCAAAAGCCCTGTTCTTCAACAGGGCTTTTCTTTTTCATCATGAACTCCGAGAATTCAGGTAGAGCTTCTTATGGGAGCTTTCGTATTTCTGAGTATTCAAGGCTTGTGTGTTTCTCATTCGTTCCTGCTTAATTACTACAATGATGATTAATTGTGGCCGCAGGAGTGTCAGGTGTTTGCTCGCATCTCTACCGTTTCCTTTCAAGGTGTCGACGCTGCAAATGTTGACGTGCAGGTCCAGATTAGCCCCGGATCCGTCTATTTCACTCTTGTTGGTCTGCCCGACAAGGCAATTGCAGAGAGCAAAGAGCGGGTTCGTTCAGCTCTCATTGCCTCCGGCCTGGCGCTACCCGCCAAACGTGTGACAGTTAATCTGGCTCCGGCTGACCTGCCAAAGGAGGGATCTCATTATGACCTTCCTATTGCACTTGGCCTCTTGGTGGCGATGGGGGCACTGCCTGCGGAAGCTGTCGAAGGTTTCCTCGTTCTAGGTGAGCTCTCACTGGATGGCAGCATTTCACACGTAAACGGAGCCCTCCCAGCTGCAATCGCTGCTGTTGCAAACGAGAAAGGTTTGATCTGTCCGGAAAGTTGCGGCTCTGAAGCGGCATGGGCGGATGAGAACCTGAAGATTATGGCCGCGGGATCACTGGTTCAGCTCTACCGCGCATTGAAAGGTGATATTACTCTTTCTGCCCCAGAACCGCGTAGCTCTCCACAAGCTGCCAGTTCACTGGATCTTGCCGATATTCGAGGTCAGGAAACAGCGAAGCGGGCACTAGAGATTGCTGCGGCAGGCTCTCATAACCTGATGATGGTCGGCCCTCCAGGCTCAGGAAAAACCTTGCTCGCAAGCAGGTTACCCGCTCTATTGCCACCACTTTCAGCTCGCGAACTGCTGGAAGTATCCATGATCGCTTCCATTTCAGGAGAGTTGGAAGATGGCGCTTTGAGCAATCAACGCCCCTTCCGGGCACCACATCACTCCGCATCCATGGCTTCACTGGTTGGCGGAGGCATAAAGGCCAGACCTGGCGAAGTGTCCATGGCTCACAATGGTGTGCTTTTTTTGGATGAACTGCCAGAGTTCGATAGCTCCGTTCTGGACAGCTTGAGGCAGCCTATTGAGAACGGTGTGGCGACGATTGTTCGCGCCAATTATCGGGTGAGCTATCCATCCATAGTGCAAGTGGTTGCTGCGATGAACCCTTGTCGTTGCGGATATGCAGGAGAACCGGGACATACTTGCAGGCGAGGCGATAAATGCGCCAGTTCTTACCAGTCGCGAGTGTCTGGGCCTTTCGTGGACCGGATGGATTTGCAACTTCATGTTCCCGCGGTTTCTGCAAGAGACCTGATCAGCCCGCGCACTTCTGAGAGTTCGCAGGTGGTTGCTCAACGTGTAGGGCGCGCTCGTGCAATACAGCAAGCTCGCTATGCCTCTCTTGGGTTAGATATCACTGTCAATGCACATGCCAGTGCGCGGACTATCGAGCAAATTGTTGCATTGGATCAAGGCAGTAAGGAATTAATTGAACAGGCCTCCATACAATTTGGTCTTTCTGCACGTGGCTACCATCGTGTTTTGAAACTATCACGGACAATCGCAGATATGGACGGGTCAGAGTCCGTTCAGCGTATTCACCTGGCCGAGGCCCTGAGCTTCAAACGCTCTTCAGCCTATTTGGCCGCAGCATAATCTGGTATATCCTACCAATTGAATTTTACTGATTTACCGAAATAGTTCGGGTGGAGCAAAAGCTGTGTTGAAACGGAGACTGAAAACTGAGGAGAGCACCCATGTTGTTACTCAGGCTCGCGTGTCTCTGATTAAGCAAAGCGAAATCACCGAGAAATCCTCCTTTGTTCTAAAGAGCCTCTCCATTTTTGTGGGCGTTATATGCTTGCTGATTGCGCTGCTGCTGACCGATTGGCAATCCTTGCAAGGTTTCTATGTTGTATTGCTTGCATTTGGGGCTGGCGCTGTCTTGTTTCGCCGGTTTCCAGCAAGTGATGTTATCGCCCAAAGTTGGAAGACAGCTCAAATCCAGAGTGAAGTGGAGCAACTTGAAGACCCATCTGAATTAGCTAGCGATACTGACTGGCAATTACGTGAAGCGGATGATCGGCATCGTTCCATTCTGGATGCGCTGGGCGCTATTGTGATCCGTTGTGATAGCAATGGGGTGGTGCTGTCAGTCAATGATGCAGGTAAACGCAATTTTCCAGCTGGGTTTGGAGTTGAGATCGGAGGAGCTATTCATCTGCCTTATGCCGATGACTTTACTCCTGATCTTGAGGAAGGGGCTGCTGGGACTACCGAAGACGTTGCTTTGCGCACAAAACATGGCACCCGCTGGTATTCACTCCTGCGCCTGAGCATTCGTGATGGCAGCGGTGGAGCTCCTATCATTCAGTGGATCCTGACGGATGTCACAGATAGGCGACAAGCAGAGCAAAAACTGCGGGAAGATCGCGATCATGCTGCAAATGCCAGCGAGGCAAAATCTCGCTTCCTCGCGATGGTCAGTCACGAAATTCGCACGCCTTTAAACGGTGTCTTGGGCATGGCAGATTTGTTGGATGACACGACAACCACTGCAGAGCAGCAAAATTACATTAATGCGATCAGAACTTCAGGCTCCACACTTTTGATGCTCATTGATGAGGTACTTGATTACTCCAAGATCGAAGCAGGAAAGCTGGAGTTGGAGACTGGCAATGTTGAACTTGCTCCGTTAGTGGAACGCGTTGTGGAGCTGCTCTCTCCCAAAGCCCATGCAAAGGGGCTACAGATTGGTTCATTTATCAATCCAGCCGTACCAGATACCATCCAGAGTGACCCGGCACGGTTGCAGCAAATCCTATACAATCTAGTTGGAAACGCGATCAAATTTACAGAAGAAGGCGGTGTTTCTTTAGTCCTGCAAGTCACTACGGATACTACAGGCCACCACTTGCTGGAGTTCGCTGTTCAAGATACTGGCCCCGGCATGGATGACGTCACAGCAGCTCGCATCTTCCGGGAATTTGAACAGGGTGAATATGGGCGAGACCGCAAGTTCGATGGAGCAGGCCTGGGCCTGGCAATTTCCAAACGACTCGCGGAACTTATGGGAAGTTCGCTCACCGTTCAAAGCCAGCTGGGTTGTGGCTCCACTTTCCTTCTTGAGATGCCAGTTGATGAGATTTCAGAGGACTTTGTAAAAGAACATAATGATCGTATCGCGATCATAACCAGCAATCAGATTGAGGCCGACCTCGTCTATAAAACGCTGAGCACAAGCGGTTACAATCACACCAAGGTTCTGGCAGCAGATGAACTAGAAGGTTTGTCTCCTACGATACAATTTGACCGTTTGCTTGTCGGTGAAGAATATGTAGAACGCATTCGCAATTTCTATGGGCGGCAATCTGAGAGTGCGCCGGAGATCTTTGTCCTCATTAAACCTCAGGAACGAGCTCGAATTGCCGACATCAAAACTGGAGAGTTCTCCGGTTACTTGACCCGTCCTGTTCGTCGCAGCTCACTGCTTCGGGTGCTCTCACCCAGCTCACTGCAGACTGACGAGGTAGACAAAGATATAGCAGAAGAAGAGGTGGCATCTACACCACAAGGCCAGAGTACAAATCTCAATGTGTTAGTGGCCGAAGACAATCCAATTAACTGGACGCTGGTTCAGGCACTACTGGACAAATTGGGCCACACATCCTCGCTTGCTGAGGATGGGCATAAGGCTGTTTCGCTCTGTGCCAGCGGCTCGTTTGATATTGTGCTCATGGATCTGCACATGCCCGGTCTGGATGGACTTGAAGCCATCTCAAAAATTAGAGGCCGGGAAGAAAAATCTGCATCGAAAGTGCCAATTTATGTTGTTTCAGCAGATGTTATGCCAGATGCAAAAGAAGAGGCTCTTAATGCTGGAGCAGACGGTTTTTTAAGCAAACCCCTAAAAAAGCAGGATCTCGAAGCTGTTTTAAAACGCTATGCTAAGGGATAGCTCGGTATATTTAGCCTGTTCAATATCACGAGGCGGTTGTTATACTCAGATTAACCGCGACCGCAGCATTGTTTAGCAGATGTGAGCGTCGTTACGCGGGTAAATGTTGGTGTTATGTCACTCAACTGTCCTAAAATGGGCTTATATCACAGATTGACTACCCAAAATTGACATGGGTGACTCGATTGGTGCAAATTCAGAAAGGCGTTCTCATTATTGCATTGTTTCATAAACACCTAAGCAATATGAGATAATAATAGTATGGCTGGATCTGGACATATCTCCCCGATGAAAGTCCTAAAAAAGTTTACACCGAGCAAGTTGTCAGGGCGACCTGCGCCGCGGTGGATCCCTCAGGCAATGCTTGGAAAAATGCCGGAGGCAGGACAAAGCCTCGGTAAGGTCGGCCCACTTGAGGTTCGTCTTTCCAACGGAGCCAAAGAACTCAAGCAATCTCAGCGTTTACGCTACGAAGTGTTTTACGAAGAGATGTCCGCTATTGCAGATGCACAAACGCAGTTATCGCGTCTTGATCGCGACAGTTATGACGAGATTTGTGATCATCTATTGGTCGTTGATCACAACAGTCAGGTTCGCAACAAACCATTTTCCAAACTCAAGCCGCAGATTGTAGGCACATACCGATTGCTCCGTCAGGAACTTGCACAGCTCAATGGCGGTTTCTACACAGCAGGTGAGTTTGATATTCAAGGGATTCTGGATCGCCACAGTGATCTGAATTTCATGGAACTCGGTCGTTCTTGTGTTTTGAAACCTTATCGCACCAAGAAGACCGTAGAATTGCTATGGCATGGCATCTGGTCTTATGTGCTGACGCACAATGTAGATGTAATGATTGGCTGTGCCTCTATCGAAGGTACTGATCCTGATCTTCTTGCTGAGCAGCTTTCCTTCCTGCATCATTTTGCTAGTGCACCAGAAGAATGGCACGTATCAGCGCTGCCGGACCAGTATGTAGAAATGAACCGCATTGCGAAAGATCAGGTGGATCAACGCGCTGCGCTGCGTTCTCTGCCACCGCTGATTAAAGGATATTTACGCCTTGGCGCCTATATCGGTAACGGAGCAGTTGTTGATCACCAGTTCGGCACCACTGATGTTTTGATCATCATGCCAGTGTCCAAGCTGAACTCACGCTATGTGAATTACTATGGCCAAGATGCCAGCCGGTATTCCAGCTGATCACAAAGCTATCAATGTTTCAAAATGGAGAGGGCGGGTTTCCGCCCTTTTTTATTTGCGTAGAAGCGCTAACATCTCTGCATATTTGTGGCATTTCCCGGCCAACTGCGCGCAATTCACCTCAATAGCTTAACGCACAATTAAGCGTGTTTCCCTAAAATCGTTCGTGTTTTGTATCCAGGTTGCGACCTCCCTCCCAAGCGGTCAGCAGCCTGAGTTTGTTCAGGCTTGCTCAATCTTTCATGGCAATATTTGCCCAAAATTTGAGTGATTGGTACTGGGGTGTTTTAAAGTTATGGCGACAGGCCAAAATGGAAATGGCAAAAAACGGAGGCCAGTGCGCCCCGGGCAACGCCCTTCCGGCAGGCCGCCTCAACATCCTGAAGGACAGCGCTCAAAACGCCCAGCACAACCTCAACGCCCACGCTTACAAGGCGTCGCATTGCGTCCGGACGAGGTCGAAGATTATATTCGCCGTCCGAGCAAAGCCAACGCTCCAAGCAAGCAATCATCATCAGGGCAACGCTCTTCACCGCAAAACCCAACGGCACAGGCCAGAAAACCTGCTCCTCAGCGTCCCAGACCTGCGCAAGGAATGCCAGTCAAGAAGCCTGCCAAAAAACCTAGCCGCAAGGCACGTCAACAGACACTGGCAGCTCTTGATGCAGCGACCTCTTCTGGCAAGCCAAAGAGCCAAAGCAAGTTTCGGCGGTTCTTGTGGAAGTCCTTTCGCTTTTCCATGTATTGGAGCGTCGTACTTGGCATTTGGGGGATCGTCGTTGTTGGCGGAATTCTCACCTATTACGCTGCGCATTTGCCACCAGCTTCGGAGTGGGCTGTTCCGCAACGTCCACCTAACGTGCGCATCGTTTCAGCAAACGGCACTTTGATCGCCAATCGTGGGGATACCGGCGGAGAGGCCGTCCGTTTGGAGCAGTTACCTACGTATCTGCCTGAAGCTGTGATGGCTATCGAAGACAGGCGGTTCAGATATCATTTCGGCATCGATCCAATCGGTCTCGCCCGCGCTGCATTTGTCAACTACACCAGCGGGCGAACTGTGCAGGGCGGATCAACACTCACACAGCAGCTGGCGAAAAACCTGTTCCTAAAACCTGAGCGCACCATGCGACGTAAGATGCAAGAAGTGGTGATGGCACTGTGGTTGGAGTGGAATTACAGCAAGGACGAAATTCTGGAGATGTACCTTAACCGGGTCTATCTCGGCGCAGGGGCATATGGTGTTGATGCCGCGTCGCGAGTTTATTTTGGTAAATCCGCTCATCTCATCAACCTTGCTGAAGCGGCAACCATTGCAGGACTTCTGAAAGCACCTAGTAAGTATGCCCCCACACGCAATGCCGCTCTTGCAGAGGGTCGTGCGCAGGTGGTGATCGCATCAATGCATAAGGCTGGCTTCATCACCGCTGATGACGCCAAGAACGCATTATTCAACCCAGCGCACGTGGTTACAAGCCACAACAGCAGCAGTGGCAATTATGTTGCTGATTATGTGATGGAGTTGCTACCCGGCTTTGTGGGCTCTATTGGTGAGGACATCATCGTCGATACCACCATTGATTGGGACATGCAGCAAGCGGCAGAAACGGCGCTGACCACTCGAATTGCGGAGTCTCGCCGAGAGTTTAATGTCACTCAAGGCGCGGTTGTTACGCTCAATCGCAGCGGTGCAATCCGTGCTCTGGTTGGTGGTGTTGATTATCGGAAAAGCCAGTTCAACCGCGCTGTATATGCACGCAGACAGCCGGGATCTGCCTTCAAACCGTTTGTTTATCTTGCTGCGTTGGAACGGGGTATGACCCCTAATACTGTCCGCAGGGATGCTCGTGTCACCTACAGGGGTTGGACGCCGAAGAACTACACCAAGCGATACTACGGCGATGTGACACTGACACAAGCGCTTGCATTTTCGATCAACACCGTTGCAGCAAAGTTGGCGCATGAGGTTGGCCCGGCCAATGTGGCGCGTACAGCGCGCCGTCTGGGCATTACATCCGCGCTGAAGTCCAATCCGTCCATCGCTCTTGGAACTTCTGAGGTCACCCCGCTTGAAATTGCAGCTGCGTATGTGCCTTTCTCCAATGGCGGATATGGTGTCGTTCCTCATGTGGTACGGCAAATTCGAAATGAACATGGCAAAGTGCTTTATCGCCGTTCCGGTGATGGTACAGGACGCGTTGTTCGTGGAGATAAGCTGAGTGAAATCAATACTATGATGGCACAAACAGTCTATGGAGGCACAGGAAAACGCGCGCTGTTGGCTGGACGACCGGCGGGAGGCAAAACCGGTACAACGCAAGGCTACAAAGATGCGTGGTTCATTGGTTATACAAACTCACTCACCACTGCGGTTTGGCTTGGGAATGATAATAACAAGCCGATGAAGAAGGTGAGTGGAGGTACACTACCAGCAGAAATCTGGGCATGGGTGATGGAGACAGAGCATCAGGGTATCCCGATTGCCAGACTGCCGGGTGTGCCGATTAATCTTGCCGAAACATCACCATTGTTGAAACCGGGCACTGCGCCTACGCGTCGTCAACCAACATTTGTGGCAGCTCCTCAGCCACCAAGGCCTGCTGTTCAAGCAACAACAGCTCCGCGCCCGCAAAACAACACCAGCACAAGCCCTCTGGACCTGCTTGGAAGGTTGTTTGGCGGTGGTTAGCTATTCCTGTCCGAAAAGGTGAAGTTGAGAACCGTGCTCTTTGAGCCAGCGTTGGGCTTGATTTGTGTGGGGTGCTAACTGCTCACAAACACGCCAGAACTCTGGTGAATGATCCAGTTTCACCAAGTGAGCAACTTCGTGAGCGGCTACGTACTCCAGAATGTCGGGTGGTGCCATCACAAGGCGCCAGGAGAACGATAGTTTCCCATCATACGAGCAGGATCCCCAACGGCTCTTGGTGTCTCGTAGTGTGATGCTATGATAGTTGCGTCCAAGCTTCTTTGTGAAGTGTTGTACGTGTGCCTCAAGAGCTTCTTTGGCTGATTTGCGCAGAAAATCTTTGGTTTTACGATGAAAGCTTTGGGTTTCGCCCGGCAGCAACAACAGCGGTTCATCCGTCTCTTCTTCGAGATCAAGCTTCGCAAGCCCACGCAGTTTGCCAGAA
Source organism: Pseudovibrio sp. Ad46 (assembly GCF_001623065.1). NCBI lineage: Bacteria > Pseudomonadati > Pseudomonadota > Alphaproteobacteria > Hyphomicrobiales > Stappiaceae > Pseudovibrio > Pseudovibrio sp. Ad46. Next base: position 47,292 of record NZ_LMCG01000005.1, on the reverse strand, counting down.
GACCGCAAGGTGTGCAGGACACCTTTAATGGGGATGCGCGCACCCTCTTCAAATTTGATGGTATCCGGACGAGAACCCAGTCTTTGCTTCAACCACTCGACTTGCCGGTTGGCGAAATCCTGGGCTGTCTTCAAATTGCCACGGGCAGGAACAGTGATGACGGGTGTTGGGTCTCCAGGGGGAATTCTGAGGATATAGCGCTTTGCTCTGGAGTTACGCTTCAGGCGGATTTGCAGAGGCTTATGCCCCAGATCCACCTCAATAAACTCCGGCAAAACCTTTGTCGCAAAGAACCCCATATCACCTCAAAAATTGCACTGGTCGCTCTCGTTATTGCAGAGAAAGGGGCGATTTGAAAGTCGACCAGTGCGAATTACTTTAGCGCGTGTGTTGCTTTGCGAGTAAGCCTCAACGCACAAAAGGGTGCCCTGCGAAAGCAGAGCACCAGATGCTTGTTATGAACCTTTGAGAACCACTAGATTGCTTCACCAGCAGATGGCTCGCCTGGACGGTTGTGGCGGTTTCTCATGAAGCGGTCGAATTCTTCCTGATCTTTAGCCCGACGCAGGTCGTTCATGTAATCATCGAATTCCTGACGCATGCTATCAAGCTTTCTGCGCTCTTCTTCCAAGCGGGTCAGCTCTTTTTCACGGTAGTCGTCAAATGCAGCATTACCGCTGCGGGTCGCATTTTGCATATTGTCCATCGTATTTTTCAAGTTGCTACGATTCCACTGGCATTTAGCTTCACGCTTCCAGCCATTAAAGTTGTCGCCCCATAAGATGTAGGCAAGCATAGCAAGGCCAAGAGGCCAGAAAATTACGAATCCAAGAACCATAAGTGCAATACTTAGAGGATTCCAGGAGGGTTTTATTGCATTTACATTCATTAAAATCACCCCTTTCTCAAATCAACAAGCTTGAGATGGGATGATTTTATTTTACTTTCAAGAGATAGAATGAAATTTTATTAGACGATGAGTTATCTTCACTTACGTTCAGTTGGAATGCACTGTTTCATTGAGACGGCGTGCCTGCTCAACCCAATTATCCCGAACCATGCGTCCGCGAATATCCAAACGATCGTCCAGCGCCGCGGCCTGATGTTCTGTCAGATTTGCAATTTGCCAGTAGTGGAAGATACCTGCGCCGTTCAAAGCCCGCTCTAGTTTAGGTCCAACACCGCTGATCAACTGCAGGTCATCTGCAGCACCTTTTGGCTCAGCAAGCAGGATTTCGCGTAGTGGGTCACCCGCAATTTTCTCAGAGGTGTTTTCACGCAGGGTCTTTTTCGCTGCACGTTTGGAAACTTGCTCCGCGCGCACGTTTCTTGGATTATCCTGAATGAACTTGACGATACGTGGCGCGATTTCAGAACGATACTTTGAACCGTTAAACACACCGTAGTGGCCTACACCCGGCTGGATGTAGTGCAACCGGCGCCTGGATGGGATGTTTTCAGCCAGTTTTTGAGCCGCTTGGGTTTGGCCAACACCAGAAATGTCGTCGTTTTCGCCTTCAACGGTAAACAGCGCCGTGCCGGTGATCTTTTTCGGATCAACCATCTTGCCACGATGCATCATTTCGCCTTTTGGCAGCGAATGCTCGATGAACACGGTTTCCACGGTCTGGAGATAGAATTCGGAGGTCAGATCCATAACAGCGAGATATTCATCATAGAAGTCACGGTGCTTCTCAGCGCTGTCACCATCACCCTCAATCAGATGCTGGAAGAAATCGCGGTGGGCAACCATATGCCGATCCAGATTCATGCTCATGAAGCCAGAAAGCTGGAGGAAGCCCGGATAAACCTGTCGCGTGAACCCTTTGTGGGGGAAGGGAACTTCCATGACAACATTGCGCTTGAACCAGTCGATACCTTTTTCGACGGCCAGATCATTCACGGCGGTTGGCGCTTCGCGGGTGTCAATTGGGCCACCCATCAGCGTCATAGTCGCCGGAGCGCATTTGTCTCCGTTCTCTTCCATCAAGGCAACGGCTGCATAAACTGGAACGGATGGCTGGCAAACCGCCAGAACGTGCGTATTTGGTCCCAGATAATGCAGCATCTGCATGATGTATTCGATGTAATCGTCCAGGTCGAAACGGCCATCAGCTACAGGCACCTGTCGCGCGTCTTCCCAGTCCGTGATGTAAACATCCAGATTTGGCAGTAAGGCTTCAACAGTGCCACGCAGAAGAGTTGCGTAATGGCCAGACATGGGCGAGACGATCAGAATTTTAGGATCGTCTTTTCTGCTTTGAGGTAAATCACGCTTGAAGTGCAACAGGCCGCAAAATGGTTTCGCCCAGATGATTTCTTCCGTGATGTCTACTTCTTTGCCATCCACGACAGTGGTGTCGAGCTCAAACTCCGGCTTGCCATAACGACGGGTTACGCGCTCAAGCATCTCACAGGATGCAGCAACCGTGCGACCAACCTGCGTGTGTGACATGGGATTGAGCGGGTTTTGAAAGCACAATCTTGTCATGTCTGCTGCAGCCCGGACAGGGGACATCGCTGCATGGTTCATTTCATACAAGTGGTAGAACAGCACAGAATGTTTCCTCCCAAGACGTTCGCTTCAGCCAACTCTTGTTCATGTAATTCTTGATTTCCGCAACACGAATACACTTTAGCCCGAAGTGCTGCACCGCAAAAGTATAGACAGCTCTATACCTTTTCAGCAACATAGACTCATGGAGAAATTCAAACCAACCTTAACTTGCATTGAAGATCAATAGGTTCTTCACCATCGCTGAGGTACATGTCAGTGTAATCAATTATGTTGCATTGCACAATATGTAAATTAATACCCCAATCGAATCGAGTAATTCGACTGCAATTATTTCACTAAGTTGAAATCGCTAATGAATTTTATTTGGGAATGCTAATCGGAAGCCAGCTCAGCAATTACGGCATCCAGTAGGGGAAAGCCTGCTTGCGTTGCACGCAGGCGAGTGTTGCTCACCCATTCTACCATGCCGTTTTCCTGCAGATTTAACAATCTCTGCGGATTGAACTGACGGCCAGAGAGCTGTTCATAACGTGGTACGTCAATGCCTTCATGCAATCGCATACCCATCAACAACAACTCGTCACCCTGCTCGCCATGACCAAGTATGTCTTCAGAGATAGAGCCGTGGCCCTGACTTTCAACCAAACCTAGCCATGTTTCCGGATGTTTTTCAGTCGAGGTTGCCAGCTTGGTGCCATCTTCCAGCGTCAATCGGCCGTGTGCACCAGGTCCAACACCGACGTAATCACCATAACGCCAGTAAATGAGGTTGTGCTGGCACTGAGCGTCAGGCGCCGCATGGTTTGAGACCTCATAGGCCGGCAAACCGCGTGCTGCGGTGACCTCCTGTGTCAGGTCAAACATGTCTGCGGCTAGATCAGGGTCCAGCATCTCCAGCTTTCCAGCTGCATACAAGCGCTGGAACATGGTGCCGCTTTCAATGGTGAGCTGATACATGGAGAGGTGATCAGCGGCCAGATCGATAGCACGGTTGAGCTCTTGCTCCCATACCTTCAAGGTCTGATTGGGGCGGGCGTAGATAAGATCAAACGAGATGCGCGGGAAAGTTTTGCGCGCAATTTCAACAGCTCGAATCGCCTCCGAAACAGAGTGCTGGCGACCAAGGATCTTCAGCTCTTTGTCATCCAACGCCTGAATACCAACGGAGAGGCGGTTTACGCCTGCAGATCTGTAGCCTGCAAAGCGGGTTGCTTCCACGCTGGTTGGGTTGGCTTCCATGGATATTTCAGCGGTGGACGGCAGATGCCAGAGGCGCGCAACTTCATTGAGGATTGTCTCAACGGTTTTCGGCTCCATCAAAGATGGCGTGCCGCCGCCGAAGAAGACGGAGTCAACTGTGCGACCCGGCACCATCTGCGCATAACGTGCCAGCTCTGTTGCCAGAGCTTTGGCGTAATGCTCCTGCGAAACCGGCTGGTGGCGCACGTGGGAGTTAAAGTCGCAATATGGGCATTTTGCCAAACAAAAAGGCCAATGCACGTAAATCCCAAAGCCGCCAACCGGTGACACAGTCATTCTTTTTCCTTTGCGTTTGCCAGCTCATTTGCACGAGTTCTTATCCGAAAACTGGAAGCCACTTTTCGGGAACGCGTATTACGCCGGCAAGCACTCTTTTTGAAACTTAACAAAGGCACGGGCGCGATGAGACAGCGCTTCGTCTTCTTTTGTTTTGTGTTTTTCTTGCTTGTCCATCTCACCGAAGGTTCTATCAAAACCCTCCGGAACGAACATTGGATCGTAGCCGAAGCCTTCCAGACCGCGCGGAGGCCATGCCAGGTCGCCATGGATTTCACCACGGTAGAACTGAGTGTGCCCATCCGGCCATGCCATGCACAGCACAGCAACGAAGTAAGCGGTCCGGTCTGTAGCGTTCGTTTCGGTCAACTTGTCCTGCACGGCCTGCATGGCCACGCCGAAGTCTTTACCTGGCCCAGCCCAACGTGCGGAGTAGATGCCCGGATCACCGTTGAGGCCGTTTACACAAAAACCGCTGTCATCTGCAAGGGCAGGCAGGCCAGTGGCTGTTGCCGCAGCAAGTGCTTTGATTGCAGCGTTTGCTTCAAACGTGTCGCCATCTTCCACTGGCTCTGGCAGATCCAGATCACCAGCAGAGAGAACTTCAAAGCCATGCGTTGCCAGCATGTCCTGAATTTCGCGCAGCTTGCCCTTGTTGTGACTGGCAAGCACGAGCTTGCCAGGTTCCAGGCGGCGGTTTTCTGTTGTGTCTGCCTGCATCAGAGCACCGTCAGCTTTTGCAGCTCAACCAGTTTGGAAATGGACTGTTTTGCAAGACCCATGAGCTGGCCGAGTTCTTCTTCGGAGAATGGCTCACCTTCAGCAGTACCCTGAATTTCAACGATGCCGCCTTTGCCAGTCATGACGAAGTTTGCGTCAGTGTCAGCAGAGGAATCTTCGATATAGTCCAGATCAGCAACCGGAGTACCTTCGTAGATACCGCAGGAGATCGCTGCGATGTGGTCTTTGAGAACCTTATCGGTTTTGACCATGTCGCGCGCTTCCATCCATTTCAGACAGTCGTGCAGAGCGACCCATGCGCCGGTGATGGATGCTGTACGGGTGCCGCCGTCTGCCTGAATGACATCACAGTCAACGGAGATCTGACGCTCGCCCAGTGCACCCAGATCAACAACAGCACGCAGAGAGCGGCCGATGAGACGCTGGATTTCCTGAGTACGGCCAGACTGCTTACCTGCGGAGGATTCACGGCGCATACGGTCATGAGTTGCGCGTGGCAGCATGCCGTATTCTGCAGTTACCCAGCCACGGTTCTGACCACGGAGCCACGGCGGAACACGCTCTTCCAAACTTGCGGTACACAGAACATGGGTATCGCCGAATTTGATCAGGCAGGAGCCTTCGGCATGTTTTGCAACACCGCGCTCCAGGCTGACTGGACGCATTTCTTCTGGTGTACGTTTGGATGGACGGTTCAAGGCAAGCTCCCTCGGGTTGCTTAATAGCTACAAATTCACAAATGGTATTGCGGATCTTTTAGCTGCGGATTGCCGTTAGCGCAAAGGCTGGTTTTGGTTTGAGAGGCTATTTTCTGCTAAAAATGAGTTTTGGCTGTTCAATTGTCCTGTGTTAGGGATTGAATACAGGCTTTGGCCCAAACCTGCTGTTGATGTGGAGTACCGATACCGTGACGAGCGTTCCTCCTTCTGTCCCTCTTGAGGATCTTGATGAACGTTCCCGTGAGGTCTTCCGGCGCATTGTTGAGAACTACCTTGATACCGGCGAACCGTTGGGGTCTCGCAACCTTGCACGTGGGCTTTCGCAGCCTCTGTCTCCGGCCTCTATTCGCAACGTAATGGCAGATCTAGAGCACCATGGGCTGCTCTACTCTCCGCACACCAGTGCTGGACGCTTGCCGACGCAGTCCGGTCTTCGTCTGTTCGTGGACGGTTTTTTGGAAGTTGGCGACCTGACCAAAGAAGAGCGTGAGCAAATTGCTGTTCAGGTGAAGGCTAAAGGTGGTGAGAAAACACCGGAGCAGGTCCTGACAGAAGCCAGTCAGATGCTATCTGGCCTGAGCCGCGGGGCGGGGGTTGTTCTTTCCAACAAGACAGACACCACCCTTCGCCATATCGAGTTTGTGCAGATTGAGCCGCTAAAAGCGCTTGTCGTGCTGGTGAGTGAAGATGGCTCCGTTGAAAACCGTGTTGTCGATCTACCTGCTGGCTTGCCTCCATCTGCGCTGACTGAAGCCTCGAACTACCTCAACTCCATCATCAGAAACCGCACGCTAGCCGATGCACAATCTGAACTTGTTCGGCAGCGAAACGAATTTCAGGCTGAGCTGGATACGCTCACATCCAAAGTAGTCGATGCGGGTGTTGCTGTTTGGGGTGGAGACAAGAATGATCTCGGAACACTGATCGTGCGTGGACGCTCCAACCTGCTGGAAAACGTGGGTGCGAAGGAAGATCTGGAGCGTATTCGCCTGCTATTTGATGATTTGGAAAACAAGAGTGAACTGATCCGCCTGCTTGATCTTGCAAAGGGCGGCGAAGGCGTACGTATTTTTATCGGGTCAGAAAACAAGCTGTTCTCGCTTTCCGGTTCTTCCTTGATCGTGTCTCCATACCGCGATAGTGAACAGCGCGTTGTGGGCGTTCTTGGTGTTATCGGGCCGACTCGTCTCAATTATGCGCGTGTCATTCCCATGGTGGATTACACAGCCCGACTGGTGAGCCGTATGCTCGGTTAAACTACTGGAGTCCCAATTGCTTTCCCTTACAGCTTCTGAACTGGAACGTTATGCCCGCCACATCGTCCTGCGAGATGTCGGTGGTCCTGGGCAACAGAAACTTAAAGCTGCGCGCGTTCTGGTAATCGGCGCTGGAGGACTGGGCGCACCGGTTCTGCAATACCTGGCGGCGGCTGGCGTTGGCACCATTGGTATTGTTGATGATGACGTTGTTTCGCTGTCTAACCTTCAGCGTCAGATCATCCATGACACGGAGAAGCTTGGCGAGCCTAAGGTTGCCAGTGCAGCGGAGGCGATTGCTCGGCTGAACCCGAATGTGCGCGTTGTTCCGCATCCGACACGCATTAGTGGGCAAAATGCCATGGCGTTGATCAACGATTACCATATCGTGGTTGATGGCTCTGATAACTTTGCCACCCGTTACCTCGTTTCGGATGCGTGCTTTTATGCTGGCCGTCCTTTGGTTACGGCTGCTGTGGGCCAGTTTGACGGCTCTGTTACGCTACTGAAACCATTTGAGCGCGATGATGAGGGCAATTACATCAACCCAACTTATCGCTGCCTGTTCCCCAAACGCCCTGAGGCTGGCTCCATCCCGACCTGCACAGAGGCAGGCGTTCTGGGTGCTTTGACAGGCCTGGTTGGTACACTGCAGGCACTTGAGGTGATCAAAGAAATCGTTGGGTTTGGTGAAGGTCTGGTTGGGCGCTTGTTGCTGGCAGACACACTGAGCATGCACTTTGAAACCATCAAGTACAAACGCTCTGCAAAGAACCCGCTCAACGGCGACACCCCAAAAACATGGAGTGAAATGCTGGAAATTGAGCACGGCTGATCCAACTTAATTGAGTTACAAAAGAAAACGGCGGAGAATTTCTTCCCCGCCGATCCCGGCCTTTCCGCCACAGAAGGCCTAGCCCCATTCAGGCAAACCTGTCTCACCAGCATTGCCAGACACACTGCATTTGCAGCACACCGAAGAGAGGCTTAAAACGTTTTCGCCAAGCTAAGCTTGAAGGACCGACCTTTGCCTTCGGTTTCACTCAGATGCGCTGTGTGTTTCTGATCGAAGATATTGGTCACGCTTGCGCGCACTTCTGAGCCTGCAAGGAACCCATCTTCAGGCTTCCAGGCTAAACGCGCACTGTGCAGCGCATAACCTGGCGAAGCATCGTCAGCATCGTTCACGCGATCCTGTTCTGCGTATAAATCAGAGCGCCAGGAAACATCCAGATTATAGTCAGTAATCTTATATCCTACTGAAAGGAAAAGATTATCTGCCGCTACGCTATCCAGATATTCATCATCAGAAAGGTTGTCACCCCGTGTAACTGAAGCACCCAGATTGCCGTACCAGCTGTCAGAGGAATAACCTGCTTCTAATTCGATGCCTTTGATCCGCGCCTCATCAATAGCAGTTGTGATTGTCTTGCCCGTTGCATGATCGCGAGAGGAATAGAGGTAGTTGTCGATGTTGTTGTAAAAGGCCGTTACTTTGAAGCGAAGGCTATCATTTTCCAACAATACGTCATTGAATTTAAAGCCTAAGCCAGCTTCAAAATTGTTAGATTTTTCTTTTCCGAGATCGGTAAAGCCATCACCCGAGAAAACTTCATCCAAAACTGGCATGCGTTCTGTGTGTGCAACAGAACCAAAGACATTCAGCCAGTTTGTCAGCTCGTAAATTGCTGCAAGTTTTGGAGAATAGGCCGTCTCATCCAGATCTTTACGCAGAGCCACGCCAGTCCCCGGCTTCAGGCGAGAATGGTCAACACGCATTCCAGGAATGAGTGTAAGGCGGTCATGAATTACAAACTCAGCCTGCCCGAACACACCAAGAGTGTGTGTTTCACCTTCTGGATGAGATGAGGAGCCCGGCGTTGAGCTTCCATCCGGATTCAGACGCGGGTTGAGGCGCTCCTGATATTTCCCTTCCACCCCGTAGGTGAAGTAGGTCTGTACACCTTCGGAAAGCCGAAATTCCGATGTGTTTTCCAGTTTTGCCTGCCAGTTGTTGTAGACGTACTCAGCTTCAGTTCCCAAAGGAGCACCAGGACCTGCGCGGAACGTAATATCATCCAAATCACGCTTGGTCTGGCTCCAGGATACCTGTGCTTTTACATCCAACAAATCATTGCCAGAAAAAGCGTTTTCATAAGCAAGCAATGCCTGTTGTTCGCTTGTGGTTTGGTCCGCATAACCAAATCCGGGACTAAAGGTTGTCTGGTCATATAGGCCATACCCAGACTTATTGACGTTGAAATAGCTTGCAGTAAGAGATTGATCGTTATCGACACCGAAGCTGTATTTCAACTTGGCGAGGCCCGAGAGATCTGTCATGCGGGAGTTGCCGAGGTCTGCGCCATCAGCGCCCTCATAATCTCCATCACGGCCATAGTTCAGGTTGACCAATAGCTCCAGATTTTCCAGTGGTCGGGCAGCGACTGTAACTGTGCTTCGCGCACCATTGCCGTTCGAGTCCCACATGGCTTTGGTGCGGACGGCCAGTTTGTCATCTCCCTCCAACAAATCGCTAGCATCTTTCGTACGCGCACTGACCACACCACCAAGCGCGCCTGCGCTGAACAATGTGGAGGCAGCTGGTCCACGCAGAACCTCAACTTCCTTAAGCAGTTCAGAATCGAAGAAGAAAGAGCCTGCACGGTACATCTCGAAGTAGGAGGTGACGCCATCCACTTGAATGATATTACGATTTTCACCGGAACCGAGAGCAGAGCCGATGCCGCGAATATTGATGGACTGCCCCAGCGCATTGTCAGCATTTATAGTGGTGATCCCCGGAACTGCATCGAGGATCTCACCCAATGTGCTTGCTTGGGCTGCTTCAATTTGCTCCCGAGAGACTGAAGTCACAGCCTGAGGTGTATCAATCGCCACCTTCTCTTTACCTGCTGAAACAATGATTTCATCCAGCATGGTTGCAAGGCTGTCGGCAGCAACAGGCTGTTTAGCTTCCTGCGCTGAAACAGCCGCAGAAATCAGGGCGAGCGAGAGGGTTGTGCTGGCCAGGAGGGCCGCACGGGAATAGCGCGAAATGGACATGATCGCCTCAGTCTGAATTTTTATGGGAGTGGCTGGCTGAGACGCTGCTTTGGCTAGCTTGTGTTTGCGTTATGCAAACGTTGTTTCTATCCGTGTTTTATAAACATGAATATAATAGTCAAGTTTTAAATTGAGGGTTTTTCCCTAGCTGGGGATTGAGTGCATTCATCAGAAAAGCCTCCTTCGCAGGTTCTTAATTGCGAAGGAGGCCAAAAAACAATTGCATCTCCGTTGGTTAATCTGTTTCTTCACGACCACAAGTGCCGATGATCCAGCAGACTGCCGCCCCGATGAGCGCTCCAACTATTGGTGCCAGCCAGAACAACCAAAGCTGGTCCAGTGCCCAACCACCGTTGACAATAGCTGTTGCTGTGGACCGAGCCGGGTTTAAAGATGCGCCCGAGATGGGGATCGCGATGATGTGCATGCATGTCAGCATCAGGCCGATGGCAAGCGGAGCGAGGGCTGCGGGTGCTTTTTTGGAGGTTGCACCAATAATAACAATCAGGAACAGCGCTGTGACTGTGATTTCGGTAATGCCGACCGCAATTTCAGAAAAGCCGCCGTTGGAATGCTCTCCATAACCGTTGGAAGCAAAGCCCGGAGGGTCGCCCGGGCCATGGGCGAGAATGATCCAGAATACAAAGGCTGCTGTTGTGCCGCCAATCACCTGCGCGATGATGTAGGGGACCACATCTGAGGTTGGGAACCGTTTTGCAGCCCAAAGGCCGATGGTCACCGATGGATTGAAATGAGCACCTGACACATTGCCGAACGCGTAAGCCATACAGACAACGGAAAGACCAACCGCAAAGGCAACGCCCAGCAAGCCAGATCCGCCATACCATTCAACCGGTGCATAGGACACCAATGCCCCGCCGCACACAGCGGAGACCAGAGCAAAGGTTCCTACAAATTCTGCGCCTAGTTTCCTCAACATGACACTTCTCCTCATATTGATTTGAGGGAGGTATCACAGTGAGATTTCTAACTTACGTTTAGGGTAACCAGAAATCTAACGATTGCCTTAAGCATGCATTGCTAGATCCTTAGGAGGGCACTAGCATGAATGGAGGCGGAACTTCTTTTTTCTTCATATGGTTAGAAATGTGCCTCAGCCTCTTTCAGCTCGGCACATGCATGCCAATTGGTGATTTTGCATGTGCTGAATATGCCGAGAATGCCAAAGACCGCGAAACTGGAGAAGAGCCAAAAGGCTGAATTGGCAATGAGGCCAGCCAGAGCGGGTACTAAACACCACGGTGAATGTTTGAACCGTTGCCAGAGCAGAAGCTTCGTTTTCTTTGTCATCATCTGGTGTCAAATGGAGAGCGAACAGCTTCTGGAGATAGAACGACATGAAGTTTGCCTCGACTCGCAAGGAGGGCTGTCACTTACTCAAAATGTCGTTTTAAAACGCAATCATTATACCGTTTCAGGCATTGCAGCTATGTGCGTGAAACGGGCTCAGTGTTGAAGATTCTTCTAAATTGCTAATGCAATAATTTTGCTAGATCAATCCAAAAATAGGAGAAATATCGCGATGAAACGGGCTAGACTTACGGGATAAAACCCTTACCGTAACGGCATAACAGAGAGATTATGCATTAGAAATGCATCTGGAATCTCTAAAATATGCCATGGTTGGGGAGGCTGCCTTGAAGCGGTTGTTATCTGTATTGCCCGCACTTTCACTCGCTCTCATTCCGCTGAGTTCAGCACAAGCTGACGCCGATAGTAAAGTCAGCGTTGAGGATGCAAGAACGTTTATTGAAACCTCCGAAAAAGCCATTCAGGAGATCGGCGAAGAAGCGGGCCGCGTTGCTTGGGTGAATGCTAATTTCATCACCTATGACACCAACTGGCTGAATGCGTTAATGTCGGAGCGCACCACGAAGCTCTACGTTTCTCTTGCCAATCAGACCAAGCAGTATGACGGCCTTGACCTTCCGCCAGACCTTGCTCGGAAAATGAAGCTTTTGAAGCTGAACCTGACATTGCCTGCCCCTGAGAATGACCCTGCCAAGATCAAGAAACTTGCGCAGATCAATACCGAGATGGAAACCATTTACGGCACGGGCAAGTATGAGATTGATGGCGAGGCGCTGTCTCTTTCCAAGCTCAGCCGCATCATGGCGACAAGTCGTGATTACGATAAGCTGCTGGAAGTCTGGAAAGGCTGGCGCACTGTCTCTCCGCCGATGAAGGACATGTACACGGAGATGGTCGGCATCGCCAACCAGGGTTCCAGTGAGCTGGGCTTTAAAGACACTGGCTCCATGTGGCGTTCCAAATACGACATGGATCCGGATGAATTCCGGCAGGATGTTGATCGCCTCTGGGGTGAAGTGAAGCCGCTTTACGACAGCTTGCATTGTTATGTACGCGATAAGTTGGCAGATCATTACGGGGCCGATAAAGTACCTGCGGACGGGCCAATTCCTGCGCATTTGCTGGGTAATATGTGGGCTCAATCCTGGGGAAACATCTATCCGCTTGTCGCTGCTGATGGGGACGAGCAAGGCTACGACCTGACCAAGTTGCTGGAAGAGCAGAACTATACGCCGCTCAAAATGGTGAAGACGGCGGAAGGGTTCTTCACCTCGCTTGGCTTTGACCCGCTGCCTGAGACGTTTTATGAGCGCTCGTTGATTACCGAACCGCGTGACCGTGATGTGCAGTGTCATGCATCTGCCTGGAACGTGGATGGCAAGGATGATCTACGCATCAAAATGTGCACCGAGGTGACGGGGGAGGATTTCAATACCGTCCACCACGAACTAGGTCACAACTTCTACCAGCGCGCTTACAATCACCAGTCGCCTATGTATCAGGATGACCCGAACGATGGGTTCCACGAAGCGATTGGCGACATGGTGAGCCTGTCCATTACGCCTAAGTACTTGAAGCAGATCGGCCTTCTGCCGCTTGATGCTTCAGAAGAGGTCAACACCAACATCCTGTTGGCTCAGGCACTGGACAAGATCGCATTTCTGCCATTTGGCTTGCTGGTAGACCAGTGGCGCTGGAAGGTGTTTAACGGTGAGCTGACTCCAGACACCTATAACGACGGTTGGTGGGACCTTCGCGAGAAGTATCAAGGCGTTGCGGCTCCAGTTGACCGTGCTGCGGATGCGTTTGATCCGGGTGCCAAGTACCACATTCCAAACAACGTGCCGTACACACGCTATTTTCTGGCGCACATCTTCCAGTTCCAGTTTTACCGTGAGGCTTGTCGCCTTGCAGGATGGGAAGGACCGCTGGCAGCGTGCTCCATCTATGGCAACAAGGAAGTTGGCGAGAAGTTCAACGCGATGTTGGAAACAGGCGCTGCGCTTCCATGGCAAGACAGTCTGGAAGCCTTCACCGGAAGCCGTGAGGCCGACGCGACAGCTATTCTTGAATATTTTGCTCCACTCCAAGCTTATCTGGACGAGCAAAATTCTGGCAAATCCTGCGGCTGGTAGACCAGCAAGGTAATCCTGCCGGCCTTGATGCCCTACAAGTCCGCCGGATATTATCAAACCCCGTCTTTATGGCGGGGTTTGTTTTATTTGGAGGCCTGTTGGAGCAAGTTTGGATGGGCTAGAGTTTTGAACGCAGGGAAAACGGAGGCATTGGTCATGAGCGAGGCGCAAAGCATCACTGTTCAAATGAGGGCCCTTACCGTCTCGGACATGCCTTTATTGCATGAATGGCACAACCAACCCCATCTGCGGCCCTTTTATGAGCGTGAGCCCAGCACGCTTGAGCAAGTAACAGAGCGCTATGCGTGCCGCGTTTCAAATAATCATCCAACCAACTGCCTGATCGCGGAGCTTAACGGCGCGCCCTTCGGTTATCTGCAATGGTATCTGAACCGCGACTTTCCAGAGTACGGCACTGGTACAATTGGCATAACAGCTGGTGTTAGCTTCGATTACTACATCGGCGATCCTGCTTCCCTAGGCCAACAACTAGGAACAGTCATGCTGAATGCTGCAGTTGAGCATGTGAAGCCGCTTGTCTGCGTTGAGGATCAGTTCTTTTGCGTTGGTCACCGACCCGAAAACACCTCTGCACTCCACTGCTCTCAACGCGCAGGCTTTCGCTATTGCAAAGTCTTCACAGAGGATGGATTGCCCCACGAGCTTTATGTGAGGGATGAGAGATAAGGCTCATAAGCCTACTTAAAGTTGTATAATGAACGTGCTAACTTCAATTCAAACATTGTTTGATTTGAGATTTTCATGGGCGCAGATGATTGGACAGACGAGGAGAATGATCTTCTTGTCGCTGAGTATTTTGAAATGCTGAAGTTGGGGCTTCAAGGTCAGAGTTTCAATAAGGCTGCTCGGCAGAGAGAACTTGCGCGCTCTATTCCAAGGTCGGTGAAAGCCATTGGACGGAAACAGCAGAATGTAAGTGCTATTCTGGAAGACCGCAATCAACTATGGATCACTGGCCTCAGTCCAGCCGAACATTATCAAAAATCTCTCAAAGATGCAGTTCAACGGCACTTAGATGCACGACAACAGGAGGACTTGCAGCAAGTTCCAGGAGAACGAATGGAGCTTGATGAAGGACCTGAGGAGTATATTGCTCCGCCTCGCTCCCAAGCTTCGACGATTGAGCCCACCACGCCTCGCAATGTGGTTCGTCGGGCGCAAAAGCTGGATTATGCAGAGCGGGATGCGAGCAATCGGGAACTTGGCAAGCTAGGTGAGGCATATGTTGTTCAACTTGAGCAACAACGGCTGAAGAAAGCTGGAAGAACTGACTTAGCCGAGAAAGCCATTTGGGCTTCTGAAGAGGAAGGCGATGGGCTTGGGTATGACATCCGCTCTTACGAAATTGATGGTACTGAGCGGCTCATTGAGGTGAAGACCACGAATGGTGGGCGGGAAACACCATTTTACATCTCCGAGAATGAACTGAGCTTTTCGGAGGATGAGCCGGAGAAGTTTGTGCTTGTCCGTGTCTACAATTTCTCTGAGGAACCCGCTTGTTTCGAGCTGCGGTCGCCTTTGGAGCAGAACCTCTCGCTGAAGCCTGCGGTTTACAAAGCAGTTCCCGAATAAAGAGGACACCCATGCTTTTTTCCGTTTGTTACAGGTTGGTCGGCTGCGCAAGTGAGCAGACCTAAAACATAAGGCTTTCTTTAGAGAAAGGCTTCTTTGTGGGGGGCTTGGGTTAGACTTTGTAAGTCAAGCTTGGAACTTGCGGCGGGTTGGTTGAAATCAGGGATCAGAGTACATCAGATTACAATCTCCAATGGCAATTATGTGTTTATCATCAATTGGAGATTTGGTTTTCATGCTTGCATCCATCTGCTTTCCAACTGCCAGGCATAGAGGCAGCACGGTCAAACGGCGGGCATCGTTTTTGGTCGCCTGTGCTCCGGTAGTTTTGATGATGACACTCTCTCAGGCGCAGGCTGAGCAGCAGACGCTTTTTTATGGCGGCGATATTCTGACAATGGCCGATGAGAAGGCGGATCGACGCAAAACAGTCAAAGCGCTGATTGTTCGAAATGGCGAAATCTCTGAGATCTTCACGTCGGACGAAGACTACCAAACCTATTTATCCGACAGCGCTGTCACCAAGGTCAATTTGGGTGGGGCTATCTTAATGCCCGGCTTTATTGAGCCACATATGCATATGCCGCTTGTGGTGAACTATGCTGCGGTTGCTGACCTTTCTCCTTGTTTGCCAGAACCTTACAGCTACCGCACCTATGACAACCAGGTTGACCCGCGTTTTAAAGACAAAACCGTTTGCAAATATGATGGCAGTATTGAGACTGGTTTTGAATGGACGTGGAATGTCTTGAACAGTGCACCCAATCGCTGGGTGCCTTTTGCGCCGGATGGGACGCTCACAAAACAGGCCTGGATTGTGGGGAATGGCATTGATCCTTCACGGTTTGGTGTCACGCCAGATGAGATCCAGCGCGTTGTTGCTTTCCGCTCCCGTCCCGCCGAGGAAATCAGTGAAAGTGTTGAGGGTGCTGATGCGCATCCTGTACTTATTCTGGATCAGTCCGAACACGTTGCCTATGTCAATGGGAATGCGTTTGTTGCTGCCAACATCTGCACTGCCTGGCCTTGTGGGCCGGAGATAAACAGGAACAAGGACATGCCTGCGCCAGACCCTCTTGGCAAATGGGAGGTTTATACTGGTCAGGATGGGAACGCCTATTACTCCGGCTTATTGCAGGAAGAAGCGGCTTACAGGCCGTTTGTTGCGAAAATTCAGGAGATGGCAGGTGTGCCTGCCAGTAGCCCCTTCTTCTTCATGGATTATGCGGAAGGCCTCAAGGCCGTTGCTCCGGTGGTTGAAAAGATTGCGGCGGCTGGCGTCACGACCATTGTGAATGGTGGTGGCTTCACTGTTCCTATCATTCAGCTCAACAAAGACGTTGCGCTGCATAAAGATGAGGCTGGCAATTTCACAGCTCCGTTCCGTATCCGCACGCTTATTTCGGCTACGGCGATTGATCCCAGTGAGCATAGTAAAACAGCGGTTGAGATTGCCGAGGCGGAGATGACGTCTTTGTGGCCTAACGAGGTTTTGAGCAAAACGACGCTGATAAAGAACACGCAGGGCCGCTACGGTGCGACGGGCATCAAGTTCTGGGCGGATGGTTCAACGCAGGGGTGTTCGGCTTATCTCACTCAGGGTTACAACATAAATGGCATTTGCGTGGATGAGGAGAATGGCAAGAAGACTGCCGTTACCGGCTCGCATGGCGCGAACTATCAGTTCTTTATGCCGGACAATGATGAAGAGCCGGATTTGAGCAAGATTGCGGGAGGGGATGGAAGCTTTCTGGCCGCTTTGCAACCCTTCTGGAGCAAAGGCTGGCCTATTCAAATCCACACCAATGGCGACAAGGCGATCAAGGCCGTCGCGATCACCACATTGGGACTGAGTACCGGACGGTGCAACGAGTATCCTGTGACGCTTATTCACGCGACGGTTGGCGGGGACCCTGCAACTTCACCCAGTTCAGTTGCGCAGTATTTGTGGGAGCTGACCAAAGTTGCAAGGCGGGTGCATTGCAAAAACGAGGGAGGCCTTCCTCTGAATTTCATCGTGTCGCACCTTACCGGTCATGTCGGGTATTGGGGTGGCGGGTTTGTTAGCCTGCTGGATGGCAAGGATCTCAATAATTTAGGTGCGGACGGAGACCCTAACGGGCGGGCGCCGACGTTGGATGCCACCACGTTAGATGTTCGCGATAACATCCCCTTCACGCTGCACAGTGATGCGCCTATCGCACCGGTGAATCCGCTTTGGTATGTTGAGCAGATGGTCACTCGCAACACCTGGGTCTATCCAGATATCAAGGGCAGTCAAGTCAAAGACATGCCTGACAGCAAGTGGGCTGGAAACCGGGATGGCCGATCCATCTATGAGAACCTGAAGGGCATTACCGCCGTTGCAGCCGAGCAAACACTGATTGATGACAAGGTTGGCACGCTGGAGCAGGGCAAAGTGGCTGATCTGGTCATACTCGACAGGAACCCGCTTGATGCAGACAGCGACGTGAACAGCAGTGTTGCCATCAACAAGATCAAGGTTTGCTATACGTATTTGGCAGGTAAGCAGTGGAAGCCAAAGAGCTTTTCTGATGAGGCCTGCGGAAAGATCAAGATAACCGACTAAGGGGTTTGCGCAGAGTATGGCTCGCTTTAAGCTCAGGTGCTGCGGCTCCTTAGATCCGGGGAATGGCTCGCACCTGTAGGTGCTGCTAGGGTCAAATTTACCAAGGCGCTGACCTGCGGGCTTAGTTGCCCGGCCGCAGGCCAGCAGGATGCTCATTTTGTGCTGTGTGCACGGGTGATGACACGGGGTGTTGTGAGATCGCCGGAGCATCGAAAGGCACAGTGCGTGAGTGCGCACGGGCGGGTGGTTGGAACACCCGGTTTTGCGCGCGTGATGGGATTAAGCCGTTTTGCCTGTTTAAGTTTCAGGCAAAGACTGGCTTATTCAAGAAGCGATATTTTGGATTTTTTTGGCTGCGGATGGGCGACCCGCTCCAGTATTCCGCAGGTCTTTCTTAATGCTTCCAGTCGGTCGCGTAAGGCTTGTTGCAGAGTGAACAAAGCATCGCGTTCCCGGCATTCCTGCATCCGCTCATTCAGCACTAATTGCTGCATATAAGCTAGATTTTCCAAATCCGAGACAGCTATGATGACTTCGTCAATTTCGTTTTGAAGCGTGTTTGTGGCGCTACATGCGCATGCGGTGTCGTCCATTCTCAATCCCTCTGTCTTTAGGGTGTTGAAGGACCGCAGCGACAACGAGCTTGTGATGGCCCGCTGGCGAGCGGGAGGTTCACAACCTGTAAGACAGACAGGCGAGTTTATTCCCCCCCGAAGGAGGTGTTGTATTCACCGCCCTCCCGCTCATAGCAAAGGGTTTGCGCGCTACCTATAAAGCAGGCACAAAAAATCCGCCAGTGACGGGAGCGGTAACCGCTGTCTTAGAGAGGTTGTGAAGCCTCGCCAAACAGGATGGCCGCAGATGCATGCGGTGTCAATGGGGAGTTGTTGCGGGTGGGGGAGGGGTGTTGCGGAAACACCCCATATCCCGTTTATAGATCAAGCAGGCTATGTTTGGCACTTTCTCTTTTCATCTCGCAGTTGCCGAGCGGCTTCTGCGTCCAGCCTCATCGACTTTAACATCGCAATCGGAAAGTGCTCTTCTCTCCCGCTTTCAAGATCAGATAAATGGACTCCCCCGGGATTGGCCTTTGCTATAAAGACACGCTCCTCTACCTTAAATCGCCACGTCACAAAGCGATGCTCTAGGTTATATTCATCTAGAACACCCCAATGAAAGCCAACATCTTTTTCTTTGTGATCAGTCCAGAGCAACACAGCTTCAGGCAGACGAAGGTCTTTAAACAGTTGAGGAAAGCCGGACAGAATTTTTGCTCGCGCGAGCAGCTTACCCGGCTTTTTTGTCGGTATCTTTTTCGATAATTTAAAAGCTTCCGCAGCATCTAATATGTCTTTGCGCCCAAGATATGAAAGAAATTTGAACCATATTTTATGCGCTATACTATTCCTCACCTCGAACAATGATACAGTATCTTCAGTTTGGAATAGACACATCTCACCGATTGTTGTTTCAATCAGAAATGCTGCAAGGTAGCGAGAATTATGATCTAGCGTATTCTGTAAACTTGTAAAAAATGGACCTGTGTTGGTAGTCTGTTGAACACTTGCTAAAGCTATAGCAAGTGCAAATTTCTTGTCATCTGGAATAGCATTAGTAAGCTCTTCCAAATCATCCGCTTTCTTAATATGAGCACGCTCTGCTTGTTCGGCGAGAGCAAATGGACTAGCTGCAACTACTTTCTCAATAGTCGACGTGATCTCGTCCTCAGGCACAAGCATAAGGTTGGGATGACAGGTAATCCAAGTAAAGCTATGAATGAAATAACGAGATAAATGATCAGGATCAGGCTCCGAAAAATGCTCTTTTACGATCTCGAAGACGCTTCTCTTTTGTCTTCCCTTGCGCCTGTTATCAATCGTTATCTTAATTAGCGTCACAACTTGATCTATATCGATTTGGATCAGCTTTTCTAAGCGCTCGGCTGGTAGCGGCCCCCATGTAACTCTTGCTTTATGCGCAAAGGCCGCCTCAGCGCATCGAAGCCCCTCTCGCACTGCTGCTTCTAGAGTTTTTGTATCAATACGCTCCATTACTGCGTCTTCAACAGCAGTCGCTACTTTTTCAAGATTGGGAGGGAGTTCAAGTTTCGCTCTTAAGAGCGCTGCAGTGTCCTCTGGCAGGCTTGCAAAATACTCAGCACGCTCCTCTTCAGAGAACTTTAGCTCATAAAGTTCATCATCAAGTACTTCCAGTTCAGGTGCCCTATTATCGGCCCCATCTTGAATAGAAGCTTCCTCTGGGTTCTGACGGCAAAACTCAGCGCAGCGATCAACGATATTAGCAAGCTCCGGTAGGCCAATTGTGCGAGCACCCCTTGCTGCTCCCTCAAGATTTTGCTCCAGCAAATCAAAGCTGTTGTGAATGAACTGACTATTTCCGCCATTTTTCACTTGAGCCACATAGTAGTCGAGATGGTACAAATCACTGTATTCATTTAATAAAGTCTTTGGCGAATAACCCGCTTCAAAGAGTTGCCTCACATACCGAACCAATCCACCAATTGGCCCGTGAGTCTGTTCGTGAGGTGCCGTTTCAAAAATCACTAAGGGCAATGATGGATCGTTGGGTATGTACTCAGGCTTAATCATTGCTCACTAACCTATTGAAGACGTAATTCTTGTGTGGGCTAAACACCCTTAAAATCTTAGGGTGTTCCTAGCATTACTCTTGCAAGTTGTTAAGCTCACCACCGCATTCAAAAATTCACTATCTGGATCCCGCAACAAGTGCGGGATGGCGGTGGTGGTTTGGGGGCTGCTGTTGCCTTCTGACGTCTTCCCGGGCGAGCGGAGCGGTGATCCGGGATCCAGAGCTGCTCATGAGCGCTTTGATGGAGTGCCGATGAAGTGGCTGCTGGGGAGTTGCGGGCGATAAGCGCGGTTGAGCGTGAGGTGACGCCTCATGGGTCCCGGCTCGGGGGCCGGGAAGACACCGAAGGGGTGTGGCTTGGCGACTTCGGTGTTCGTGGTCTGCTGGTGAGCAAAGGCTTTATGTGCGTGGTTTTGTGCGGCCCAGGTTGGCGGGGTGCTTGGCCCGGGATCGCACTGTTTGCTGGAGCTAATAGCCTTGCCCTGAGGGAAAAAGAGGCGCTAGTGCGCCTCTTCCCAGTTGGTGGCGGCTTCGGCTTCTACTTTGAGAGGGACCGAGAGCTGGAGGGCGGGTTCTGTTGCTTTTTCCATGGTGGTGATGACGAGTTTTTTGGTCTCGTCCACCTGATCCTCAGGCAGTTCAAAGATCAATTCATCATGCACCTGCAGCAGCATTTGCGCGTCCAGATTTGCCGTTTCCAGAACCTCGTCCATACGCACCATGGCACGGCGGATGATATCTGCCGCTGAGCCCTGAATTGGGGCGTTGATGGCTGCGCGCTCATAGAACTGGCGCATGTTCGGGTTTTTGGTGTTTACATCCGGGTAGTGGGCGCGGCGGCCAAAGATGGTTTCTACATAACCGTTTGCATGGACAAACTTTTTGGTTTCTTCCATGTACTCTTTGATGCCGGGGAAGCGCTCAAAATACGTTTTGATGTAATCACCGGCTTCACCACGACCAATGCCCAGCTGGTTTGCAAGACCGAACGCGGAAATGCCGTAGATGATGCCGAAGTTGATGGCTTTTGCACGGCGGCGAACGCTTGGATCCATGCCCTCAATCGGCACACCAAACATCTCGCTTGCTGTCATGGCGTGAATGTCGAGCCCATCAGCAAACGCCTGTTTGAGCTGAGGAATATCGGCCATATGGGCGAGCACGCGCAGTTCAATCTGGCTGTAATCGGCAGAGATGAGCTTTTTGCCCTTCCCAGAGATAAACGCCTGACGGATTTTGCGGCCTTCAGAGGTTCTGATCGGGATGTTCTGGATGTTTGGCTCAGAGGAGGACAAACGGCCCGTGGAGGTGGACGCCAGCGAGAACGAGGTGTGGACGCGGCCCGTCTCCTGATTGATGAAGCTTGGCAGGGCGTCAGTGTAGGTGGATTTCAGCTTGCTGAGCTGGCGCCACTCTACAATTTTGCTAGGCAGTTCATGACCTTGCGCGGCGAGATCATCCAGCACGGAAGCCGAAGTGGACCAAGCACCGGTTTTGGTTTTTTTGCCGCCGGGCAGACCCATTTTGCCAAACAGGATTTCACTCAGCTGCTTTGGCGAGCCGACGTTGAAGATTTCGCCAGCCTTATCGTGGATTTCCGCTTCCAGCGCGGCTGCGCCTTGCGCAAACTCGCCGGAGAGCAAAGAGAGCATTTGACGGTCGATGGAGATGCCGCGGCGCTCCATTTTGGCCAGCGTTGCCACCATCGGGCGTTCCAGACGCTCATAAACCACGGTCATTTCCTCAGCAGCGAGGCGTGGTTTGAGGATTTTCCAGAGGCGCAGGGTGACGTCTGCATCTTCCGCCGCATAGGAGGTGGCTTTGTCCAGCGGCACCTTGTCGAATGAGATCTGCGATTTGCCGGAGCCGCACACTTCCTTGAACGGGATTGGTGTGTGGTTGAGCCAGCGCTGGGAGAGCTCATCCATGCCATTGCCGCCCATACCCGCGTCGAGCGCATAGGAGAGCAGCATGGTGTCGTCAAACGGCGCCATTTCCACGCCGTAACGTTTGAGCACGAGCCAGTCGTACTTCATGTTCTGCGCGATTTTGAGGACAGCCGGGTCTTCCAGCATTGGCTTGAGCAGGGCAACCGCTTCGTTTAGCGGGATCTGACCTTCCAGCAGCGCACCGCCGCTGAAGAGATCGCCTTCGCCATCCACATGGGCCAGCGGGATGTAACAGGCTTTGCCCGGAGTGCAGGAGAGGGAAACGCCAACAAGGCCAGCTTCCATGGCGTTGAGGGCATCTGTCTCAGTATCCACAGCCACGTAGCCCACTTCATAGGCTTCCGCTATCCACTCTTTGAGGCGCTCAGTGGTAGAAACTGTTTCGTATGCGGAATTATCTATAGGCAGCGTAGATATTTCAGCTGCAACTTTCTCTGCCAGAGGGGCGGCGGTCCATGCTTTACCCTCAAGTTCTCCCGCAGAATCCTCAGCTTGTTCTGCCGGTTTTGCAGTGCTTTCCCAGCCTTCAATCACAGGCTCAATCGGCTCGATGTTTTCCAACACAGCGCCGGTTTTATCTGCCACTTTTTTGGTGAGGCTGGTGAAGCCCATGGCTTTGAGGAAGCCAACTGCTTGCGCGCCATCCACATCACACACGGTGAAGTCTTCGACCGGAGTTTCCACCGGTACGGCCTCTTCCAGCTGCACGAGGCGCTTGGAAATGCGGGCCTGCTCGGCGAACTCGATGAGGTTCTCGCGGCGCTTCTTCTGCTTGATGGTGTCGGCTTGTGCCAGAAGACTATCCAGATCGCCAAACTCGTTGATGAGCAGAGCGGCGGTTTTGAGGCCGATGCCTGGGACGCCGGGCACGTTATCGACGCTATCGCCTGCGAGCGACTGCACTTCGACGACCTTTTCCGGGCCAACGCCGAATTTCTCGAAGACCTCGGGCTTGCCGATCACCTTGTTTTTCATGGTGTCGACCATGCCGATCTTATCGGTGACAAGCTGCATCAGGTCTTTATCGCCGGAAACGATGGTAACGCGGGCGCCTTGTGCGGCTGCCTGACGGGCGTAGGTGGCAATCAGGTCATCCGCCTCATAGCCCTGCTGCTCAATGGCAGGCACACCAAACGCGCGCGTTGCCTGACGGATCAGACCAAACTGCGGGCGCAGGTCTTCTGGCGGCGGTGGGCGGTGAGCTTTGTATTCCGGGTAGAAATCGTTGCGGAACGTTTTGCCGGACTTATCGAAAATCACGGCGAAGTGGGTTGGCTCGTCACCAGTTTCTTTGGTGGGGCCTTCCTGCATCATCTTCCAAAGCATGTTGCAGAAGCCGGAAACCGCGCCAACGGGCAGTCCGTCAGGCTTGCGAGTAAGCGGCGGCAGCGCGTGATATGCGCGGAAAATGAAGGTAGAGCCATCGATCAGGATGAGGTGATCGTTCTCTGTGAGAGCTGGTGCAATGGATTGTGTCGACATGAGCGGGATCATGCCCGCCTTGGGCCGACAAAGAAAGAGGAATTAACCCTTTTTCAATGATGTTTTAGCGGAGGGTGAGTTTGGAACGGCCTCTGGCTACTTAGCTTTCAACTTCCACCTAACAAAAATGAAGTTACTCTGACTAATCCTGTTGTTCTAACAAATCTAATGCCTCCAGAATTGCTGATCTTGTATCCTTCGTGGATGTGCTTGGTAATCCACCTTCAATCGAGAGCATAGCCAGGCCGTGTACGGCCCCCCACGCAAGCAGGGACTTAGCTGGGATTTCAGTGTGTTTTTCATCTTCAACAGCATCGTTAAGCAATAGGCGCGTCATGCGTGCCTCTGCTTCGACTAAATCTACATCTGTCTCATCCAACAATGCCGTACGGAACATTGTTTTGAACTTGGCAGGTTCAGAAAGAGCAAAGTCCAGATAGGCCTGCCCCTTAGCGGAAAATACTGAGAGCCCCGCACTGCGTGCTTCAGTGGCTGCCGTTTCCATATGCTCTGCCATTCCGCGATGTGCACGGACAGCAACTGCCGTCATCACAGCCCGCTTGTCTTTAAAGTGCCTGAAAGCCGCAGCAGAGGAAACACCTGCATTTTTGGCAGCAGCCCGTAAGCTCACCCCCTCTGGCCCTTTTTCAGGCAACTGAGCTTCGACAGCATCCAGAAGCGCCTCACGCAAACCTCCATGATGATATTCTGATGTGCCCGGAGTTTGTTGTTCTTGCCTCGATGTTACCATTGATAACTTTCCACTTGACCAGATAGCCTCAACCAATGTTACCATCGATAACATATTTGAAATCTGGAGAATTACTCATGAATTCTGTTTTAATTTCCGGTGCCTCCAAAGGGCTGGGTGCCGCAATGTTAAAAGCTTTTACAACAAACGGATGGCAAGCGATTGGTACATCTCGCCAAGGAGGCACTTTAGAAGAACTTGATGTGTGCGACGAAGATTCTGTGATTGCACTTCGCAACCGCATTAACCTTGTCCCCGACTGTTTGATATTGAATGCGGGTTCTGGCATCGCTGGCCCTATTGAAATGACAGCTGCTTCTGAAGCCGTTCGACAGATCGATACCAACCTACTCGGCGTTGATAGAATGGTACGCGCCTTTCTTCCTGATATGCGAAAAAGGCGAGCAGGAACGATTGTGATTATTGGCTCTATTGCATCACGGCTCCCAATCCCTTTTCAAGCACTTTACAGTGCATCAAAAGCTGCGATTGCTAATTATGCGGCGGCCTTATCAATGGAGGTCGCCCCTTTTGGACTCCACGTTATACTGGTGGAACCGGGAGATCATCGAACTGGCTTTGGTGCAGCGAGAAGGCGAAGTCCATCCGACAACGACCCTTACGAACCTTCTACAACACGTGCAATTAACAGTATGGCGAAAAGCGAAGAAAGCGGAAATGACCCGGAGCGATTTGCAAATTTAGTCGTTCGTGCTTGCATGTCAGACAAGCCTCCACACCGCCTTACAGTTTCAACTTTTTCAGAGCGTATGCTTTTGATTTTATCAGCAATTTTGCCCCAACGAATGATGTTGAAGGCTACACGAAGAGCATTCTGTCGGGCATAGAAGTCCAATGTAATTTAGGCGCTCCCAAAATGAACATCCGGCACGGACTTTATTTCGAAGCCCAAACCAGAGAAAAGCGCAATCCCGCAGTTGGGTCATGAGTCAGATTGACAATCACAGAGTACACCATGTGTTTACTTATGACCTTCCTACGGCTTCTCACCCTGCCTAATGGGTTCCACGGGCTCTAAATAAGGCATGAAACCGGATTGGTTGTTGCGGATGGTTGGTTTGTATTTGCCTTCCGGACAGATGAAAATCAGCTCTTCCTGAATGCGGATCTGCTGGCATTCTTCGTTGAGCTCATAGACAAAGCCGTTGTTGTCACCGCTGAAGTAGTAATCGTTGGTAGCTGGCTCTTTTCCCGCCTCTGCTTTGTCAGCGCCATGTACGGATTTGTTGCAGAGATCGCGGATCTTATCGCGGTATTGAGAGCCGCCCAGATCAGCAATGCCCTCACGCTTCATGTGCTCTTCCTCGCACTCCGCAACTTCGGCGGATGTGGCCTGTTTGGGGGGAGGCGGAGTTTCCTGCGCCTGGGCTGTGAGTATGCCGGTGCCTGTGATGAAGGTCAGGATGGCCAGTGATCTGAGTGAGTTGCTGAGAAGCTGTGCTGTGGTGGAGTAACTCATCTTGAGCTCCTTCCGTTTTCTACTGCTGAAAGGGCAGGCAGGCTGAAGCGCTCAGCCCCCTCAGGAGGATTGAAGCGGAAGTCTTCTGAATTGAGCTGAGGTTCAAGGTTCCACCCTCGATAGGACAGGTGTGTTTGAGGCAAACCAACAAGGTCCTTATAAGTGATAATAAGATAACCGGGCAGGCCGCTGTCTTCGTAGACCCACAACTGCCAATCTACCTGATCGTTAAAAAAGGCAAGATGATGGGCAACCCCTTCTGGCAGAACCTCACGCCCGACGTAGACGGACTTCGTTATCAGGTCATCAAGCATCTGGCCCAGTTCCGGGTTGGCCAAATCAATGCCGGGCAATGTGAGCTGAAAGTCACTGCGTAGTACCTCAATAAATTCCGAGGAAGTTCCAGTGAAATCACCCTGAGTGTAGATGTTCCGCGTTTTGTCGAAGTAAGTGATGATGCCGTCATCAAGATAGATTTCACTCATCCCGTTGGGGCGTGGGAGATCAATTTTCAGATCACCATGCCCAAGAATGTTGACCGTGTATTCGAACACAAAGTTTAGCGGCACCCTGTCTTTAAAGATCCGTTCCTCGCTCGCGTAGACGGTAAAGCTCATGGCTTTGATTTCGCTGAACTTCTCGATGGTCTTATTGAGAATTTGACGTGCTTTATCTTCTTTTTGCGCAACAGCGGGGTGGGGGCGTAGCTCCAGCCAGCCAATGGCCACGAGAATGAAGAGAAGCGGCAGAACCCTGAGAGCCCCGAGTTTCATGAAGATACGTTCCTTGATCTTGTCACACCGTTTGCTTCCGCAAAGCCTAAGCAAAGACCGGAAAGACCTTCTGAACCCAACCACTAAAATTGGCGCTTGCTGAACATGCATGCAAAAAGCCCCCGAAAGCAGCGGCTCCGGGGGCTTAGGCAGATCAGCGATTTCGCGCAGATATCAGGTTGGTGACGGTGCAGGGCTCTTGGCGCGTGGCATTTCCGCGATGTAGGCCCATGCCGGACGTTTGAACAGGAACTGGCCGTAACCTACTTTGGTGATCAGCCAGAACAGGATCATCGGTGCGATGGTTGCGGTGCACGTGACGATCAACGAGATCACGCCCGCATCCTGAATGATGCCCAGTTTGAGCAAGATTGTGCGCGAGACAGCCATCGGGAAGAAGAAAGACAGGTAGATCACGATAGAGTTTTTGCCCATGTAGCGCAACAGATCCAGCGCCTTGACCTTGGAGAGCAGTGCGGAAACGGTGATCACCGCCAATGCGCCCAAACCGCCCAGAGCAAGCGAGGCAAATGGCAGGTCTGCATAGCCGTAGCCAACGAACAGGCCGTTGACGACGGCCCAGACAAACACAAAGGCCAAGCCCTTCAACACGTTCTCGCGCACCCAGTCAGCAATGACGAAGATCTTTTGCGCAAAGATGTAACCGGCGAAAAAGAACACGAAGCGAGCGGCTGTTTCGTCAATCAGCACCGAGCCGGTGTGCAACGCGCTGATTTGCAGGCCAGCAGCGACCAGCAAGGTCACTTGCCATGGCACTTTTAGTGAGTGCAGCAGTTTGGTGATGACGAAGAAAACGGGCAGGGCGTAGATGAACCAGAGGGTTCCGAATGGTTGTACGAAGGCGAGCGCGTAGTGCATCAACACGCCGTCCCAGCCAAACTCTGCTGCGAAGGATGGTGCTTTCATTCCAAACTGGATCGTAAGCCAGAGAATGTAGAAGTAGAAGAAATGGACGACTTTACGGTCCAGATACAGGCGCCAGTCCCGATCCAGCGTCAAGGCGAGGAACAAGCCGGAGATCATGAAAAAGTCCGGCATACGGAAGGGCTTAGCAAAGGCAACAATGTCGCCCATGAACCCCATTTCGCCAATGGCGCTTCCAACCCCAAGGGTTGAATGCATCATCACCACGAGAAAGATGCAAAAGCCTTTCGCGTAGTCGACCCAATCCACACGACTGGAGGTTTGGTGCGCCGCCATGTAATACCGCCCATAAATTTACTAATTAATTCGTGCAATCATAAGTTTTAAGGGATGCGAATACTAGCGTCATCTCTTCAACTTTAATTGTTGGTTACCGCGCCTGATTGCCATAGGGCTACCTGAGACTTTGCAACACAGCCTGATGTTGTGGCTTGAATCTTTATGACCTAAGGTAATGTTAGTTTTTATGCGCCTAGGATACATATAGTTCCACCAGATATTCTGGAGATGCAATTGCTTAGGTATTTTAAGGCGTTATGCGCTGTTGCAGTTTTAGTCATCGCTCCACAGCCCTTAAGCGCTCAGGAGGCCACAAGCCCGCCGGAGTTGCTCAAGAAAATCTGGAATGGGCCGGACTTTAATGCCAATGACTTTGCGCCCGAAGTCTACAAGAAGATCCCGAAAGAACTTCTCGTCTCCATTCTTTCACAACAACGTTCGATCTATGGCCCTGCGCTTCATGTTGAAGCGACCAAGGACCCGCACAAATTTCTTGTTGAGACGAAATCCTACAGGATTCCAACGCTTTTGAAGCAGAATAAGACCGGTCAGCTGACGGGATTGCTGTTTCGCTTTGCGCTTGTGAAGGATGTGAAACACGAAGGCCTTCTGGAACACATGAAACAGCAGACCGCGACGCAGAGCTTTTTGCTGATGCAAAACGGAAAGGTGCATGCTGAGAACAACAGTGATGCGCAATTGGCTGTCGGATCTGCCTTTAAACTTTATGTGCTGGACCAAGTGGCGCAGCGGGTCAGGGACGGGGACCTGAGCTGGCAAGATAAAGTCACGCTGGAGCAACAGCATATCTCGTATCCAGGTGGCACAATGCAGAATGAGCCGATTGGCAAGAAGTTTGTTTTGCTGGATGTGGCCCGCAACATGATCGAGATTTCGGACAACACGGCCACGGACTTGCTGATGGATCTGGTGGGACAGGAAAGTGTGATGTTGCCGGGAGAAAGTTCACCGGCTCTTACGACGCAGCAGCTGTTTCACCTGAAAGCGGATGAGCAAGCTGCAGAAGCTTATCGCCAAGCAGGGCCAGAGGAGCGGGCACTGATTCTTGCTGCCTTACCGGCCCAGTTGCCGCCAATGGACAAGGTTTCCGTGCCTTTGACAGAGGGAGTTGAGTGGTACATCTCGAACCGCGAACTCTGCGAGATTGTGACAAAAGTGAAGGATATCAAGGGAGTTTTCGTGAATCCGGGGGTGGCTGAACCGGATAACTGGACGTCTTACGCTTATAAGGGCGGCAGTGAGATTGGCGTGCTGAACATGACCTATGCCTTGGAAGACCCTGACGGAAATAACTGGTGCTTCTCAACCACCTGGAATGCAGAGCAAGAGCTGGACGTCACTTATCTGATTGCTTTGGTCGCGACACTGTTGGAGAGTCCTGAGTCAGTTCAGGCAGCTCTCCGTTAAGCTTGGCGGGATTTAGCGACGCTTGTCGTCGTCAGAGGACCATGGGCTGATCTGGTCCGGGTCATTGGAACGAGGACGGGAAGGGTCATCATCCTGCTCTGTATGACGGGAGGAGCTCCACTCATCTTCATTCAGGTCCACAGTGCCATCGCGGCGACGGTAACCTGGATTGACGTTAAGGTTTTGTACCTTCACGTGGCGTGCCAGATAGTTGCCAATCACCTCACGCAGTGGCGGGATGAAGAGCAGCAGGCCGATTGCGTCTGTAAAGAAGCCTGGAATCAACAGCATGAGGCCTGCAAACACGATCATCGCGCCATGCATCATCTCATGACTTGGAACGCGTCCTGAGTCCATTTCAGAACGCATGCGCATGAGCAAAGACAGCCCCTGCTGGCGCAGCATATAGGTGCCGGCAGCTGCGGAAGCTACAGTCAACAGGATTGTTGGAATTGCCCCGATAACACTTCCAACCTCAATAAAGAGATAGATCTCGATGGTTGGTAGCAGAATGAAACAGGCAAGAATGATAAGTCCGAGTGGCATAGCGTCCGCGTAGGTTTAGGTTTATTTTGCTTTTTGATCACTTCTTTTTGAAGCGATCTTACTTATAGTGGGTGATCTTCACAGAATTGCAATGACTGATTTTAGCTTATACTTGCGTGGTAAGACTTTAAAAAGGCGTTGGGATGGACACGAAATAGCTGGATGTTGCTGATAGAAACCTTAAATTAGTGACAGAGCCTGTAAAAATGCGCTAGAGCACATTATCTAGATATCTAATGCATTTGATCATCGGCGCCTGGCAGCCCACGAGTAAAGGACCGGTCGGTACTCGGAATGAACGAAATATTCGACGTCTACAACATAATCTTCCTTATTGCGGCAGTTGTTATTTTCCTGCGGTTACGCTCCGTTTTGGGCAATCGCACCGGTAACGAGCGTCAACCATTTGACCCGTATTCTGCTCAGCAAAAACAAGACTCTCAAAAGACTCAGGCTCCTGAGAATGAGGACAATGTTATTCCTCTTCCAGGCAGTGAGCATGTTCAACATGACCCTGAGCGCGCAGAGCGTGAAGCTCGCGAACAGATTGAGGCCGAAATCGACAAGCTTGCCAAAAAAGGCGGCGAGTTGAATCACGGTCTGCGGGAAATCTGGAAAGCTGAGCCGTCTTTCAATCCAAAAGAGTTTGCGGAAGGTGCACGCGGCGCTTACGAAATCATTTTGATGTCGTTTGCGCAGGGTGATCGCCGCACGCTCAAAGAGCTTCTTTCTCCTGAAGTGTTCAGTGGTTTCTCTGCTGCGATTGATGACCGG
The DNA here is from genome assembly GCF_001623065.1 of Pseudovibrio sp. Ad46. NCBI lineage: Bacteria > Pseudomonadati > Pseudomonadota > Alphaproteobacteria > Hyphomicrobiales > Stappiaceae > Pseudovibrio > Pseudovibrio sp. Ad46. Next base: position 16,792 of record NZ_LMCG01000005.1, on the reverse strand, counting down.
GAAAGCCGCAATGAGCGTGTTGAGTCCACTTTTGTGGGCATCGACAAAGCTGACATTGTGGAGGCGGTCTTCAACGACAAAGACAAGCTTGCTGAAGTGACTGTTCGCTTCAAGGGGCAGCTGATCACCGCGACACGGGATTCTGAAAACCGCATTGTGGATGGTGACCCAACCGCAGTGAGTGACCTGACTGACATCTGGACCTTCGCTCGCGTAACTGGTGAGAACGATCCAAACTGGAAGCTGGTTGCAACTGAATCTGCATGACGTTTTCTTTCTTTCGCGACGCTATGAGTTTCATTATGACACTCAGCGTCGCGGCGGGGATAAGTTCTGCTGCTGTAGCTGGAAACACCCTTACAAAAGACCATAGGACCATGCGAAGCGCGAAGCTCTCCGGGCCACTTGATCCCAACGAAATCGACGGATGGGCTGCAGATGATCATTCTGCGGCCCTTTCCGCATTTGTGGCTCACTGCGAGGCGAGTGAAGGCCGAACGCTGCCGACAAAGGCGTTTGGCATTAGCGACGCAAAGTTACGCGCTATCTGCGCAAAATCGCGCAAAATCGACGTAAATAACGCAAGTGATGCAAAAACCTTTTTAGAACATAACTTTACGCTTCAGCGCGTAGAGAACGACGGGTTTGTGACCGGCTACTACATGCCAGAGCTGGAAGGCTCACTTGTTCGCACTGACGAGTTTGTTGTTCCCCTTCATGCCTATCCCAAAGGCCTGAAGGTGATGCCAACACGCGGCGATGTGATGGACGGTGCACTGGATGGAATGGGCCTTGAAGTGCTGTGGGTGAAAGACCCGATAGATGCATTTTTTACAGCTGTTCAAGGGTCTGCCCGTGTTCGTCTGCCCGATGGCGAGTTGCGGCGTTTAGCTTTTGCAGGCAAGTCTGGTCATGAGTACACCGCGATTGGCCGTGTGTTGATTGAGCTAGGCGAAATCTCCAGAGATAACATGGGCATGGATGCGCTTCGTGCCTGGTTATCCCAAAACCCATCCCAGCAGAAAGACGTGTTTCGGCACAATAAATCCTACATCTTCTTTGAGTTACAATCTGCGCAAGACACTGAGATTGCAGCCATTGGAGGGGCAGGAACAGCCCTGACGGACCTGAGATCACTGGCAATTGATGATGATCTGCACACTTATGGCAGTTTAATTTTTGTCTCTAGTGAGTTAAGGACCTACGACACATCAGGTGATCGCTTCGCCAAACTTATGGTTGCTCAGGATACCGGGTCAGCCATCAAAGGCCCCGCGCGCGGCGATATCTATGTAGGAAGTGGTGCAGAGGCAGGTGCCGTTGCCGGGAATATCCGTCACCGTGCGGAATTCTATCTCCTTGTTCCAAAATAATAAATGATCGTGGACGGATCGGATAGATGACGAATGGTGATCGCACAAAGCGAGCCAAAACAAAGCAGCTGAGCGAAGCAGACAAGCGCTTGTGGGACAGGGTGAAAGCCACTCTGACGCCTATTCATCAAGAGCGCCTTTCTGATATGCTGGAAGACACGACGCAGCTTTCCGAGCCTGATCAGTCCCTTATGCACGCTCAAAGCGCTGAGGTGTCTCAGCCTGAGCTTAAGCCGCAGTTGACCTCTCCACCGAAGCCTCAGGCCAAAAAGTCTCGCGGTTCCAAAGGGAAGACCGCGCCAGACTACAGCCCGCCCAAGCCTGTTGTTCCTGCGATGCCTCCGCTTTCACCGCTCAACAAGAAAGAGCGCAAAAAAGTTGTCCGCGGGGGCAAGGGCTATATTGATGCGCGCATCGATCTTCATGGTTTGACGCAGTATCAAGCGCATCAACGCTTAACCTCGTTCATCTATCAAGCGCAGGCCATGGGCTACTCCCTCGTGCTTGTGATCACCGGCAAGGGGCTCGACTATTCAAGCAGCCCCTATGGCGATGATCGTGGTGTGTTGCGCAGAATGGTGCCGCAGTGGCTTTCTCTTCCTGATATGCGCAGCTGTGTGGTAGGCTTCGACCAAGCTCATGTTTCGCATGGGGGCAGCGGTGCGATTTACGTTCGCATTCGTAAGCGCAAAAAATAAGGCAGGAATTTCAGTAAGATGACGCCTTTTGGAGCCAAGGTTAGAGAGCTGCGGGCTAAGCAGAAGATTACCCTGAAGGAAATGGCGGAAGCGCTTTCGGTTTCCTCTGCCTACCTGAGTGCGCTTGAACATGGCAAGCGTGGTACTCCGACCTGGTACATGGTTCAGCGCATGATCACTTATTTCAATGTGATCTGGGACGAAGCTGAAGAACTTCAAAGACTTGCGGAACTTTCCAACCCGAAAATCACCATCGATACTGGCGGCCTGACACCTCGGGCGACCGAGCTGACGAATATGCTTGCCTCGAAGATCAATGGACTCTCAGAGGAATCCCTGGAGCACCTCATTCATCAACTAAGAGTGGTTAGCTCTCGCGACAATATCTAGTCTAAGCCGACAAAGCTCTGTAAAGTCAGTCTGCTGACTTTTGAAGTGGACTGCTGATATGACGCCTGAAGAACTCAAAGTAGATCAACTGGTTGATCCCCAATCCCTTCTCAACGAACTCAAAGAGCTGGTTGAGAAGCACGATGGCGACGGCAACAGCTTTAAGCTGCGCAGCGATGTTTTGACAAAGCTGAAAGCCACGCACAAAGCAGCCTTTAAAGAAATTGAAAAGCTCCTGATGGAAGACGGGCAGGGCCGGCGATGTTCCGAGCGCTTGTCTTGCGTGCAGGATATGCTCATTCAGGTGATCTATGAGTTCGCGGTTACTTATGTTTATCCCGTTGAAAATCCAACAAAATCCGAGCGTATCAGCATCATAGCTGTTGGTGGTTATGGGCGCGGAACGATGGCGCCGCACTCTGACGTGGATCTGCTGTTTCTCTGGCCATATAAGCAAACGCCCTGGGGTGATCAGGTTGTTGAGTTCATCCTCTACATGCTTTGGGACATGGGCCTAAAGGTCGGTCATTCCACGCGCAATCTTGATGAGACAATCAAGCAGTGCCGCGAAGATATGACCGTTCGCACAGCTGTTTTGGAAGCGCGTTATGTTTGGGGTGATCTTGAGCTTTTCCAAGAGCTTACCAAGCGCTTCGACAAGGAAATCGTTTCCGGCACTGGACCGGATTTCATCGCCGCCAAGCTTGCTGAACGAGATGATCGTCATGAACGCCACGGCGCGTCCCGCTACCTTGTTGAACCCAATGTCAAAGAAGGCAAAGGCGGGATGCGTGATCTGAACACGCTGTTCTGGATCGCCAAGTATTTTTATCGCGTTCCCAGTGGCTTAGGGCTGGTTGAAAAGGGTGTTTTCTCGCGGCGTGTATTGAATCGGTTCCGAAAGAGTCAGGATTTTCTCTGGGCTGTCCGCTGTCATCTGCATTTTCTAACAAACCGTCCTGAAGAACGCTTGAGCTTTGATGTTCAACGGGAAATTGCTGACCGTCTCGGTTACATGGACCATCCCGGCATGCGGGCTGTTGAGCGGTTCATGAAGCACTACTTCCTTGTTGCGAAGGATGTTGGTGATCTGACACGCATTTTTGCGGCGGCTCTTGAAGAGCAGCATGTGAAGTCCGCCCCAAGCATTTCGCGGTTCCTTGGCAGTTTTGTTCCGGGAAGCAAGCACAAGCGGCGATCTATCAAAGGAACCAAGGACTTCCTTGTCGAGAACGGGCGCATTATTGCGGCGAAGCCGGATGTCTTTGAGAAAGATCCGGTCAATGTGATCCGTGTGTTTTATCTGATCGACAAAACCAATTTGGATATGCACCCAGAATTGCTGAAACTGGTTCGTCGATCCAGGCGGCTGATCAATGCGGAATTCCGCAAGAATGAACAAGCGAATCGGCTGTTCCTGAAGGTCCTGACAAGTCGCAGTGATCCGGAAACCGTTTTGCGTGCGATGAACGAGTCGTCTATCCTTGGCCAGTTCCTGCCGGAGTTTCGGAAGGTCGTCGCGATGATGCAATTCAACATGTATCACCACTACACTGTCGACGAACACCTCATCCGATCTGTTGGCGTTCTTTCTGAAATTGAGCGCGGGATGGGTGGTGATAGCCACCCGCTGGCAACGGATCTGATCAAATCGGTTCACAGCCGGAAAGTCCTTTATGTTGCAATGCTTTTGCATGATGTGGCGAAGGGACGGCCAGAGGATCATTCTATTGCAGGAGCCAAGATTGCGCGGAAGATTTGCCCACGTCTTGGCCTTTCTCCAGCAGAGACTGATACTGTCGCCTGGCTCATCGAGCAGCATCTGGAAATGAGTACGGTTGCACAGTCTCGCGACTTGAGTGATCCGAAAACCATCAAGGATTTCTGCCGTAAAGTGCAGAGTCTGGAGCGTTTGCAGCTCCTGTTGATTTTGACGGTTGCGGACATTCGGGCAGTGGGTCCCAATGTATTTAATGGCTGGAAAGGGCAATTGCTGCGCACGCTCTATTATGAGAGCGAGACGATCCTCAGTGGTGGTCATGGCCGTATGAGCCAGCAGCAACGTGTTGACCATGCGAAGCAAGAGCTGGCCGAAGAGCTGGTAGGCTGGACTGATGAGGAGCTGGATAATTACCTCAATCGCCACTATCCGGCCTATTGGCTGCGCGTTGATCTGAAGAGCAAGATCAACCATGCGAACCTGATCCGCAAAACGGACAAGGAAGAAGAGCATCTGGCGACCTCTGTGGAGCCTCATGCTTTTGAGGGCGTTACAGAAATCACCGTTCTAGCACCGGATCATCCAAGATTACTCTCCACAATTGCACGAGCTTGTTTTGCGGCAGGTGGAAACATTGTGGACGCACACATCGACACCACAAAAGATGGTCTCGCGCTGGATACGATCTACATCAGCCGTGAGTTACCTGAGGACGATGACGAGCATCGTCGCGGGGAGCGGATTTGCTGTTTGATTAAAGAAGCACTGCGCGGCACGGCACCTGTTCCTGAAGTGAAGGGTGCAGCGACAAAGCCGAATGCTCGTAACAAGGCGTTTACGCTGCAAACAACTGTTTTAGTTAGCAATTCATGGTCAGAAAACTATACGGTTCTTGAAGTGACCGGACTTGACCGACCGGGTTTACTTTCTGATTTGACCACCGAGATCTCGGCTCTCAACCTGAATATTGCGAGTGCTCATGTTGGGACTTTTGGGGAGAAAGCGGTCGATGTATTTTACGTGACCGATCTGACTGGCCAGAAAGTACACAATGTGGGACGTCAGGAATCTATTCGCGATAGACTCAAAAATGCCTTTGACGGTAAAAAGCCACAAAAAGCGCCTACGAGCTCACGCCGTAAACCTCAAAAACATACAGGTAAGTAATTTTATATGAGCCTTTTCAAGAGCTTCGCCACGGTTGGTGGTGCAACAATGCTAAGCCGTCTCTGCGGGTTTGGGCGAGATGTGATGCTGGCTGCCTTTGTAGGCACTGGTCCTGTTGCAGATGCTTTTGTTGTGGCTTTCCGCTTACCAAACCTGTTCCGCAGATTGTTTGCGGAAGGTGCATTTAACTCAGCTTTCGTACCGTTGTTTGCCCGCTCTGTTGAGGAAGATGGAGAGCAGGGCGCACAAAAATTTGCTGGTGAGATTGCGGCAGCTTTGTTCTGGACGCTGGTGGTTATCCTCGCTCTGGCAGAGGTTTTCATGCCTTTGCTCGTACATGTGCTGGCGCCGGGTTATTTCTCTGACCCCGCAAAATTCGACCTCACAGTCCTCATGTCACGCATTGCATTTCCGTATTTGCTGTTCATGTCCTTGCTCGCGTTCTTAAGCGGAATTCTCAATACATTTCAGAAGTTTCTGGCCGCAGCCATGGCACCGGTCATGCTCAATGTTGTGATGATGGCTGTGCTCGCAGGCATTGGTTTTTATGGTATGGAGCCTGATCAGACGACCGGAGTGCTATTGGTTACTGGTGTCGCTGTAGCAGGTGTTGTTCAGCTCGCTGTCGTTGCCATTGGCATGAAGCGGCTCGGGTTTCGCGTCCCTATCATGCGCCCACGATGGACGCCGGGCGTAAAGCGCTTGCTGGTTTTGGGTGTTCCCGGTGTGATTGCCGGGGGGATTACGCAGATCAACATCACGGTTGGAACGATCATCGCATCGCTGGAAAGCAGTGCGAATTCATACCTTTACTATGCTGACAGGATATACCAGCTGCCGCTTGGTGTGGTGGGTATCGCGATTGGTGTTGTGCTTTTGCCAAGCCTGACACGGCAGTTGCGCTCTGGTCAGGAAGAGCTGGTTCATCATACGCAGAACCGGTCAATGGAGTTCGCTCTTGCGCTTACTCTACCTGCTGCAGTCGCGCTCGTTATCATCCCAGATACCGTGATTTCCGTACTGTTCCAGCGCGGTCAGTTTACGGATGCTGCTGTTGAGCAGACTGCTTTGGCTTTGATGGCATTTGCCGTTGGTTTGCCTGCGTTTGTGCTGAATAAGGTGCTGTCCCCTGGCTTCTTTGCGCGGGAAGATACAAAGACCCCAATGTACTTTGCCGCTGTTGCCATGGTGGTGAACGTGGCGCTCTCAATCTTGTTATTCCCTACCTTCAAGCACGTGGGCATCGCGATTGGGACAACTGCTGCGGGTTGGGTCAACTCGGCGCTGCTGGCCTTTGTGCTGTGGCGGCGTGGTCATTTTGTTGTCGACGCAGCATTGCTGAAAAGAATTCCGCTATTGGGCTTTGCCAGCGCTTTGATGGGTGTTGTGGTCTATGGCGGCACGCTTGTTCTGGAGCCGCTTTCAACCTCCAATCTGTTTGTTGTGCGAGCCAGCGAGCTGGTCCTTCTTGTCACCATTGGCCTGATTTCCTTTGGGATTTTGGTTCAGCTCACCGGGACCGTGGATTTTCGCGTACAACTGCAGAAATTGCGGCGATAAAGGCTTTCTCACTCTGCAAATCACTTGCACATACGAAAAAGCGCAGTCATAACCACCGGGCTTTATCTGCGCGGGCTGTTCTAGTTTGTTTGTCACCCATTCAATCTATGCCCGCGCAACCCACTGGCCCTTCCAACAGGCCCAAGCCTAGGGATATTTGTTATGACGGCGTTTCAGCCTCGCGTTTTCTCCGGTGTTCAACCAACCGGAAACCTCCACCTTGGTAACTACCTCGGTGCTATTGTCCGCTTTGTTCCGCTTCAGGACCAGATGCCGACCATCTTCTCCATCGTTGACATGCATGCGATCACAGTCTGGCAGGACCCTGCCGAGCTGACGCAGCAGACCCGTGAAGTAACAGCAGCTTACCTCGCAGCCGGTGTTGATCCGAAGAAGTCGATCATCTTCAACCAGAGCCAGGTGAAAGAACATGCTGAACTGGCATGGATTTTCAACTGTATCGCCCGCATGGGCTGGCTGAAGCGCATGACTCAGTTCAAGGACAAAGCAGGAAAGAACGCAGAAAACGCTTCTGTTGGTCTGTTTGCTTATCCTAACCTGATGGCAGCAGACATTCTGGCTTACCGCGCTACCCATGTTCCGGTTGGCGATGACCAGAAGCAGCACCTTGAGCTGACACGCGATATTGCGCAGAAGTTCAACAATGATTTTGCTGATCGCATCAAAGAGCTGGGTCTTGGTGTTCCAAACCCTGAACCATCTCATGAAGCGCCGGATGAGCTTTACTTCCCGGTCACTGAGCCAATGATCACTGGTCCTGCGACCCGTATCATGAGCCTGCGTGACGGCAACAAGAAGATGTCCAAGTCTGATCCTTCTGATCTTTCCCGCATCAACCTGACTGATGATCAGGACACGATTGCGAAGAAAATCAGAAAGGCAAAGACCGATCCTGAAGCGCTTCCAAGTGAAGTGGATGGACTGGAAGGTCGTGCGGAAGCTGACAACCTTGTTGGCATTTATGCTGCCCTTTCCGGACGTACCAAAGCAGAGGTTCTGGGCGAGTTCGGCGGTCAGCAGTTCTCAGCATTCAAACCAGCTCTTTCCGAGCTGGCTGTTGAGAAACTGGCTCCAATGAACAATGAAATGCGCCGGATCATGGATGATCCTGCAAGCGTTGATGCTGTTCTGCGTGATGGTGCTGAACGTGCTGCTGAGATTGCAGAACCAGTGCTGCATGATGTACGTCGCATTATTGGCTTTTTGGAAAGCCGTCGCGGCTAATTTGCGTTTAGTTTCAAGACTGAGAAAGCCGCAGATAATCTGCGGCTTTTTTGCTTTCCGGAGTGTTGCGGCTGCTTTTACTGGCGCACTCACTCATCCTTTAAAAAGGGCGACACGCGCGCTTGCGCTGCCTCGTTGGCCGCAACGATGTGTTTGAGCAACAAGGCATCCACCGTATGTGCCATAACCACACAGCGCCGGTCCATTTGTGGGAAGTCATCGCACACGGGTGACTTGAACAGAGTAGGGTTCTGTTGAACCAGCCCCAGCATGTCCTGAAGATCCTGAATACTATAACGCGCGTGAAGAACCTTTATAAACTGCTCTTTGAAGCCAGTGTTATCGGCCGTGATGCGCTGAGCCAGTTCTGCCCGCGTAACTTTACAGGCCTGCTCTGTCATGCGGACTCCACAAGTCATCATACGCGGTTGCTGTTGAAGGTAATCCGATATTGGACCGTGCATGTCTTCCCAATTGTCGAACTGATAGCCCTCGAAAAGTTGAGACATCATTTTTACCTGCTTCTCTCTATCAGGAGGCAAGGGGTGAGCAAATCGGAAAGTGGCGGAGGGATCTTTTGCATCAAGTTGGCCGGTGATGAGATCAGTGAGTGGAACCGATGTTACTGATTGCGTTGTGTCTGCAATCTTGTTTCCAGAAGCATTGATAAGCGCAGGGCCGCTAAGGATTACGGTCAGATTGCGCTCAGCAAGAGCTTGAGACAGCACAGCTTTCTCAAGAAAAGTGGCTTTGGTCAGGACTGTAGTTCCAGAATCGGCATTATTGAAATCCGACACCTTCAAGACCACTTGTAAGCTCGTATCATCCACCCGAGTTAACTGGAGAACGGATGGCCCCATGGATGTAGGGGGCGAAGGGGTTTCCTGCTCTGGTAAGAGCAAATCAGATAAACTCTGTTCAACGGTATTGCTGCAGAACACAAACCCGTTTTCCCGCTTTACCTCGCCGTTATCACAAAAGGCCACCACAGGAACCGGACCTGAGTTTTGCTTCTTTTTTTCCTGCATACGGGCATAGGTAGCCTCTGTCATCTTGTAGGTCATGCGCTGTGTGACAGAACCATCCTCAGCAAAATCATAGTGCAACTCAATATCTACGCAGGCGGAAAGAACCACCGCCAAACACATAAAAACTATCGCCTTCCATCCTCGCATCTCTTACCCCAAAACTAATCTCATAAAAAAATACGCCGGAACCAAAGCAGAGGGTTGTCATATGAGCCACACAACTATGGTCTAAGGGGGGATTGAATTGATTATTGATATGGCTGTTTATCGCGTTTCGATGCTTAAAACTGGTTCTACTACAGATCTAAAAATACAGTGCTTATTGCCGCTTAGTGGGTCGAGTTCACCATATGCTCACGATCAGAGCAGGCAATATTATATTTGACGTAATGGTCAATCTGAGACCTTGAGAGTCTTTATCGCTGGATATTCTCTGGAGCTGTTGTCTATTTCTTATAAAATTCGCCAGAAACGCATTCAATTTGCGCTGTGTTTATTGACAGAGGGCTAGTTGCACCCCTACATCCTTGCTGATTGATTGGTGGGGCTTGCCCCAATACATCAGATGGTCGGATGAATGATTGAAACTCGTATTGATCGACGCTTTGCTAAGCTGAAGGCTGAAGGACGTCCTGCGCTCGTAACTTTTATTACGGCCGGAGACCCGGACCTCGCCACTTCACAAGCTATTCTGGATGCACTTCCAGAAGCGGGTAGTGATGTTATTGAGCTTGGCATGCCGTTTTCTGACCCGATGGCTGAAGGTGTTCCAATCCAGCTGGCGACTCAGCGCTCTCTAGCGCATGGTCACACGATGGACAAAACGCTTCAGATGGTGCGTGAGTTCCGTAAAAAGGACAATGACACTCCAATCGTTCTGATGGGTTACTACAACCCGATCTTTGTACGTGGCAGCGCTGCTTTTGTGAAAGAAGCACGTGAAGCTGGCGTTGATGGTCTTATTGTTGTTGATGTGCCTGCGGAAGCAGATGACGAACTTTGCATTCCGGCAATTGAGGGTGGTGTAAACTTTATCCGCCTGACCACACCAACAACTGATGACAAACGCCTTCCAACTGTTCTGGCGAATACATCAGGTTTTGTTTACTACGTATCCGTAACTGGTGTAACCGGATCTGCCGCTGCAGACACCACTGCTGTTGCTAAGGCAGTTACACGAATTAAATCCCACACTGAGCTTCCTGTTGCTGTTGGCTTTGGCATTAAAACCGCTGAACAAGCAGAAGAAATTGGCAAGCATGCCGACGGTGTGGTGGTTGGCTCTATTCTTGTTGAGGCGATTAGAACAAGCCTTGACGACAATGGTAAAGCCACAAATCAGACACAAGCTGCTGTTACCGAAGTTGTGCGCTCACTACGTGTGGGTGTAGAAAAAGCTCGGAAATAAGTATTGCTTTACGTATGGCCCGTTTAATGGCCATTAAAAATTGAAAACGAAATTAAAGACAGGCGGCAGCCCGTGAACTGGATTAACAACGTCGTACGGCCGAAAATCCGCAGCTTTCTCGAAAAGCGCGAAATTCCGGAAAACCTTTGGATCAAGTGCCCTGAAACTGGCGAGATGGTCTTCCATCGCGATTTGGAGGCAAACCAGTGGGTTGTACCAAACTCCAACTTTCATATGCGCCTCTCCAGCAAGAAGCGTTTGGAGTATTTCTTTGACCAGGGTGAATACACCAGCATCGAGACTCCGGAAGTTGCTGTCGACCCACTGAAATTCCGCGACCAGCGCAAGTATGTTGATCGCCTGAAAGATGCCAAAGCCAAAACCGAGATGACCGACTCTGTCGTTGTCGCCAGCGGTAAGGTGAATGGCTACGACATGACCACTGCTGTTCAGGATTTCGCCTTCATGGGCGGTTCTCTTGGCATGGCAGCTGGTGAAGCGATCATCCGCGGTATGGAACATGCCGTTGAGCACAAAACACCTTTCGTCATGTTTGCCGCTTCCGGCGGTGCACGCATGCAGGAAGGCATCCTCTCGCTGATGCAGCTGCCACGGACTACTGTAACCGTACAGATGCTTCGTGAAGCAGGCCTGCCTTACATTGTGGTGCTGACCAACCCGACGACCGGTGGCGTAACAGCCTCCTACGCGATGCTGGGCGATGTTCACATTGCTGAGCCTAACGCTTTGATCGGCTTTGCTGGACAGCGCGTGATTGAGCAGACTATTCGCGAGAAGCTTCCTGAAGGCTTCCAGCGTTCTGAGTATCTGCGTGATCACGGTATGGTCGACATGGTTGTGCATCGTCACGAGCTGAAAGAAACCATTTCCAACCTGTGTAACCTGCTGATGAAGCGTGAAGCTCAGCTGCCAGTGCTTGAAGAAAAGCCTGTAGAACCAGAGGCTAGCACTGAGGTTGCTGCAACCCAATAAGCCTTTACGGCTCACGGAGTTGCGATTTGCTTTAAAAAGTCCGGCATACCGTGCCGGGCTTTTTCTTTATTCAGATGCCCAGCAGATTTGAAGGTGGATAGCCAATGAACAAGATCAAAGCCGCCCTTGATCGTTTGATGAAACTTCATCCCGATGAGATTGATCTGTCCTTAGACCGTATGCATCGGGTCATGAAGGCGCTGGGGAGCCCTGAGACACGCATTCCGCCAGTCTTCCATATAGCGGGGACCAATGGCAAAGGCTCTACTGGCGCCTCTATCAGGGCGCTTCTGGAGGCACAGGGGAAAACCGTTCATGTGTATTCCTCACCGCATCTGGTTCGCTTCAACGAGCGCATTCGGCTGGGTGGTACAGGTCGCTTTGTTGAAGATGATGCATTGCTTGAAGCGATTGAGCAGGTTGAGAAAGCCAATGATGGTCATGAGCTGACGTTTTTTGAGGCGACAACGGCTGTTGCGTTCTACCTGTTTGCCAAAAATCCTGCTGATTACCTTGTTTTGGAAGTTGGGCTTGGTGGTGTTCTGGATGCCACCAACGTTGTTGAGAAGCCGCTGGTGAGTGTGATTACGCCGATCTCAAAAGACCACGAGAATTTCCTGGGTGATAGCCTTGAAGGCATTGCGCTGGAGAAGGCTGGGATAATTAAGCCGGGTTGTCCTGTTGTTGTGGGACCGCAAGCGGATGCCGTGTGGGATGTGATTGAGAACAAAGCCGGGCGGGAGCGCGCGCCGATCTGGTTCCAGGGACAAGAGTTTTCTGCCTGGGAAGAGGGCGGGCGGCTTGTTTATCAGGATGAGTTTGGCTTGCTGGACCTTTCACCGCCAAAGCTTGCTGGATTCCATCAGATGTCCAACTCCGGTCTTGCATTGGCTGCGTTGCGGGCGGCGGGACTGCTTGAGAGCGAAGAGGCGCGGGTTGCTTGCGATAAAGCGCTGCGCTCCATCAACTGGCCAGCACGGATGCAGCCTCTTTATGAAGGTAAGCTCTTTGACGAGCTGCCAGAAAGCAGTGAAATCTGGGTTGATGGCGGGCATAATCCCGGCGCCGCAAAGGTGATTGCTTCTTTTCTCGCGGATTTGACGGATAAAGCGTCCCGTCCGACCTATCTGGTCATGGGCATGATGAACACGAAAGATCCAGAAGGGTTCTTTGAGCAGTTTGAAGGGCTGGCGAAGCATGTCATCTGCGTGCCGTTGACCACCACAAGCGCAGGGCGGTCTCCGATTGAACTTGCCGAGATTGCACAGGCCGCAGGTCTTTCGGCATCGGCTCATGGCACCATGGACAGAGCAATTGCGGAGATCAGACGACGTGCGCAGGATGAAGACGAAGCACCACGTATTCTGTTTAGCGGCTCACTTTACTTAGCTGGCGAAATTCTTGACAGAAATGGCACACCGCCTGAGTAAACAAGGTTCGATTCAGACTCGAAATGATCGGTAGACACAAAAAAGGGAGGCAATTGCCTCCCTTAATTCGTTTCAAGTCTCGCTGGGATCAGGCATCCAGACCTTCGAAAAGAGCTGTTGAGAGATAGCGCTCCGCAAAGCTTGGGATGATGATGACAATGTTTTTGCCTGCCATTTCATCACGCTTGCCAACTTCGATCGCAGCTTTTAGCGCCGCACCGGAAGAGATACCGACCGGAACGCCTTCTGTTTTCGCCACTTCACGAGACAGCGCAAACGAGTCCTCATTGGAAACGGTGACCACTTCATCATAAACAGCGGTATCCAGAACGCCCGGCACGAAGCCAGCGCCGATGCCCTGAATTTTGTGCGGACCAGGCTGACCGCCGGACAAAAGCGGGCTGTCAGCTGGCTCAACAGCGACCACGTGAAGGGCTGGATTGCGCTCTTTCAACACCTGAGAAGTGCCCGTGATGGTGCCGCCGGTGCCGATGCCGGATACGAATACATCAACGTTTCCGTCGGTATCGTTCCAGATTTCTTCAGCAGTGGTTTTGCGGTGGATCTCAGGGTTGGCCGGATTTTCGAACTGCTGCGGAATAACAGCATCTGGAATCTCCGCCAGAAGCTCTTCTGCGCGTGCGACAGCACCCTTCATGCCCTTTGGACCTTCAGTCAGGTCAATCTCAGCGCCCAGAAGCTTCAACATCTTACGGCGTTCGATGGACATGGTCTCTGGCATTACGAGGATCAGGCGGTAGCCTTTTGCAGCTGCGACGAAGGCCAGCGCGATGCCTGTGTTGCCGGAGGTTGGCTCGATCAGAGTGGTTTTGCCCGGAATGATCTTGCCCGCTGCTTCCATTGCCTCAACCATTGCGACACCGATACGGTCTTTCACGCTGGAAATCGGGTTGAAGAACTCGAGTTTGGCAAGCAGGTTGCCTTTTACGCCGTGAGCCTTTGCCAAACGGTCCAGACGTACGATTGGTGTGTTTCCGATAGTCTCAGTGATGGAAGAGTAAATTTTTCCACGACCCGGCTTGGAAGTGCTCATCGAAATCCCCTTTATGCAATTTACTTGTGAGTTTGAGCCCTGTCTCGGCGGAAGACTCCCGAGCTGCAGCCTCATTAAATTTCTGAATGAAATGTAGGAAGTGTAACGAGGGTTTTCGAGGTTTCAAAAACCCCGAATACTATAGGATATAGAAACGTGATGCAAAATACTGCAGTAACATAGAATTAGATTCTAGCTGAGAGACGATTTAGTATGGTCTTTTGCAAAAAAGACCATTTCCTCGAAAATAGATGAACTACGCGGTGGTTTGATCCAGCGCTTCAAGACCCAACAGGGCAGGCAGGTCTGACATGTGGCCGAAGGTGATAGCGCCAAGAGATTTGGCCTGCTCGATGTCTGCATTTACATCGCCCGTGTAGTTGAAGACGCGCATTCCTGCGGCTTTTGCGGCTTTGATGCCAGCGATACTGTCTTCAATTACAACGCATTGCTCTGGCTTAAAGCCCATGCCTTTGGCTGCGTAGAGGAAGATATCCGGCGCTGGTTTGCCCATTTTGCAATCCTGCGCAGAATAAAGCACGTCCTTGAAGGTTTCCCAAAGGCCTGCAGAGCCAAGTGTCATCTGCATCTTTTCATAGCGACCTGAGGAGCCAACGCAGAATGGAATGCCTTCTGCTTTCAGATGAGCAACAACATCCAGAATACCCGGAATTGGCTCAATACCAGCTTCAAACGCGACCAGATCAGCCTGGCGAACCTGTGCAGCCCAGTCATCAGGAAGCTTTTTGCCGCTGAGGCGCTCGGCTTCTTCCTTAATGGTGTCCATTGCGGTGCCGGTGAAGCGGTGGTGACATTCCAAAGGCGAGAAATCGAGGCCGATTTTCTTCATGAAGTCAGAAAGGACTTCATTCGCTATGGTTTCGGTGTCGACAAGAATGCCATCACAATCGAAAATCACCAGTTCCGGCTTCATAATTCTTCCTTGTATTCCTCGGAGCCTCTCGCCTTCATGGGAGTTGACGCGAGATGCTCCAGTTTTCTTCCAGCGTATCCTTTGAAGATGCGCTTAAACGCCAGAGGAGCCAAACCCGCCTTCACCACGTTCGGTGGTTTCAAGCTCTTTGACTTCTTCGATCTGCACTTGCGTGACAGGGGCCACCACCATTTGAGCGATGCGCATTCCGCGTTCAATCACAAAGGAGTCTTCCCCCAGATTGATCAGGATGACTTTCACTTCGCCGCGATAATCAGCATCAACCGTACCTGGTGTGTTGAGGACCGTCACACCGTGTTTAGCGGCCAGACCTGAACGTGGACGAACCTGCCCCTCATGACCAGATGGCAGAGCAAGTGAAAGGCCCGTTGGCACCATCGCCCGCTGTCCAGGCTTCAACTCGATCGCATCTGTATTTGCTGCTTGCAAATCCAAACCAGCAGCCTCTGCACTTTGATAAGCAGGAAGCTCTAATCCTTCGCTGTGAGGAAGGCGCGTAATTTTTAGTTTTGGTGTCATGAAGAGGCCCATTGATAAGAGGCGTCTTTTCTAACAGGAGTTTGCAATTTCTTCCAGTAGGCGCATGAAATTCGATCAAGGTCCTTATCCCAGGATAAGGTCACTTTCAGTGAACAGTCCTATCAACTTTACTGAGATTGGTCGTAATTCGCTAATGCAATACACTGTTGAGAATAAGAAATTCATCAACAAACCGAAACAAAAAAGCGTTTCACATGAAACAATCACCTCTCTTTTTGCCCCATGGAGCACCAGATCTCGCAATAAGACCTGAACTGGAAGCTCATCAGTTTCTCAAAAACCTTTGTGTTTCAGAGGTTAAGCCCAATGCGATCGTGATCATTTCGCC
Source organism: Pseudovibrio sp. Ad46 (assembly GCF_001623065.1). Lineage (NCBI taxonomy): Bacteria > Pseudomonadati > Pseudomonadota > Alphaproteobacteria > Hyphomicrobiales > Stappiaceae > Pseudovibrio > Pseudovibrio sp. Ad46. The sequence goes on along the minus strand of NZ_LMCG01000005.1, from coordinate 903 downwards.
TCACTGGCAAACAGAGCGACTCGTCATCACCTCAGCAGGTCCGTTGAAGACCATCCATGATTTTCGCGGCTTCTCGCCGAAACTCTATGACATGCAATACGCTACGGATGCCCCAAGCTGGCTGGTTACTCGCACACACGACGCCATTACGCGCTATGGCCTGACCGTTTGCGAAGATAATTCATGGGGTTTGGACCACGGTGCCTGGGTTCCTTTGTCACTGGCTTTTCCTGATGCGGATATTCCAGTGGTTCAGGTGTCTTTGCCCTATGCCTATGGAAGCGAAGAGAGCTTTAACCTAGGGCGTGCTTTAGCTCCGCTGGCGGAAGAGGGTATCCTTGTTATCGGCAGTGGTGCGCTGACGCATAATTTTTCTGAAGTCAGCGGCAATGGTGTCACGCCAGACTGGGCATTGGAGTTTGACCACTGGATTACCGAGCTTGCGGAACAAGGGGAGACCTGCGCACTGCTCTCTTCCGGCAATCACAAGTACTACAAAAAAGCACTTCCAACTGATGAACACTTCCTTCCGCTTCTGGTGGCATATGGAGCTGCAGGTGAGCATGCTTATGGCGAAAAGCTGCATGAGAGCTTCACTTACCGCTCCATCAGCATGAGTGCGTTCCGGTTTCGTAACAGGTAGCCACCAAGAGACTGCATCAGTTAAACTCCCTCGGTGCCGTCCTAGCTTTTTAGCTGGGATCCATAACCGATTGCTTTTTCACGAAGGCGTTCGGTCAATTTCTGACACTGGGGTTATAGATCCCGGGTCTTCGTGTTTGTCCCGGAGAGATAGTTGACGTTTGTTCGGGGACATGGGTGACGGTCATGTTATGATGTTAAGTCGATTTTTGCGACTGTGTTTGCTGCAAAACATACGTTGAAGATCTCAGGTTTGTCTGA